>NZ_JBNPYE010000047.1:0-203 GCF_051494225.1 Flagellimonas lutimaris | reverse complement strand
AATCTTCTTTTTTCCATTCATCGGATACTGAACAATCCTGATGCTCCAATACAAAATCACAAGGGTCCAATGGATCTGTCCCATCTTCATTTTCTCGTCCATTGCTTACGCCATCGCCATCACAATCGTCCTTTTTCCATTCGTCGGATACTGAGCAATCCTGGTGCTCCATTGCAAAATCACAGGGATCCAATGGGTCTGTT
>NZ_JBNPYE010000046.1:0-231 GCF_051494225.1 Flagellimonas lutimaris | reverse complement strand
TCACGGACGGCAACTATTTCGACGCGCCCAACGGGGGCGGCAACGCCCTGCCAGTGGGATACGTGGTGGACAGCACCATGACCGTCTACGTCTACAGCGAGACCGGCACCACACCGAACTGCTCCGCGGAGAGCAACTTCACCGTGACCATCAACAACACCCCGCCGGTGGACGCCCCGGCGGACGTCACCGCATGTGACTCCTACACACTGCCCCCACTCACGGACGGCA
>NZ_JBNPYE010000045.1:0-252 GCF_051494225.1 Flagellimonas lutimaris | reverse complement strand
ACTAAGTTCTACAGCTTTTTCCTTAAACTCTGCAGTGTAATTTCTTTTTTCTCTTGACATTTTTCAAAGTTAATTTTAATAACTAAAACGCTCTTAACTCTATGTCCGGTTAAATATAGTAAGTCCATATTTCATTTATTCCGAAGGGGCAATTTCTGTTCCGACGATTGTCAAGTCAAAAATTTGATTTAGTCCTATTGGACATCAACCTTCCAGGAATAAGTGGCTTTGAATTGCTCAAACAAATAAAGT
>NZ_JBNPYE010000044.1:0-253 GCF_051494225.1 Flagellimonas lutimaris | reverse complement strand
GTGGCTTTGCAAGAATTTTTAACGGACACATTGAATGTATAAAGACACTTCTATCCTCGTCGTAGATGACAATCGACAGGTCCTGGAACTGGTCAACCATGTTTTGGCCCAAGTTGGTTATCATATTGGACTTGCAACAAAAAAGTGGACAATTAGATAAGAGTCATGCTGCTATTTTTTGATTATACAATTCTATTTCAATTTCCTCTATAGTCTTATATCCCAAAGAGGAGTGTATTCTTCTTCTGTTATA
>NZ_JBNPYE010000043.1:0-261 GCF_051494225.1 Flagellimonas lutimaris | reverse complement strand
AAGGTGTGTCGTTGATGGTCACGGTGAAGTTGCTCTCCGCGGAGCAGTTCGGTGTGGTGCCCGTCTCGTTGTAGACGTAGACGGTCATGGTGCTGTCCACCTCGTAGCCCACGGGCAGTGGGTTGCCCCCTCCTTTGGGGGCGTCGAAATAGTTGCCGTCCGTGAGTGGGGGCAGTGTGTAGGAGTCACATGCGGTGACGTCCGCCGGGGCGTCCACCGGCGGGGTGTTGTTGATGGTCACGGTGAAGTTGCTCTCCGCGG
>NZ_JBNPYE010000042.1:0-264 GCF_051494225.1 Flagellimonas lutimaris | reverse complement strand
CGGACCCACAAGACCCTTGTGATTTTGTGCTGGATAGCCAAACGGTTGACCCTGATTCGACTTGGAACAACTCCGACTGTGATGGGGATGGGGTTACCAACGGCGATGAGACCGAGGATGGAACAGACCCATTGGATCCATGTGATTATAACCCTGACAGTATTACCCTTCCACAAAGTGGCGACTATCTAGAAGCAGATTGTGATGGCGATGGTGTGACCAACGAAAAAGAGAATGAGGATGGCACGGACCCACAAGACCCTT
>NZ_JBNPYE010000041.1:0-288 GCF_051494225.1 Flagellimonas lutimaris | reverse complement strand
ACGCCCCCAACGGAGGGGGCAACGCCCTGTCCGCAGGGGACGCCATAACAACGACCACCACCCTGTACGTCTACAACGAGACGGGCACCACACCGAACTGCTCCGCCGAGAGCAACTTCACCGTGACCATCAACGACACACCTTTGGTGGACGCACCGGCGGACGTCACCGCATGTGACTCCTACGCACTGCCCCCACTCACGGACGGCAACTATTTCGACGCGCCCAACGGGGGCGGCAACGCCCTGCCAGTGGGATACGTGGTGGACAGCACCATGACCGTCTACG
>NZ_JBNPYE010000040.1:0-309 GCF_051494225.1 Flagellimonas lutimaris | reverse complement strand
CGTAGACGGTCATGGTGCTGTCCACCACGTATCCCACTGGCAGGGCGTTGCCGCCCCCGTTGGGCGCGTCGAAATAGTTGCCGTCCGTGAGTGGGGGCAGTGCGTAGGAGTCACATGCGGTGACGTCGTCGGGGGCGTCCACCGGCGGGGTGTTGTTGATGGTCACGGTGAAGTTGCTCTCGGCGGAGCAGTTCGGTGTGGTGCCGGTCTCGCTGTAGACGTAGACGGTCATGGTGCTGTCCACCACGTATCCCACTGGCAGGGCGTTGCCGCCCCCGTTGGGCGCGTCGAAATAGTTGCCGTCCGTGA
>NZ_JBNPYE010000039.1:0-312 GCF_051494225.1 Flagellimonas lutimaris | reverse complement strand
CACCTTGCATGATGGCCTGCATGTAGTTCATGATCGCCTCGGAATGTGCTTCTTCTTCCTCGTCTGTACGCTTTTTAAGATATGTCTGCAATGCAGGTTCTATATCTGCTGGCTCAATATCCATTAAAGTTTCTTTGCCAGAGTCTGCAAGTACCTTGTCATAGAACTTGTTCATTTTCATGACGACAAATTCCCTTTGGTCCAAAGGCATCACTTCATCGAGATAGGCATCGATAAAAACGTGCACGTTCACTTCGGTTGCCGAAGGAGTGTCCGTTTTTGGAAGGATCACGTCCAAGGTCTGTGCCATGG
>NZ_JBNPYE010000038.1:0-312 GCF_051494225.1 Flagellimonas lutimaris | reverse complement strand
CACCTTGCATGATGGCCTGCATGTAGTTCATGATCGCCTCGGAATGTGCTTCTTCTTCCTCGTCTGTACGCTTTTTAAGATATGTCTGCAATGCAGGTTCTATATCTGCTGGCTCAATATCCATTAATGTTTCTTTGCCAGAGTCTGCAAGTACCTTGTCATAGAACTTGTTCATTTTCATGACAACAAATTCCCTTTGGTCCAAAGGCATCACTTCATCGAGATAGGCATCGATAAAAACGTGCACGTTCACTTCGGTTGCCGAAGGAGTGTCCGTTTTTGGAAGGATCACGTCCAAGGTCTGTGCCATGG
>NZ_JBNPYE010000037.1:0-327 GCF_051494225.1 Flagellimonas lutimaris | reverse complement strand
ATGGTGGGACCATAACTGTTGATAATGATGGTGTTGATAATGTTGACGATGCGGACGCGGACCCTACGAACGAACTTTCGGATGTAGCCTTGACGGGCACGACCTTGGAACTGACCAATGCCGCTGCGGGGGCCACGGGGGTTGACCTTGACGGCACCTTTGCGACGGACGCGGAGCTTGCCGCCCTTGATACGGACGACGCGGACGCGGACCCTACGAACGAACTTTCGGATGTAGCCTTGACGGGCACGACCTTGGAACTGACCAATGCCGCTGCCGGGGCCACGGGAGTGGACCTTGACGGGACCTTTGCGACGGACGCGGAGC
>NZ_JBNPYE010000036.1:0-336 GCF_051494225.1 Flagellimonas lutimaris | reverse complement strand
TGCCCGTGGGCTACGAGGTGGACAGCACCATGACCGTCTACGTCTACAACGAGACGGGCACCACACCGAACTGCTCCGCGGAGAGCAACTTCACCGTGACCATCAACGACACACCTTTGGTGGACGCCCCAGCGGACGTCACCGCATGTGACTCCTACATCCTGCCCGCACTCACGGACGGCAACTATTTCGACGCCCCCAACGGAGGAGGCAACCCACTGCCCGTGGGCTACGAGGTGGACAGCACCATGACCGTCTACGTCTACAACGAGACGGGCACCACACCGAACTGCTCCGCGGAGAGCAACTTCACCGTGACCATCAACGACACACCTT
>NZ_JBNPYE010000035.1:0-351 GCF_051494225.1 Flagellimonas lutimaris | reverse complement strand
CAGAGCGCTAAACGTAGTGCTGTGATTTCTACGGAAATATAACGAAATCCGTTCAACCATGTCAAAAGAACTTTCCTCCTTATAATCTTATGGCGTGGTTTGTCAAGGAGTCCGCGTGAGCGGACGTATCCTTGTTGGATTTCGTGTTGTTGGGAGTATAAATTACAGTGCCAAATTGCTTTTAGCATGAGTTGTGCACTGTTTTGGCTCGATGCCCGCACAAGGGCGATATTCTGGGTAGTGCGATAGGTGCAATTTGGTTTAGCGCTCTGTTGTGAACAATTTACTTTAAGATGCATTGCAACGAAGTTGCGCAGATTAAAGTTCGCCCTTGGCGAATTGTTCACAACG
>NZ_JBNPYE010000034.1:0-356 GCF_051494225.1 Flagellimonas lutimaris | reverse complement strand
CACGACCTTGGAACTGACCAATGCCGCTGCGGGGGCCACGGGGGTTGACCTTGACGGCACCTTTGCGACGGACGCGGAACTTGCCGCCCTTGATACGGACGACGCGGACGCGGACCCTACGAACGAACTTTCCGATGTAGCCTTGACGGGCACGACCTTGGAACTGACCAATGCCGCTGCCGGGGCCACGGGGGTTGACCTTGACGGTACCTTTGCGACGGACGCGGAGCTTGCCGCCCTTGATACGGACGATGCGGACGCGGACCCTACGAACGAATACAACACCGGGGTATCCCTCAACGGAACTTCCATCGAGGTGACGGATGCCGGTGGCACCCTTAGCCAAGACCTTGACG
>NZ_JBNPYE010000033.1:0-368 GCF_051494225.1 Flagellimonas lutimaris | reverse complement strand
AAAAAAGCCTCCAATCTTGGAGGCTTTTAAATTTTATGGATGAACAAAGTCTACAGCGACCAAGCTTTCCCACCGGTCAATGTTTGCAAATCGCCACAGGGAACGTACTCCCCGGGAATCGGCAAATAGGCCAATACTTCCTCTCCAACATATTCCGAATTTTTATAGGCCCAAGTGGCCAAATCCCTCAGGTCGTTGGCAAAGGAGAAGCTGGCAATATCATCGTCCAAGCTTGCTTCGCCACCTTGCATGATGGCCTGCATGTAGTTCATGATCGCCTCGGAATGTGCTTCTTCTTCCTCGTCTGTACGCTTTTTAAGATATGTCTGCAATGCAGGTTCTATATCTGCTGGCTCAATATCCATTAA
>NZ_JBNPYE010000032.1:0-441 GCF_051494225.1 Flagellimonas lutimaris | reverse complement strand
CGACCAAGGCTTATGTTGATGGTTTTGATACGGACGATGCGGACGCGGACCCTACGAACGAACTTTCGGATGTAGCCTTGACGGGCACGACCTTGGAACTGACCAATGCCGCTGCGGGGGCCACGGGAGTGGACCTTGACGGCACCTTTGCGACGGACGCGGAGCTTGCCGCCCTTGATACGGACGACGCGGACGCGGACCCTACGAACGAATACAACACCGGGGTATCCCTCAACGGAACTTCCATCGAGGTGACGGATGCCGGTGGCACCCTTAGCCAAGACCTTGACGGGACCTTTGCGACGGACGCGGAGCTTGCCGCCCTTGATACGGACGACGCGGACGCGGACCCTACGAACGAACTTTCCGATGTAGCCTTGACGGGCACGACCTTGGAACTGACCAATGCCGCTGCGGGGGCCACGGGGGTTGACCTTGACG
>NZ_JBNPYE010000031.1:0-453 GCF_051494225.1 Flagellimonas lutimaris | reverse complement strand
ATGGTGGGACCATAACTGTTGATAATGATGGTGTTGATAATGTTGACGATGCGGACGCGGACCCTACGAACGAACTTTCGGATGTAGCCTTGACGGGCACGACCTTGGAACTGACCAATGCCGCTGCCGGGGCCACGGGAGTGGACCTTGACGGCACCTTTGCGACGGACGCGGAACTTGCCGCCCTTGATACGGACGATGCGGACGCGGACCCTACGAACGAACTTTCGGATGTAGCCTTGACGGGCACGACCTTGGAACTGACCAATGCCGCTGCGGGGGCCACGGGGGTTGACCTTGACGGCACCTTTGCGACGGACGCCGAACTTGCCGCCCTTGATACGGACGATGCGGACGCGGACCCTACGAACGAATACAACACCGGGGTATCCCTCAACGGAACTTCCATCGAGGTGACGGATGCCGGTGGCACCCTTAGCCAAGACCTTGACG
>NZ_JBNPYE010000030.1:0-467 GCF_051494225.1 Flagellimonas lutimaris | reverse complement strand
GCAGCGGCATTGGTCAGTTCCAAGGTCGTGCCCGTCAAGGCTACATCCGAAAGTTCGTTCGTAGGGTCCGCGTCCGCATCGTCAACATTATCAACACCATCATTATCAACAGTTATGGTCCCACCATCTGCCAAAGTAATGGTAGATGTTCCATTGCCATTATCCAGTACACTGGAGGCTGTGAATGTTGTAAGTGTCCCATTTTCACTTGTATATGTAAAGCTTCCATCTCCATTATCCGCCAATGTAGTTACTGTTTCAGAAATAGTAACCGAGGCTACATTAAGGTATAGACCTCCGTCCGTTCCAGCTGTAATGTCGTTGTTCGCATTAGAACTTATCACGTTTGTTGCTACTGTGCCCCCACCATCGGTAATCTCAACACTACCAGCATTCATAGCTGCTCCAGTGTTGTATTCGTTCGTAGGGTCCGCGTCCGCATCGTCCGTATCAAGGGCGGCAAGCTC
>NZ_JBNPYE010000029.1:0-472 GCF_051494225.1 Flagellimonas lutimaris | reverse complement strand
GCACGTATGGGCCGTGACCCAAAGACTTCCGTTGTAAATGGCAACAACCAAGTACACACCTGTAAGAACGTATATGTTACCGATGGTGCCTTTATGGCCTCCGCAAGTTGTGTGAACCCATCCTTGACCTATATGGCATTTACCGCAAGGGCAGCCAACCACGCCGCCCAAGAACTTAAAAAAGGAAATATATAATGGAAAGAAGATCAGCACTCAAAAATATGGGATTGGCCTTCGGTTACGCCGTGGCCACCCCTACATTGTTGTCCTTACTGCAAAGCTGTAAGAACAAACCGGCCTACGCCGAATGGACCCCCAGCTTCCTGGACAAGGAACACGGATATGCCATGGCACAGACCTTGGACGTGATCCTTCCAAAAACGGACACTCCTTCGGCAACCGAAGTGAACGTGCACGTTTTTATCGATGCCTATCTCGATGAAGTGATGCCTTTGGACCAAAGGGAATTTGT
>NZ_JBNPYE010000028.1:0-526 GCF_051494225.1 Flagellimonas lutimaris | reverse complement strand
GTTTATTTGAACTTTTAAGTACGTATTTTATTCATTAATAGGTATTGGTCAATCTAATAGTGGATTTCCAATTGTAAGTATAATCTCAGCATTGTTCAAATCAGTTTCAATACCCAATGAATCTACCTTAATTGTATTACCTAAATGCATAAAATTATACACATATGTTTTTTTAATATCCAGAGTATCCAATACATCTTCCGTTAATTGAATTATTGGTTGGATTGGAATTCTATCATTTTCATCTGTCACGTAAAAATATTTAGGATAATGCCAACCATATTGTGCCTCAAATTGTGTTTTAAGTATTCCTGTTTTGGGAATTAAATACACTCTACTTTTCCCCTCATATAATTTCTCTTCCCCATCTTTTTTATTGAATTTAATTTTTACTGTTCCTGTATAGTTATTTGGTATGAGAGTAATTGTGTCTTCTGTGGTAGTGCATCCAATATTAAAAAGCACAACCAATAACACAGTAATTGACAGAAGTGATCGGACTCGCTTCATCGTTTATTTGAACTTT
>NZ_JBNPYE010000027.1:0-559 GCF_051494225.1 Flagellimonas lutimaris | reverse complement strand
AAGGGTCTTGTGGGTCCGTGCCATCCTCATTCTCTTTTTCGTTGGTCACACCATCGCCATCACAATCTGCTTCTAGATAGTCGCCACTTTGTGGAAGGGTAATACTGTCAGGGTTATAATCACATGGGGCCAATGGGTCTGTTCCGTCCTCGATCTCATCGCCGTTGGTAACCCCATCGCCATCGCAATCTTCTTTTTTCCATTCCTCAGATGGTGAACAATTCTGATGCTCCAATACAAAATCACAGGGATCCAATGGATCTGTCCCATCTTCATTTTCTTGTCCATTGGTTACACCGTCACCGTCGCAATCTTCTTTCTTCCATTCTTCTGATGGTGAACAATCCTGATGCTCCAATACAAAATCACAGGGATTCAATGGGTCTGTCCCATCTTCATTTTCTTGTCCATTGCTTACGCCATCGCCATCGCAATCTTCTTTTTTCCATTCATCGGATACTGAACAATCCTGATGCTCCAATACAAAATCACAAGGGTCCAATGGATCTGTCCCATCTTCATTTTCTCGTCCATTGCTTACGCCATCGCCATCACAATC
>NZ_JBNPYE010000026.1:0-1276 GCF_051494225.1 Flagellimonas lutimaris | reverse complement strand
TATAACAGAAGAAGAATACACTCCTCTTTGGGATATAAGACTATAGAGGAAATTGAAATAGAATTGTATAATCAAAAAATAGCAGCATGACTCTTATCTAATTGTCCACTTTTTTGTTGCAAGTCCAGTATTGTCTCAGTTTTTCAGGGTCATCCCCGATCTGTTTCAGTTCCCCTTGGGAGGGACTGACCATAATGGAATAAAACTTGGGATCCCGTTTGGACAACTTAGAGGTATTGGCATCGATCTCGGCAATGACCCGTTGGGCATCGATCTGGTTTTCTGTCTGGTTAAAGAACAGTTCTTGGTCTTCGGGGGCCTTCCCTTCGTTCTCCTTTTCCAGATAGTTGACAAAGTCCCCGGAACTTCCCCGGTAACTGTCCCCCAATTGCTGGCGTGTGATGGCGATGTACATAGCTATAGATTTTTGAGTTTTGTGCGATATTGTTCAATGGCCCCGGGTTTCAGGTCTACTTTGAGGTGTTCCTTTCCGAAGCGGTTCTTGGCCACGGACACATGGTCCAGGACATGCCCAAAATCAGCCTTCAGTTCCTCCAGTTGTTCCTTCAACCGTTCATGCACGATCTTGGGCACCGTGGTCTCGGTGTCCAATAATTCAGGGTTGGCCGGGGTATTGATCTCGGTCAGTTGTTGTTCAAAAAAGTCAAAGTCCCCTTCCCATTCATCTCCTTCATTAGGTTCCAGTTCCTGTTCAAAGAGTGCCTGGATCATACTGACCGTGGGCAGGGTCTGTTCCTTTTCAATACTGCGCATGATGGCCACCATGGCATTGAAGCGGCGTTTGATGAGATATTTGAGGCTAGCGATGGTCTCGTGCATCCGTTCATCCGGTGAGATTCCATTATGATCAAAAAACTCCACCATGGCCAAGAGGGTCATGGAATGGGACTTTCCCTGCCGCTTGGAAAAGCTCTTGAATTTTTGGAGCACCGATATTTTGATGCATACGGTCCGAAACGGTTCCTTTTCGTATCCTTTGTCCATTTTTAGCTTAAAAATTCCTTGGTTTTACAGGCCTCAGCAAGTTTTTACGCTAAAAACGCCATTGGCCTTATGTTCTAAAAATTCCCAACCCCCCATAAACAGGGGCCTTGCACAGCAAACATGATCGATGGCGCCGCATTTGCGCGCTATCCTCTTGCTTCTCCCTTAGTTTAGCGCTGGCCATTTACATAGAGCTTTCTTTTAAGATTATAGTCATTTAAATGACTGTTGTCTTTAACTCGGGAATACCCTCGGTGACCGTAAGTGGCCA
>NZ_JBNPYE010000025.1:0-1285 GCF_051494225.1 Flagellimonas lutimaris | reverse complement strand
TGGACTTACTATATTTAACCGGACATAGAGTTAAGAGCGTTTTAGTTATTAAAATTAACTTTGAAAAATGTCAAGAGAAAAAAGAAATTACACTGCAGAGTTTAAGGAAAAAGCTGTAGAACTTAGTTACGCACGTGGTAGCGTTGTCGAGATTTGCAGGGAACTGGATATCCCTACATCTGTATTGAGCCGTTGGCGCAGGGAATCGGATGCCTATGGCAGGAACAGTTTCCCGGGCAAGGGAAACCCCAAATTAACGGACGAGCAACGGGAAATTGCAGAATTGAAGAAGAAGTTAAGGAATGCCGAACTAGAAAGAGATATCTTAAAAAAGGCGATAGCCATCTTCTCCTAGAGCGACAGGAAAAATATAGGTTCATAAAACACCATAAATTTAAATTTCCAGTCGGGAAGATGTGCAAAATGTTCAAGATAAGCAAAAGCGGGTATTACGATTGGTTGGGCAGGGTTCCTTCCAAAAGAGTGATGGAGAACGAGGCCATATCATCTACCATCCGAGATGTTTATGAGGATAGTTTTGGGAGTTACGGGGCACCGAGGATCAAAGCGGAGCTCTGGAAAAGGGGATATTGCATCTCAAGACCTAGGGTAGCTAGGATAATGAGGGCAAATAACCTGTTTGCCAAAAGAAAGCGTAAATTTCAAACTACGACCCACAGCAAGCACAACTATCCAGTTGCACCCAATATATTAGATCAGGATTTTACCGTCTATAGACCGAACCAGGTTTGGGTATCGGATATCACCTATATAAAGACCAAACAAGGCTGGATGTATTTAACGGTAATTATAGATCTGTTCCACCGGAAGGTCGTTGGATGGTCGATGGGCCAAACCTTAAGTACCGGCGACACTATAGTCCCTGCATGGAATATGGCCATTAAATCGAACAATATCACAAAAGAACTTATATTCCATTCCGATAGGGGGTCTCAATACGCCAGTTCCACTTTTACAGATATCCTGAAAAGATATAATGGATCGATAAAACAAAGTATGAGCAGAAAAGGTAATTGTTGGGACAATGCAGTAGCTGAATCGTTCTTTAAGAGCCTAAAGGTAGAATGGGTCTATGAACATAGCTATAACCTAAGGTCAGAAGCCGAACTATCTGTCTTCCAATGGATAGAGACCTGGTATAACAGAAGAAGAATACACTCCTCTTTGGGATATAAGACTATAGAGGAAATTGAAATAGAATTGTATAATCAAAAAATAGCAGCATGACTCTTATCTAATTGTCCACTTTTTTGTTGCAAGTCCA
>NZ_JBNPYE010000024.1:0-1336 GCF_051494225.1 Flagellimonas lutimaris | reverse complement strand
GGACACTATCCCAATAAGTGTGTAATTTAAAAATAACGGGGGTTTGACTTTATTAGAGTCTGACCCTTTTTTCATAGATCGTTAGGAACTGGTTTAAAATGATGCCCCAGTTCCTAATGGGCATGGACCACTTTTTGGTGGCCTCCCTTGTGGCCAAATATACGGATTTCATCACCGCATCGTCAGTTGGGAAGGAGAGTTTGTTCTTGGTGTACTTGCGTATCTTCCCGTTCAGGTTCTCGATAAGGTTGGTGGTATAGATGATCTTTCGTATCTCCACTGGGAACCCGTAGAACACGGTGAGTTCGTCCCAGTTGTCCCTCCAGCTCCTTATCGCATAGGAATACTTGCCCTCCCATTTTTTGGCGAAGTCCTCCAGGGCGGCCTTTGCGGCCTTCTCGTTGGGTGCATTGTAGATGCCCTTCATGTCCGCGGTAAAGGCCTTCTTGTCCTTCCATACCACATAGCGGCAGGCATTGCGTATCTGGTGCACCACGCATATCTGGGTCCTGGACTCGGGGAAGACGTTTTTGATGGTGTCCGTGAACCCGTTCAGGTTGTCGGTGGCGGTGATCAGGATGTCCTCGGTGCCGCGGGCCTTCATGTCGGTGAGCACCGACATCCAGAAGGCCGCCGACTCGTTCTTGCCCAGCCATAGGCCCAGCACTTCCTTCTTTCCGTCCCTGCGCAGGCCCACGGCCACGTACACGGTCTTGTTGATCACCTTGGAGGATTCCCTGACCTTGAAGACGATGCCGTCCATCCATACGATCAGATAGACCGGTTCCAGAGGGCGGTTCTGCCATGCGACAATGTCGTCCGCCACTTTTTCGGTGATCCTTGATATGGTGGAAGTGGATACCTCAAAGCCATAGGCCTCCCGTATCTGCTCCTCTATGTCACTGACCGACATGCCCTTGGCGTATAGGGATACGATGATGTTCTCGATGCCGTCCACCATGTTGCCCCGTTTGGGGACGACCATGGGGTTGAAACTAGCATCCCTGTCCCTGGGGACGGATATCTCGGACTCCCCGAAGGAGGTCCTCACTTTCTTTTTGGAGTGTCCGTTGCGCTTGTTGGCATTGGACGAGCGCTGGTGCCTCTCGTAATCCAGATGCCCGTCCAGTTCCCCTTCCAGCATCTTCTCGATGCCGCGCTTCTGGAGTTCCTTGAGAAAACCGTTGAGCTCGTCTCCCGATTTGAACTGCTTCAGGAAATCGTCATTGAACAATTCTTCTTTCTTCATAATGTGCAAATATTTAAAATTAGACAAAAAATTAGCGGGGGCATGCCCCCGCTAATTTTCTATTTACACACTTTATGAGATAGTCCT
>NZ_JBNPYE010000023.1:0-1661 GCF_051494225.1 Flagellimonas lutimaris | reverse complement strand
CGCTATCCTCTTGCTTCTCCCTTAGTTTAGCGCTGGCCATTTACATAGAGCTTTCTTTTAAGATTATAGTCATTTAAATGACTGTTGTCTTTAACTCGGGAATACCCTCGGTGACCGTAAGTGGCCACCGACCGATAAAAGAGGATTACGCGCAAGGAAAGTCCAGGACTTATGCTTTTCAAATCCTTTTATCGGTCATCTCTGAACAGGATCAGATGGAAATTCAGGCTTCAAGGCCTATTGTCCAGGGTTTCGATACAGGTTCAGATATCAGCACATCCATCCCCTTGGTATGGAACCGGTCTTTTATGATCGTCCCAGGACCAGAACATATATCGCTGTCCATTGAGAAGGACCCAGGTATTGCCTACCTTGGAACCTCAATGATATTGGACGGCAACCAGACCGATAAAGACGTATTAATTGCTTTTCAAAGTTCAGGACTTATAAGGAAGGATTAAATGCTTTATCGGTCATCTTCTGGGCCTGCATCATATGGAAATTCAGGCTTGAAGGCCTATTATCAGGGATTGGATAATCGTTCAGTTGTCGGTTGTACTCTAATTCATGGATCTCTCATTTTTTAAACTTTTTTATCATGGAAAAATCTGACTTCAAGTATTTTGTTGGCGTGGACATATCCAAAAAGTCCTTTGACACCGCCATTATCGAAGGAGACGACACGTCCTCGTTCGTGTTCGACAATTCACAAAAGGGCACTAGGGCGTTCATAAGGCTGCTCAAGAACAGGGGCATACCCTTGGAAAGCACCCTGATCTGTCTGGAACATACTGGGATATACGGTAGGCTGTTGATCGCAAGGCTGTTGGAAAAACAGGCCAATTTCTGCGTCGAGATGTCGTTGAGGATCATCCGTAGCCTGGGGATACAACGCGGCAAGAACGATAGGCTTGACGCCATCCGGATCGCACGGTACGCCGCCAAGAACCACAACGAGATCGAACTGTACAGGCCGTTACCGGAGATCCTGGAAAAGGTCAATGCCCTGCTCAAGGTAAGGGACCAACTGGTCAGGTTCAGGGCCGACTTGGGCAAGCACCCCAATGAACTCAAGACCTTTGACCCGAAACTTGGGAAGCTGGTCCAAAGGCACATCAGGAAGACCACTAAGTGCCTCAATGACGAGATACACCGCATGGAGGGCGAGATAGAGGCCCTTGTGCTCTCCGATGAAAGGCTGAACACCACGGTGCGACTGGCGACGTCCGTTACGGGGATAGGTCTGTTCACGGCTTTATACTTCACCATCTTCACCAATTTTTTCACCAGGTATGAAAATCCCAAACAGCTTGCCTGCTACTGCGGCGTTGTGCCCTTCGAGCACACATCCGGTTCCAGTATACAGAAACGCTCCAGGGTGCACCATATGGCCAACAAGATGATGAAAAAGCAATTGCACATGTGCGCACTTGCGGCTGTCAGGCACGATCCCGACCTGAAGGCCTACTATGAAAGAAAGGCCGAGGAGGGAAAGAATAAAATGTTGGTCCTCAACAATGTCCGAAACAAGCTTGTCCTTAGGGTCTGTGCCGTGGTAAAACGGCAAACGCCTTATCAAAAAAGTGTCGCTTGATTCCAATATCATCGAATTGTTCACTTTGTTCATTTTTGACTTGTTTTTAACATGGAAATCCTTTTTG
>NZ_JBNPYE010000022.1:0-2475 GCF_051494225.1 Flagellimonas lutimaris | reverse complement strand
GATATTCTGGGTAGTGCGATAGGTGCAATTTGGTTTAGCGCTCTGTTGTGAACAATTTACTTTAAGATGCATTGCAACGAAGTTGCGCAGATTAAAGTTCGCCCTTGGCGAATTGTTCACAACGGTTGGGTATATAAAACGTTTGGCATTTCAAAGCGATTCTCTATAAAACCGTTACCAGGTTTATTAAATGTACTACCCTTAAAATTAGCACTTTCCGCCAAATGTTTTATATACCGTGTTACCGCCTGGTATTTCTACCAATTCATAATTTGTACTTCTTCCTCCACTTGGTTCTTTTTGTAAAATATCCTTTTTAATTAAGTCTTGAATATCTCGTAGAGCAGTGTCTTGAGAGCATTTACAAATCTTACCCCATTTTGTGGTTGTAAGTTTTCCCGTAAATCCGTCAAGTAACCTATTAATCATTTTTTGCTGACGTTCATTGAAAATTGTTGAAGAATGAGTTTTCCAGAATTCCGCTTTTTGTAAAACTCTCTGAAGCAAATCATAAGTTGAATTTATAGCCTCTTGCAAACATTCTAAAAACCACAAAATCCATTCAGTTATATTAGAATCGCCTTTCTGCGTTCTTTCTAATACTTCATAGTATTGTTCCCGCTCAACTCTAATTTGAGCCGACATACTATAAAACCTTTTAACACTATTGTCTGAGCGAGCCAATATCATTTCAGTAATTGCCCTTGTTATTCTTCCATTTCCATCTTCAAATGGGTGTATGGTTACAAACCATAAATGGGATATCGCAGCTTTAAGAACAGGGTCTACTTCTATTTCATTTTCAATCCAATCGAGAAGTTTATCCATTTCAGAGTCTATCCGTTCTGCAGCTGGTGCTTCAAAATGAACCTTTTCTCTACCCAATGGTCCTGACACAACTTGCATTGAACCTTTTATGTCTTTTCTCCAATCTGCTACTGTTATTTTAAACATGTTACTCCAACCAGTAGGAAATAGTGCTGAA
Source organism: Flagellimonas lutimaris (assembly GCF_051494225.1). Taxonomy (GTDB): domain Bacteria; phylum Bacteroidota; class Bacteroidia; order Flavobacteriales; family Flavobacteriaceae; genus Flagellimonas; species Flagellimonas lutimaris_A. The sequence goes on along the minus strand of NZ_JBNPYE010000022.1, from coordinate 1,490 downwards.
TGCCATCCAAATAGTCTTTCTTTGGTAAGAGGTAAATCATATCGATGAGTTGCATCTAGCATCATTTCCACGATTCCATCAATATGTCTTTCCGATTCTATTGCACCTGCTATATCAATGCCAAGTCTACGAGCAATTGAAGAACGTACTTGTTCTGATTCTAGAATTTCACCTTCGATTTCTGATGATTTAACAATTTCAAGCGTTAAGGTGTTCAGAATGGCCTCATTCTGCAAATCAAATCCAAGCGATTCCATCCTTCCAAGTAGTTTTCCTTGTAAGTTTCTAGTTTCACTTAGTTTCAATAGTACCTTCTTGTTGTCCCAAGTAAAATCAGTCCAATTTTCTCTGTTATGAATGTAAAATGCCATATCTCCGCAAATTATGCGGCAAATATACTGTCTATTCTCCGCATTTCAAATATTCTCCGCAAAATATGCTCTAATTAACGGTGGTTTTCTCCGCAGACGTTCGTTTTTTGCTTGGCGGTAACGGTCTCGTATAACCGTCAGTTACGGGTTAATATGCGTTAATTTTCGGTTTTGTACAGACTTCTTTAGCAATTCCGAGTGGATTCGGACGTAGTCGAATCCGCCGTAATTGCGGTTATACATTGTTGTGTGCTGGCTTTTTTATTCCGTATTGTTCTAACCAATTCAACGGTTTAGTCAGATTATGTTTATTAAATTCTAAATGTATTACTCGTCTTTTCTTTCCGTTTGTTGTTCTGTTCGAAGCGTGTAAAGTCAAAGGTTTCATTAACATTGCTCCGCCTTTTTCTACCTCGCAGATAAATTCGTTTTGTAAATTCCAATCTTTCGAGTCAGCTCGAACTATTCCGTTTAAGTGAGATTTCGGAATCACTTTTAACGCCCCATTATTTTTGTCCGTTTTATCCAAATGAATCCGGATTGTTATTGTGTCTTCCAAAATCTCAATTGGTGGTTGAACTCCGTACTGTCCTTTTTTAAAAGTCCAATTAGAGTAATTTTCCAATTCTGTTTTTTGGTCAACCGAAATACTTAAATCTTGATGGTAAGCAACAAACCAATTCGATTCGCTTGGTTTGTCAAAATAGATTGCTTTGGTTAGAAAATATTCAGATTCGGAAAGGTTAGAAATTAATTCAGTCAGTTTTTCGTTAAAAAGAAAATCGGTCAATTCAGGCACATTTTTAATTAATTGTCTAATCGCAAATAAATCCTTTGTTTTCATAAACGAATTTCCTTCCTTTTCAGTATTTTCTATACAAGCTAAAATTCCGCTTATTTCTTTGTCCGAATATAAGTCAGCTAAAACGGAATATCCATTTTCTTCAAGTTCTATTTTGTTCTTTTCGTAGTTCATTTTTCAGCTTGCACACAACAGAGCGCTAAACGTAGTGCTGTGATTTCTACGGAAATATAACGAAATCCGTTCAACCATGTCAAAAGAACTTTCCTTCTTATCATCTTATGGCGTGGTTTGCCAAGGAGTCCGCGTGAGCGGAC
>NZ_JBNPYE010000021.1:2500-5302 GCF_051494225.1 Flagellimonas lutimaris | reverse complement strand
ATTACTGAGAATAGTGTCCTTTTGAGTTTAAAGAAATAAAGAAGTTCATATACATATTGTAACGACAGCGTAAAGAGAATTATTAAGAACCATTTTGATGCAGGGACTCGGTTTTCCGGGTGTCGGACAGACATTCAAGGAAATACAATGAAGAGTTTGATCCTGGCTCAGGATGAACGCTAGCGGCAGGCCTAACACATGCAAGTCGAGGGGTAACATAGAAAAGCTTGCTTTTTTGATGACGACCGGCGCACGGGTGCGGAACGCGTATGGAACCTGCCCCTGTCAGGGGAATAGCCCAGGGAAACTTGGATTAATGCCCCATGGTATCGTTATATCGCATGATATTACGATTAAAGATTTATCGGACAGGGATGGCCATGCGTACCATTAGTTAGTTGGTGAGGTAACGGCTTACCAAGGCAGCGATGGTTAGGGGCCCTGAGAGGGGGATCCCCCACACTGGTACTGAGACACGGACCAGACTCCTACGGGAGGCAGCAGTGAGGAATATTGGACAATGGGCGGGAGCCTGATCCAGCCATGCCGCGTGCAGGATGACGGCCCTATGGGTTGTAAACTGCTTTTATACGGGAAGAAACGCACCTACGTGTAGGTGTCTGACGGTACCGTAAGAATAAGGACCGGCTAACTCCGTGCCAGCAGCCGCGGTAATACGGAGGGTCCGAGCGTTATCCGGAATCATTGGGTTTAAAGGGTCCGTAGGCGGGCCTGTAAGTCAGGGGTGAAAGTTTGTGGCTCAACCATAAAATTGCCTTTGATACTGCAGGTCTTGAGTCATGGTGGGGTTGCCGGAACATGTGGTGTAGCGGTGAAATGCATAGATATCACATAGAACACCGATCGCGAAGGCAGGTGACCAACCATGTACTGACGCTGATGGACGAAAGCGTGGGTAGCGAACGGGATTAGATACCCCGGTAGTCCACGCCGTAAACGATGGATACTAGCTGTGGGGACTTCGGTCTCCGTGGCCAAGCGAAAGTGATAAGTATCCCACCTGGGGAGTACGTTCGCAAGAATGAAACTCAAAGGAATTGACGGGGGCCCGCACAAGCGGTGGAGCATGTGGTTTAATTCGATGATACGCGAGGAACCTTACCAGGGCTTAAATGTAAGTTGCATTAGTTAGAGATAGCTATTTCTTCGGACTACTTACAAGGTGCTGCATGGTTGTCGTCAGCTCGTGCCGTGAGGTGTCAGGTTAAGTCCTATAACGAGCGCAACCCCTACCGTTAGTTGCCAGCATGTAAAGATGGGGACTCTAACGGGACTGCCGGTGCAAACCGTGAGGAAGGTGGGGACGACGTCAAATCATCACGGCCCTTACGTCCTGGGCTACACACGTGCTACAATGGCCGGTACAGAGGGAAGCCACCCCGCAAGGGGGCGCGGATCTACAAAACCGGTCACAGTTCGGATCGGGGTCTGCAACTCGACCCCGTGAAGCTGGAATCGCTAGTAATCGGATATCAGCCATGATCCGGTGAATACGTTCCCGGGCCTTGTACACACCGCCCGTCAAGCCATGGAAGCCGGGAGTGCCTGAAGTCCGTCACCGCAAGGAGCGGCCTAGGGCAAAATCGGTAACTAGGGCTAAGTCGTAACAAGGTAGCCGTACCGGAAGGTGCGGCTGGAACACCTCCTTTCTAGAGAAAGAGATGCCCGGAGATTCCGGGTCCCTCACGAGGTGGTCCTTGATATCTTTGTGCTGTCGTTTATAATATGTTTTTTGATATACAGGCAAATTAAGGCCAAGACAGTCTCATAGCTCAGCTGGTTAGAGCGCTACACTGATAATGTAGAGGTCGGCAGTTCGAGTCTGCCTGAGACTACGAAGGAAGTTCATTGGGTATTGGAATAAGGAAATTCTAGGTGTTGGGTTACCGTTATATAGTACTGTTAACTGATAACTGTTAACTGACCACTGATAATGGGGGATTAGCTCAGCTGGCTAGAGCGCCTGCCTTGCACGCAGGAGGTCATCGGTTCGACTCCGATATTCTCCACCACGGCAAAAGTCGTCCGCCGATCTTGTATCGGGGGGCGGTGTGCCAGAAAGTTCATTGACATATTGGGACGGAGCAAAGACGACTTAGGTCGTTTTATTGCGAAGTCAAAGAAGAAACACGAAGTAGAATAGAATATATAAGGATTACGAGAGGGCATTTGTACTTAGGTACAGGTGCGACAAGCAAAAGAAGGGCGTATGGGGAATGCCTAGGCTCTCAGAGGCGATGAAGGACGTGATAAGCTGCGAAAATCCACGGGGAGCTGCACATGAGCATTGATCCGTGGGTGTCCGAATGGGGCAACCCGGCTGGTTGAAGGCCAGTCACACCGTAAGGTGGGCGAACCCGCTGAACTGAAACATCTAAGTAGGCGGAGGAAGAGAAAACAAGAGTGATTCCGAGAGTAGCGGCGAGCGAAATCGGATCGGCCCAAACCGTTGTTGTTCCGGCAATGACGGGGTTGTAGGACCACAATATTCTTTGCGCGACGAACCGGAAGCAGTTGGAAAGCTGCACGATATGGGTGACAGTCCCGTACGGGCAAGGAGCGTTAAAGATAGTGGTATCCTGAGTAGCGCGGGGCACGTGAAACCCTGTGTGAATCCGGCGGGACCATCCGCCAAGGCTAAATACTCCTGAGAGACCGATAGTGAACCAGTACCGTGAGGGAAAGGTGAAAAGAACCGTGAATAACGGAGTGAAATAGACCCTGAAACCATACGCCTACAAGCGGTCGGAGCCAATTTATTGGTGACGGCGTGCCTTTTGC
>NZ_JBNPYE010000020.1:0-6483 GCF_051494225.1 Flagellimonas lutimaris | reverse complement strand
TGTATAGTTATTTGGTATGAGAGTAATTGTGTCTTCTGTGGTAGTGCATCCAATATTAAAAAGCACAACCAATAACACAGTAATTGACAGAAGTGATCGGACTCGCTTCATCGTTTATTTGAACTTTTATAAATGTAAGAATTTTCGCTTAATTAATTTTAGGACATTGTCCTATAGCGAAACGTTACTTGATTAAATCAAAAAGATCATCTCTGATTCATTGATTCCTTGTTATTATCAAGCGATAATAAAAAACCAATTAGGAACCCAGAAATCAACCCTCCAAAGTGAGCGGCATTATCAACACCAGAAATTAAAAGACCGAGAACTAAATTTACTCCAGCGTAAAGAATGAGAATCAGCCAAACAAATCTTCGTACCTGTGAGTCAAACACCTTAAAAGCAGTTAAGGCCAGTATAATTCCAAACAATCCAAAAATACCACCAGAGGCACCAACGCTTATAACATTGTCATTAAAGTATATACTGGACAAACTAGCCAATAAACCGCATGCTAAAAAAGACAATATCAATTTATGAGGCCCAAGTTTTTGTTCCAAAATAAACCCACTCAATCCAAGCCCCATTATATTCATTAACAAATGCAAGGCTCCACCATGGATAAACACAGAGGACATTAGTCTCCAATATTCTCCATTTAAAACCTCGAGTTTTCTGTTTCCTCCAATTTCCAATAATTCTTGTCCAGTAGGTGATATAATATTGATTCCCATGACCATCATAATAGCAAATACAAGAATGTTTATCCAAATCAAAATGGCAGACCCCTTATATTCGCCCATAGGATTAAGCGCTCTCAGGAAATCCAATAAATCATCATCTTTTGAGGGTTTGCCTAATTTAAATCGTTTTAATTCACTTTCGTTTATTGAGGGTACCAGAACCATTATCAAAAAGATGAACGAACCAATTGCAAAGGATCCAAAAGCCCATTCCAGAGAATTTCCACTTCTTTCCAAAAATGCCCCTTTATGAGGAATTAATATGGTTAAATCACCTCTATCCAGATTAGGGTAACGTAACTGTATAGCATTAACATATCCATCAAGTTCATCAGAATGACCTAGCTTTTCGAAATATCTGGTTCCATAAAAATTATGATGTTTATATTGTATTATCCATGATTCCAGAAACTTTCTGTAAGTTCTGTTTTTCTCAGCCTCGGACATGTGATTACTCATGCTAGATTTGTATTCAATTCCGTACCATACGCTTAGGGAATTTTCAAATGGAAGTGCAATGAATTCGGTAATGTTCAACCTATCGTTTGACCTTCCAGAAACTCTTGCAGTTGTATAGGATGTTTTTGACTCCTTTTCCACAAGAAAGGACGATACCTTAAAGTATTTTTCATTTTTTAAGGCATCAAGCTCCTCAATCGAATTAACTTCATTTAAATCATACGAATTTGTAGAGGTATAATCCTGGGCATTGAGCAGGGTAACGGAAATAGTCCCTGCTATAACGGCTTGATAGAGAAAGTAACCATTATCATTATTGCCCCGAACATTCAAAATTCGTATTCTTCTTCTCAACCAAATCAGTATAGGTATCCATGGTAATCCAAAGGGTATCCAAAAATCCAGTAAATCCTTTTTAAGAGGAATGATGCCAAACTTAATGTCCAACAACCACCTAAGAAAGGTATATAGGAAAACAGTTCCTATGGAAACGACTAAGAACGGTAGATAAACCTTTTGCAGCTTAGTTTTTATGTTTTGTAATTTAATTTTAGGCAATTTGGGTAGGTTGGGTTTGTTCTAATCGTTTATTTGAGCTATTGAAACAATTGATATACATAAGGCTATGAAAAATATCGATAGAAAGTTATTAATCCGATCATGCAAAGTCCAACAATCCCACCAATCTTTCCAATACTGAAAGATTTCAACATCCAATCATCATTTTGCAAACCATTCCAAATTCTATATTCCCTAATTCCTAATATTATTGTAAATACAAAACAAATTGCTCCAAATAATAATTCTAGTTCTTTGTTGTTCATTTTGGCCCGTCACTAATTTTTTAGTGGAGACGTATATTTACATCTCCTTTTGTAATCGTTTATTTGAACTTTTCTTTTTTATTATTCTATTTTGGTAGGGCATTATTGATACAAGGCAACCGACCATAGGTGTCATTTTCACTAAAAAGTTTAAATGCCTCCATATACAGTTCTTCTGTTTCTATTACAACTTTAAGAAGTTCTTCATCCTCACTATTTTCAAAACAATATTTAGCCCTTCCATTTATATATTGATTGTTGGAAGTTATGTTTAAAAACCCGTCTTCATCAATTTTCCATTTGCCTTGTCTGTCTTTTTTATTTAATAACTCACCAACAATTCCTGGCACCATAACTTCATTGTTCTCTTTAAAAACAAGGGCATTTAAAGAGATTTTCTCACCAATGTCTTTTCCTTTATAGGCTATATCTTCAATTGTCCAGACACCAACAAATAGATTTGCCGTATTCCTAGAACATGAAGTCAACATAAATGACAAGACACTTATTACAATCAAAAGCTTAGTTACCGATATTTTTTTGGGTCTTCTCATTAACCTATTACATATCTGTATTTATCGTTTATTTGAACTTTGGATTGAGTCATTTACAATATTAACCATTATCAATCTCTGGCAAAGTTTTGAATTCCCTATTCTGCCCCTTTTTAAGTCTCCGAAAATATTTATTTTGAAGTCGATTCGCTTTTTTGTCTCTTTTTGCTCGGTCATTTTCAGTCAAAAAGTGAATCGCTAAAAGAATTTGAATCTCTCGGTTGTTTAAATCAGTTTTATCAGGGTAATCATTCAATCAGTGTATTCTTTCGCAAACAAAATTCTCCTTTTAGTTTGCAGACTATTAAATCTCCAAATGTCAAATCTGCTCTTTCATTTTTCTTTGGAAGAAATGAACTTGAACTATCAAATGATATTTTAACATTTGGAAAAATCCATTTTATAATTCTAGCAGAAATAAGATATGGCAAAGTCAAAAGCCAGATTAAAGCATTGCTACTGTTGAATAACTCTCCTTCACTTTCAAAATGCTTCCCATAATCAAACTTTTTAAAATTCAGATTATGCTTTTCTACAAATTCTTCTAACAAAAAATAATTGTCATCCCCCCAAAGCCCCAAATCTTCAGCTATTTTTGTATTAAGTCCATTTATATTTTTCCCAGAAGCATTTTCAAGGAAATCTTTAACCTCCTTATACACTTTTCTCAACTCTTTAAACTCAACTTTCATTTTGGGCAAAATATTGTACTACTTGTTTTTATCGTTTATTTGAACTTTTGTGTTAGTTAATTAAAAAATGATGTTTTAACTATTTACATCGATTAAATCCATTTGCTAAATCGTAACAACCTTTAGGGGCTGCATCAATTAGTTTATCATATATCTCCAAATAGTTAATTTCCCTATTAAAATAGTCAACCAGTTTCATCACCTTTTTATCATTTTCAGATTGAAGTTGAGCATCATTAATAATCCAAAACTCCTTGAATCCATAGTTACTTTGATGGGAAATCTCCATAAAATAGCCACCTATGTTTTTTACTTTCTCTTGAGGCAATAACTTGCTAGGGATTTTTTCGATACCAAGCACTTGTATTTTAGTGTAAAGCCGAGAAGACCTATTTCTATTTAAATGTTTGGTTTGAACGAAGTATTTTTTTCTGATTTTATTGTTCAAATAAGGTAAATCTATTGAATCTGGCAACTTTTCAATAAAGCTTATAATGCGCCCATCGATTTTGCCATCTTCACTTTCCCATACCTCAGTTATATGTCTAGTATTTATTAATCTGAAATAGAATTTACTATTTGAAGCTTCAAGAGTTTCTAATGATAAGTCCAAAAGTAGTTTGTCAAGGTATTTTCGGATAGAGGATTTATGAATATTGGGGTTCTCCAAATTGTCAATTTGCCCTTGTCCAATAAAAGGCAACAGGAAAAGTAAGATTAAAAGTGATTTCATTCTCATAATTAATACTATCCGTTTCTAGACTAGTAAAGTACATTTAAATGACTTATTTTGGAATTTAATCGTTGAAATAGTCGAATCGTTTATTTAAACTTTTGGAACTGTGAAAAATTCAATTTTTATAAATCTTCTAATTCATCCAGTTGATAAAGCTTAAACTCAACACCCATTCCGTTTAGGTATTCTTCCAAACTTTGATCAAACCCAACCTGCTTCCTCCAAATATTGACCGAGTCAACATTCTTTATGGGCCAAAGAAAGTATATCCATTCCCCCTGTTTATTGGCCTGTCCCTTTATTTGGGTTCCATACATTTGTTCAAGTCCTTTATCCATAAGGTTTCTGTCTTCCATCATTGCCAATGAGGTTTTGGGTATATCACCATTTTCAGCTGCCTCCCTTATTACTTGGATATATTTGTCTATTTTATCTGAATGTTGGATTACATAAAAGATTGCTTTGTTTGTCGGCTCTCCGACGATGGATAGGCTTGGATATCCATGGTCCTTTATGATTTTTTCCACTTCGGCTAAGTTGGTACTATCGATGTTTTGCATTACTTCAAACCTTTTGTTCCCTTCAATGTCAGAAGGGTGTAGCCCTAATGCCTTTAACAACTCTGATTTCCTTTCTTCAGATAAGTTTCCATCGACTATTTCTCGAATTCCCTGATCTTTCAAATAAATGTTTTCAAGTTGACTTTTAAGGTCAACATCGACAATTGTGGAAGAACCAGAATTGTTATTTTCCTTGCAAGAGATGAACAGTGTCAATATCAACAATAGTAAAGTGGAGTATTTGAACATCTTCTGTTATAATTATTTAGGAGTAGGTTATCGTTTATTTGAACTTTTGGATTTGATTTAGTCTGTCAATATGGTATTCTAACTTATGAAATATTAAATCCCCTGTAAATAAGAATCAAACCAATTACTATAAAAACAATCAGTCCAAAAACGATATTAATATCGTATGATAACAACCAATAATCGTAATTATTATCTTTTTTATTCTCTCTAATGAGCGATACCAACCATATTATCGAACCAAGCACTATAGCAATACCCAAAATTATCTTTTTGATTTCCATTTATTGAAGAGCTCAAATTGCTGATTTCATTTTGATCGTTTATTTGAACTTTATGTTACGATATGCTTTTGTGTATTAAGTTCTTTATCTTTTCTGAATCAAAATAGTCTAGCTCTTTCAAGAGAATTGGCAAAAACTTCTCAAAACTTTTAAAACTAGCGTTTTGTTCGTATTCCTTAATTTTGGCCTCAAATTGCGGTAAAAAAATAAAATTCAACTCTTTAGTGTGGTATTTGCGTAATTCTTTTGCCCATTTTTCATTACCACTCCTTTCAGCTAATCTGATTTCACCTAATCGAACTAGATGTTCTGCGATACAGTCAAACCAATTGTCATAATTTTGTGCTTCCATAACATTTTGAAGTTCAGGGGTGAATAAATTCTCATACCTGTTTAGTAGTATTTTATTTTCATTTCTATCCAGTATTGTATTCACAAATGCGTGGCCGAACTCATGATATGAATTACGCAGGATGAATTTTTCGTTGTCGAAACCAAAATACTCGTATTTATTGGAAATACTATCTTTTTCTACTGGTAAGGAGGCACTGATTACTTGGTAAATCAACATTCCATCAGGAGTGTGCACATACGGCCCAATTCCTCTATACCCATATGCGCCGCCAGTAGGCATTTCAGGAGCAGGTATAATTGTATACCTTATTTTTTTCTCTCGGTAGTATTCTTCCATTTGGTTGACAAAATCTTCTGGAGGCAGGTTGTTCAACACTTCTTGTCTCGCACCATTATAAAATGCCTTGTTTTCATTCAAGAAAGATTCCACATTTGCATCGATATAGAATTCGGATAACTTTTTTATCCATTCATTAATAATTCCTTTTCTATTTGAATATGGTGAATTATCAAGTGAATACTTGAAGTCCGTACTTGGAAAATCATCTAGGTACAATAGAATTTCAGTTAGTTCGTCGAAGTAAAATATTTCGTTTTGTAATAAACTATCGGAAAGTTTAATTGCAGGATGGTTCTTAAATGGTTCAAAATACATTTGGGCGGCAACACACATAGGACGTGTTGGATATTCGCCGGGCCAAACGAACATTTCTATAATATGGGAAGTATGAATGTTGGGATTTAGATCTACTTGAATTTGCTTTTCAACAATTTCTTCTTTTTCGTGATTGCGGTTCTCTGATTTACAACCGAAAAGAAGTACAATGATCCCTAATAGATAAATATTAAATCTCATGGTTTTTCTATGTTATATTGCAATCGTTTATTTGAACTTTGGTAACAGAGCGCTAAACGTAGTGCTGTGATTTCTACGGAAATATAACGAAATCCGTTCAACCATGTCAAAAGAACTTTCCTCCTTATAATCTTATGGCGTGGTTTGTCAAGGAGTCCGCGTGAGCGGACGT
>NZ_JBNPYE010000019.1:0-7060 GCF_051494225.1 Flagellimonas lutimaris | reverse complement strand
CCATGTGATTATAACCCTGACAGTATTACCCTTCCACAAAGTGGCGACTATCTAGAAGCAGATTGTGATGGCGATGGTGTGACCAACGAAAAAGAGAATGAGGATGGCACGGACCCACAAGACCCTTGTGATTTTGTGCTGGATAGCCAAACGGTTGACCCTGATTCGACTTGGAACAACTCCGACTGTGATGGGGATGGGGTTACCAACGGCGATGAGACCGAGGATGGAACAGATCCACTGAATCCATGCGACTACAATCCTGAAAGTGTAACCTTACCACAATCAGCAGATTGGGAGGCACTGGATTGCGATGATGATGGCAATCCAAATGAAACAGACCCAGACCCATTAACGGCTAATGCCAATGATGACTTTGGTTCTACACCCGCAACTACTGAAGTCGCGATAAATATTTTAGAGAATGACGACTATCTACCAAATAATGCATCAAATAATGTAGGTGTTACCAATTTATCACGAATTGGTGGCGACGCATCTGGTGTTGTTACTTTTGATGACGAAACTGGTTTCGTGAACTATATACCTGTAGCATCTGAATCCAATTCAACAGTTACTATAATTTACCAAGTCTGCAATGTATTGCCAGATCCTAGTGTGTGTGCTTCTGCAACCATATATATTGAAGTAGGCGCCAATACCTTGGATGCTATCGATGATAACTATACGGTAGAAGATGGAAATGGAGGAGTAATCACGAATAGCAATGTATTGTCCAATGATACCTATAATGGAGAACTTGTTGCTCCTACAGATGTTATCTTAACTTCTACACCAACGGACCAACTTATCATCAACGATGATGGAAGTGTAAGTGTGGTGCCGGGAACCGAAGCAGGGACGTACACCATCGATTATACCATTTGTGATTCAGCTGATTCTGGAAATTGTGATACTGCAACTGTGACTGTTGAGGTAATGCAGGGAGCTGGCAATGTTGTCGATGCGGTGGATGATGCCTATACGGCAGAGACTGGAGAAGGTGGAATTGTACCCGACAGCAATGTATTGTCCAACGACACCTATAATGGAGAACCTGTTGCTCCTGCAGATGTTATCTTGGCTTCTACACCAACGGACCAACTTATCATCAACGATGATGGAAGTGTAAGTGTGGTGCCGGGAACCGAAGCGGGAACGTACACCATCGATTATACCATTTGTGATTCAGCTGATTCTGGAAATTGTGATACTGCAACTGTGACTGTTGAGGTAATGCAGGGAGCTGGCAATGTTGTCGATGCCGTGGATGATTCCTTTACTGCTGAAACAGGTGGTGATGGTGTGATTCCGGACAGCAACGTGCTTTCCAATGATGCATACAATGGCGGACTGGTTACCCTGATGGATGTTATTTTGACCTCAACACCTACAGATGAACTTGTTATCAATGAAGATGGAAGTGTCAGCGTAGTGTCTGGAACTGAAGCGGGAACCTATACCATTAGCTATACCATATGTGATGTGATGGATATGGATAATTGTGATACGGCAACAGTAACGGTTGTGGTAATGGAAGGGACAGGCAATGTGCTCGATGCTGTGGATGATTCTTTCACAGCGGAAACAGGTGACGGTGGAGCAATTCCTGATAGCAATGTATTGACCAACGACACCTATAATGGCGAACCTGTTGCCCCTGAAAACGTTATCTTGACTTCTACACCAACGGACCAACTTATCATCAACGAGGATGGAAGTGTAAGAGTGGTGCCGGGAACCGAAGCAGGAACGTACACCATCGATTATACCATTTGTGATGCTGCTGATTCTGGAAATTGTGATACAGCAACTGTGACTGTTGAGGTAATGCAAGGAGCGGATAATATTATCGATGCGGTTGATGATGGTTACAACGCTGGCTCAGGAGGTGGTATCATTGCAGATAGTGATGTATTGTTCAACGATACCCTAAACGATGAAACCGTATCCTTGATTGACGTCATATTGACATCAACGCCGACAAATGAATTAACTATCAATGAAGAAGATGGTAGTATAAGGGTTAATTCAGGAACGACTGCTGGTACTTATACCATTGATTATACTATTTGTGAAGCAGCAAATCCAGATAATTGCGATTCAGCTACGGTTACTGTAATTGTTGAAGATATTGAAGTAAACCAAATGTTGACACCAAATGGGGATTTAAAAAATGACTTCTTGTTTATTCGCGGTGTGGAATACATCAAATCGAGCACACTTAAAATATTCAACCGTTGGGGGACTAAGGTGTTTGAAGGCAGTAACTATGATAATGTGAACAATGTTTTTGATGGACGAGTTAGGGGCAAATCAGCTCTGAGTGTAAACGATTACCTACCGGCAGGGGTTTATTTTTATATCTTTAATTACGAAACCGAACAGGGTAATTTTACGGACTCCGAATACATTTATATAAGCAGATAACAATATTGATAGAATGATAAAAAAGCATTTTTTAACTACGTTGTTGTTTATTGGAATCGTATCAACGGGTGTAATGGCCCAGCAGGATGCCCAGTACACACAATATATGTACAATACATTGAGTGTTAATCCTGCATATGCTGGATCAAGAGGGCAACTTAGTTTTGCTGGGTTGTACAGATCGCAATGGGTTGGTCTTGACGGAGCTCCAGAAACCTTCACCTTAAATCTGCACTCACCCATACAGAATAGTAGGCTGGGATATGGTATCTCAATCGTAAATGACAATATTGGGGACGGGGTTGTACAGGAAACCTATCTCGATGCCGTAGTATCCTACACCATTGATGTTTCTCTGGATGCCAAATTATCTTTTGGATTGAAGGCCGGTGGAAATATGTTGAGTTTGGACTTCAACGGACTTAGGAATTTTGACCAAGAAGTAGTCAATCAAAATAATATTGATAATAAGTTCACACCCAATTTTGGGCTAGGGATTTACTATCACACTGATAAATTCTATGCAGGGGTTTCTGCACCAAACGTTTTGGAATCGGAATATTTTGACAATGACAACTCGGATGATGGTGTCAACTTTCTATCGGCAGAGCGCATGAATATTTATTTGATCACAGGATATGTGTTCGATATAGGGGCGGATTTGCAATTTAAGCCAGCCTTGTTAACAAAAGCTGTTGGCGGGGCACCATTGCAAGTAGACCTTTCCGCTAGCTTCTTGTTTGCGAATAAATTTAGTTTTGGCGCAGCGTACCGTTGGGATGCCGCAGTTAGTGGTTTGGTCGGGTTTCAAGTATCCGAGCAGATTATGTTGGGATTGGCCTATGATCGCGAAACAACGGAATTGGGAGGAACACAATTCAACGATGGATCCTTTGAGGTGTTTTTAAGATTGGAATTGCTAAAATCCTTCCAAAGAACCATATCACCAAGATTCTTTTAATATAGTTTAGAATGCTGAAAAGAATACTCACATTATTGATTATCGTTTGCGGATGTCTGGTAAAAGTAACCGCGCAACAGGATAGTATTCCCGATAAGCAAATTACCCGGGTAATGGAAAGGGCCGACGAAAAATACAAACAGTACTCTTTTAGTCCCGCAATCGATATCTATAAAAAAGTGTTGGACAAAGGGTATAGCTCGCCCGATTTGTTGAAAAAACTGGGGAACTCCTATTATTTTAATGCCAAGTATCAAGAAGCAACCAATACATATAAAAAGCTAGAAGAAACCTATCCAGATGAAATGTCCGTTGAGGATGTTTTTCGATATGCGCAGAGTTTGAAATCGGTTGGGGACTATGATCAGGCTACACGTGTCATGGAAAATTTTAGGGAGATGACTTCTTCCATGGTGGATTTTGATGAAGATTACATGGCCAAGATTGAAGAAAACTCGGGACGATACACCGTTAAACCATTCCCATATAATAGTAAATATTCAGATTTTGCCGCCGCTTATTACGAGAAAGGGCTCATTTTTGCCTCTGATCGCGACACCGGGAACTTTGCTCGGTATCGTCATACATGGAATGCAAGGGACTTTTTGGATTTATACAAGGTCAACGCGGATAGTGTATCCAACAATAATGTTCTTAAATTGGAGGGTGAAGTCAATACAAGACTTCACGAATCTACTTCAGTGGTGACTAAAGATGGTACTACTATGTATTTTACCAGAAATAATTTCATGGATGGTAGAAGGAAAAAAGATGAGGAAGGAATCATTCGATTAAAAATTTACAGTGCTGAAAATATTAATGGTGAATGGACCAATATTACGGAGCTTCCGTTCAATAATGACTCTTATTCTGTGGCACATCCCATGTTAAGTCCTGATGGTAAAAAGCTTTACTTTGTTTCCGATATGCCAGGTAGTCTGGGAGAGTCGGATATTTTTGTAACGGATATTATTGGTGATGGTACCTATGGTCCCATTAAGAATTTGGGAGGTAACATAAATACAATGGCAAGGGAAACCTTCCCTTTCATCACCAAAGATGGAGTGTTGTATTTTTCTTCCGATGGCCACCAAGGATTGGGAGGACTGGATGTTTTTGCAACAAAGATTGCCTATAACGATTATACTCAACCAGTAGTAAACGTGGGAAGACCTGTTAACACATCAAAGGATGACTTCTCTTATATCTTCGACTCAGAAAACAAAACCGGATACTTCTCATCCAATAGGGATGGAGGCATGGGAGACGATGATATATACGAGTTCGTGGAGAATGAACCACTCATCTTGGACTGTATTCAGGAAGTAATGGGAACGGTCAGGGACCGTATTTCAAACGAGGTCTTAGCTGGAGCTACCGTAAAGATTATCGACGAGGAGAATAACGAGATTTCATCTACCATAACAGATTCTGATGGTAACTATATATTACAATTGGATTGCTCAAAAGGTAATTTTGTCAGGGCATCCCGAGATGGTTATGTGCCTGCCGAGGAATATTTGCCCATATCCGATGGAAAACCTAGAATCGTGGATTTCTATTTGGAACGAGATGTGGTCACTGGAGGTTTTGGAGACGACTTGGCAAAGCTATTACAGTTGAGTACTATTTATTTCGATTTGAACAAGTTCAACATCAGACCAGATGCTGAAATAGAGATTCAAAAAGTCATTGTGGCCATGGAAAAATACCCAAGTTTGAAAATTAAGGTAAACTCGCATACCGATAGTCGCGGTGTTGATGCCTACAATCTTTGGTTGTCGCAAAAAAGAGCTGAGTCCACGGTAAATTATATGATTTCCAAGGGAATATCTTCTGGCAGGTTACAGGGTGAAGGATTTGGCGAAACCAGATTGGTCAACGATTGTGTGAACGGCGTTCAATGTTCAGAGGAACAACATCAGCTTAACAGAAGATCTGAGTTTATCATATTTGAATAAAGAATTACAATTTGTCACCATATAAACGGCCCCTTTTGGGGTCGTTTTTTATGAATTCAACTTGGATTTCAATGTCGTTTCCAGATGCTCTACTCTCCTTCTACTTATCTATATATTAATTCGATATTGTAAGATTACACCTACTCAAACAATACTGGAAACTTGGGCTAATCGATGAACTGTATTGAAAAAAGCGTGAAAAAATAGTAGGGTCACCTCATAATTTGACTGCTATACAGTTGGATTTCATGTGTTCACAACAATTATTTTCTACGCTTAATAGTGGGGGTAATTTTGTATTCGGTTGAAAATTCGGTGTGTTGAATCACGAAAGAATTTAAAAACCAGAAGTTTACAGAATCAACAAAACTACAGCATAGAACCTCAACTAATAGTAACCTCATGAAAAAGAGCATACTTGCACTAATATTCCTGCTTTTTTCAGGAATTGCCTTTTCTCAAACCACAGTAACCCTTCAGGACCAATGCAATTGTGAAGTTCTAAAAGGTACAGATGTTTCTAGCTCAGGTGCGGTAACCCCTACGGGAGCGGATTTGGGAGACATATATGTAAATACCAATACCGGCACCATTTATTTTTGGGATGGTAATTCATGGGAGCTTACAGCCTCAGATAATCAGCAGTTGACTGGTTTTACTTTTAATGATGTTACAAATATTTTGTCCCTTTCTTTAGAAGATGGAGGAAATGTAAATGTTGATTTAAGTAGTTTGAGCGATGTCTTTGCAGATTCAAATACAACGGTAACATCATTCGGAATAGATGGAACAAATACAAACTTGGTAATAGCTGATTCTGATTCCAATTCTTATGCTGTAGCGTTGGCTGATCTTGCAGCTTTGATAAATACCGATAATCAAACACTTAATGAAGTTTTGGTTCAAGGTAACGATGCTGGAGGTTCGGCGATTACCAATCTGGCTGATCCTACAGCAGCACAGGATGCTGCGACCAAGGCTTATGTTGATGGTTTTGATACGGACGACGCGGACGCGGACCCTACGAACGAACTTTCGGATGTAGCCTTGACGGGCACGACCTTGGAACTGACCAATGCCGCTGCGGGGGCCACGGGGGTTGACCTTGACGGTACCTTTGCGACGGACGCGGAACTTGCCGCCCTTGATACGGACGACGCGGACGCGGACCCTACGAACGAACTTTCCGATGTAGCCTTGACGGGCACGACCTTGGAACTGACCAATGCCGCTGCGGGGGCCACGGGGGTTGACCTTGACGGCACCTTTGCGACGGACGCGGAACTTGCCGCCCTTGATACGGACGACGCGGACGCGGACCCTACGAACGAATACAACACCGGGGTATCCCTCAACGGAACTTCCATCGAGGTGACGGATGCCGGTGGCACCCTTAGCCAAGACCTTGACGGTACCTTTGCGACGGACGCCGAGCTTGCCGCCCTTGATACGGACGACGCGGACGCGGACCCTACGAACGAACTTTCGGATGTAGCCTTGACGGGCACGACCTTGGAACTGACCAATGCCGCTACGGGGGCCACGGGGGTTGACCTTGACGGGACCTTTGCGACGGACGCCGAGCTTGCCGCCCTTGATACGGACGATGCGGACGCGGACCCTACGAACGAATACAACACTGGAGCAGCTATGAATGCTGGTAGTGTTGAGATTACCGATGGTGGGGGCACAGTAGCAACAAACGTGA
>NZ_JBNPYE010000018.1:0-12674 GCF_051494225.1 Flagellimonas lutimaris | reverse complement strand
CGATATTCTGGGTAGTGCGATAGGTGCAATTTGGTTTAGCGCTCTGTTGTGAACAATTTACTTTAAGATGCATTGCAACGAAGTTGCGCAGATTAAAGTTCGCCCTTGGCGAATTGTTCACAACGGTCTCGGCTATGAACAGTTGGGGTTTTACAACCTAACATTTCGGTTTAGCACTAACCTTTGTTATATATTTATATTTTGTTTTATCACTTTCGCCCCAATTGTTTATAGCCATTGTTGGCAACCGTTATTTTTTCCAGCCTTTATAATTTGAAAAAGTCTCATAATCACAACCTGTTTCATATTCCAAGTCTTTATACATCCGCTTTTCATAGGCTTCTTCTGCAATATATAGCAATGGCTCAAAGTCCATATCCTTAGGCATATCTTTTGGGTTTTTCAATACACTTTCAAAATATTCTTTACCATTTGCAACGACACAACACCTTACATAAAGAAAGTAGTCAACTGAAAAATATGAATCATCATCTTTGAATGAATTTTCTCCAATATTTTCAGCGTGTTTTTTAGTGTCTAGCAAATACAATTTATAGGTTAAACTTTCTTGAAACTGTTTTATTCCCGTAACCTTTTTCTTTGCTAAAAAATCGATAGCAGGTTCCATTCTTTCTTGGTCGTCTTCTTTAGTCCAGTCGATTTTTTCTATTACTTCCCAAAACACGTTGTCGTCCAACATCTTTTTAGGCTTCATAGACTGCTTCCTGTATTCTTCTCTTGCAATGCGAGATTTTTCATTTTCTATTTCAACTTCCTTTTTGAATTCTTCTTTTTCATTTTTCCAACGCCATTCATAAAAAGCTATTTTACCATAATCAGATTCCATTAAACCAGCCAAAGGAAAACCACCTTTCTCTCCACTTCGTCCATCTCCTAATTTGAAATCAATACTTTTTTCAAATTCTGTCATTGGTTTATTTCCCAAATATTCAAACTTGCTTAAATCATTGTATTTTGGATTATTGGTGTAAAAGTCAATTGAATATTGATTTGAAAAGAAAAATCGATTGCAACATAGAATTTGATTTAATCTCACATCATCTAATTCTGGTTTTTTATTATCCACGTAATCCAGGATTCCGAGCATCATTAAATCTCCGTCTATTTCTTCGAAGAATGATTTACCAATTTTAATCACTTTAAAAGCCCCCCAAAAATCTCTTTCTAGTTTCGTTATGAATATGTCTCCTTCTTTTACTGTCATTTTTAATGGTTGCCAACTCGTTTATAGAGATGCAAAATACGTTTCTATACGCCTAAAATGGAATGAAATCGATGTATTTGATCATCGTTTATTTGAACTTTATTCTTGTTTTGCCTTCAGATTTACCAAAAAACTTGCTAACCTTCCTAAATTGGAAAGAATAAGATAGCCCACCAATAAATTGACTCCAGAAACGAACCATCTAAAGTAATCCCAAAACTCGGAAAGACCTGGAGCCTCAAATGGACTTAACCCAGTCGCGGAAATTTCCTTTTTAAAACCTAGATAGCAATAATGAAGGAATTCAGGCAAAGGGTCAAGAATCATAAACCCACCAATAAAGATCAATGCAATTTTGACAATTTCAAGGCTTCCCAAATTGCCAAACTCTATTCTGTCATCATCAAACCCTTTATCCAGTTTAAGCACATCGATGACGGTATCAGAATTTCTGAGTAGAAATACAAACAAAAGAATCATCAACAAAGCTGAGCCAAGGATTATTAGAATTGGCCAAATGGCTAACTCATAGGTCAAATGCCTTAAGTTGGTGGGAATAAAATTGGTAATGATAAGTAAAGGGCAAACAGCCTAATGATAATTCTGAAAAAATCTCTTTTGGTCATTGGTTGGTTAGATTATTATTTACAAATCGAATTATTAAACTTACTGTCCTATTTTTCGGGGTATCTACAATCCCGTCGAAGGACATTTGTTTCAATAATTAGAGGTCAAATGGAATTTTATATGCCTTTTACCGAAAAGATTTGTACTTGGAAGTAGAAGTTGAATTAACCATTTTTTTTTGAATATAATTGATTTTATTTTCTAGTATGGCCCTTTTTCTTGAAAGTGGGAAACGCTTTTTGTTTCTGACTATTTTAAACCTGGTGTCCTTTTATGCTTATGCGCAATCGCCCTGTGAAACTCGAGACAGAAATGCCCTAATAGCATTTTACAATGCACTTGACGGACCCAATTGGGTAAATAATACCAATTGGAACACAGCTGCACCATTAAATACTTGGTATGGAGTTACAACCAATGCAAGCGGTTGTGTAATCGGCATAGACTTTATCTCCACCAACTCTCCAGGGGGTAATGGTCTTTATGGGACCCTGCCTAATGAAATTGGGGACTTGGTTGATTTACAGCGGTTGGATTTGGTTAATCATAACATTTATGGTGTAATTCCCGATGCTATCGGAAACCTTGTCAATCTGGAATTTTTAGATCTTAGAAACAACCAATTGTCGGGTGATTTGCCCGGTAGTATGGGAAATTTGACCAAATTGGAATCATTGTTGCTTACCTCCAATCAGTTTACAGGTTCAATCCCAGACAGTTTGGAA
The DNA here is from genome assembly GCF_051494225.1 of Flagellimonas lutimaris. GTDB lineage: Bacteria > Bacteroidota > Bacteroidia > Flavobacteriales > Flavobacteriaceae > Flagellimonas > Flagellimonas lutimaris_A. The sequence goes on along the minus strand of NZ_JBNPYE010000018.1, from coordinate 10,097 downwards.
AATCTGTCAGAACTGGAGGTGTTTTTGGCCAGTGAAAATCAATTCAGTGGCACTTTACCCGAATTTTTGGGATCATTGACAAATCTTCGTCAATTATGGTTAGGAAATAATCAATTTAAGGGTTCTATTCCAACCTCCTATTTTAATCTTTCCAATTTGGAAGGTTTGCTGTTGAGCTTCAACCAATTATCAGGTACTTTGCCAGATTTGTGGGGAGGACTTGTAAACCTTACTGGTTTAGGACTTAACAATAATAATTTAACCGGGCAGATTCCAAGTTCCATGTCCCAGTTGGGCAATCTTTATAATCTTAACCTTAGTGACAATCAATTTACAGGGAATGTTCCACCCAGTTTTCAAAATTTAACTGATTTGGGAGCGTTCTATATTGCCAATAACCAATTAGAGGGTAGAATTCCGAATTTAACAGGGTTGCCAATCTTGGATTTTAGATTTCAAGGAAACAGTTTCCAGTTTGGAGATTTTGAAAATGAGTTCAATTATTACTCAAATAACCTCTCTTATTTTTTGGATAACCCTCAGTCTAAACTGGGATTGGAAGAAACTCGAGTGATAGCCGAAGGTGGTTCAACCACCCTATCAGTAAGTAGTAGTGGAAGCGCTAATAGCTATCAATGGTTCAAAGACGGAGTGCCGTTAACGAATGGGGGAGGCGTCTCAGGAAGTACTACAGATACATTGACCTTAAGTAATGCACTGGCATCAGATGATGGAGTCTACCATTGTGAAGTGCAAAGCTCCATAGTTACCGATTTGGTGCTTCTAAGCAACGATATAACGGTTCAGATACTCACAGGGCCTTGTGAACCGAGAGATAGGGCCGCGTTAATTGCCCTGTACAATGCCTTGGATGGCCCCAATTGGATAAATAACACGAATTGGAACACTGCCGCGCCTTTAAATACATGGTATGGGGTTACGACCGATTCCAATGGCTGCGTTATTGAGATAGATCTTAATCCGACCAATACCGCTGGAGGAAACAATGGACTTACTGGGACACTTCCTGATGAACTGGGTTACCTCTTAAACCTCCAATTTTTAGATTTGACTCATCAAAATATTATGGGACCCATTCCTAATACATTGGGAAATCTCAGAGAGTTAAGGTGGCTGGAAATGGACAATAATCAATTGACTGGACCTATTCCAGGTACATTTGGTTACCTCACTAATATGGAATTTCTGTCCATCAGAAGTAATCAACTTACAGGTCCGTTGCCAGATGAAATTGGAAATATGAGTGCTTTAGGATACTTGATTTTGGATGGAAATCAAATATCTGGTGAAATACCTGTCTCCATAGGTAATTTATCCAATCTGGAGATTGTCTGGCTTTTTGAAAATGAGTTTACAGGTGCAATACCTAGCTCTATTCAAAATCTGGGTCAATTAAGTCAACTACTTTTGAATGATAATCAATTGTCTGGAGAGATTCCGGATATATGGACAAGTCTTCCCAATATGGTGGGCATTTGGCTGGATAATAATATGTTAACAGGTGAGATACCACCGTCTATTTTTCAGTTGAGCCAACTCGAACAGCTAGCATTGCAGGACAATCAATTGTCTGGCATAATAAGTTCCGATTTTCAATACTTAACGAGCTTGGTAAGTTTATATGTGGGTAACAACAACTTCACAGGAGAGATTCCTGCTGAGTTGGGAACTATTTCAACACTAGAAAATTTGGGAATATATCAAACTCAAATATCAGGAGAGATTCCCCCAGAATTAGGGCTTTTGAGCAATTTGAGAATTTTATGGCTACTAGAGAATAATTTGACAGGGACCCTTCCTGAGTCCCTAACAGGACTTTATAATCTGCAGCAATTGCATGTGGGAGATAACCAGTTGAATGGAACTGTTCCTGCCGATTTAAACCAGTTGTCAAATTTGGAGAGCTTGGGAATCAATAATAATCTTTTTGATGGGCCAATTCCAGATTTTTCTCAAACATCATTGGATGTTTTTGTTTTTGAGAACAACAGATTTCAGTTTGGGGATTTTGAGGCACAATTTGATAATTATGCGAACAATCTTTCCATTTTTGTCGATAATCCCCAAGCAAAAATTGATGAAATCAAGACAATTAACGGAAATATCGGTGAAAATGTTACCTTAACAACTACGGCCAGTGGAAGTCAGAACCACTACCAATGGTTTAAAAATGGGGTGCCCATACCCAATGCCCCAGATAGCCCAATACTTACCATATCCAATCTACGGGATAGTGATCAAGGGGTCTACTATGTAGAGGTTACTAGTGATATTGTAATCGACCTAACCTTGATAAGACATGACATTACATTAATTGTGGGATGCCAAATCCAAAAAGCCGATGTATTTGAAGATGTTGTGGCATGCGGAGGGTTTGTATTACCTCTGTTAAGCTCTGGCAATGCCTATTATACGGAAAGTAATGGTATGGGAATAGAGCTATTGCCTGGTCAGGAGATTGATCAATCCCAAATGGTCTATATCTATAAAGGTCAAGAGGGCTGTTTTGATCAAACAAACTTTTTAATTATCATTGTTGAAGAAGTGATTGTGGATTTCCTTTCCGATGTGTTCGAATGTGAAAACTATGAACTTCCAGAGCTTGTATACGGGAATTATTTCTCAGAACCTTCCGGACAAGGAACACCTTACTTTCCTGGTGATATTATAAATACATCGCGAACAATTTATATTTATCAAGATAATGGCATTTGCTCTGATGAATCTTATTTTACGATTTATATGGACAAAGAGCTTTGCGAAGAACCAGAAGAAGAACTTGTTTTGTTTCCTAAGTTTTTTACACCAAATAATGATGGAACAAATGATGTTTGGAAAATGAACCCACAGGAAGACTACGTAATAGTGGGTTACATATATATATATGATCGCTACGGAAAACTGCTTAAGCAAATGGATGCTCTAACAGGTTATTGGGATGGCACTTATAATGGAAGAGAAATGCCAGCTTCAAGTTATTGGTTTAGGTTTGAGAACAGCGAAGATGAAGAGACACAGAATGGATATTTTGCGTTAGTAAGATAACAAATATAGAGTGCCGTAAAAAAGCTTCGATTTTTAGGAGGTTTTTGTGGTTTGAGCATCCATACTATCCTGTCAATGATTTGGATTAAATTATTTTTGATTACTAATGTTCACTATCATGGTGTATACAGTAAATATGTAATACTTATGGGATAGGTATTTAAAGCCTAGAATCGACAGGTTAGAACTTAAAACTGTAAGCCTATTGTATTTAACAGTATTTAAGCACGTAATTCTACTTTCGGACCCTATGTGGAGTAACTGAAATATACCTAATCGTTTATCAGAACTTTCGATGGAGCAATTATAGCCAAAACTCCTTTTTATTTTTGTCCTTCCCAAAAATATGCGGATAATGTTCCCTTGCATTGGCTTCCATGAAATCCAATGGCACATCTTCAAAATGTCCGTAATCCTCAAGGTACTCCATGAATTCTTTTCCTTCTTTATTGTATTCTTGGAGTATTGAATCATTTTCACCATCAAAGTCCAAGGCCTCAACATTGCACATTTTACACAATGACCGGTTAAATGCCGGTGAAGCTTTTAACCATTTCCCTTCCAATAGAAGATCCACCATGCCGTGTGGGGTCAATTCATTTGTTCCAAACTTTTCAGTAAGCCTTTCTATCGCTATATGGTTCTTCACTTTTGCCAAACGGATTCTCGCTGGTATCCCCAAGGAGCGTAACCCCGCAATTAGAATGATGGATTTATCTATACAATGTCCTTTTTTTTGCTTTACAAGGTTACTGGCCTTAAAATGCTCTTTGGAGAAACTTAAAAAATAGGGGTCGTATCTAAATGAATCTCTTACCTTAACATATAATAATTTGGCTTTCTCTTTAGGCAAAAGGGTATCGTCTTTAAAATCACGGACGAATTCCTGAATTTCATCTGATTCGAAATCAAAATAGTATGTCTGGGATAGAAAATTCATTTGTCACTCAATAAATACTTTCAAAATCGTTTATTTGAACTTTTGTAATTGTTAGTGCTTAGCTAGTTAAAGAGGCTTTCATCTAAACCATAATAACCTCCTCCTATTTCTTCACATTTTTCAAGATAACTCAATAAAACTTCTTCATCCATTATTCCTCTTGCTCCGAAAAAACTAATTTTCTGATCATCTTTATGAACCAAAATTATTACTGGTTCCCCATCGTTGAGCATAAAGGGTGAATCGACTTCAAATCCAACATCAGGTCGTTCCTTATCCAAGTTATAGATAAAGTAAATACTAGTCTTAGTAATGTTTTTAAAGTCTACCTTCCTCTTTGTTTTAATTATTATGCCTTGCACCTCAATAAAATCATCGTCATTGTAATCCTCAAATTTCTTATTGGATTCTTTGCAACTTATAAAAGATGTAACTAGGCAGACTATGAAAATGATGTTTCTCAAATTAGTTCTGGTTTATAATTTAATGGCTCATCGTTTATTTGAACTTTGTTTAATTTAAAATGAACCTATATTGAATCATCAAATATCTTTCTTGAGTCCGACAGAAAACCAGAACATTTGATTAAATAGGCTTTCATTTTGTTGTCGAATAGTTTTACTCCATCCTCTGTCGAATCCACCCAAAACTTCAAATTTTAGGTTCTGGTTTAAGGAAAATTTAGCCCCGATTCCAGCAACTGAAGAAATGTCGAGCTTACTACGTAAATTTTCTTCCACAATCTCATTTCCTAATTGATCGGTTTTAATCAAATAGGAAAACCCAGGGCCCAACGTTATGAATGGTTGAAATTTTTTGTTTTTAAGTGGATAATATCTCAAAAGAATTGAGGTGCTAACGTAGTCCAATTTACGTTTAAAATTGTCAATTCCGATTCTCAGTTTGCTTTCTTCATCAAAGTCTCCACCGCCTTTACCTTGATATCCTAGGCTTACATCCAATCCAAAATGATTTGAAAATATAAGTTCATATGTTATTGAGAAATTTAGTCGAGTCAAATATTCAGTAGACCCTGTATTTGCAGTTCCAGTATTATCTCCTGTTCTCAATGTGGCAAAGTTTACCCCAGTTCTAAACCCAATTTCAGTATTTTGACTTTTAGCGGTTAAAGAAAAAAAGAAGGCTAGACAGGCTAGAAGCTTATAGTATTTCATTCTTTTTGCAATCGTTTATTTGAACTTTAATCACTTTCTGTAATGTTATTTAATTTTAAGTACACCAACCTTTCTATTCTTTCCAATTTTTCCAACTTATTCTCTGAGTCCTTGAATTCTTGCCAAATGGTATCAAACATTTCGTAATACCTTCGATTCATTTTCTTGAAATCAGAAGGTTTATATTTTTTGGTATTGGATTTTCTTATGCTGTCAACTTCTGATTCCATTTTTCGCCTAAAAACTTCTAACAGATCGAATTTTGCTTGGGCTACTCTTAAATCTGCCGCAATCGTAGTGTCCGTAACGTATGATTCCTTCGGAATGAAAACTGTTTTAGACCTAAATAATATTGGGTCATTTACATTGTAGCGAGATGATAGCCCTACTTTAGCATAAAGACCAATACCTTCATCCGAGTTATGAAAGTCTGACCATTTAAGTTTGGTTGTTTTAGACCAAACAATTTTATCTCTCAACGTCCAGTACTCTAAAAAATCATAGTAGTAGCCCATTAGAAACAATCTAAAACAAACCACAGTGAGAATAATGGCAATTACCGTAATTGATATTTTTACAAGCCTACTCATCGTTTATTTGAACTTTAATAATAAACAGTCTTGATTCGGTCCGTTAACTTCCATTCTTCAAAATTCTTTTTAAAGATGATTATTTCTTCCCATCCTCCCTTTGGACTATAATAAAACCCCACTGAAGTAACGGCCAAACCACCTCTTGCTGATTCTAAAAACCCATTGAACACTATTTGAATTTTATTTTCTACTCCCTTCCTTTGATTCAACAATTTTCTGCTTTTTTGATTTAGCTTTTCCGTGTTCAGCTCAAATTCGTCAGTTCTAGCTTGAAAATCTTTTAGAAGGTTAATTTTAACCGAATCTCCCAAACGCTTTTCAAAATCAGGAGGGAATCTTGTCAGTCGTGGTATTACAGTAGAATCAATAGATACTATTAAGTTGTATCTTTTCTGTTCTTCGGGATGAACTTTATCCAGAATCAAATCAATGAGGGGGTGAAAATCATTCTTCTCTTTTCTCTGTGACAATTCAATTTCCTTTGTACTTATTTGGTTATTTGTAGGATTCCTTTCCCTACACCCTAAAAGGGATAGAATTCCAAAAACTACCATGACAAATAAATTTTTCATCAAAATGGTTGAGACATCTTTATTTGGTTTTCAACAATCGTTTATTTGAACTTTGATTTTATACTTAGTTTAATGAAGTTTTCGTTTTCACCAAACACATAGCCAATATATTACTTCATTCTGCTTTTCATTTGTTGCAAGTCCTCTCGAAAATCCATTTTTCCACTTTTCAGGCAAGTTTTTGTTTGATGTCAAATACTTACCCTCCATAAATTTTCCAGGCTTGTATTCCAGAACATAAATTTTATGATTTACAGTCAAGTATTTACTGTTTAGCCCAAAATCTCGTTCATAACTTTCAAAGCTTGGAATTGGAATTCCAAAGGTTTTTTGTTTATAATTTAACGTGTCTCCGATTATGATAAATAGGCTATCTGTAGGTTTGTATGCCTTAATTCTATTTAAGTTTAATTTACTTTTTAAATCATTAAACTCAGTCGAATCTAACCCTTGGGAATAAATAATATTGGCCATTCCATTTCCATAAGCACCTGCGGGATAACCAATACTTAAATGTCGGAAAGATTTTAAGGTATTTGGAAAATGGTCGGTCAAATCGAAATTAAATTCTTTTTTAGCTTCAACATACTTTTCCAAAATTTCTCTTGCACGTTTTTCTTCTTCACTAATGCAAGACGTAATTAAGATTAATGAAATAATTGTTAAAAATATTCTCATTCGATTTTGTACCAATTGCCGCTAACTTGTTAATCGTTTATTTGCACTTTGTATTTATTCATATTGGCTTAATTCAAATAAAAGGTGATTCTTCATATCTACGGCTGAAACTTGTACAGTATTAAAGTCTGCGTTGGGAAACCCTGCCAAATCAACATTTTCCTTTTCTAAATCTGTAAGCCATTCCATAAAATCGTGAATATCGTATTCTACGACCTTATAATTTTTCCAACTGTTAGTTAGAAATAGTTCCGCAAATTCCTTTTCTGGCCAAACGGGAATAACACTTAAATCATTTGAGCCTATCATTACATATTTGTCCTCATTATCAGCAATCAGATAGATTGTTTCAAAGTCGGCAACTCTTCTCAATAGGTATCCATATCTCTCTTTTGAGTCAAGAGCAAAAATGTTGTTTATTTTCTGTTGGTTCATTCAAATGTTTTGTAATTGGTTTATATCGATATGGATTAATCGTTTATTTGAACTTCATGGGTTTAAATCAGGTATATTGTCAACTATCGAAGGCCTCCGAACCTCCTCAAATTTGGGCCAAGGAGTCTTGTTTTTCAAAGATTTTTCAAATTCTTTCTCATAGGCCATTTGCCATAAGTAAAGTTCTGCGGCAAACATCTGTTCAAGGTAAATAGAATAACTCCAAGCAAGCCCTATGTAAAATATACAAACGAACCAACTCCAATCTGGAAATACCATTCCTTTATTGCTTAAGTAGAACATTATTCCAGCAGGGAGGAATATAACAAATTCAAGTGCCAACGATAATGTAAATCCTGCAATGAATTCCGAACTCCTTTGTTTCAGAATTTCATACCCTCTAACGAAGGATTGTCTTATTCCCATATTTTCCCAAGCAAAAGCGGGAATAATTAAAAATGCAATCATCCGAACACTTTTAATCAGGACATCTAAAGAAAATGAAAACAATGAACCATCACTATCCCCAGCCAATGTCCGAGCAACATTTTCTGCATTTTCTTCATCAGAGTTGTTATTCTTATTTTTCACGAGGGCTTTCAGCACAACCAATATGAACCAAATAATGGACCAAACTAAGGACAGCACCATTATTGGAACTAGGTTATAGGTCAGTGTAATGCCCACGGCTTTCATCATGTTAAATTTCTTTCCCGTTTCTTTTTGTTGAATCAGTTCAAGTACAGTAGAACAAGAAAGTGATAGGATGAAAGCTAAAAAATAAATTATCAGAAATACAATAGCTAACTGACCTTTGAAATTGTACATTTCCCAATCAAAATGCCATTTGAAGTATATGATTAATGGCGCATAGATCAACCACACAAAAAAAATGGGAAGAATAAGGATTGGGTAATCGCTAAAAGTTTTGAAAGACGCTTTAATTAGTTGAAAGCTATTCTTAATTCCTTGAAACATGCTCTTTATTTAAACTTTTTATTTGATTATCAATCGTTTATTTGAACTTTGAAGTATTCTATTTATAGCTTTTCATAGGAATCATTGTTGTAGGTGGTTTTTTTGCAGTTATTTCTTAATAATTCTATTCCTCTTTTTTGCCCAAGTTCAGATAGCTTATTCCAATCCTTACAAGCTAATTCCAATTTTCCAGTTTCATAGTAAATAGCAGCTCTATTATAAAGTGCGTCTATGTTTTTAGGGTCTAGTTTATAACTTTTGCTAAAGTTTTTTATGGAATTTTCATAATCTTTATTCTGATAGGACATTATTCCTTTATTGAAATATTTTCCTGCTTCTTGAATTATTCTTATATCTCCACCATAAAAGTGGTCTAATTGATAAAAAGAATCAGTGAAAAACTTCATTGAAATTCCGCGAAATGTCTTGGTTTTTTCATCTTTTAAAACGAACGGCATTTCTAGTGTTTCAAGGTGTTTGAATTTGTCTAAATTCCAAAGATTATAAGATTTGTCAATTACTTTTTTAACTTGTTTGATTTTACTTGAATCAGATGAGTTAGAGTAACTTATTAAAGTATTTATATTTTTATTTTTTAAATCAATTGTAATAACTCCTTTAGCTTTAAAGTTACTGTGCTTATTCTTGAAAGCATTATTTAATTTGAGCATTAAACTCGACTTTAAAGTTGGTGTATAAAATTCATTTGCAATTTGATTTTTACTATCTCCTTTCTCCCTTTTAATTATATTGAACAGTTTTTGCTCTCTCACGAAATAAAATCTCTTTAACTTGTCATTTTCCATTCCGTTTATTCTTTCACTAAGAATCAGAGTATCATTTTTTACTCTTTCTATTTCGTAGCCAGAATTAGAAGATGTTTTAATGAAATTTTGATTTATTGAGTATGGAAAACGAACCTCATTTACTCGATGAGTTGGATTGCCATTTGTGCACATTTCCAATTTCTTAAAACTATAATTAACGTATGAAGAATCAGTCAAAAATCGGTCAATTAATGTACTACCGTCTTTCATCTCAATCTTATACTTTATCCAATCGCCATACAATTCCGAAGAGTTGACCGTTTGACAATACGATTTGATTGTGATTAGTTGAAGTATTAAAAGTATGTTTCTCGTCAATTTCAAAATTACCTACAACTTGTTTATCGTTTATTTGAACTTTGATTAAAACTCTACATACCCTAATAGGTATGCGGCAAAAAATGAAATCAACAATATCGCCAAAATTACAATGAGAGTCGCTACTGAATCCCATAATATAAAATCACGCATTCGTTTAGGCTTTCTTGTCATCCTTTATTTAAACTTTTTTGTTAGGTGCTATAATCTTTTCGAATACCGTTTAATCGCATAGCCGATAAAAATTAAAAATGCTAAGCAAAAGACAATGGCACTAGTCATCCTATTATAAATGCTATAGGCAAGAAAACCTAACAGAACCAGAAAACCAACTTTCCAACCAATAACTACTAGTTTTAGTACTGTATTCTTGTTAGATTCTGCCATTGTTTATTTGAACTTTTAAGTACGTATTTTATTCATTAATAGGTATTGGTCAATCTAATAGTGGATTTCCAATTGTAAGTATAATCTCAGCATTGTTCAAATCAGTTTCAATACCCAATGAATCTACC
>NZ_JBNPYE010000017.1:0-23743 GCF_051494225.1 Flagellimonas lutimaris | reverse complement strand
TCCGCTCACGCGGACTCCTTGGCAAACCACGCCATAAGATGATAAGAAGGAAAGTTCTTTTGACATGGTTGAACGGATTTCGTTATATTTCCGTAGAAATCACAGCACTACGTTTAGCGCTCTGTTATAGGCAATTAAAGAAATGAACTTAATCAAAAAGATATTTGGACAAGAAAATGGATTGACTTCAAGACAATTCTATTTTCCTTATTTCTTTAACGAACGTGATTTTCGTAAGCTGATTTCACCATTCAATTTGACAACAGAAGTTAAGTTCGATGAGAAAACAAAAATGGCTTCTGAGTTAGATTTAATAAATAACAATGAGACCAAACTGACAATTGAATTTGGACAAAGCTTAATGATTGAGAACGAAAATTTAATAACATGGTCTACTGACAAAGACACATTGACCATTAAAAAATTTGACCTTGAATTTAACAGCGATTCTAAGATTATTGAAATCGAAATCCCAAAATTAGAATTGGGAACCAACCAGCTCGAAAACAACCTTGGCTTGACCAACTTTATTACATATATCCGTTCCGAAAAAATAAAGTATGACCTTGATTATTACGAAACGTTTGCAATCATAGTGATTACAGACGATGTAGTTGAAATGATACCCTTTGATTGGTTTAATGAAAAAGGAGGTGATTACGGATATGTTTGGCCAGCTTTAGCTCAAATTGACACATACGGAAATCTGATTGGAAGTGGAATGAGAATGGAAAATTTTAAAACTGAATTAAGAAAAAAAGCCTATAACACTGTATATAGCAAATAGGGCGTTCGGTGGTTTAGGAAAGTTCAGTGCTTTTTACCGACACCGCCAAATCGTTGATTTGGCTTTTAAAATGAATAAGATAAAAACAAAATACAACGTTTTGGCTCAGTGCAAATCCGAAAGTTTTTCGCTTTCTTCTGCCCTACTTGCCATATACTAACCGTTAGGCACAATGTAAACCGAAATTACCGAAAATGAAAAACCTTCTTCCTTTTATCATTTCTTTCTTTTTACCAGGAGTTGGACAATTTGTTCTGAAAGACTTCAGAAAAGGAGGAATTATTTTATTGACATACATAGTTTCAACTTATCTGATTTTAAATTTAGATTTTTTGGATTTAATCCCTTTTTGGTTTCCACATATAATTATTATGATTTGGGCGATTTTTGATGTTTACGACAAAGTTGAAGAACGTGATGGAAAAAAATCAGCAACTAGATATCTTGCGTTTAGTTTACTAATTGTAGTTGTTTTATTTCCTTTAACTCTAACTCTTTTGACAACTGGACTTTTCAAAAGTGCTGAATTTATAACGAATGAATACGTTAATGAAGACAGAACTAAAGAAGAAATGAATAAAATATCGACTGAATTAAGTCTTTATAAAAATCATTATGGAGTTTTTCCGGAAAATTACGAATCATTTATTAGGCGTAAACCTATTTGGGTAAGTTGGAAAGCAGATAGCTGGAAAAATCCATATAAATATGAATTAGTTGACTCTGTAAATTACATACTGATTTCTGCTGGAAAAGATGGAATTTACAATAACGAAGATGACATAATAAGAAAAAACTGAAAAAACACAGTGCCTAACACCGTATATAATTTATTGCTAGTTCTAGCCTATTTACGAAAATCCTCGCGGATTTTCTATTCGGTTTTTATTTGCTAAATTAGTTACTTAAACCACGCAACAAACCATATACAAACACGTTGTGAACAATTCGCCAAGGGCGAACTTTAATCTGCGCAACTTCGTTGCAATGCATCTTAAAGTAAATTGTTCACAACAGAGCGCTAAACCAAATTGCACCTATCGCACTACGTTTAACGCTCTGTTAGCTGTAATTTGACTAAAAAATCATCTTATCGACAGATTTCCGAAAAGGATTAGAATTTAATTGTATAACCTTACAACACTTTTATTCCCTGTAACAGTAATCAAACTATATCGTCATCTATTTAAAACATAGATAAAAAATATATAGTAATGATTAAAAAATTAAACCCATTCTTCTCAGGAATACTGATGCTTGGCATTATCGCTATTATAATGCTGACACCCTTAGATGAAGCAATTAAAGAACTCCCTTTTTCAAGTTTTCAAATAGAATACGTTGTACTGACTGTTAAAATGCTATCCATTTTCTTAATTAGCTTGGTACTGATAAAAAAATTAAACGAAACCGCTTTATCTGGTAATAGTTCAAAGTATAAATGGTCCTTTAAATACGTCAATCTAATACCATTCTATCTTTTCATATTGGGTATCTTGGGTTTTATAAATAAAGACTTATCATCTATAAATTTCTTTAATGTATTATTGCTGCTAATTGCTTGCCTATTGGTGGGTTTTGCTGAGGAATTTGTATTCAGAGGTTATTTACAGCCTATTTTTATAAAAAAATATATATCACACAAAAATGGCATCTTTTTAGGAATATTATTCCCTGCCGTATTTTTTGGAGCTTCGCATTTGCTCAACTTGACTGTAAACGATAATATTCCTCAAGTTATTGGACAATCAATCTATGCAATTTTAATTGGATTCTTTTTTGGTATTGCTTTAATAAAAACCAACAAATTACTACCTATTGCAATTACACACGGTCTCATTAATTTTTTCTTCCTATTTGGTTCCCTACCAAGCTTAAATAACACAGATGATTATTCAACTTCTAACGCGGGAATGACTTTAACAGAACAGATTTTTTCTGCCGCCATACCTATTTTAATTTTTCTTCCATTGTTTGTTATTGGTCTTATACTTTTGGGGAAAATAAATAAGGAAGATGTTCAAAAGAAGATAAACCTATAACTTATGAGATACACACTATTAGTTTTAAGCATATTATTAGCATCTACAGTTTTAAACGCTCAAAGAAAAGATTCAGAACAGCAACTAGAGCGTGTAATTGAAGATTTTAGAGTATCCATAATCGCACATAATGATATTGAAAAGTTTAGCAAACTATTTTTACACGATTCTATAGCTTGGGCAGCAATTTTTACCAAAAAGACAAAGGAAATTACCTTAAAGCAGATGCCCGATTTTGTATTTCATTCAGGGGATTATGTAACATTCTATAATAATTTAAAGGGAAAAGGCTGAAGAAAAGTTTTATAATGTGAAAATTGATACACGAGGAGATTTTGCAACAATTTCCTTTGATTATAGTTTTTCTTTTGACTCAAAAATTCAAAATTGGGGAATTGAATATTGGTCACTTATATTGGTTAATGAGAATTGGAAAATAACCTCTGTTACTCGGACAATGAATTACCAAGACATAGAAAAGTGTCCGTTTTCTAATGAAACAGAATTCCGTTTAAATTAGTAAGATAAAAGAGATAACAACTTTGAAAGAACTAAAAAAACTACAGCTAACAAGGTGTATAAACATTAGCGGTTTGAGTTCTAACTCGAACCGCTATTTCATTTAAATAAAGTATATTGTAATTTAAAAAGTAGTCGCTTAAAACCCGCTACTGTTCATACACAAAACCGTTGTGAACAATTCGCCAAGGGCGAACTTTAATCTGCGCAACTTCGTTGCAATGCATCTTAAAGTAAATTGTTCACAACAAAGCGCTAAACCAAATTGCACCTATCGCACTACGCTTAGCGCTCTGTTAGCCTTCATACTGATAAACGAAACGGATAATAAAAACGGGGAAGCCGAAAACCGACCAATGTAGGCATTAAACAATCAGAATTATGAAAAAACTAACCAACAGATTGACTTTACTCGCAACACTTTTTGCATTGGCTTTTGTATTCCAAAGTTGTGAACAAAAACAAAAGGAAGAAACTAAAGAAGTGGAAAAAGAAGTAATTGTTGAATCCGAAAAACCTGAATATTTTCTCTTGCGTCCAGAAGTAGAAAAAGCATACGGATATTCACACGCTGTGAAAATTGGGAATAGCATTAAAATTTCTGGAGCAGTTAGTATGGACAATGAAGGAAATCCAACTGCTGTTGGCGATATAGAACAGCAGATGAAAAACTGTTATGCTGATTTGGAAAAAATATTAAAACACTTTGGTTGCACATTTGACGATGTTGTAAAAGAAGACATTTTCACAACTGATATGGCTCAAATGCTGGAAAAATCAGCATATCGTGCTGAAATTTATAAAAATGGATTTCCGACTGGTTCTTGGCTTGAAGTAAAAGGATTAGCATTACCTGAATTTATGGTTGAAATCGAACTTGAAGTACATAAATCGGAATAAAAAGTACCAAAGCACAACAATGTATAACCGCAATTACGGCGGATTCGACTACGTCCGAATCCACTCGGAATTGCTAACGTCAGTGCTAAACCGAAAAACAGTAACTTAAAACCTGTAACTGACGGCTATACGAGACCGTTAGGCACAATTAAAAAAATCTGAATGTATATAAAAACTATTTTGATATCAGCAATATTTCTAATTACCAATGAATTTCAACCTATGGATAAAAGAAGTAAACCTTTCACTGAAAAAACCAATAAAGAAATATGTCTTTTGTATCTAAAAAGATATGAGGAAAAGGACTTAAATAGTATCGAAGAAATGTTTTCCGAGGATATTGTGTTGCGGGACTGGAAAATTCGCGTTAAAGGAAAGGACAATGCAATAAATGAAACACGGAAAAATTTTGAGAATGCAAACTCTATAGAAATCGATGTGCTTTCTACTTATGAAAACAAGAACACGGTTGCAGCGGAACTAAAAATTGTAGTTGATTCTAAAGAGGAACTTTATGTTGTTGATATTATCACAATTAATGCTGAAGGAAAAATAAAGTCAATTCGAGCGTATTTAGGTAGAGGAGATAATTAAATAACGGTGCCTAACATTGGCTATAATTCATTGTGGTTTTGTGCCACACTAAAATAAAAGTAAGAATCAAACGGACGGATGTCGGCTGAATAATCCTGCGGATGATTCCACGCCGAAATCATAGCCAAACCGTTGTGAACAATTTAAACATGACGCCGATGAATAAGAAAATTGGATTGAAAGATGCTATTTCCATTGGAATTGGCGGAATGGTTGGAGGCGGAATTTTTGCCGTACTCGGGCTTGCTGTCTCATTGGCTAAAGGTGGAACACCAATTGCGTTTTGCTTTGCGGGATTGATAGCATTGCTAACTGCCTATTCTTATAGCAAACTTTCAAAAAAATATCCGGAAGATGGCGGTACTGTTGAATTTGTAAACAACCAATTTGGTCAGGGTGTTTTTTCAGGTGGCATTAACAACCTTCTTTGGATAAGTTATATTGTAATGCTTGCGCTTTATGCCTCGGCATTCGGCTCTTATGGAGCTGAATTGTTTTCAATGACTGGTTCAAAGAATATTGATACACATATTTACCAAACGAGCATTCTTATTATTGCTTTGTTGATTAATTATTTGAGCGTAAAATTGGTCAGCGGTATAGAGTCTGTTGCAGTTATCGTTAAACTTCTAATTCTGGTAGCTTTTATAGGCGTAGGTTTTTACGGACTTTCAAACAATCCGGAAAACTTACACCAACTTTCGCCAGAAAATTGGGAAAGTCCCTTGCTCTTACTTGCTGGCGGAATGGTGATTTTTGTAGCCTATGAAGGATTTGAGCTGATCGCAAATTCGATTTCCGATTTGAAAGACAGAGAAAAAAACACGGGAAAGGCCTATTTTGGAGCAGTTAGTTTTGTTATCGTTCTTTATATTTTGATTGCTATCGTTACTGTAGGCGCTTTACCTTTCAATCAAATTTCAAGTGCCCAAGATTACGTTCTGGCTAAGGCCGCAGAACCGACTTTGGGACAAATTGGCTTTACTGTCATTACCATAACAGCATTAATATCTACTTTCTCTGCAATTAATGCCACCGTATTGGGAAGTGGTCGCGTAAACTATGATATTGCCGAGGATAACGAATTACCAAAATATTTTTGTCACAAATTTTGGGGCAAACCAATTGGGTTTTTAATAACAGCCATATTATCTGTTGCATTGGTCAATTTTTTCAATTTAAAGAGCATATCTACCGCGGGAAGTGCTGGTTTTCTACTGATTTTTGGAGTTGTCAATTTTATTGGATATAAAAAACATAAAGAACTGAACTCAAAAAAATGGATACATGTATTGGCTGGTGTGTTATGCATATTAGCATTTGTAACGCTACTGATCCAACAATTTGGCAGCAATAAGGTAGGTGTATTGGTTTCTGTTGGAATAATTCTATTCTGTTTTATAATCGAATTTATCTATAAAAAAACTGTGCCCAACAATGGTAACCGTTGCACAAGCCATTAATATTCAAAAAAGCATGTCCTTTTAAGCCGCTCTAAGCGGCTTTTTCTTTTATCAATCAAAAGTCAATGACAAATTTCGGCTTGTTTTGACGGGGTTCAAATAACCGTTGCAGGCCACTTTGCAGAAAAGTGGCCAAAGCAAGTTGCCCCGCCCCGCTTTTTGTGCGGTTTTGAGTGAATTTAAGGTACTTTTTCAGGTTATAGGCAATGGCCGAGAGGTGCATTGCCTTGTTGGCCTGTGCCAGCCCGATGGTATTTATCTTTCGCAGCCCCATGAACTGGGTCAGGGTGCCGAAAACGGGTTCCACGGTACTTTGTCGTTTGCCCTTCATGTACCTGCCCTGTGGACTCTCCACCCTTGCGATGTTGCGTTCGTATTCTTCGCGATAGTACGTTACGCTGAACTTCTTCTCCTGTGCCGACTTGCCCAGGCACTGCTCCCGTATGGGACAGCCTAGGCAGACATGTTTCCGCGCACGGTACTCCTTCTTCCTGGTACCCGTCCGGTAATCGTTGAACACCTTGGTGAAAGGGATTACCTTTCCTTGGGGGCAAACGTAATGGTCAGCCGTTTCAATATACTCAAAGCCCGTTGGCCCGCCCTTGTAGGTGCCATGGGGCGGTATGAAACTTTTCAGTCCCCTTTCCTCCAGCATTGCGTAATTTTCCCCGCTACTATAGCCCGTGTCGGCCACGCAGTTCTCCCAATACAATCCACCTTGCCATAGCCTGGTTCGCAATCGAGCTACGATATCGGACAACTGTTGGTTATCCTTTCCGTCGGCATGGTAAGCCCTGATGTCGGTTATCACGTGGTGGGCGGTATCTACGCTCAATTGGCTCAGGTAGTTGAGCTTTCTGGCCTTGCCGGGTTTTACGCTGATGCGTGCGTCGGGGTCCGTAGGGCTGTAGTGCGTCTTGTTGCTGGTGTACTTGCTCCCCTTGTTGCCCGCACCGGGACGTTGGTCCTGGTCCTTGGCCCATTTCTTGGTGCGCGAGGCGATCGCGCCCAACTCTTTCTTGGAGGCCGTTATACTTTGTTGTTCTTCGGGGGCCCTGTTGTTCCTGGACCTTCTTATTGAAGTTTTTTTTTATCCATGGCACTGATATGTCGAACGTTGTGCAAATGGGCCTCCAGATCTTCTTTGGGTACCTTGAGCTCCAGACTGTCCATACTGGCGTTGGCCTTCACGGGGGCCGAATCGATGGCCTGGGTATGGCCGCTCACCATTCCCTTTTCCACGCACAGGGCCAATACCCTTGTGAACACTTCCTCAAAAACGGACTCGGGGAACAGTTGCCGAGTACGGCTTATCGTACTGTGCCATGGCAGTTCCTCGTCGATATCATAACCGATAAAATAGAGGATGTCCAAACGCATCGAACAATGGTCGATGAGTTTTCGGTCGCTGATGATATTCTCGAGATATCCAACTAGGCAAAGCTTGAAGAACACCACGGGATCAATACTCTTTTGCCCGCTCTCCCCGTAATAACCCTTGGTCAGCGGATATAGAAAATCCAGGTCCAGCGCACCTTTCAGCCTCCTGTAAAAATTTTCCTCCGGTATGCGTTCACTGAGCTGGAAGCTCGCGAACAGCTTTTCTTGGTAGTCCTTTTTTCCTTGCATACCTCAAGTTACGATCGATCCCCGGATCGGCAATGATCAAAACCGATTTTTTCCTAACTTGTGCAACAGGCACAATGGCTATAAGTAATTGCTTGTTCTCGCCTACTTCTGAAAATCCTCTTGGGTTTTCTATTCGGTTTGTATTTGCTAAATTAATTGCTGAAACACGCAACGAAATCATACACTAGACCGTTGGCTGCAAGTTGGAACGAACTCAATGATTGACAATGAATATAAATACAGAATAAACAATGTAATTGACCATATTGAAAAAAATCTGGACAATAATTTCTCATTGATTGAGCTGGCAAAGATTTCCAATTTCTCAAGATTTCATTTCAGCAGAATATTTCAAGCTGTAACAGGAGAAACCCCGTTTCAATTGATTCTTCGTTTACGATTGGAAAAAGCAGCATCGCTCTTGATCCACGGAAACGACTTAATCTCAGATATAGCCTATAAATGCGGATTTAAAAGCCTACCTGTGTTTTCAAAAAACTTCAAGTCCTATTACAATGAATCGGCTACTTCGTTTCGAACTAAAAATAGCAATTTGGATAAAGTGAATAGCACTAAAGATAAAACCATTGAAATACCTTCCATTTACATTTGTAATCAAACGAAGTCAATTAAATGGAAAATAGACATGAAGAAAAACGAAAGCATTGAAATCAAAGAATTACCAAATATACCCGTGGTTTATTTAAGACATATTGGACCTTATCAGGGAGATACCAAATTATTTGAGAGATTGTTTAGTAAACTATTTGCTTGGGCGGGACCAAAAGGACTGTTAGACAATGGAGATTTTCAAACAGCTATTGTTTATCATGATGACGTAAATGTTGCAGATAAAAATAAATTAAGAACAAGCGTTTGCTTAACTGCACCGGAAAACACCAAAGTTGATGGAGAAATTGGAAGAATGGTGCTTGAAAAAGGAAAATATGTTGTTGCAAGATTCACGGTAAAAGCCGATGAATTTCAACAGGCCTGGGATTGGCTTATGGGTAAATGGTTTCCAAAAAGTGGATATCAACCAGATGATAGGGCTTGTTTTGAATTGTACCCTGAAGAACCTGAAAATGGAACTTTCAAAGTCGATATATGCGTGCCTGTTAGAAAAATGTAAAGGGAAATAAAAAACCAGCAGTTAACACGGTGTATGAGCAATAGCGATTTAGTGTAAAATTAAAACGAAATAAATATTAATAAAGGTAAGTATTTAACCGAAAAGTTAGTGGATTTTAATCCACTACTGCTCATACACTGACCGTTGTACTTCATTTTAGAGATTTCCATGGATTGAATTTAAATTAACTGTAGAATAGATTATTATAAAATAACCAAATGGAAAACTTATTTACTTATGCTCTAACAGTATTTATGAGCTTCTTTGCTATTATGAATCCAATTGCAAACACTCCGATTTTTTTGGGACTAGTAGAAGGCGAAACAGAAGAAAACAAAAAGAAAATTGCCCGAACAGGCACAATTACCGCTTTTATTATTGTTGCCGCTTTCGTTGTTTTGGGGAAATACATTTTTGAAATGTTTGGAATTACTATTCCTGCATTTAAATTAACAGGTGGCATTTTGATATTTTATGTAGGTTTTGAAATGCTTATGTCTCAAAAGCCTAAAATGCACCAAAATAATGCAGAAGGTAAGAACAACCTTGCTATTTCCCCGTTAGCGATTCCTATATTGGCTGGCCCAGGAACGATTATTGCCGCTATGAATAGCGTCACCAATGCTGATCTTGTACACATTGGAATCGTCATTACAATTTTCGGAGCACTTATTTTTATAACTTATATAGCCTTTGCTTTCAGTGAAAAAATAGTAGAAAAATTGGGTCCAAACTTGATTGCAGTTGTCGGTAAATTAATGGGGCTAATTCTTGCCATAATTGGAACAGGAATGATTACAGAAGGAATCAAATTATCGTTCAATATATAAAAAAGAAAGCACAACAGAGCGCTAAACCAAATTGTACCAATCCCACAACCCAGAATATCGCTCTTGTGCGGGCATCGAGCCAAAACAGTGCACAACTCATGCTAAAAGCAATTTAGCACTGTAATTTATACTCCCAATAACACGAAATCCCACAAGGGTACGTCCGCTCACGTGGACTCCTTGGCAAACCACGCCATAAGATGATAAGAAGGAAAGTTCTTTTGACATGGTTGAACGGATTTGGTTATATTTCCATAGAAATCACAGCACTACGTTTAGCACTCTGTTTCCAGTAATTTAAGAAAATCCGTAACTAAATTAAAAAATCTGTCATATTTCGAAAACTCTTGTCACTAAATAAGTGAGGGTAATAATGAAAGATAAAAAACCAATGACAGAAACATTTGAACAGCTACTTGAGCATAATAAAGAGAAAATTTATAGAATTTGTAAAATCTACGCCGTTTCCCCTTTAGAACCTCAAGACCTTTTCCAAGAAGTAATTTTTGCAATTTGGAAATCTCTTTCAACTTTTAAAGGCAATTCGAGTATTGACACTTGGATTTACAGAATTACACTAAATGTCTGTCTTCGCTCAAAACAAAAATCAGGGAAAACTTATGACAAGACACTTCAATTAGAATCTATTCAATTCATTCCTGTCGAAATTCCTATTGAGAATGATCAGCAAGAAAAGTATAATGCTTTGGCTTCTTGTATCTCAAAATTAAACAATGAAAATAAATCAATCATTATCCTTTATTTAGAAGAGTTGAAGTATAAAGAAATTGCTGAAATAACCGGATCAACAGAAAATCATATTGCAGTAAAAATGAAAAGAATTAAAAAAATCCTATTGGATTGTATAACGGATAAACTATAATATTATGTGGAATAGTGAACAGAAAAATATTTGGCAAGACATAAAAAAAACTTGGAATGAACAGCCTCAATCCGAAAAAATTAATATTCAAGTATCACTGCTCATAAATGAGTTTAAAAGTAAAGTAAGTCAATTCGAGAAAGATTCGATTAATGCAGACATAGCTACTTTTAAATTAAACTGGGCTAAAACGAAAAGAAATAACGTCAGCCAATTTGAAAAAGATGCAATAAAAAAGGACATCAATATTATTTCGGAATTTATAAAGAAAGTAATTGATAGATTTAAAAGATAAAAACTACTGGCAACACCGTATATAATTTATTGCTAGTTCTAGCCTACTCACGAAAATCCTCTCGGATTTGCTAAATTAGGTGCTTAAACACGAAACAAACCATATACAACAACATTGTGAACAATTCGCCAAGGGATGATTAGGACAACACGTTTTTGCAATCATCTCAACTAAATTGTCTTCTTACAAAGTAGTAAAATGTGCTTAGTAATACCATATTGAATTTCATCTAAAATATAAAAAGGCCCAATCCCTAAAGATTGAGCCTTATTTTTACATCTTGGGATTAATTTTTAGGTCAACAGATTGCCATCCTCGTCCCACTCGGCAATAATACCACGCTTGCTCTGGTCCACACACTTGGCCAGCCACTCTTCATCATAAGAAACACCGTGCTGTTCCAAAACATCATCTGGAACACCATCCCATACATTGGGCATATTACCCTTGTACCCTATCTCTTCTATACCAATTTTAGAAGTATAAAAACCGGTCATGGTCAGGTTACGAACCAAGGAGAAGAAATTCACCTCGAAAGGTCGTTCATTACCGGGCACTTCTGGGTCGTAAAAGGCAATTTCATCTAAAACGGCCTTTTGTTGCTCTTCAGTAGCTGTTTTAAATTCCACGCCGTACTCGGTGTTGCTTTTGTGATCTAACCACATTATTCCTCCTCGAATGTCGGGCTGGAAAGCTTCGTTGTCCTTGCACATAAACTCAATAAAATCAACAACATTAGCATCGGATGCCCCTTTAAACTCTTCCGAAGGAGGCAATATAAGGTCACACAATAGGGTAAGTGTCTCCACCTCGTGCTGATTCAAAAATTGCTCATCCTGCAGTTCGTTGATCAGTTCTGTTTCCAAGGGAACCCTGCCCGGATAAGTAATTTTTGGTGCTTCTACCAATTCTTCAGTTCCCGTTGAAGGCTTGCACCCATGGATGGCCAATCCTCCGGCCACGGAACCCAGCACTATCGATTTTAAACTTTTTCTTCTGTCCATGTCCTTAAATATTTTGTTGTTTCAATTGCTCCACAATGTATTCCGAGGCCCTCATGGAAAGTGCCAAAATGGTCCAAGTACAGTTCTTATCTGCCTGTGATGTAAATGGTCCTGCATCCACGATAAAAACATTGTCCACATCGTGCAACTGCTGATATTTATTGGTTACCGAAGTCTTGGGATCATCACCCATTCGAGTGGTTCCCACTTCGTGGATAATATTACCTGGGTTGTGCAAGCCATAATTGGTATCCTTACCCGGTTTATCACCCAAAGGCTCTCCGCCCATATTGATCAAGATTTCCTCAAAAGTATCTTGCATGTGCTTGGCTTGGTTAATCTCAAACTGCGACCATTTGTAATGGAATCTCAACACGGGAATACCAAACTCATCGACCGTGGTGGGGTCTATCTCGCAATAGTTATCTTTTCGGGCAATGGACTCACCACGGCCGGCCATACCCACTACGGCACCGTAATATTTCTTGGCATCACTGCGCAATACATCGCCATAGCCACCAACCTTGGTCCCAAAGAACTTATTGAACTCATTGGCATTGAATCCAAATCCGTAACTGGGCATTCCCATACCGCCCCACACTTCAATGTGGTAACCACGAGGGAAATCCAACTTGGAGTTGTCTCCCCACCAAGGGGAGTATACGTGCATACCTCCTACCCCGTCTTCGTTGTAAGAAACTTTCCGG
Organism: Flagellimonas lutimaris; assembly: GCF_051494225.1. GTDB lineage: Bacteria > Bacteroidota > Bacteroidia > Flavobacteriales > Flavobacteriaceae > Flagellimonas > Flagellimonas lutimaris_A. The sequence goes on along the minus strand of NZ_JBNPYE010000017.1, from coordinate 10,958 downwards.
TTCATTAAACTTGGAACAAAGGCTGCTCTACCAGCTCCTGTGGAATCGTGTAAATACTTTCCAACAACATCACTGCTATTGCCCAATCCATTAGGGTGTTGTTTGCTCTTCGAGTTCAAAAGGATTCGTGCAGAACTACAGGCCGAAGCTCCTAGAACCACTACTTTTCCTTTCAGTTTATATTCTTTTCTATCCTCTTTGTTGATGTAGGATACCCCAGTAGCTCTTCCTTCATCGTCCGTGGTCACTTCGCGGACCATGCAATTGACGAATAGGTCAATTTGGCCTCCATTTTTCTGTGCAGGGAAAATTAAACAGGTTCCTGCAGAGAAATCAGCATATACTTGGCATGCCCGATTACATTGACCACAATAAAAACAGACTCCCCGGTCCTCGTTTATCTTTTTGGTAAGCATCGACATTCTTGAAGGATACACAGGAATATTGCTCTTTCGTGCTCCCTTGATATAAAAAAGTTCGTGCAACCTAGGTTTTGGCGGTGGCAAAAAGAAACCATCGGGATCATTGGGCAACCCTTCGTTGGTTCCAAATACCCCGATCATCTTATCAACCTTATCGTAATAGGGCTTTACATCGTCATAACTTATAGGCCAGTTATCCCCATGGCCATCCACATCTTTGTGTTTAAAATCCTTGGGGCCGAACCGTAAGGAAATTCTACCCCAGTGATTGGTTCTTCCTCCCAACATTCTTGAACGGAACCATTCAAATTGGGTCCCATCTTTTTGGGTATAGGGTTCTCCTTCTATATCCCATCCACCGTAGGCGGCATCAAAATCACCGAAGGGGCGATAGCGGGTACTGGCTCCCCTACGTGGACTTTCATATGGCCATTTTAATTGGGTTTGGTGTTCTGGTTTGGCGGGGTCAAAGAATGGTCCGGCTTCTACAACGGCTACTTTTAGCCCTGACTCTGAAAGTACTTTGGCGGACATACCACCTCCCGCTCCAGAGCCAACAATGATAGCATCGTAGACCGTAGAATTTTCAATAATTTGCATTGATATTGGTTTGGTTTAGTTTTAAATAACTTTAAATCAATATATTACCTATACTTTAAAAAGGTATACATTGATTCTATTTACATCTTGTACGTATTAAAGATACTTTTTCTGATAACAAATACGGATACTTTTTCAACTTTTCCATTTAGGAATCAATCTTAGAAACTCATTAAAATAGCCGATATTTGAAGAACAAACCACCTTAAACCTTACAGCAATCATGAGAGGATTTTTTACGCTACTCGTACTTTTTCTTATCACTTTTAACACCATTCTAGCTCAAAAAGGAAATAACTCCACCCTTAAAATAAAGGATATCATGCAGGGAGATGACTTTATCGGTCACAGGCCTTCCGGTCCTTACTGGTCAACGGATGGACAAACCCTGTATTTTGACTGGAATCCTGATGGTGCACTAAGTGATTCGCTCTACGCATACTCCGTCAACAGCAAAAACATTGAAAAAGTAGGGTTTTTTAAGGCTAATGGACTTCCATCTTCCAGAATCACATACAATCAAAATAAGACCAAAGCGGTATACTCCAAAAACGGGGATATCTTCTTACTGGATGTTGACTCCTATCAATCCAAACCTATAACCAAAACCCAAGGACGGGAAAGCAATCCACACTTTACTGATAATGGAAAAAGCATAGCTTTTGAAAAAGATGGGGAACTTTTTACATGGAACATTGCTTCCGGACTATTGGAGCAAAAAACACAATTTGTAAAATCCAAGAAAAAGGAACCACAACGCGACACCAAAGATGAATGGCTCTACCAGGACCAGTTGGGAATTTTTGATGTCTTACAGGAGCGAAAAGCGAAAAGAGATACTGGGGAAGGGATCTGTAAAAAGTTAGAAGCTCTGGAGCCTTTGGAAATTGAAACCAAAGGAAAACGAGTTATAAGTCTTCAAATGGACCCGTCGGGCTCCTACATTACCTATGTTTTGATGGAACGTCCAGAATCCAAAGGAACCATTGTACCTCATTATGTAACGGAATCTGGGTATACCGAGGACCAAAATACCCGATCCAAAGTAGGTGATGAACCCACACAATATGAAATGTTTGTGTACGATATCGAAAACCGTAAAAGCTATCCAGTGGTTTTGGACAATTTGGAAGCGTTGGATTATGTTCCCGAATACACCAAAGACTATCCGAACAAAACCTATGAAAACGAAGACCGTATCGGTTTTATCAATGGCCCAACTTGGAACACCGATGGCTCAAAGGGCATTTTGGATATTCAAGCCAACGATTACAAGGACCGATGGATTGTATTGTTGGACCCCAAAACTGGTACTGTAGAGCAATTGGACCGCCAGCATGATGAAGCTTGGATCGGAGGTCCCGGTATCGGCAGATGGGGCGGAGGTTCTTTGGGATGGATGCCCGATGATAAAAGTGTATGGTTTATGTCCGAAAAAACAGGCTATTCCCATTTGTATACCATGAACCTTAAAAGCAAAAAGGCAAAGGCCCTTACCTCTGGAGAGTTTGAAATTTATGGCGCTTCGTTATCAAAAGACAAAAGCAGATGGTATTTTACTTCCAATAAAACGCATCCGGGCGATCGTCAATTCTACGCTATGTCACTAAAAGGTGGCAAATGGGAAAAATTGACCAATATGATTGGTAGAAATGATGTGGTACTATCACCCAATGAAGAGAAAATGGCCATTCTCTATTCCTACTCCAATAAGCCAACGGAGTTATTTGTTAAAGATAACCCCGTTGAAACAGGTGGAAATACGCAAGCGGAACAAATTACAAAGTCGAACAGTGATGACTTTAATGCGTATGATTGGAAGGATCCAGAAATCATTACGTTCAAGGCATCCGATGGCGCAGAAGTTCACGCAAGACTGTATCAACCCGAATCTTCAGTAAAAAACAAAGCGGCCGTAATTTTTGTGCACGGTGCTGGTTACTTGCAAAATGCCCACAAGTGGTGGAGCTCTTATTTTAGGGAATACATGTTCCACAACCTTTTGGTGGACAATGGCTATACCGTACTCGATATTGATTATCGTGGAAGTGCTGGTTATGGTCGGGATTGGCGCACTGGAATTTACCGACACATGGGCGGCAAGGATTTGTCCGACCAAGTGGATGGTGCTAAAATGTTGATGGATGAATATGGCATTGATGCAGATAAAATTGGTATTTACGGAGGTTCCTACGGCGGATTTATTACTTTGATGGGGATGTTCAATGCTCCTGATACTTTTAGCGCTGGTGGGGCGATACGTTCCGTTGGTGACTGGGCCGCATACAACCATGGCTATACAGCCCGGATTTTAAATACTCCTGCGACCGATAGTTTGGCCTACAAACGTAGTTCGCCCATCTATTTTGCGGATGGATTACAAGGCGACCTTTTGATTTTGCATGGTATGGTGGACGACAATGTGCATTTTCAGGATATGGTTCGACTTTCCCAACGTTTGATCGAACTCGGTAAAGAAAATTGGGAAATGGCGGTCTACCCCGTGGAGCGACATGGTTTTGTGGAACCTAGCAGTTGGACGGACGAATATACCCGTATTTTCAAACTGTTCCAGAAATCACTTTTAGAGAAAGAATAATTTGAATAGTAAAAAATAAGTATCGAGAATAGGTATCTATCTGCAAAAACTTGTTCTCGATACTTTTCCTAAAGGAAAAACTCGAACTGACAATTCTATACACCAACTTTGATCAATACGGGCAACCCTTTAAAATGGGGGTTGAAAACTTTCAACAAAAAAACATATCTTCCTGCCGTAAAATTAACAAACAAGCTGCATGAAGGCACTGTTGAAAGCACTCGGCCCCGGCCTATTGTTTGCCAGTATGGCCATTGGCACCTCGCATTTAGTACTCTCTACCAAAGCTGGTGCCCAATATGGGTGGATTATGGTAATCCCCATTCTCTTGGCCAATCTGTTCAAATATCCTTTTTTTGAATTTGGTATTCGGTACACTACGGTTACCGAAAAAAGTCTGATCGAGGGATATACCAACTTGGGCAAGACCTATTTATACATTTACGCTTTTGTGACCCTAATTTCCACCTTTACTATTTTGGCGGCACTTTATGTGGTAACTGCTGGTTTGTTCATTAACCTTTTTGACGTTACCACGGTTGGAGCCGGAACCATATCCTTAGGGTTATTTGTTTTTATAAGTTTGATCTTGATAGTTGGCAAATATAGATTCCTAGAAAACTCCTTAAAGGCAGTCATTACCATTCTATTTGTTGCCTTGTTGGTTACTACGGTTATGGTGCTTCAAAAAGGTCCCGTTCCCAACAGTGCATCGTATGAACGTCCAGAAATTTTTAACGAAGTAGGCATTTTATTCTTGATCGGTCTTGTCGGTTGGATGCCCACAGCAGTGGAAGCATCGGGCTGGGTAAGCCTTTGGGGTATGGAAAATCTAAAGACCATGAAGAACAAACCTTCGCTTAAACTTGCGCTTCAAGAATTCAATGTAGGCTATATTTTAACGGCAGTTTTGGCTTTGTTTTTTATGGTTATCGGCTGGATGACCTTATACGGTACCGGAACCGAACTTAGTGGCAACGCTGTGGTTTTTGCCGACCAGTTGGTCAACCTGTTCACCACCCACATTGGGAGTTGGGCCTATTTTTTTATTGCCGTTGCTGCATTTGCAACCATGTTCAGTACGTGTATGACGGCACATGATGCCATCTCTAGGGTAAGTTTGGATGTACTCCAGAAGCTTTATCCAAAAAAGAATATCTACAATAGAAAACATGCCTTTGCCTTGATGGTCATTCTTATGGCTTGGATAAATTTTATCGTCATCAGCCTTTTTAGTGCCAACATGGGAGACCTGGTCGGACTGGCCACTTTTGTTTCTTTCGTTTTTGCACCACTTTTAGGTTGGATGAACCTTAAAACAGTTACGGGAAAAGATGTTCCAAAGGAACATCAACCTAAAATAGGACTAAGGGTTCTTACCTATTCAGGAATGATTTTTCTATCGTTATTTGCCTTGTATTATTGCTGGATGCTTTTGGTTTAGCTTAATCATAGAGTACATTATCGTTAAGCACCACCACCAAGGAACGTTGGTTTTGTTTGTGCAATGATTCCAAGCAGAATACACCATTGGTACAGTTGTTCAATATTTTATCTTCCCCATAACCAATAGAGTACAGGATATTCCTTGCAGGTACACCACTTTCAATCAAATACTTTTTAATTACATCCGAACGCCCTTGAGTTAGTCTAAAATTGGTACTGCTACCTCCCCTACTATCGGTATAGGTCTCTATTCGAAGTTGAGCTTGAGGAAATGCTTTCACAAAATCGACCACCTTATTCAGTTCTTCCTTGATTTCATCCGTTAACTGTATTGAGTTCGTGCCAAAATAGAACTTATCCATTTTTACCACTTTTTGGCCTTCGCGCTCTTCCACCAAATCATCGTACAACGAAATTCCTATATCAAAAGAGTTGTTTTGCAATGCATCCAATTCTTCTTGTTTGAAGCGCTTAATGTATCTTGAATACCTTTCTTTTGTTGCTTCGATCAACACCTCAGTTTCGTAAGGGATTTCCAATCTATATTGGCCATCTTCATCAGAAGTTGTCTGTGCCAACATATTACCGTCCATATCCCATAGGCTAACAACGGTGTTTGGAACCACATTAGAGGTACGATGGGCATTCACGACCTCACCCTTAAACGTCAATGTTTTAAGACCGGGTTTTTCATCTACCTTAAAACCATAGATATCATCTTTTCCCTTACCTCCTGGACGGTTAGATGCAAAATATCCCAACAAACCATCGCCTTCGTTTCGAATAATCAATCCAAAATCATCAAATTCGGTGTTTATCTGTTCACCCAGATTAATGGGAATACCAAAATCCTCACCTTCCATATTGGATTTATAAATATCCATGCCCCCAAGACCGTAGAACACATCGGAAGCAAAGTAAAAACTGTTCTCAAAAATAAAGGGAGCAATCTCGTTACCAGATGTATTGATTCTTGGACCCAGATTGATCGGTGCGGACATTACCTGTCCATTGTTGGTGTACACAAAGTAAATATCGGTTCCCCCGTAGCCATCCTCAAAATCGGCTGAAAAATATAGTTTCCCATTGGCATCATCATAAAAAGGATAATAGAAAGAGGTGCTCAAATCTTTTAACAACAACTGGTAAGACCCACCTATGGTTTGCTTTGCAATGGACAATGCATTTTTCCCATTGGAATCGAAAGAAAGTTCTCCATTCTGGGTATTGGAAACAACATAGAATACACTGTTCAAAACTGAAGAGAATGAAGGTGTGGCCTTATGGTAATCGGTGTCTTGCAATGCTTCAAAAGTATGCAGGGACATAATTTGTCCGGAAGGTTGGATCTCCGATTCATAAATATTGAAATACCCCTCATTACCGGGTTCGTACCTTAATTTTTTGTTTACTTGACGACCACTGGAAAACAAAAGCTTACCATTATAGAAACTTGGGGCAAAATCCGTTTGGGGACTATTGCCCTCCAAGTTGAAAATTTCGTAATCCAATTGGCCTCCTTTAGAATCTTCCTGCAACAACTGATTGTTGAACTCGATATTCTCCTTTACTTCTTTTGGAAAACTTGAGGTAATAGTGGTCAAAAAGTCTTCTTTTGCTTCCGCATTGGGCGACTTGGAAAGACTCTGCAACATTTTATTGTAATGATGACCATCCATCAACGTATCCTGATCATAAATCTTTAAGTATGCTTCGGAGGCCTTTTCAAAATTATTGGTTTCGAAATAGGCATCGGCCAGGTTCAAGAACTGTTGCTTGGTCAAAGTTCCTTCGAACAGCTGCTTTTCGTATGCCTGAACCGCTTTTTGGTATTCGTACTGAAAAAAGAAAACATCCCCTTCGGTTTGTTTCTTTTGGGCAAAGCAGAAAACCACGCTCAGCAAGGATGCCCATATAGTTATCTGTATTTTTTTCGCTTGGTTCATGTTAGAAAAATCTTGGGGAATCAATCTGTTTTCCTTTATTTTTTGATTTCTTGTTCTTTGATTTGCTATTGCCGGAACCAAAACCGCCTCTTCCAATGTAAAACTTCAAAATAGCTTCATGGGAGCCGCCACTATACTCGCCCAGACCATTGGTGTTATAATCGTAAGAGTACCCTATAAACATCCCATTGGATATCTGAAATCCTGCCAATCCGCTCACAGCATTATCAAACCGATAAGAGACCCCGATGGTCAGTGCATCGATAAACTGGAAATTGGCCGATAGGTTTACCGTTACAGGAGAACCTTGGAGATAATTCATTAAAAAGGCAGGTTTAAATTTGGTTCGTTCGCTCAATTCAAACACATACCCTCCAATAACATTGAGCTGCATATTATCCTCTACAATAGTCGCCACTTCGTCATTATATAACTCATCGGTCAAAAAATTGGGAACGGAAGCTCCCAAATACCAATCCGTTTCATGATACATGAACAAACCGGCCCCAATAGTCGGATAAAAACTGTTGTACTTCCCTCCCAAAATAGATTGATCCGCAGGATCTACGAATGTCCCTTTTGAATAATCAATATTCAAAGAAGAACCTCCAGCATTTAAACCAAAGGATAGTTTGGTATCGTCTGACAGTTGAATTTGATAGGAATAGGCAATATCGAAATAAGTCTGTGTGGAAGGACCCAATTCATCGTTCACAATGTTGATTCCCAATCCCATTTTTTCGTTGCTGAAAGGAATATTGGCACCGGCTCTAATGGTGGTAGGCGCACCTGGAATATCTACCCATTGGGCACGGTACAATCCGATGATCTCGGGGCTCTCCACCGTTCCCACATAAGCAGGGTTAAAACTTCCAATATTGTACATGTACTGTGTATATTGAGGTTCTTTTTGGGCATAGGTAAAGCCCACGGCCAATAAAAGCACCAATAGAACACTTCTGTATGTTGAAAAACCTGTTTTATCTGGCATTTTAGTTGTTCCTTACAATTTGTATCCATCCTTTTACTACGTCCGCTCCATCACCATTAAGATCTAGGATATAAAAATAGGTACCCTTTGGCAAATCTCCATTTTTACCAGTTCCATCCCACGTACTGTCATACCCATCCATTTGGAAAACACTGTTTCCGTAGCGGTCGAATACTTCGAATGAATTATCGGGATATAATTGGTGCCCCACCAAGATCAACGTATCATTTCGTCCGTCGCTATTGGGTGAAAATATGTTACAAATGGTTCCTGGGTCTTCGCATTGACTTCGATTCACCACAACACTTGCTGTTGAAGCATTATTATCGACAATCCCATCATTCGGGAATGAAGATAATAGGCTTGCCGTATTATCCAAAGTTCCGGATTCGATGACGGTAACCCTAATTTCCAATGTAACGATTTCTTCAGCATCAAGCTCATCAATGGTCCACTCCCCTGTAATCTCATCATAACTCCCCTTGGAAGGTGTATTGGAGATATGATTAAATCCACTGCCCAAAACATCGCTTACAACAATATCCAACACCCTATCCATGGTCGTATTTTCCAAAGTTATCGTAAAAGTAACCTCGGAATTCAAAATAACCTCTTCTTGGTCTACTTCTTTCGTAATGGCCAAATCGATATCTGCTGGATTACAATCAGGAGTTAGGAAAGGATCACATGCATCCAAGGGATCGGTTGCATTTTCGGGAACAGCCTCGGTAGCAGGATCATCCTCTACCAATACTTCTTCTCCATCGGTAAGCCCATCTCCATCGGTATCAGGATCGTTAGGGTTGGTGCCCAAAGTGGTTTCCTCTCCATCGGTTAACCCATCACCATCGGTATCTACGGTACAATCACTTACAGAAATGGTTACCTGTACTGTTGTACCGGTGCAAGGTGCCTCGGCCGTGGTTGTATATTCAAATACATAGTCTCCGGCCGGCAATCCGACAAAATCCACATTATTTTCAGAGCCAATAATCAAAGTTCCATTGGATGGGTCCGTGACGATGGCCCATGTTCCGGGATCCGCCCCTGTGAGGGTATCATCCAAATCTATAATATTGGGACCACCATTCCCTTCAATGTTGCAGGCAACGGTATTTGTTGGGGTACCTGCATTAGGGGTATCATTGATTGTGGCCACAACTTCTACCCGTTCGGTTTCACATCCGTTGGCCGAAGCGGTAACATAGAATGATGTTGTTTCAGTTAAAGTATTTGTCGTAAAAGTATCGCTGGTTCCTACGATGTTTCCTCCTGTTGGTGCATCGTACCAGGTATAACTAATATTACTGTCATCGGTTACGGATGCGGTAGCTGTGAGATTCAATATCGCTGAACCACAGCTTACATCCCCCGTGGTACTATCAATGGTTGGTGTTACATTACGCACTAAAGTAATAGGCAATATGGGACTAGCGCAATCATTGGCTTCATCGTAAAAGAATCCGTAATAGGTTCCCGGTTCCACCACTTGACTTCCATTTAAATGTGCTCCTGTTACGGTTGGGTCATTACTTGTACTCCATGTAAGCACCGTACCTGCAGGAGCAGTGGTACTGGTTAGATAATCGTTCAAATCTGCATTTACTATATCGCAGAATTCAATGGTGGAATTGTCCCCATTAAATTGGGGTGCCGTGTTCCCTGCATCACAGGGCCCAGAGCAGTCATTTACTGTTACGGTAACATCCACACTTTGATTGGCGCATGTACCTGTTGCCCCTGTAGTAGTAAAGGTAAATACGTAATCTCCCTGTGGTTGGCCATCAAAATCAACAATGTTGCTGACATTTATAGATATAGATGCTCCAACCGGAGCCGTTGTCAACTGCCAAGCACCTGGATCAGCACCGCTCAAACTATCATCCAGATCCACCAAAGTATCCCCATTACCTGCATCGCTGCATGTTCCCAAATTGGAAGCAATTCCAGTGGTTGGTGTAAAACTTTGGGTCAAGGTTACTGTAATATAATCGCTAAAGCAATCATTTAAAGAGTCATAGAAAAAACCATAATAGGTTCCGGGGGCATTTACCACGTTGGATACCAAATATGTTCCCGAATCGGATAGATCTGTGCTCATACTCCACCTAATATTAGTATCAGTAGGTGGGGTATCCAAAATGTAATCATTTAAATTTTGATTAAAAGCATCACAGAAAGTAGTAACCACTGAACCATTTAAAGCAGGTGCTGTTGATCCAGCATAACAAGTTTCCTTTGTGGCATTATCTGTAGCCTGGGCACCATCTCCATTCACATTGGAAAGAATTACGGAAAGAGTAAGAGTTCCATTAGAAAGGCCACTTAAGTCTGTGTTGATCTGTTCTGATGCAGAACCAACTACCCCTGTACTTGTAACAGGAGTCCCGCCCCCACTACTTGAGATGGAATATTCATAATCGGCTCCAATCTCCGCCCCAGTGATTGTAAAACTTACATTATTTTCGTTGGTTTGATTTATGGGGTCTTGATCAAAACTCACCGTATAACCCGAAGGCACTGCTGTATTTTTAATGGCTGTATCTGTTGCTGGATTACCAGGGCCGAATAAATCTGATAATACAACACTTAATGCTATTGTTCCATCCGGCAAACTACTCAAATCTATATTATTAATATTTTGTGTAGCACTTATTATTAAACCACTATCGGATATTGTACCCACTCCACCATTGCTACTAAACGTGTAACTATAAGTAGATAAAAGCTGAGCACCAGAAAATGTAAAGCTTACATTGCTTTGATTTGTAATGTTAATTAAAGATTGATCAATAGAAACAGTATAGTCAGCTGGTGCAGTCGTATCCTTTGTTGCAGTATCCGTGACCGCACCACCTGTACCGTTCCCGTTGGTCAGGGTCACGCTAAGGGTGATCGTGCCGTCGCCAAGGCCGCTAAGGTCGATGCCCGTTATCTGGTCCGTCGCAGTTGCT
>NZ_JBNPYE010000016.1:0-48784 GCF_051494225.1 Flagellimonas lutimaris | reverse complement strand
GGCGATATTCTGGGTAGTGCGATAGGTGCAATTTGGTTTAGCGCTCTGTTGTGAACAATTTACTTTAAGATGCATTGCAACGAAGTTGCGCAGATTAAAGTTCGCCCTTGGCGAATTGTTCACAACGTTTAAAGATATGATTCGTTTTTAAATGAATTATATCGACCGATAAGTGAAGTTAGTTTTTTTCTGGTTAAAATTCCATTTTGAATTGACGGATGTATTCGTTGAATTGACACTAAACGGTTTCGAGTGGACGATAAAAACCTTCAAAACTAAAAGGACGCCCAATGGACGTCTCTTATTTATTGTTAAGTTTGGTGGAATGGGGTGTCAATAGATTCTATACCATGCAGGATAAATGGTTTTATAATCCAAACAATACACCAAAATTCAAACTACTTCTTGCGTTATTTACAGAGCTCCAATAATTTTCCTCGAATATGTCAACGAATCCAGATTGACCGTCAAACTCAACGAATAATTGAGCATTTTCACTTACTTTAAATTTGTATCCAATGCCTAGGGCAAGACCTAGGTCGATACTTTTAAAGACTTCTTTAACATCTATTCCCAATTCTGAATCTTTAGCACTGATTAAAAGCCCCATGTACGGGCCAAAATTCAAATACCAATTCCTATTGGAACCAAAATGCCAGTTAGCCATAATTGGGATTGACAAATAGTTTAATTTAAAATTTGTTGTTGTGGAACTATTATTTTCTTCATCTTCAATAAAACCATCTGCCCATCCTTTGCTATCATAAATAAGCTTTCCTTTCAGACCCCATCTATCAGAAAAATAATATTCGCCAGATATACCAGCATTAAAAGATACCCTGGTATTGGTATCACTTAGCCCATCTGAGATGATAACATTAGCTAAATTTAACCCGGAATGCATTCCAAATTCGAAGTCTCCACCATCTTGTGCATTTACATGTAGAAATGCGATCATACTTAATATTACTAAGGACAATTGTTTTTTCATTTTTTAATAGATAGTTAATTACAGTTTATTAATCAGCTTTTGGTTTTGTTGTTAGGATATATCAAAAAGGCTTGTTGTTCCTAACGAAAAAGCAATAACGTGCAAATCTTGTAATTCCCAAGTAAAAAAAAACGAGTAATCAATGAATGCCCCTAATCAATTGATAAAGTCCTATTTTCAATTGACAAAATGATTCTTGGAACAAAAAAGACACCCAATGGGCGCCTTTTTAAATACAAAACATTGGTATATGCTACAAATTCGGAATCACCAACACCTGATCGGGATGGATCACGTTCGGGTCCTTTAAAATATTGGTGTTCGCATCAAAAATTTTGGTGTATTTCATCGGGTCGCCGTAGTAATGTTTGGCAATCTTGCTCAAAGATTCACCACTCTTTACAGTATGCCTGTGATACACGGAATCATCTTCCACCGTAATATTTGCTTTAATGTCCGAAGGATGCTCCCCGCCTATTTCCTTGATTTTGTCCCACAATAGGTTTTTCTCATATTGGGTTTTGGTCATCCCTTTTATCTTTAAAATGTCACCTTCAACAGTTACATCGCCATTTTTTACATCCAATTCCTCACCTAAATCCAATACAGGTTGATACTTTGCTTTAACGCTCATAATAATATTTTTTACAGTTAACAATTAGAAGTTTCAAGATACTTAATATGCCACTATTTTACTATTAAATAATTGTAATACTTTTTTTGCTGAAACCTTGCTTGTAGGCTTTGTATATCAATAATTTAATTGTATTTTTGCACCCCTTTTAGCAAGGAGGCAAGAGAAAAAGGGAGTTTAGAAAATCAATTTAAAACCACTTCTACGGTAATTGTTTGACTCTTGTAAAACGTGGAATACAAATTTTAATCAGCAAAATGGCTGAAGAGAAACAAAACGTTGAGGTAGAAGAAACTGCCACAGCACCAGAAGTAAAAGAAGCAGAACCCAAACAAAATCCACAGGAATTTCTTGAGAATTTTGATTGGGACAAGTACGAAGAAGGAATTGAGCGTGTAGACGATACGAAGCTTAAGGAATTTGAAACACTTGTAGAGGAGAACTTTGTGGACACTGCCGATGAGGAAGTAGTGGAAGGAAAAGTGGTTCACATGACAGACCGTGAGGCGATCATTGACATCAATGCCAAGTCCGAAGGTGTGATTTCCTTAAATGAGTTCCGCTACAATCCTGACCTAAAAGTTGGTGATAAAGTTGAGGTACTTATAGATATCCGTGAAGACAAAACCGGTCAGTTGGTATTGTCTCACCGTAAAGCAAGAACAATCAAGGCGTGGGAGCGTGTCAACAATGCACACGACAAAGAAGAGATTGTTACAGGATTCGTTAAATGTCGTACCAAAGGTGGTATGATCGTTGACGTATTCGGAATCGAGGCGTTCTTGCCAGGTTCTCAGATCGATGTGAAACCTATCCGGGATTACGATCAGTACGTAGGTAAAACGATGGAGTTCAAAGTAGTGAAAATCAACCACGAGTTCAAAAACGTGGTAGTATCTCACAAAGCTTTGATCGAAGCGGATATCGAAGAGCAGAAAAAAGAGATCATCGGCCAGTTGGAAAAAGGTCAAGTATTGGAAGGTGTGGTCAAAAACATTACATCTTACGGGGTATTTATCGACCTTGGAGGTGTGGATGGATTGGTTCACATTACCGACCTTTCTTGGAGCCGAATCAACCACCCGAACGAAGTTGTAGATCTAGATCAGAAATTGAACGTTGTTATCCTTGATTTCGATGATAACAAGTCAAGAATCCAGTTAGGTCTTAAACAATTGGAGAAACACCCATGGGATGCCCTAGGTGATGAGATCAAAGTTGGTGACAAAGTAAAAGGTAAAGTTGTTGTAATCGCAGATTACGGTGCATTTATCGAAGTTGCCGAAGGTGTAGAAGGTTTGATCCACGTTTCAGAAATGTCGTGGAGTACACACCTAAGATCAGCACAAGACTTTGTGAATGTTGGTGACGAGGTTGAAGCTGTTGTATTGACCTTGGATAGGGAAGATCGTAAAATGTCATTGGGTATCAAGCAATTGACGCCAGACCCATGGACTGATATTACGACTAAATATCCTGTTGGATCAAGACATAAAGGAATTGTTAGAAACTTTACCAACTTTGGAGTATTCGTAGAGCTGGAAGAAGGTATCGACGGTTTGATTTATATCTCTGACCTTTCTTGGACCAAGAAAATCAAGCACCCATCTGAGTTTGTTGCCGTAGGTGACACACTGGAGGTTGAAGTATTGGAATTGGACGTAGAAGGACGCAAATTGAGCCTTGGACACAAACAAACCACAGAGAACCCTTGGGACAAGTATTCCGAAGAGTTTGCTGAGGGTACATTACACAAAGCTGCAATTGCAGATGTTGTTGACAAAGGAGCTACAATCAACTTCAACGAGGATATCGTTGGATTTGTTCCACAACGTCACATGGAAAAAGAAGACGGCAAAAAACTTGTAAAAGGTGAAGAAGCTGAATTCAAGATCATTGAGTTCAACAAAGATTTCAAAAGAGTTGTGGCTAGCCACACTGCGATCTTTAGAGAACAAGAAGATAAAAATGTGAAAGCTGCCGCCAAGAAAAGAGCTGCATCATCCGATGAAGCTGCTCCGACCCTTGGAGATGCCAACTCTGCGTTACAAGCATTGAAGGATAAAATGGAAGCCGATTCCAAGAAAAAGTAATCGGACTTTTCAATGATACGAAGCCCCGCTGGAAACAGCGGGGCTTTTTTATGTCCCAAACATTTTAAAGAATTGCTTACTTTTGTATTCCACCGAGTTGGTCGCACACAGCATATGAGTCAAAAAGTACTGCTTACTTCAAAAGAAATCAACATCATACTGCACCGGTTGGCCTGTCAGCTAATGGAAAACCATTTGGATTTTAAGGATACCGCTCTTATCGGTATTCAGCCACGAGGTGGTTTTTTAGCGGAGAGGTTGGTAAAGATTCTCAAAAAGGAATACAAGATCAAACATATTGATCTGGGATTCTTGGATATCACATTTTTTAGGGACGATTTTGGACGAGGAGAAATCCTGAAAGCAAATTCCACACAAATGAATTTTTTGGTGGAGGATAAAAAAGTGGTGTTTATAGATGATGTGCTCTATACCGGAAGAAGTATCAGGGCGGCCCTAACGGCAATTCAATCCTTTGGAAGACCAAGTAGTATAGAACTTTTAACACTGATTGACCGACGTTTTAGCAGACATTTGCCCATACAGCCAACGTATAGAGGTAGACAGGTAGATGCCATCAACGATGAAAAAGTTAAGGTGATGTGGGAAGAAAATGATGGTGAGGATAAAGTATATTTAATAAGCAAATAAAAAGGAATGAGCGAGTTAAGTGTAAATCACTTGTTAGGAATTAAGTATCTGAACAAAAAGGATATATCGCTCATTTTTGAAACTGCCGATCATTTTAAGGAGGTAATCAATCGTTCCATTAAAAAGGTACCCACACTCAGGGATATCACCATTGCCAATATCTTTTTTGAAAACAGTACCCGAACAAAATTGTCTTTTGAACTGGCCGAGAAAAGACTTTCAGCCGATGTGGTCAATTTTTCGGCAGGGCAATCCTCCGTTAAAAAAGGGGAGACCCTCATCGATACCGTAAACAATATTCTTTCTATGAAAGTGGATATGGTGGTGATGCGCCATCCGAATCCGGGAGCCGGCATATTTTTATCAAAACACGTAAAAGCGGCAATAGTCAATGCAGGCGATGGAGCCCATGAACACCCGACACAAGCTTTATTGGATTCCTATTCCATACGAGAGAAGTTGGGTGATGTAGGAGGTAAAAATGTAGTAATTGTTGGAGATATCCTGCACTCACGGGTAGCGCTGTCCAACATATTTGCCTTAAAATTGCAGGGAGCCAACGTGAAAGTTTGTGGCCCACGGACATTGATTCCCAAGCATATTGAATCGTTGGGTGTGGAAGTGGAGACCAATTTGAAAAAAGCATTGGAGTGGTGCGATGTGGCCAATATGCTACGCGTTCAGAACGAAAGAATGGATATTAGTTATTTTCCATCCACACGAGAATACACACAACAATTTGGGGTGAACAAACAGCTCCTGAACAGCTTGGACAAGCAAATTGTGATTATGCATCCCGGGCCCATAAATCGAGGTGTGGAAATTACCAGTGATGTGGCCGATTCCGATCAGTCCATTATATTACATCAGGTTGAGAATGGAGTGGCTGTACGCATGGCCGTACTTTATCTATTGGCATCAAAAATTAAGTAAGAGATGATTTTCGACAAAGACGGAACAACAACCATTGTTTTCCAAGAAAAAACCACGTTAGGAGTATTTTTGGAAAACCTAAATAAAGCGTACCCAAAACTAAAGCATGATAACATAGTTGTCAATCTCTTTTCTTTTGATAAACTTACGATTGGTGATATTTTGGAGTTCTTGGATATTTCCAATACCCATAGAGCCTTAGGGCAATCCTTTGTTCTGGTAACGGATAAGCTAAATTATGATGAAGTTCCAGAAGAAATAAGCGTGGTGCCTACCCTACAGGAAGCCAAGGATCTTATCGAGATGGAGGAAATAGAACGCGATCTGGGCATATGAAATTGACTGTACTTGGATGCTATGCCGCTACGCCACGAACATTTACCAACCCTACTTCGCAGGTACTCGATATAAAAAACCACCTCTTTTTGATCGATTGTGGCGAAGGGACCCAAGTCCAGCTTAGAAAGTTCAAGATTAAGTTCTCTAGAATCAATCATATATTCATATCACATCTCCACGGGGACCACTTTTTTGGACTTCCGGGGCTAATTTCAACCTTTAGGTTGTTGGGTAGGGACAAAGAACTACATATTTATGGTCCAAAAGGGATAAAGCAAGCCATCACCTTATTTTTAAAGCTTGGAGATTCTTGGACCAATTACCCTTTGATATTTCATGAGTTGGAATCCAAAGAATCCGAACTCATTTATGAAGATGAAAAAGTCGCCGTGCGAACGGTCCCATTGATTCATAGGGTGTATACCAATGGATTTTTGTTTCAAGAAAAAGAATCTCCGCGGACATTAAATGTTAATGCGGCCAAAAAATATGGCATAGACAAGAGCCAGTTCAACAATATTAAAAAAGGTGACGATGGTGTGGACAAATCCGGTAATATAATTCCCAATAAACAACTTACTTTTGATCCACCCGAGCCCAAAAGTTATGCCTTTTGCAGTGATACGGTCTATAACGAGGCTATTTTGCCCATTATAAAAGATGTAAGCGTACTCTACCACGAATCCACTTTCTTAGAATCCGAATCCCACCTTTGCGAGAAAACAAAGCATTCCACTTCTAAGCAAGCGGCACAAATTGCCAAAAAAGCCGATGCGAAACTTCTTATTTTAGGACATTATTCAACGCGTTATAAATCCATTGAACTTTTTAGGGAAGAGGCCAAGGAGATTTTTCCTTATGTTGATTTGGCAGATGATGGCAAAACATTTGACTTTGGCAACTAAAGGATTTTAGCAAAACTTTTCTAAACCTGTTGCTTTGAGGAGATTCTAATTTTGACGAACTTCACGTCATGCAAAAAGACTTGAGCAACTATAGAAAATCCTACGAAAAAAGTGAATTGACAGAAGGGGCCGTAAAGGAGAATCCAATGGAACAATTTCAAAAGTGGTTTTATGAGGTGGAAGCTTCCGATGGAGTGGATGAACCCAATGCCATGACAGTTTCGACCATTGGTTTGGATGGTTTCCCGAAGAGTAGAGTGGTCTTAATGAAGAAGTTTACTTTTGAGGGTTTTATTTTCTATACCAATTACCAAAGTGAAAAAGGCAAGGCGATTGCAGCAAACCCATCTGTTTGTTTATCTTTTTTTTGGCCAAATATGGAACGACAAATCATTATAAAAGGTACGGCCGAGAAGATAGCCGAAAACCTTTCCGATGGATATTTTGAATCCAGACCCGCAGGAAGCCAACTCGGTGCCATAGTGTCCGATCAGAGCGAAGTAGTCCCGTCACGTGAATATTTGGAAAAGGAGTTAAGCAAGCTTGAGAAAAAATATGATGGCAAAGAAATTCAACGACCTGACTACTGGGGAGGATATTTGGTTCGCCCCATCTCCATGGAATTTTGGCAAGGGCGTCCCAATAGATTACATGATCGAATTCGATATACCCTTCAAGAAGATTATGATTGGAAAATAGAACGTTTGGCACCCTAATTCCGATAAGATGAAACAATTAATACTGATGCGACATGGGAAATCCTCTTGGGATTACGATGTTTCCGACAATGACAGACCTTTAAAGCAAAGAGGGATTAACGATGCCCATTTGGTTTCTCAAACCTTTGGTTTGCATGCTCCTTCAATCGATTTTATATATTCCAGCCCTGCCAACCGTGCTTTGCACACCAGTATGATCTTTGTAAGAAACCTGGAATTTGATCTGTCCAAGTTCAAGGTCAACAATATGCTCTATGATTTCTCGGGCAAC
Source organism: Flagellimonas lutimaris (assembly GCF_051494225.1). Lineage (GTDB taxonomy): Bacteria > Bacteroidota > Bacteroidia > Flavobacteriales > Flavobacteriaceae > Flagellimonas > Flagellimonas lutimaris_A. The sequence continues at coordinate 41,248 of NZ_JBNPYE010000016.1, read as the reverse complement.
AGTGTACAGCAATTTGTACAACAATTGGACAATGATTTAAACACTGTAGCCATATTTGGGCACAATTATGCCTTCACTTCACTTGCAAATACTTGGGGAGATCAGTATATTGAGAACGTTCCCACGGCAGGACTTGTACACATTACATTTGGTGTGGACGATTGGTCCAAAATATCAGGGGGTACCACAAAACAAATGGTCTTTCCAAAACACTTGAAAAAATAGATGGTAAAAACAAAGAACGAATATATAAACAGGGAAATCAGTTGGTTACAATTTAATGCTAGGGTACTACAGGAAAGTAAGGACCATAGAGTTCCGCTGATTGACCGATTACGATTTTTAGGGATTTTCAGTAATAACTTGGACGAGTTTTTCAAGGTAAGGTACGCCACCGTAAAACGTATTGTAGATGCCGGGAAAACCGGAAAAAGTGTGTTGGGGGGAGAAAAAGCAAAAGACCTTTTGGAGGAAATCACCAAAATTGTGATTGATCAGCAGTCACGTAGTCTTGAAGTTTTTAAGGAAATAGATAGAGAACTGCGCGAAGAAAATATTTTTATCATCAGGGAAACCGAAGTAAATGAAAGTCAAGCTGAATTTATTCGGGATTATTTCTTTAAAAAGGTAAATCAAGAGTTGATGACCATCATTCTTAATGATCTAACCGAATTTCCCTTGCTGAAGGATACGGCGGCTTATTTGGCGGTTAAAATTGTGATGAAGAACGGTTCTGCGAAGGGCAAACACAACCGATATGCACTTATTGAAATTCCCAAAGGAATAGATCGATTTGTTGTATTGCCAAAGGAAGGGGATAAGGATTTTGTCATCATGTTGGACGATTTGATTCGTTTTTGTTTGGACAGTGTGTTCACCATGTTCGAGTTTGAATCCATTTCTGCCCACATGATCAAAATTACTCGAGATGCCGAATTAGATATTGACAATGATTTGAGTAAAAGCTTTATTGAGAAGATTTCTTCCAGCGTGGAGCATAGAAAAATCAGTGATCCCGTGCGCTTTGTTTACGATAAAAGTATTGACAAGGATACCCTTCAATTCCTAAAGGAAAAAATGGATATCATGGACACCGATAGTGTTATTCCTGGTGGCCGTTACCACAATAGAAGGGATTATATGGGTTTCCCCAGCTTGGGAAGACATGATCTTATGTACGATAAAATCGAGCCCTTACCAGTAAAGGGATTAAGTATGAAGGGGAGTTTGTTGGAAATTATTGCCCATAAAGATTACATGATTTATGCCCCATACCATACCTTTAGTTACGTGACCAAGTTTTTACGGGAAGCTGCACTAGATCCACAAGTACGAAGTATTAAGATTACGATATATCGATTGGCGAGTGATAGTCAAATTGTATCCGCCTTGGTCAATGCGGTCAAAAATGGAAAGCAAGTGACCGTACAAATTGAGTTGCAAGCTAGGTTCGATGAGCAGAACAATATTGAATATGCCAATCATTTACAGGATGAAGGTGTGAAGTTGATTTTTGGTGTTCCTGGGCTAAAAGTACATAGTAAGGTTTGTTTGGTGGAACGTGAAGAGGATGAGGGAATCAAGAGGTATGGTTTTATCAGTACCGGGAATTTTAACGAGTCTACGGCAAAGATTTATACGGACTATACCTTATTTACCGCCCACCAAGGTATCCTTAAGGATATGAACAAAGTGTTCGGGTTTTTCGAAACCAATTATAAAATCAATAAATACAGGCATCTAATTGTATCTCCGCATTATACCAAATCAACTTTTATGAAGTTGATTGACCAAGAAATCGAGTATGCAAAGGCAGGGAAGGAGGCCTACATCAAAATAAAGATGAACAGCCTTACTTCGTATAAAATGGTAGACAAACTTTATGAAGCTAGTAGGGCGGGAGTTAAAATACAAATGATCGTTAGGGGGGTATGCTGTCTTATTCCCGGTGTTGAGGGCATGAGCGAGAATATCGAAGCCATCAGTGTTGTGGATAAATTTTTAGAACACCCTAGATTGTTCATTTTTGGGAATGGTGGCGACATGAAAATTTATATTTCTTCGGCAGATTGGATGACGCGTAACCTCGACTTTAGGGTAGAGGTGGGCTGTCCTATTTACGATCCAGATATCAGGCAAGAATTGCTCGATACTTTTGATATCTCTTGGAGAGATAATTCCAAGGCTAGAGTGTTCTCGGCAAAACAGGACAATGCCTATAGAAAGCGAGCCAAAGGGGAAACTGAGCTACGTTCTCAATTTGAAATGTACGATTATTATAAACGAAAATTGGAGGCTTAAAAAAGAAGCCTAACCGTGCATGGTTTCCTTTTTGCCTAAGTCTTTCATTAATTGGGCTTCGTACTCCAATAGGTCCTCCCATTTTTTATCCACTTCCTCTTTTTTTCCGTATTTACGGGCAAACTTTAGGAACATGGTGTAGTGGTTGGCCTCACTGACCATTAAATTGCGGTAGAATTCGGATAGCTCTTCGTCGTCTATCTCTTCTGAAAGTAATCTAAAACGTTCACAACTGCGAGCTTCAATCAGTGCGGCATACAAAAGTTTATGCACCAAATGGGTTTCTCTGCTACCACCTTTTGGGAAGAACTTCATTAATTCAATTACGTATTCATCCTTTCGTTCGCGTCCCAAGACCCATCCACGATTAATAATTTTATCGTGCACCATATTAAAGTGTCCCATTTCTTCGCGGGCAAGGGCGGTCATTTCCTTTACCAATTCCGATTTTTCCGGGAAACCAATAATCAAGGAAATTGCAGTGCTTGCCGCCTTTTGTTCGCAATAGGCATGGTCCGTCAAAATTTCTTCGATATTTTTTTCAACGATGTTCACCCATCTAGGGTCTGTTGGAAGTTTAAGGCCTAACATGAATATGATTTTGAAAGTTTCGAGTGCAAAGATAAAAGTATTGTGCAGTAAGTTTAAAAATCCAAATCAAACTCTTTTCGCAATAGCTCAATATTTGGGTTTTTCTCTTTTAATTTTTCATACTTCTCTTCTGGAGTAAAGGCGAATTTTTTGGCTACCTCTTCATTTACCGTAATGTGGAGCGAAATGGAATAGTTGTTCAGTTTTTGCTTTAGATAGTCGAGCATTAAACTCTGTTCCCGTTCTATCTCCTTTTTCATGGTGCCATTGGGGAGCTCTATCCAAATGGTATTTTCGTTTTTTAGCTTGGGAACATCAGACTGAAGGTTACTTGCCAATATTTTTTTTCCTTGTTTTTCCAATTGGTGTACAAAATCATCCCAATGTTGCTGCATGTCTTTTTCTTCAAAAGCATCATGTGGTAAATCCTCTTCAGCAATGTTCGTGGATTTTGTGTTCTCATGTGCTTTTTTGACTTTGATGCTAGAAAGTGAAAGTCCCGAAACCCGCTTTTCGGAAGTCTTAATGTTGATTTTTTTGGGCTGATAACTTTCTCTCGGCTCACTGACCAGTTCTTCTTTAGCTTTCTCTGGTTCAGAAGCTTCTTTTATAGGTTCTTTTGAGGTAGATTGTTCCGGTGCTGGTTTTTCCACTTTGGGCACTGGAACCGAACCATTGTTTGGAGGAGGTATTGTGCCGTTTGATGTTGATATTTTACCTGCAAAATAAGAGGCAGGGATTATGAAATTAGAGTTTTTTTTTTCTCCATCGTAAGTAATGGACGCCAATTTCATAAGAGTGAGTTCAACAAGCAATCGTTGATTTTTGCTGGTCTTATATTTTAGATCGCAATCGTTGGCCATATCTATGGCCTTTAAAAGAAATTCTTTTGATGCCTTTTTGGCTTGGTCTTGATATTGTTGCCTCACATCGTCACCGACTTCCAAAAGGTTTAAAGTATCAGGATGTTGGCAAACCATCAAGTCCCTAAAGTGTGAGGCCAAACCTGTAATAAAGTGGTGACCATCGAACCCGAGGGATAAGGTTTTGTTGAAAAGTACTAGGAGTTCGGGAATGTTGTTCTCCAAAATCAAATCGGTTGCGGAAAAGTAAATGTCGTAATCAAGAACGTTGAGGTTTTCCGTTACGGCTTTTCGAGTCAATTTTTCCCCTGAAAAACTTACCACACGGTCAAAAATGGATAAAGCATCCCGCATAGCACCATCTGCCTTTTGTGCAATAATGTGTAGCGCACTTTCCTCCGCTTCTATCCCTTGCTGTTCCGCGATATGTTTTAGGTATTCCGCAGCATCCTTTACCGTGATGCGTTTAAAGTCAAAAATTTGACATCGGGACAGGATGGTGGGAATTATTTTGTGCTTTTCCGTTGTTGCCAAAATAAAAATGGCATGCTTGGGCGGTTCTTCCAAGGTCTTCAAAAATGCATTGAAGGCCGATTGGGAGAGCATATGCACCTCATCAATAATATATACCTTGTATTTTCCCGTTTGTGGGGGAATGCGCACTTGGTCTATCAAACTACGGATATCATCCACTGAATTGTTGGAAGCGGCATCCAGCTCAAAAATATTGAAAGCAAAATCTTCATCTTCCCTTTCCGTACCATCTTGGTTTATTTTTTTGGCCAAAATACGGGCACAGGTCGTTTTCCCCACACCTCTTGGACCACAGAACAACAAGGCTTGCGCCAAATGATTGTGTTCAATGGCATTCGTCAAGGTGTTGGTAATGGATGATTGTCCCACAACATCTTTGAACGTTTGAGGTCTATATTTTCTTGCTGATACTATAAAAGGTTCCAATACTGGGAAAAATAGAATTACTACAAATATAAAAATAGGATCGTGCAAAGTTACCTGTAAGTGCACAGTTAAGCCCTTTTTTATTAACAATTGGGTTACCTTTGCACGCAGCAGGCCACCTTATCGCTGCAAGTATGGGCAACCGTACTTGAAGAGGAAAGTCCGGGCACCAAAGTGCGGCATAGCGGGTAACGCCCGTCCGCCGCAAGGCGAGGACCAGTGCAACAGAAAGCAAGTACAGTTCGGCTGTAGTGAAATCGGCAAACTCTATGCGGTGAAACGTCATGTAAACCAACGTCCCGATAGCTATCGGTAGAGGGCTGCACGCTCGAGTTGGAGGGTAGGCGGTTAGAACACTTGGGCAACCATTTGTCTAGATAAATGATAAGGGTATACAGAATCCGGCTTATGGCCTGCTTTTATTCTATTTCAAAGAAACTAAAAATACTTCCCCCATATTTTCGTTGTTCCGAAAACTTAGGATGTTCGGAAAGGTCGGTTTGCTCGGAGTGTTCAATGATTAAAAGCCCATCTTCCTGTAAAAGCTCTTTTTCAAATACCAAATCAGCAATCTTAAGAAATTGTTCCGTATCAAAAGCATACGGCGGGTCGGCAAAAATAAGGTCGAATTTTTCAGGTGTTCGCTGTAAAAACATAAAGACATCGGACTTAACGGTAGCTATAGAAAAATCCAGTTCTTGTGCTATTTTGGAGATGTAGCGAACACATCCTTGATGACCATCAACAGCAGTTATTTTGTCTGTACCCCGGGATGCAAACTCAAAACTAATGTTTCCTGTACCCGAAAATAAATCCAATACTTTGAGTTCATCAAAATAAAAGCGATTATTTAAAATGTTGAACAAAGCTTCCTTTGCCATATCCGTTGTGGGGCGTACAGGCAGCTTTTTTGGGGCAGTTAGTCTTTTGCCCTTATATTTTCCCGAAATAATACGCATTTAGAGGGAGCTTAAAATGGAAAAATCTATGCGTTCATTTTCCAAATGTTCCATTGGGAATGATGGGTTGCTGGGAACAAAAACAGATACGTTTTTAATGTATTGGTAGCAAAGTTCGTAAATGGGATCACCTTCATCGATAGCACCAAAAAGTTTAAGGTTAACTTTTTCCAAATCCATTTGTAATTGCTCCAAACTGAACAAGAGATAATACAGAAAATCTTCCTTGTTACCGTATTCGAACTGGTTGTAGAAGAGCAGTTTTTTGTCGGACATTACCATCATTTCCATTTCACGCTCAGATACTTGTATATAGCAAATGGGTTCCGATGTTGCCCTATTTTGATTTAAAAGTGTGTTGATTAGAACGGTACCGCTATGTTTGAATTCAAACTCTCCAAAAAGCTCAAAAATGTAGTTGTTTACGTTGGTGTAGGGAATGTAAACGTTGATGATTTCCTGATTTGGGATTTCATCATAAGCAATAAGGTCGTTTGCCATTATTTTGGCATTGAACTTTAAGTAGTTCGGTAATTCCTCTTTGTTAAAAAGTGGCTTGGGAACCAATCCGAACATATTGTTTTTATGGATAACCATTACTTCGGAAAAATTTCGTCCTATATCACCTTGCTTGCTGAGTTTTTCTTTTAACTCCTTTAGCATTAAGTAAGGGGTGAGCTGGGTTTTGAAGTTTATCCTTTCGAAAGCAAGAATTTTACTGGAGATGGTGTCCAGTACACAAAAAGAAAGTCCATTCAAGCCAGCTTGAATGGACAGTTTTCTATAGGTGCTATTTGTTTCGTTGTGTACTATAGCTAGTTATTCTTTTTCCTATCGTAGATAGGTGGCCAGTTTCCGTTTGTACTAACATCGGTCAAGGAACCAACCTTTATTTCAGTGCCATTTACTTCTTCAACACTTTGGTGAGAGTTTTCTTTTTCTACCAAATCTTCAGGCTGATCGTAAAGCACAACGTTTTTCTTAACCTTGGCTTCGAAAACAGGAGCTTTGTATCCACTCTTGTCAACAATATCAGCTTTCATTTCAAACTTTTCGTTGTTTTGGGCGTAAGGAACATCCATCATAGTTTTGTAGCGGTCATCTGCTCCAAAAAGAGAATCTTTTACTTTTACTGTCCCCAAAGTATCAATAATGATAGTGTCCTGCTGCATATCAATCTGATAGGCTCTGTCATATCTCATGAAAGAAGAGTCACGTTGGGTAGTAATGGTATAGCTGCCCGTATCGATGAATTTGATCAAGCTTTCAAAATCACCGGCATATTTTCCGTTTACAGTTTTATAAGCTTCCTGGGAATCCCTAATGTCCTTAAGTTTGTCAATGACATGGGAAAATCTCTCTTTTCTTACCTTATTGAACTCAATGGGGGCGTTGATAGAGTCATATATTTTAAAACCAAGGTAAATGCTCAAAATTCCGAATAGAATTACTAAAACAGGCTTTACTTTTTGAGGTAGAAATCTATCGATCAAGAAAACGAGCCCTACGGTCACAAGGCATATTAATACAACAATAAGAATTAAGTTTAACATATCTGATTCTGTCTTTCAAAGTTAATTTAGTGGTTAAAGACAAATCTACAATATTTTTTTTATTGCGAAACTTTTTGCTTTAAAAAAGAGCGCTATATTTAGTGCTCATGAATGATTTTACTGCACCTGGATTTTTAAAGATTTTAACTGAAAAATTTCCCCATGTACCTACCGTAAAACAAGGCTTGGCACTTAATAAGCTGGCTAACTTTGTTTTAGAGGGTAAAAAGGACGGTATGTTCCTTTTAAAAGGATTCGCTGGAACGGGAAAAACTACCCTTATTGCCACCTTGGTGAGCAGCTTGTGGAAAGTTAAAATGAGTTCTGTTTTAATGGCACCGACGGGACGTGCGGCAAAAGTTATGTCTGTTTATTCCGGAAACAAAGCGTTTACCATTCACAAAAAAATCTATTTTCCCAAAAAACAATCCGGTGGGGGAATCCAATTTGTTTTGGCTCCCAACAAGCACCGTAATACTGTTTTTATTGTTGACGAGGCTTCCATGATCCCAGATACACCGGCCGACTCCAAACTATTTGAAAATGGATCATTGCTGGACGATTTAATGTATTATGTACATTCTGGCCACAACTGTAAATTAATTTTGATTGGTGACACCGCCCAATTGCCTCCTGTTAAATTGGACCTTAGTCCCGCACTTGATGAAAATCGCTTGTCCTTAAATTATGATAAAGACGTTGAGTGTTTGGAATTGGATGAAGTAATGAGGCAATCCGAAGGGTCTGGTATTCTCCACAATGCAACTAACCTGAGGGAGCAATTACAATCAGAGTTTTTTGAAGACTTCAGATTTGAGCTTAATAATTATAAAGATATTGTTAGGTTGATTGATGGCAACGAAATCCAAGAGGCCATAGACTCATCTTACGGTCAAAATGGCAAAGAGCAAACCGCCATAATTGTTCGTTCCAACAAAAGGGCGAATCTGTACAATCAGAACATTAGGGAGCGAATCCTCTTTTTGGATAACGAAATCGCTGTTGGTGATTATATGATGGTGGTCAAAAACAACTACTTCTGGCTGAAACCCAATTCTGAAGCTGGCTTTATTGCCAATGGGGATATTATTGAAGTTTTGGAGCTTTTCGCCATTAAAGAACTATATGGGTTCAAATTTGCGGAGGTAAAGGTTAAAATGGTGGATTATCCCAACCAAAAACCATTTGAGACCGTTCTTTTATTAGATACGATTGCCGCGGAGACCCCATCACTTTCATATGAAGATGGAAACAAGCTCTACCAAGAAGTGATGAAGGACTACGTGCATGAAAAATCCAAATACAAAAAATTTTTAGGGGTTAAGAACAATAGGTTCTTCAACGCTTTGCAGGTCAAGTTCTCCTATGCAATTACCTGTCATAAATCGCAAGGAGGACAATGGGATACTGTTTTCGTGGAACAGCCCTATTTGCCCAACGGTGTGGATAAGGATTACTTGAGATGGCTTTATACAGCGGTAACAAGGGCGGAGCGACAACTCTATTTAATAGGTTTTAAAGATGATTTTTTTCTTGACTAGGAAAAACCTATTTTAGACATCAACATGAATATTGAACCAGATACCATAATAAGTTTGTTCCTCGGAATCGGATTGGCGGCATCCGTTGGTTTTCGTGTTTTCCTTCCTCTTTTTGCCCTTAGTTTTGCGGCATATTTAGGGGTCTGGGAGCTTAACGAAAGCTGGCAATGGATAGGAAGTTTAACCGCGCTAATTACTTTAGGAGTTGCAACAATTGTTGAGATTTTCGCCTACTTTATTCCTTGGGTGGACAATGCACTGGATAGTCTTGCTATTCCCTTGGCGGGAATTGCGGGAACTGCGGTAGTGGTGTCCACCGCAGCGAATTTGGACCCAGTAGTAACTTGGTCTTTGGCCATTATTGCGGGTGGAGGAACGGCAACGGCTATAAAAGGAGCCAACGCAGCCGGAAGATTGGCTTCTACGGGAACAACGGGTGGATTGGCCAACCCATTGGTGTCCACGGTAGAAACCGGTGCAGCTGTAGCTGTAAGTACGGCATCTATCTTGGTGCCCCCAATAGCAGCGATTCTAGTCATTATCATATTGTTGATCATATTCAGAATTTACCGAAAAATTAGACCTAAAGCAAAATAACATTCATTCAACCAATAGATTAAAAGTGAAAATAATTTCCATGATTCCCGCCCGCTATCAAGCCTCAAGGTTTCCTGCCAAACTGATGCAGGACCTTAGCGGAAAACCCGTGATAGTTAGGACGTACGAAGCAGCGATAAACACTGGGCTTTTTAATGAGGTATATGTGGTTACTGATAGCCCGGTAATTTCTGAAGTCATCAAGAAGATAGATGGTAAGGTAATCATGAGCAAAAACACACACGAAAGTGGGAGCGATAGGATAGCCGAGGCTGTGGAGGATATGGACGTTGATATTGTAATCAATGTTCAGGGTGATGAACCCTTTATTGATTCAGAAAGTTTGGAAAAAATAATTCAAGTTTTCAAAAATGATACGAACAAGGAGATTGATTTAGCTTCTTTAATGACCCCTATTACGGATTGGGATGAAATAGCCAATCCCAATACGGTAAAGGTTATCGTGGACAATAAAGATTTTGCACTTTATTTTTCACGTTCACCAATTCCATATCCAAGGGACAAGGAAGTGGAAGCAATATATTACAAACACAAGGGGGTCTATGCATTTAGAAAACGAGCATTGGCGGATTTTCAAAAATTGCCTATGTTGCCCTTGGAGGCCAAAGAAAAAATTGAGGCCATACGTTTTTTGGAGTATGGCAAAAAAATAAAAATGGTGGAAACCCATGTCACAGGTATTGAAATTGATACACCGGAAGATTTGGAACGCGCTAGAAAGGTATGGAAGTAGATTTCTCCAACATAAAAACAATTGGCTTTGATGCGGATGATACCCTGTGGGTCAACGAGACCTATTTTAGGGATACCGAAGAAAAGTTTGCCGAGCTATTGGATGGATACGAAACCAAAAACAAGATAGATCAAGAGTTGTTTAAGATGGAAATGGCCAACTTAAATACTTATGGGTATGGTATCAAAGGTTTTATGCTGTCCATGATTGAATCTGCTTTGGACCTTTCGAACAATAAAATTTCGCAGGATACCATTGGGGAAATATTGAATCTTGGGAAAAGGATGATATCGCATCCCGTGGAATTACTCGATGGAGTAGAAGAAGTCCTATCAAAATTGATGGGAAAATATAGATTGATCGTACTTACCAAGGGAGACCTTTTAGATCAAGAACGAAAACTGGAGAGGTCCGGGCTTAGCAAATATTTCCATCATGTAGAAGTATTGAGCGATAAAAAAGAGAGTAATTACAGCAATTTGCTGGAGCATTTAGATATAGATGTCAGTGAATTTTTGATGATAGGCAATTCCCTAAAGTCGGATGTATTGCCTATCTTGAATATTGGAGCAAAGGCGGTCCATGTGCCGTTCCATACCACATGGGCGCATGAAATGGTTGCAGAAGATGAAATGGTGAACAACCACCTTAAATTGAATAGTCTCAAGGATATTTTGAAGTATTTGGATAATTAATGAAGACAGAAAGCGATTTGAAAAAACAGGAAACAACCTCAACCCATAAAACATTGTACAAAAATTTTCCTATGGTACCCAGGGTAATTTTTGGGTCGGGATGTTTTTCTCAATTGGGCGATATTTTATTGCCTCAACGAAAAAGTTCGGAGGCACCATTTATTTTTTTGGTAGATGATTTCTTTGAAAACGAACAATTTTTGGCAAAGGTTCCATTGATGTTCAATGATGAAGTTATTTTCATTTCTGCGGATGAAGAACCCAAAACCGCACAAGTAGACGCATTGGTTGCCCAAATACAAGAAAAATACAGCGAACTCCCATCGGGTATTATTGGTATTGGCGGAGGAACCCTATTGGATTTGGCCAAGGCCGTGTCCATTTTACTGAACAATAACGGAGGTGCCAAGGATTATCAAGGGTGGGACTTGGTGAACAGACCGGCACTTTATCATGTCGGTATACCAACCATTAGCGGAACCGGAGCAGAGGTCTCCCGTACGACCGTATTGCTGGGCCCGGAGAAAAAACTGGGGATTAATTCGGACTACACCACTTTTGATCAGGTTTTGCTCGATCCTGATTTTACTAAAACAGTTCCTAAGGAACAATGGTTCTATACAGGAATGGACTGTTTTATACATTGTGTGGAATCGTTAACGGGAACTTATTTGAATGCCTTTAGCCAGAGTTATGGAGAAAAGTCCATGGAACTTTGCAAGGAGGTGTTTTTAGAGGATATATCGGCCGAAGAGTCTAGGGACAAACTAATGATGGCATCTTGGCACGGAGGAATGAGTATTGCTTATTCCCAAGTAGGAGTGGCCCATGCCATGAGCTATGGTCTATCTTATCTTTTGGGAGTTAGACATGGAATCGGTAATTGCTTGGTTTTTCAATATTTAGGTGAGTTTTATCCAGAAGGAGTGGAACTTTTCAATAAAATGATGGATAAACATAATATTGAATTGCCCAGGGGCATCTGTGCCGACCTAACCCAAAACGATTTTGATGTAATGGTTAATATTTCACTGAGTTTGGAGCCTCTTTGGGAAAATGCCTTAGGGAAGGACTGGAAAACTATTATGACACCAGAACGCCTTCAGGCTTTATATCAAAAAATTTAAAGATTTGTTCGGCAAGGAACAGGTAACCACAACTCAATGCAACGGCTGGCCAAGTTTATTTACTTCAAAATTTTGGGATGGAAACTCAACGGTTCTTTTCCCAATCTGGATAAATGTGTGGTAATTGTGGTTCCCCATACACATTGGTTGGACTTTTTTCTTGGACTTTTGATACGGAAGGTAATAAAGCAAGAAATCAATTACATCGGAAAGAAGAGTCTTTTTAAACCACCTTTTGGTTGGTTTTTTAGATGGACTGGAGGTGCTCCCGTGGACCGTTCCAAAAATTCCAATACAGTGGATAGCATTGTTCAGATTTTCAATGAAAGAAAAGTGTTCAGGTTTGCTCTTGCTCCGGAAGGTACCCGAAAAAAAGTGGACAAATTAAGAACAGGGTTTTACCATATTGCCACAAAGGCCCATGTTCCCATTGTAATGGTGGCATTTGATTTCGGAAAAAAGGAAATCAAAATAGGTGAACCCTTTTACCCTACGGATAATAGTGAAGGTGATTTCAAGAAAATCCATGATTTTTATAAAGGGGTAAAGGGCAAGAAACCGGAGTATAGTTTTGATTAAATTACATTCCCTTCAATAATTCGGATAATTTAAACACACTATTCAAACCTGTTATATGATCAACTTATGTTTAAAAAATGGTTTGATTCGAATGTATAGGTTTTTTTTGTCCGTAAATCTATTATCTTGATTATTGATGATTAACAAACAAACAAACTAAACATGAGATTTTCAATCAACCTTTACATTAAAAAAATAATCCCTTCAAGCTTATTCTTTTTGAGCTTAGTTTTTAGTGCAAATGCACAAGAAACCAAAAAAAGACTGCCCATTATTGATGTGCATGTGCATGCGATGGGTGGCAATCCAAATGCCTCGCCCATGTGTCCATGGTTTTTAAAGGATATGCCTGGCAGTGGTCCCAACCAAGAGCCCCCATCTTTTATAAATACAGATTGTATTTCGCCTTTGCAGCCTGCTAGGAGAGATGCCGAAATGGACGCAGCTATTCTCAGGGCAAATAAAGAATTGAACGTAACCATGGTGGTGAGTGGAGATGCTAAAGTGATTCACAGATGGCATAAAGCTGCACCAGATCATATAATTCCATCTTTGGGAATAAGCAATGCCGACCAAATGACCATAGAAGCGTTTAGGGATTCCCTTTCCAATGGATTTTACAAAGTAATGGGAGAAGTGGCACCGCAATACCAAGGAATGTCCCCGAGCGATATGTCCCTTGATGAATATTTCGGTGTGGCCGAAGAATTGGGAATTCCTGTAGGGATTCACATGGGAACTGGAGGAAATGGAATGGCAAACTTAACATCACCTAAATACAGGGCCTCTTTGGGACAACCTTTTTTATTGGAAGATATGTTGGCCAGACATCCTAAATTGAAAATTTGGGTAATGCATGCAGGCTATCCTATGGTAGACCAAATGATTGCCCTGATGGGAGCCAATGCATATGTTTATGTTGATTTGGCCGGATTTATTTGGTCGTACCCATTGGAGGAAATCCATGACTACCTAAAACGTTTGGTCCAAGCAGGGTTTGGCAAACGAATTTTGTATGGTACCGATTTAATGATGTGGCCTGAATTACTTGAAACTTCCATTGGGGTCATCGAAAGTGCCAATTATTTATCCGAGGAACAAAAGAGAGATATATTTTTCAATAACGCAGTACGTTTTTTCAATTTGGACGCTTCCAAATTTGAATAACATCTCTTGAGAATTTTTTAGAAAATGAGGTTTGCTTTTGGGTCAACCTCATTTTTATTTTAAAACGATGCTTCCTTCAGGCTGTTACCTGTATTCTGAGTATAATATGCGCTATATTTAGGCAACTAAAACTACTCAAATTATGATGCTTGAAAATTCAAGAAAAAATTGCTTTAGACTTTTTGCTATAGCAGGGTTATTGTCCACCTCATTTGTGTCCGCTCAGGATTGGAAAGGATATACGTCATCTTCCAAAGCGGAACAGGAAAAACTGGAGACTACTTTCATAAGCGAAGTGGATTTTCCAAAATATCGCGAACACCTTAAAACCTTAACAGAGAGACCCCATATTGCTGGAACTGAAGCCAATGAAAAAGTGGCCGACTACATGGCAAATGTTATGGAAAAGGCAGGAATGAAGGTTGACCTTTATCCCTATGACATTTATATGTCCACTTCAGGTGGTAGCTCTTCCGTAGAGTTGGTAACCCCATTCAGGATGCCCTTGAACCAACAAGAAGATATTTTGGAAGCGGACAGATTTTCGTCCGATCCAACTTTGGAAAAGGGATGGAATGCCTATTCTGGCAGTGGGGATGTTACTTCGACCATTGTCTATGCCAATTACGGAACCAAAGAAGATTTTGAGCAATTGGTTGAAATGGGAATTGATATCAAAGGAAAAATCGTGATTGCAAGATATGGACGTAATTTCCGTGGATTCAAAGCCAAGTTTGCCGAACAATATGGTGCTGCTGGATTAATTATTTATACCGACCCTGCCGATAGTGGTTATATGAAAGGCTTGGTGTATCCAGAAGGTTACAACTATAACGAAAGTGCCATTCAACGTGGTTCTATTTTAACAACAGATTACGAAGGTGATCCTTTGACACCATTTGAGCCTTCTTTGCCTTTAGATGGTAAAAAGAAAGTTAAAAGACTGGATCCATCGGAAACTTCCCTGCACACTATACCTGTTTTGCCATTACCATATGGATCGGCCAAAGAAATCATTGGAAGAATGAAAGGGAAGGTTGTCCCAAAAGGATGGCAAGGTGGACTTCCATATACGTACAGATTGGAAGGAGGCGAAGCGTTGACAGTCCGATTAAAAGTTGACCAGCCCAAAGATTTTGTAAGAATCAATAATGTGGTAGGAACTTTTAAAGGAACAACCTATCCTGATGAATGGATTATTTTAGGTTGCCATTACGATGCATGGGCTTTTGGTGCCACAGACCCCAATAGTGGAACGGCCATGTTGTTATCTTTAAGCGAAAGCATCGGGGAACTAGTAAAGCAAGGAAAAGGACCAAAACGTTCAATTCTTATTGCACATTGGGATGCTGAGGAACATGGTGTAATAGGTTCTTCGGAATGGGTAGAACAAATGAGAGATGAACTAGATGCAAAGGCAGTTGCTTATTTGAATTTTGATGGTGGTGTTTCAGGTAAAAACTTTGGAGCTTCATCTTCACCGACCTTGAAAAACTTGGTGACCGAAATGGCCAAAAAAGTAGATTATCCATACACGGATAAAACACTTTATGATCAATGGAGAGGAGATAAAGAAGAACCAAGTATCGGAAACTTAGGAGGTGGTTCCGATCATATCGGTTTTTATATGCACGTAGGGGTTCCTTCACTTAGCGGTGGGGCTGGTGGTCCAACATTGTACCATACCAACTACGATAGCTTCCATTTTTATGAAACCTATGTGGACCCTGAATTTAAAATGGGCGGTACTATTGAGCAATGGACCGGATTAATGGCTTTGAGAATGGCCAATGCCGAGGTTTTACCTTATGATGTTAAAAGATATGCCGTTGATTTAAAAGGGCATTTTGCGAATGCAGTTGAGAAAATCAAAAAATTTGATAAAGACTTTGCCGGTTTTGATAAAGTACAACAATCCATTGCTACTTTGGAAGTAAACGCAGAAGGGTTGGACAAGGCAATACAAAATGCATTGGCCAGTGGGAAAATGTCGAAAAAGGAAATTAAGGAAATCAATAAGCAACTCATTGCTTTGGAAAAGAGTTTTATAGATGAAAAAGGAATGTACTTTGGTTCATGGTACAAATCCTTATACGCATCAACCGACCCTTTTAGCGGTTATGCTTCTTGGATTCTTCCTGGACTTGAATACGAAATATCTTTGAGTTCTACAGAAAGATTGGAAGAATGGGATAATCGTTATTCCACGGCTATAGCTTCATTGGCAGATAAAATCCTGAAATTGACTGAGAGTATTTAATATTGCAACCTTTCAAAAAATAAAAGGGTCATGATTTACAGAATCATGACCCTTTTTAATGTTGTATACACTAAAGGTTACTCTTTCATGCTGTGAAAAACGTTCTGTACATCATCGTCCTCTTCAATTTTTTCCAGAAGTTTCTCCACATCGGCTGCTTCTTCTTCATTGAGTTCTTTGGTTACTTGTGGAATGCGGTCGAAACCGGAGGAAACAATTTCAATCTCGCGTGATTCCAATTCTTTTTGAATAGCTCCGAAATTTTCGAAAGGTGCATAAATATGTATGCCGTCTTCATCATCAAAGACCTCTTCGGCGCCAAAATCAATCATTTCCAATTCCAGTTCTTCTGGGTCAATGCCATCAGCATTTATGGTGAAATTACAAGTATGGTCAAACATAAATTCAACCGAACCGGAAGTCCCCAGACTTCCATTACATTTATTGAAATAACTGCGGATATTGGCAACGGTACGTGTATTATTGTCGGTGGCCGTCTCGATTAAAATGGCGATACCATGGGGTGCATACCCTTCAAAAAGCACTTCCTTATAATCGCCTTGATTTTTGTCCGAAGCCCTTTTAATGGCACGCTCAATATTGTCCTTGGGCATATTAACGGACTTGGCATTCTGAATTACCGCACGCAACTTGGAATTGGCATCGGGGTCAGGGCCTCCTTCTTTAACTGCCATTACAATATCTTTCCCAATTCTGGTAAATGCTTTGGACATGGCTGCCCAACGTTTCATTTTTCGTGCCTTTCTAAATTCGAATGCTCTTCCCATATAAATCTTTAATTCTGGATACGGACAAATTTAGCAAAAAAAGCCCCTTTGTCAAGTTGAATACTTAATGCTTTAACCTACAATTTCCTCAATGGACTTTGCAAGGTCAATATCCTTTTGGGTAATTCCATCGGCATCGTGTGTACTTAGTTTAATAGTGAGGCTGTTATATACATTTTCCCAGTTGGGATGGTGGTTTTGTTTTTCACATTCAAAGGCAATATGGGTCATTATTGAAAATGCCTCACTAAAATCCTTGAAGGCGAAAGATTTTATAATCATTTCATTTTTTAGGGTCCAACCGGGTAGGCTTTTTAAGGCTTTATCAACTTCAATAGTACTCAACTTCTTCATAAATCTGCATTTTTTTAGAAGATAACTAATTAAATAAGGAAAAGAAAACTATACAGGCAGATGGTGCTCTATAATCTCTTGGCAATTGATGCGAAGATTTTTAGGTAGCATATTGTCCTTGGGCAAAGCCGCCAAGTAACGGTCCTCGTTGGTGGTATAGACCCTTTTGTAGATGGGATGGTAGTTTCCTAAATGTTCAACGACCTCTTTGAAGAATTCTTCGTGGTGGATAAGATCGCTGCTCCCCAAATGAAAGATACCTGTTTTGTTCCTATTGATGAGGTAATGGATCTGTTGCGTCAACCTATCATCATTGGTTACATTAATGATGAGGTTCGGGAATACCTCAATTGGCTCCTTGTTCGCAATGTTTTCCTTGATTTCTTTGATTCTGGGTGAAGCATTACCAAACACCATAGGTACACGTAGTATTGCAGTTTTACCTTTTGGTAAACGCATCATCATGTTCTCAATTTTTATTTTGAGCCTCCCATAAACACTTAAAGACAAGGTTTTGTCATGTTCGTAGGACGGAAACTTGCTGTAGGCATCAAAAACATTGGCCGAAGAGATAAAGTACAGTTTTGCTTTGGTCTTCATCAAATACTCCATCAAATGGTGGTGGGCCTGTATCTGGGCTGGAAAATTTCCACGAAGCGATGATATGATAATGTCTGGTTTTATATGTTCCAGAATCTGAAAAATATCATCTTCCTCCATATCATACCTCACAAACTGTTTGTTGTTGGCGAAGGAACGATTGGAGTAATAAGTGCCGTAAGTATCAAAATAGGAGCAGAGTTCCTTGTATATGGCATTGCCCACAAATCCACTCGCTCCTAATATCAATATCTTTTTTTTATCCAAAGGCTAATTAGGTGTTTTTATAAAATGGAAGTTTTACTACGGTCGCCAAAACACTGTTCTTTCGAATTTTAATATGAATAGGGGTGTCAACTTTGGAAAATTCCGTGGTCACATATCCAAGCCCTATTCCTTTGGAAAGGGACGGTGACATAGTTCCTGAAGTGACTTTTCCTATCTCATTGCCATCAGCATCCAAAATAGGATATCCCGATCTTGGGATGCCTCGCTCTTCCAATTGGAATGCGATCAACTTTCTTTTTGGACCTTCTTCTTTTTCTTTGGTGAGAGCTTCGCTATTTACAAATTCTTTGGTGAATTTGGTAATCCATCCCAACCCAGCTTCAAAAGGAGAGGTGGTGTCATCAATGTCATTTCCATAGAGACAATAGCCCATTTCCAATCGTAATGTGTCACGCGCAGCCAAACCAATAGGTTTAATGCCGAAATCGGCACCAGCTTCAAATACTTTGTCCCATACTTGTTGTACTTCGGAATTCTTGCAATAAATCTCAAATCCACCAGAACCCGTGTAGCCCGTCGCTGAAATAATTACATGGTCAACCCCTGCAAAATCACCCACAACAAAGTTGTAGAATTTGATAGCCGATAAATCTACCGAAGTAATCGATTGCATGGCCTCTACTGCTTTTGGTCCTTGGATGGCCAATAGTGAATAATCGTCAGAAATATTTCGCATTTCAGCACCAATGGCCTCGTTATATTTGGAAATGTGTGCCCAATCCTTATCAATGTTGGATGCATTTACCACCAACAGATAAGTTTCATCCTTCACCCTATATACAATAAGGTCATCCACAATTCCACCAGTTTCATTGGGTAAACAACTATACTGCGCTTTACCTACGGTTAATTTAGAAGCATCGTTAGTGGTTACTTTTTGAATAAGTTCCAAAGCCTTTGGTCCCTCTATCAAAAACTCGCCCATGTGGGAAACATCAAAAACACCAACACCTTTGCGTACGGTTTCGTGTTCAATATTTACACCCTCATAAGAAACAGGCATATTGTAGCCCGCAAAAGGTACCATTTTAGCTCCCAACGCCTCATGCGTTTTAGTAAGTGCAGTATTTTTCATTGAGTCTATTTTTAAGATTCGCAAATTTATGGAATTAATTAAGGATACCCTTGTTTTAGGTTCGAACGATTTTGACAAAACTGAAATATGTTACCATGTGTAATCTGCCTAAAATTTGTATTTTGAAAAAAATATAGAATCATGTCAAAATTCACATTTAGCCTGTTGTTTATTCTGTTTATTGCTTTTGAAGGATATTCACAGGGTACACCTACCGATTACTTACCTGCCGATTTTCATAAGGAACGAAGAGACGCGGTTCGGGAAAAGTTGCCTCCTAATACAGCGGTCGTTCTTTTTGCCAATGCAGAGCGTAACCGTGCAAACGATGTGGATTACGTGTACCACCAAGACCCCAATTTTTTTTATTTGACAGGGTATAAAGAACCCAATGCGGTATTGGTCATTTTTTCGGAAGAACAAACCGACGCCTCCGGGAACAATTTTGATGAGATATTTTATGTTCAGGAGCGGGACGCAAGAGCGGAGCAATGGACTGGAAAACGATTGGGCGTAGAAGGAGTGAAAAAACAACTAGGTTTCAATAGGGTTTATAATGGAAGTGAATTTGAAAACTTTCCGTTAGATTTTACCTCGTTCGATAATGTTTCCTTTGTAGATTTTCAGAATGATTATCGTGATAAACCTGGCAAGGCAGATTTGTTCGACTTGATAAAAACGTTTAAGATAAAGGCCAATTACCCTTCGGATTATAATCCTACGCGAAATAGTTTGTACAAAAGAATAGCAACGGCAAATGCTGAAAATAGCAATGAAGTGACCGAAACTATTGAACGGTATTTAGAGCGTTATCCAGAATTGCAGGAGGATGAAATTCTAAATGATTTTGTAAGTGCAAATAATGATGAAATACGGGATGAAATCAAAAATAAAGTGTTGGTGATTCAGCGTTCAACGAATCTCGATTCCAGTATTTTACCAAAGGTAATGGCCGAATTGCGACAAGATAAGTCGCCTGAAGAAATGAAGCTTCTCAAAAGGGCAGTTGAAATTTCTGCCGTTGGCCAAATTGAGGTGATGAAAGCCATGCATCCCAATATGTCTGAAACAGAAATTCAGGGCGTGCACGAATATGTCTATAAAAAATATGGTGCCGAATATGAAGGCTACCCATCAATTGTGGGAGGTGGACACAACGGTTGTATTCTTCATTATATCGAAAACAACAAAACCAAGGTTGGCAACGATTTGGTGTTGATGGATTTAGGTGCCGAATACCACGGCTATACGGCCGATGTAACACGAACCATTCCTGCTAACGGAAAGTTTTCTCCTGAACAAAAAGCCATTTACGATATTGTTTACAATGCTCAAGAAGCTGGTATTGCCGCAAGTGTGGTAGGGGCATCTTTCCGGGAACCACACAAGGCTGCTTTGGAAGTTGTTACCAAAGGATTAATGGATTTGGGCATTATTAAAGAAGCTAAGGAAGCAAGGATTTATTTCCCACACGGAACTTCCCATTATTTGGGATTGGATGTGCACGATGCAGGAACCTATCAAGCATTTAAACCCAATCAGGTAATTACTGTTGAGCCTGGCATTTACATTCCAGAAGACAGTAATTGTGATGAGAAATGGTGGGGCATAGCCGTTCGAATCGAGGATGATATCCTAATCACAGAAAATGGACCCGTCAATCTTTCAGGGATGGCACCGAGAACAACCGAAGCCATCGAAGAAGTGATGAAACAACCCAGTCCCTTGGACAGTTTTCAACTGCCCAAGTTGGATTAATCGTTCAACAAAAATTGTTTGAGTTCGTCATAAGTGGCAATGGAAACGGATTTTTTGTCCTTGTCCATTACTTTCATGATTTGCAGTGGAATTTCTGGACTCAATCCCAAAGTATCTTCAACCACATCCAAAAATTTAACAGGATGTGCCGTTTCCAAGAAAATACCATAGGTATCTGGATTGGATTTTTGATATTCCTTTAGGCCAAGATACCCCACTGCGCCATGAGGGTCCATTACATATCCAGTGTTGGAATATACTTCTTTCATCGTGGCTTTGGTAGCTTCATCCGAGAAGGCGTAGGAGGAAAGGTGCTGTTGAAGCGTTTCCAAATCATCTTGATGTAAATGACGGATTCGGACAAAATTGCTTGGGTCGCCAACATCCATGGCATTGGAAATAGTGGCAATAGATGTCATTGGTTCATAAACTCCATTTTTCATGAATTTTGGAACCACATCGTTTACATTGGTGGAGGCCACAAAATGTTTGACGGGCATTCCCAATTTTTGAGCCACCATACCTGCACAGATATTCCCAAAATTCCCCGATGGTACGGAGAACACAATCTCTTTTCCTTTTGATTTTGCCTGTTTGTAAGCAAACAAAAAGTAGAATAACTGGGGCAACCATCTGGCTACGTTTATACTGTTGGCCGAAGTCAGTTTTTTATGATCGGTAATTTCAGCATCCAGAAAAGCAGTTTTCACCATGCGCTGACAATCATCAAAAACACCGTCCACCTCCATGGCTTCGATATTCTGTCCCAAAGTGGTCAATTGTTTTTCTTGAATCTCACTAACCTTTCCACTGGGGTAGAGAATCACAACTTTCACACCATCAACCCCCAAAAAACCATTGGCAACGGCACCACCGGTATCACCTGAAGTGGCCACCAGAACGGTCACATCTTGTTTTTCTCCCTGAGAGAAGTAACCGAGGCAGTTGGCCATAAAACGTGCACCTACATCTTTAAATGCCATGGTGGGACCATGGAAAAGTTCCAATGTGGCTACATTATCTTCGATATCCACCACGGGAAAATCAAAATCCAAAGTGTTGGCAATAATTTCTTTCAAAGCTTCATCAGGAATGTCATCACTTACAAATTGGTGAATCGCCTGAAAAGCTATTTCGTGATTGGATAATTTCGCTATGTTTTTAAAAAAGTTGTCGGATAGTGGGTTAATTTCCTCGGGAAAATAAAGTCCCTTATCTGGAGCAATACCCGCAATGACCGCATCTTTGAATGAGGCCTGTATATTTTGATTGTTTAGACTGTAGAATTTCATGGAATTAAGCAATTTTCTTTACGCCTTGACTATTTACTTTCGAAATGTGAATATCAAAATCCACCCCAATATTTTGATAGGTTTCTTTCATGGACTCGGCCACTTTTTGAGCAATTTTTTCTCCTTTGCTCAGAGCGAAAATAGATGGGCCAGAACCTGAGATTCCACTTCCGAGCGCTCCTGCCTTTAAGGCATTTGCCTTGATGTCATCAAAAGCGGGAATTAAAATAGAGCGGATAGGTTCCACGATATGATCGTGCAGCGAACGACCAATAAGGTCATAATCGTTTTGAAATAATCCTGCGACCAGCCCGCCTAAATTGCCCCATTGTTGGATTCCCTGTTGCATGGAAATTGTGGTCTTTAAAATTTTACGGGAATCCGAAGTTTTAATTTCAATTTGTGGATGAATCACTGTCGCAAATAATTCCGAAGGTGTCGGGATTGGAATGATATCTAGCGGGTCATAACTGCGCACCAAAGTGAACCCGCCAAATATGGCAGGGGCAACATTGTCTGCATGAGCTACATCACTAGCTAATTTTTCCCCTTGCATGGCAAATTGAACCAGTTCGAGTTTGGAAAAAGGTCTCCCCAACAGTTCGTTCATGGCCCAAACTGCACCTGTGGAACTTGCTGCACTGCTACCAATACCACTTCCTGGTTTTATGCGTTTGTCAATTTCGATTTCAAAACCACCATCGTAATTGCTCTTTTCCAAAAAGGCCAAACCAGCTACACCTGCAACATTGTTTTTGGTTTCCAGTGGAAGGTCCTGCCCGATTATTTTAGTAATTCGAATACCTTTTTCAGAAGTTTTGCGAATGGTCATTTCATCTCCAACGGAGTCCAATGCCAATCCTAGCACATCAAATCCGCAGGAGACATTGGCTATGGTTGCCGGGCAAAATACTTTAATCTCTTCCATCCCTTAAAAATTTCCGATTCTAACAATATCCGCAAAGATACCCGATGCAGTAACATCGGCACCAGCTCCAGCACCTTTTATGATCAAGGGTTGGTCCACATAGCGGTCGGTAAAGAACAATACGATGTTGTCGCTTCCCTCCAAATTATAAAAATCATGTCCCTTCGGTATTTGTTGTAAGCCGACTTTGGCTTTCCCGTCTTCGAACTGTGCCACATATTTAAGTTTGCAATCGGCATCGGAAGCATCCTTATATAATTTTTGAAAGTCCGCTTCATATTTTTTCAAACTTTCAAAAAATGCCTCGTTGGAATCAGTTTCCAAACTTTCCTTTGGTAAAAATGCTTCATTTTCAATTTCATCGATATCCAATTGATAGCCACTTTCCCTTGCCAAAATGAGAATTTTGCGCATAACGTCGACCCCACTCAAATCAATGGTCGGGTCAGGTTCCGTATAACCTTGTTCTTGAGCCTGTTTCACCACATCGTGGAAAGTAGTGGTGTCATTAAAAGTGTTGAAGACAAAATTCAAACTACCTGATAATACGGCCTGTATTTTTCTAATTCGGTCTCCTGAAGCAATCAAATGCTTTAGGGTGTCGATAATTGGTAAGCCTGCACCCACATTGGTCTCGAACAGATATGGCGCATTGTATTCCTTGGCCAAGTGCTTCAGCTCTTTGTAATATTCATAATCCGAAGATGATGCAATTTTATTGCAAGTAACCACGGAAATACTGTTTTTGAGATAACCCGCATAGCTATTGGAAACTTCGGCACTTGCCGTGTTGTCCACAAAAATGCTGTTACGATAGTTCAACGATTTTATACGTTCATAAAATGCTTCCTTATCTGCTACTCCCCCTTGATCTAAAACATTTTCCCAATCTTTTAATGAAATTCCACTTTCATCAAAAGCCATTTTCCTGGAATTACTGATTCCAATGACCCTTACATTGAGCTTTAGCTCTTCTTTTAGATATTTTTTCTGTTGACGGATTTGTGCCAAGAATTTGGAACCTACATTCCCAACTCCCATGACGAACAAGTTCAATTGTTTGATGTTTTCTTCGAAGAAAGTTTCGTGCAGTGAGTTGAGTGCTTTTTTTACATCTTCCTTTTTGATGACCGCAGATATATTTCGCTCGGAAGCTCCTTGTGCAATCGCTCTGATATTTACGTTGTTTTTCCCGAGGGTACTGAACATTTTACCGCTCAACCCTTGGTGGCTTTTCATATTATCACCTACCAATGCTACGATGGTAAGGTCTTTTTCTACTATAACGGGTTTTATCTTTTTGGTAGAAATCTCATATTCAAAAGTTTCATTTACCGCTTCTGCTGCAAGGTCTACGTCTTCATCAGCTATACCAACACAAATAGAGTGTTCGGAGGATGCTTGGGTAATCAACACAATACTGATGTTTTTGACCGAAAGCGTTTCAAAAAAGCGTTTGGATATCCCTGGAATTCCTATCATTCCGGGTCCTTCCAAGGAAAGTAAACTAATATTGCCCACATGACTGATACCACGAACTGTTTTGCCATTTCCATTGTTGTTTTTGGCAATCAATGTGCCTGGACTTTCGGGGTCGAACGTATTTTTTATGGCAATGGGAATTTCTTTGCCCAAAATGGGTTGAATGGTTGGCGGGTACAATACTTTGGCCCCAAAGTGGGAAAGTTC
This sequence comes from Flagellimonas lutimaris, assembly GCF_051494225.1. GTDB lineage: Bacteria > Bacteroidota > Bacteroidia > Flavobacteriales > Flavobacteriaceae > Flagellimonas > Flagellimonas lutimaris_A. The sequence goes on along the minus strand of NZ_JBNPYE010000016.1, from coordinate 16,529 downwards.
CATGGCCTCTTGGTAGCTGATATTGGAAACACATTTTGCCTGCTTCACCAACTTTGGATTGGCAGTGTACATACCACTTACATCGGTCCAGATTTCCAATATATCCGCATTTACTGCAGCGGCAATAATGGCAGCCGTGTAGTCGGAGCCACCCCTGCCCAAGGTCGTAAGGTCCCCACTTTTACTGGATGCAACGAATCCTGGTAAGATTGTTATTTGGTGTTGGTTGGATGAAAAGTATGTCTCACAATTGGTATTGGTCTTTTTAAAATCCACATTGGCCTTGCCAAAATTGTTATCGGTGATGATGAGTTCCCTGCTGTCTTTAAATACAACATCCAATCCTTCGGATTTTAGGAATTCGCTGATGATGAATGATGATAACAATTCACCATAGCTTACAATCTTGTCGGAAAGTTTAGGCGTTAGTTCACCAATTAAAAAAGCACCTTCCAGCAAGGTTTCCAGAATGTTGAGCTCGTTCTTTACTTTACTGAGAGCTGCGCTTTGCGATGTAACGGGAATCAGTTCCCTAATGGCTGAAATATGCCTGTCCTCAACTTCCTTGATATTTTCTTTATATGCTACATCTTGTTCAGATGCTAGGTTGGAAGCGTTGAGCAGTAGGTCTGTAACGCCGCCAAATGCCGATACAACAACAGCTATTTGCTCATTGTTTTGATTGGCTAGAATGGATTTGACCTTATTTATATTTTCTGGATTGGCAACGGAAGTGCCTCCAAATTTTAAGACTTTCATGATGAAATATTATTGTGAAAATTGAAAATAAATGAATAAAACGGACGGAAAAATATATAGCAGAATTACCCCAAAGGGGTTGTGGTAGTAATCGTGAAGATAGATGAATACGTTTTCATCGTGGTTAGGATAATATCCGTTTGTTTTAACTCCATTGCTCTGTAATGAGGTGATAAATGTAGTACTTTTGAATACTTCATCAAATCATTGGTGTTGTTTTTGCGAAATCGATACGAATAATCAATTTTTATTGCTGAATGAAAATTTTTTCTGCACATCAAATCTATCAAGCTGACAAATTCACAATCCAAAAAGAACAAATAAAGAGCGAGGAACTTATGGAAAGGGCAGCTACCCAGCTGTTTGAGTGGATGCATTCCCGTTTGCGTGGCACCCAAGTCAATATAAAATTATTCTGTGGTATCGGAAATAATGGGGGAGATGGAATGGTGCTGGCCAGAAAGTTGCATGAGCATGACTACTCCATTAAGGCGTATGTGGTGAATTATAGTGAAAAACGTTCGGAGGATTTTCTGTTGAACTTGAAGCGGTTAAAGGATGGCAAGGTTTGGCCAGATTTTATCAACGAAGAAAGTGACTTGCCCGAGATTTCACCCAATGACATAATCGTAGACGCTATTTTTGGTATTGGATTGAACCGTGCGCCCGATGATTGGGTTGGGAATTTGATTGAGCACATCAACGATTCAAGGGCTTTTACCTTATCTGTGGATATACCTTCGGGATTGCCCGTGGATAGCAGTCCTTGGAAACCATCCTATGCTATACGAGCCAGTTATGTGTTAAGCTTCCAGGTGCCTAAATTGGTTTTCTTTTTACCCGAAACGGGGGTGTATGTTAATCAATGGGAAATATTGGATATTGGATTGGACCAAGAGTTTATTGCCAAAACCGAGACAGATTTTGAATTGATTGGGCGGCCGGAGGTCTTACCATTGTATCGACCACGACTTAAGTTTTCGCATAAAGGAACCTATGGTCATGCAGTAATCATTGGTGGCAGTTACGGTAAAATAGGTGCCGTGCAATTGGCTAGTAATGCCTGTTTGAGCGTTGGTAGCGGCTTGGTAAGCGCTTTTGTTCCAAAATGTGGATACAACTCCTTGCAAACTGCAATTCCGGAAGTGATGGTATTGACGGGTTCTCGAGAAAAGAATATTGCGGAGATAGATATTCCTTTTGAACCTACGGTTATTGGCATTGGGATGGGCATGGGTCTAGATGATGATACCGTTTCGGCCTTTGGCACTTTTTTGAAGAAATGTACAAAACCAATGGTCATTGATGCAGATGGGTTGAATATTTTATCCCAAAACCCTCAAATGTTGAGTGATGTTCCAGAACTATCCATCCTGACCCCTCACCCAAAAGAATTGGAACGATTGATTGGATATTGGACCTCGGATTTTGAAAAGTTGGAAAAAGCCAAGGCTTTTGCTACCAAACATAACCTCGTGGTCGTAATCAAGGGAGCTCATACCATCACTATAAATAATGGAAAAGGTTATGTAAACACCACGGGTAATCCAGGTATGGCCACAGCGGGCAGCGGAGATGTTTTAACGGGGATGATCACAGGCCTGATGGCACAGGGGTATTCGTCTTTAGACGCATCAATTTTTGGAGTGTATCTGCACGGTTTGGCAGGTGATTTAGGGGTATCCTCAATAGGTTATGAGGCATTGAAAGCATCAATGATTGTAGAAAATATTGGTAATGCTTATTCAGAATTGTTTCGTCAACCTGAAATTGAGCAGAAAGAAAAGCCCAATGGTTAGGCACTGTTCCTTCCTTTTTTAGATTTTAATTTTTTCTGTACCCAGGCCAAAGCATTGTCAAACTCTATAAAAAACTCCATTTGTTTTTTGTAGAACATTTTTTCAATGTTGAAATTGTGCATGTCTATTTCCTTTTTGGAAACAATGGCGAAGGCTTTGAGGTTGTCCATCCCTCTAAGGTAGTTATAAACGGTAGGATCTACGGCATAGGAATTTTGTCTTAAACTGATGTAACCAAAATCCTTGTCCCTAAAGTGTATTTCCGAAATTCCAATGATTTGATAGGTCCTCTCCAAAGTTATTGTAGCACCTTCATCAAAAGAAGCGACCATGTAGTTATCAAAAACCTGTACGGTTCCGATTTCCAGTTGATACTCGCGTACCACTACGGTCTTCTTTTTAGAAGTTATTTTCATCCCCAAGTGTAATTATAGTGTCTCGCGTATAAAATTAAAGGGGAAGGGCAGGGTGCGAAAAAATAATAGATTAAAGGCGTAAATATCGTTTGTATGGTAAGTCTAGGACATAAAAAAAGCTGACCTTAGGTCAGCTTTTAAATTGTTCTTTGAATTTATTTTTCTGCTTCGGGTGATTTTTCCGCCTTTTTTATTTTAATGGTGAGTTCTTCTTTCTTCTCATCCAGGTCCATAAAAATACTGTCACCTTCTTCCAATTTCGAGTTTACAATTTCCTCGGCAAGTGCGTCCTCAATATATTTTTGAATGGCTCTTTTAAGAGGTCTGGCTCCGTATTGTTTATCAAATCCTTTGTCTGCAATGTAATCCTTTGCTTTGTCTGAAAGATTCAAGTGGTAACCAATTTCCATGATTCTTTCATACAACTTGTTCAGTTCTATATCGATGATTTTGTGAATATCTTCTCTTTCCAAAGAATTAAATACTACAACATCGTCTATCCTGTTCAAGAATTCAGGTGCGAAAGCCTTTTTCAAGGCGTTTTCGATTACGCTTTTCTGGTGAGTGTCAGCTTGAGCTTTTTTAGCAGCGGTACCAAAACCTACGCCTTGTCCAAAATCTTTCAATTGTCTTGCACCGATATTGGATGTCATAATAATTATGGTATTCCTGAAATCGATTTTACGCCCTAGGCTATCGGTAAGGAATCCATCGTCCAATACTTGTAACATCATGTTGAACACATCGGGGTGTGCTTTTTCTACCTCGTCCAATAGCACTACAGAATATGGCTTCCGGCGCACTTTCTCCGTTAATTGTCCACCTTCTTCGTACCCAACGTATCCTGGAGGTGCTCCTACCAATCGGGAAATGGCGAATTTCTCCATGTATTCACTCATGTCAATACGAATCAGGGCATCTTCGGAATCAAAAAGTTCCTTTGCCAATATTTTGGCCAATTGGGTTTTACCAACACCTGTTTGACCAAGAAATATGAACGAACCTATAGGTTTATTTGGATCCTTAAGTCCCGCTCGGTTACGTTGGATGGCCCTTGCCACTTTGGACACGGCTTCATCCTGACCGATGACAAATCCTTTGATAAGATTTGGCAATTCGGCCAATTTATTACTTTCAGTCTGGGCTATTCTATTCACGGGAATACCGCTCATCATGGAAACTACATCGGCAACGTTATCTTCGGTAACGGTCTCTCTGTGTAGCTTGCTTTCTTCTTCCCAGCGTTCTTGTGCAGAAGCCAATTCTTTTTCGAGTCGCTTTTCGTCGTCCCTAAGTTTGGCCGCTTCTTCGTATTTCTGTTTTTTGACTACGCTATTCTTCAATTCGCGAACATCTTCCAACTGGTTTTCCAGCTCCAGAATTTGTTTTGGTACATCCATGTTCACAATGTGAACACGGGAGCCGGCTTCATCCAAGGCATCAATGGCCTTGTCCGGAAGAAAACGGTCGGTCATATAGCGGTTGGTCAATTTTACACAGGCCAAAATAGCCTCATCCGTATAGTTTACGTTGTGGTGCTCCTCGTACTTGCCTTTAATGTTCATCAAAATTTCGATGGTCTCTTCCACGGTAGTGGGTTCTACCATCACCTTTTGGAATCGACGCTCTAAAGCACCATCTTTTTCGATGTATTGTCTGTATTCGTCTAGCGTGGTTGCTCCAATACATTGAATCTCCCCTCTTGCCAATGCAGGTTTGAACATGTTGGAAGCATCTAAGCTTCCGGTTGCTCCACCAGCACCAACAATGGTGTGTATCTCATCAATGAACAAGATAATATCATCATTCTTCTCCAGCTCGTTCATAACGGCTTTCATTCGCTCCTCAAACTGGCCACGGTATTTTGTGCCTGCGACCAAAGAAGCCAAATCCAAGGTTACAACTCGCTTGTTGTAAAGAATTCTTGAAACCTTTTTATTGATGATGCGTAATGCCAAACCTTCGGCGATGGCACTTTTACCAACACCAGGTTCGCCGATCAACAACGGGTTGTTCTTTTTTCTTCTACTTAATATTTGGGAAACCCGCTCAATTTCCTTTTCTCTGCCCACTACGGGGTCCAATTTGTTTTCTTCGGCCAACCGGGTAAGGTCCCGTCCAAAATTGTCCAGAACAGGGGTTTTGGACTTTTTGCTTCCTTTTTGTGAAGCACTTCCTGAGCCGAATGAACTTTCTTTGCTATCTCCCATATCGTCTGTGTCCCCGGGGAAAGATTCCGCTTGGGGTGTGTCAATGTAGTCATCGTCACTGGTGATCATGGATTTGAACTGTTCCTTGACATTGTCGTAATCCACTTTCAGTTTGTGCAACAACTTGGTTGTAGGATCATTCTCGTTCCTAAGGATACATAGCAGTAAGTGTGCTGTGTTAATGGAAGAACTTTGAAAAAGCTTAGCTTCCAAAAAAGTGGTCTTCAATGCCCGTTCTGCTTGTCGGGTCAAGTGAAGATTCTTTTTGTCCTTCTGTATTGTACCTGTATTAGGATTTGCCGGACTCAGTATTTCCACCTTTCTTCTCAGGTGGTCCAAGTCAACATCGAGTGCATCCAATATATTTATGGCCTTGCCATTTCCGTCTCTTAAAAGACCTAGCATAAGGTGCTCCGTGCCAATAAAATCATGGCCCAGTCTCAGGGCTTCTTCCTTGCTGTATGCTATAACGTCTTTTACGCGGGGGGAAAAATTATCGTCCATACGTTTCTTTTTCAGCAATTAAAATTAATAAAAGTATTGTTACGGTGGTCAAATACCGTACCCTTATTCGATAAAGTAGTGGTAAATGTCGGAATAATTGCGGTTTTATGGTGATTTAACAAAGCTTTATTATCACATTCTTGATAATACGCGCAATGTTGATAATTTTTTTAATAAAGTATTCGCAAAGCGTTATAAAGGCTGCTATTTTCTGTATATTGCCATGATAATTTAACCACAAAAAAACAATAATAAATAAGCATGGCGGAAGGAGAAAAGTTAATTCCTATTAATATAGAGGATGAGATGAAATCTGCCTACATTGATTATTCAATGTCGGTCATTGTGTCACGTGCCCTGCCAGATGTTCGTGATGGTTTAAAGCCTGTTCATAGAAGAGTGCTCTATGGAATGCACGATTTAGGAGTAAGGTCTTCAAGTTCCCATAAAAAGTCTGCCCGTATTGTAGGGGAGGTTTTGGGTAAATATCACCCCCATGGTGATTCTTCGGTGTATGATACCATGGTGCGTATGGCACAAGAGTGGAGTTTAAGGTATATGCTTGTAAACGGTCAGGGTAACTTTGGTTCCATAGATGGGGACAGCCCGGCAGCCATGAGATATACGGAGGCCAAGATGCGCAAGATTGCGGAAGAAATGTTGGCCGATATCGATAAGGATACTGTTGATCATCAACTTAATTTTGATGATACATTAGAGGAGCCTACTGTATTGCCTACCCGTATTCCAAACCTTTTGGTAAACGGGGCTTCTGGTATTGCTGTAGGTATGGCCACCAATATGCCACCGCACAATTTGACTGAAGTGGTAGATGGTATAATTGCCTACATAGATAACCACGATATTGAGATAGATGAGCTCATTACACATATTAAAGCTCCGGATTTTCCAACCGGGGGAATCATTTATGGATATGATGGTGTAAAGGAAGCTTTCCATACAGGTCGTGGACGTGTAGTAATGCGTGCCAAAGCAACTATTGAAGAAGTTCAGGGGAAAGAGAGTATTGTTGTTACCGAAATCCCTTATCAGGTCAATAAGGCGGATATGATCAAAAAGACCGCCGATTTGGTCAACGAAAAGAAAATAGAAGGTATATCCACCATTAGGGACGAGTCCGATAGAAACGGAATGCGTATCGTATATATTTTGAAACGAGATGCCATTCCAAACATTGTGCTTAACATGTTGTACAAGTACACGGCCCTTCAATCTTCTTTCAGTGTCAATAATATTGCATTGGTCAATGGTAGGCCCGAATTGTTGAACTTAAAGGAAATCATCCACTATTTTGTGGAGCATAGGCACGACGTTGTGGTTCGTAGAACCAAATTCGAGCTTAAAAAAGCTGAAGACCGTGCACACATCTTGGAGGGACTTATTGTTGCTTCAGATAATATTGATGAGGTAATTGCCATCATCAGAGGCTCTTCCAATGTTGAGGAGGCACGTAATAAACTGATTGAACGTTTCAAGTTGACCGAGGTTCAGGCCAAGGCCATTGTAGAAATGCGCTTGCGTCAACTTACTGGTCTGGAACAGGATAAATTGCGCGAGGAGCATGCGGAACTTTTAAAGTCCATCGAGGATTATAAGGATATTCTTGAGAAGAAAGAGCGCAGAATGCAGATCATCAAAGATGAACTTCTTGAAGTACAGGAGAAGTATGGAGATGATAGACGTTCTGAAATCAATTATGCGGGTGGTGATTTGAGCATAGAGGATATGATTCCCGATGAGCAAGTTGTGATTACTATTTCACATGCCGGCTACATTAAAAGAACACCACTTTCAGAATATAAAACCCAAAATAGGGGGGGAGTTGGTCAAAAAGCATCCTCTACCCGAAATGAGGATTTCTTGGAGCATTTGTTCGTTGGTACCAACCACCAATATATGTTGTTCTTTACCCAAAAAGGAAAATGTTTCTGGATGCGTGTTTATGAAATTCCAGAAGGAAGCAGAACATCCAAAGGTAGGGCTATCCAAAACTTGATCAATATAGAACAGGATGACAAGGTGAAAGCCTTTATCTGCACCCAAGACCTTAAGAATGAAGAGTATGTGAACAGTCACTTTGTGATTATGGCCACTAAAAAGGGTACGGTTAAGAAGACTTCTTTGGAACAGTATTCCAGACCACGTCAAAATGGTATCAATGCCATAACCATTCGTGAAGATGATGAACTCTTGGAAGCCAAATTGACAACAGGTACAAGTCAAATCTTCCTTGGTCTAAAATCTGGAAAAGCCATTCGTTTTGAGGAATCCAAAACAAGGCCGATGGGTAGAAATGCCTCTGGTGTACGAGGTATCAGATTGGCTGATGACAAAGATGAGGTTGTAGGTATGGTGTCTGTCCATAATTTTGAAGATGATATCTTGGTAGTGTCCGAAAGAGGTTATGGAAAACGTTCCAATATTGAGGACTATAGAATTACCAATAGGGGTGGAAAAGGAGTAAAAACCATTTCAATCACCGATAAAACTGGTGGCCTGGTTGCTATAAAGAACGTTACCGATACCGATGATTTGATGATTATCAACAAGTCAGGAATCGCCATCCGAATGGGAGTCGAAGACCTCAGGGTAATGGGTAGGGCAACTCAAGGAGTTCGCTTGATCAACCTTAGGGATAATGATTCTATAGCGGCAGTTGCCAAAGTTATGAAGGAAGACGACCCTGTAGATGAAGAGGACATCTTGGATATCGAAGTCAAAGGGGAAGATGGCACGGCTATTGATAATGATACGGAGGAAAAAGAATAAATAATAATCAATAAACACCAAATAATTTCAATTTTTAACATGAGAACAAAAATATTAATACTACTAGCCATAGGAATTTCCACTATGGGTTTTGCCCAGAAGGATGAGATGAAGGCTGCGGAAAAGGCACTAAAGGATGGTGATGCCGCAGCGGCAAAAGCTGCTTTGACAAGTGCTGCTTCCACTATTGACTCGGCCAAGGATAAAGAACAGGCCGAGTATTATGCACTCTTGGGAAATGTAAATTACGATTTGGCCAAAAAAGGCGACGTATCTGCATTCCAATCTGCTTTGGATGCTTATAACAAAGTAATTGAAGTGGAGGAAGCAAGCGGAAAATCTAAGTACTCTTCTGTTGCTCAGGAGAAAATGGCACAAATGACAGCTGATTTGGTCAACGCTGCAGTTGAGGATAACAACAATCAGAAATTTAGTGAGGCGGCCAAAAAATTGTACATGAGCTATAATCTTAGTCCAAAAGATACGGTATATCTATATTATGCAGCAAGTAGTGCAGTAAATGGACAAGATTATGAAGAAGCATTGAGGTATTACAAAGAGTTAAAAGATGTGGGCTACAGTGGGGAATCTGTTACTTACACTGCAGTGAATATTGAGTCTGGAGAGACAGAGACCATGGATAAAGCTACGCGTGACCTATATGTGAAAGCGGGTACGCACAAAGATCCAAAGGAAGAGGTTAGTCCATCTAAAAAACCGGAAATCGTTAAGAACATTGCTTTGATCTACCAGCAAATGGGGGATAATGAAAAAGCGGTGGAAGCTTATGCTGATGCGAGATCTGAAAACCCAGATGATGTAAACTTGGTTTTAGGCGAAGCCAACTTGTATTATGCAATGGGTGATAAGGATAAGTTTAAAGATTTGATGGGACAAGCCTCTGCCATGGCTCCAGACAATGCTGATTTGCTTTACAATATTGGTGTAATAAATATGGAGCAAGGAAACTTGGAAGATGCAAGGGATGCTTACAAAAAAGCATTGGCCATCGACCCAGGCTACATCAATGCTCTTTTAAACCTTTCTACTACCTATGTGAACGAAGGTAACGGTCTTATTGATGAAATGAATGGATTGGGTAATTCTAAAGCCGATATCGCCAGATACGATGAGCTTAAAGAAAAGAAGGATAGCCTTTTTAGAGAAGGTGCCAATGTTTTGGAAGATGCTCTTCAATCAAACCCAGATAACGAAAGTATCTTGACCCAGTTGAAAAATATTTATGGAGCTTTGGGTGACAATGAAAACTTCATGAGAATCAAAAAGCTTTTAGGAGAATAAAAATTTATTTTTCCCTTAAAAAAAAGCCCCGATAGTTCGGGGCTTTTTTTATATCACTTTTTTAATGACCCTAAGCTGATGGGTGTACAGCTTTTCATCGGAATTGAAGATTCCAGTATGGTCAATCCTGTCGATTCTGACGTGTCCGTTCACATGGATAATATAGTTGTCCCGTAAAATAATTCCAACATGGTTTATGATACCTTCGTTATCATCAAAAAAAGCCAAATCCCCAGGTTCGCTCTCTTCAATAAAGCTCAAAGCTTCCCCTTGTGCGGATTGCTCTTCTGCCGTCCGTGCCAAGTTATATCCATTGATTTTATAGACCATTTGGGTGAAACCGGAACAATCTATTCCAAATGGCGTCTTGCCTCCAGACAGAAAGGGTGCCTTTAAGTACAAGATAGCCGTATCCACCAAACTGTCTTTGGGTTTTTTGCCAGAATGTATACTACCTTCAAAAGTATGGTTCAATAGGGCAGGTGAATTAATCATAGATCCCATTAATATGGGTAATAGCATACCATCATCCGTACAAATATGGGATATTATGTCAGAACATATTTTTTGTTGTTCTACTGACTCAATATCATTATAAACTTGCTCAGGAATAAAGGTTAGCTGGTTGTTGGGTATCCAACCTTCAAAATTGTCGTAAGCCGCTCGAATCCTACTCCATTTTTTTCTGCTCTCCAAAACCTTAAAATGCTCGCCATATAATAATTGGGATGACATTTCGGCACAATCGTCCGGATTTGTTCTAATCGGAACAATACTTAGAGGACAAATTCCATATTGCATTTACTGTACAGATTGAATCACTAATTTCTTTCCAAAATAATGGACGAAGCTCCACCGCCACCATTACAAATTGCCGCAGCTCCCAGCTTGGCATTGTTTTGCTCCAATATATTCAATAATGTAATTGTGATTCTGGCTCCGGAACATCCCAAAGGATGCCCTAAGGATACTGCGCCACCATTCACATTTACCTTCGAATCGTTAAGTCCAAGAATTTTCATATTGGCCAGTCCAACCACGGAGAAAGCTTCATTGACCTCAAAAAATTCAATGTCATCTATGGAAACCCTGGCACGATCTAATGCCTTGGGCAAAGCCTTTGCGGGTGCTGTGGTAAACCATTCAGGTTCTTGGGCCGCATCAGCATAGCCTTTAATTGTAGCCAAAGGGGTTAGTCCCAGTTCCTTGGCTTTTTCTTCACTCATTAAAACTACTGCCGCTGCACCATCGTTAATGGTGGATGCGTTGGCTGCCGTAACGGTTCCATCTTTGGAAAAAGCAGGTCTTAGAGCGGGAATTTTTTCCAATATCACATTTTTGTATTCTTCATCTTCACTTACAACGATAGGCTCACCTTTTCGTTGAGGTACTTCGACGGGAACTACTTCATTATCAAATTTACCGGCCTTCCATGCTTCGGCAGACCTTTTATAGGATTGTATGGCATAAGCGTCTTGGTCTTCTCTGCTAAATTCATATTCGGCAGCACAAGCATCGCCACAAACTCCCATGGCATTTTGGTCATAGACATCCACAAGCCCATCTTTCTGCATCCCGTCCACTAGAGAGGAAGGGCCAAATTTGGTCCCTTTTCTCATGTAAACATAATGAGGGATTAAACTCATGTTTTCCATACCCCCGGCCACAACAATGGAGTTATCGCCCAAGGCAATGGATTGTGCTCCTTGCATAATAGTTTTCATGCCAGAGGAACAAACTTTATTAATCGTGGTACAAGGTACTGTATTGGGTATGCCAGCATAAATTGCGGCCTGCCTAGCTGGTGCTTGGCCCGTACCTGCCTGTACCACATTGCCCATTAAAACTTCTTCAACAAGTTCGGGTTTTAGACCAATTTTGTCCAAAGCCCCTTTAATGGCCACTGCACCCAATTTTGGTGCAGGAACACTGGATAACGCTCCCATAAAACTCCCTATTGGTGTTCTGGCAGCGGAAACGATTACTACTTTTTTCATATGTGCATTTTTAACTCTTGCGAAAATACTAAATTTAAATGCAAAGCGATAAGGAACTTGGGCAACGTACTTCTTATATATATTTTCTATTTTTGAAGCTAACAGTTTTAGGGAATGGGAAAAACTTTGGATAATGTATATAAACACCAATCGCTTGTCTACAAGTATTTCCTGTATGTGGTTTCGGTAGCCTTGATTGTATTCTTTTTTCCAAAAGGAGGAAAATTTAAATACGACTTTCAGAAAGGTAAGCCATGGCAATATGAAAATTTATATGCCCCTATTGATTTCTCCATACAAAAGACCCAAGAAGAAATAGAGGAGGAGCAATCTGCTATCCGTACAAACAAAACCGACTATTACTCTTATAATGCTTCTTTGATTTCAGATGTAAAAGCAGAAGTTGATGAAGGACTGAACACACTATTTCAATCTGCTAATTTTTCTTCACAAGAGCGGCGGTACCTTCGAGAACTTTCAGAAGATGTGATTGAAGGGACTTATACCAATGGGATTTTTCAAAACATTCCTGAATCCGAATCTGTTGTAGTGGTAAAAAACAATGAGGCCCAACCTGTTTCCCCTAGTGATTTTGTAGGTCTGGAAAAGGCGAAAATGGGAGTATCGGACAGACTTTCGGATATTGACAGGGAAGGAGTATTTCGTTTGCAAGGGATTATACGAAACAGTCTTAAAGCCAATCTTTTTTATGATGAGGCCCTTACGGAAAGTGCATTGAGCGATGAGCTTTCCAAGATTTCTTTTACTCGGGGAGAGGTGGATCAAGGGAAGCTGATTATTGCCAAGGGAGAGATTGTGGAGTCGGAAGATTTTAAAATATTGAACTCCCTTAAGGATGAATACGAGTCCGAGCTCTGGATGGGAAACAATTACTATTTTATTTTATTGGGCTATACCATTCTGGTAGCATTGGTGCTGATTATGTTGTTCCTGTTCTTAAAACGATATAGAATCGAGATATTCCAAAATAACAACAAGGTGACGTTTATTTTCTTCAACATCTTGTTGATGGTTTTTGCCACAACCTTAATGGTCAAGCATTACGAAAGCTATATATATGTGGTTCCCCTTTGTATTTTGCCATTGGTGTTGAAAAACTTTTTTGATGCGAGATTAGGACTCTTTGTTCATGTATTGACCGTTTTGATTCTTGGATTTGTAGTGCCCAATAGTTTTGAATACATCTTTTTGCAGATTATCGCAGGTATTGTTACCATTCTAACCGCATCAGAGTTGTATAAGCGAGCCAATCTATTTATTTCTGTAGGTCAGATTACCTTGATTTATATCATTGGTTATTTTGCTTTCCATGCCATTCATGAGGGGAACTTGCAAAATATTGAATGGATTTTGTTCGGTGTTTTCGTTTTGAATGGCCTTTTAACGCTCTTTGCACAGCCATTGATTTATATGTTCGAGAAAATTTTTGGACTTGTCTCGGATGTTTCTTTGTTGGAGCTTTCCGATACCAATTCTAAATTACTAAAAGAACTTTCGGACAAGGCACCAGGAACCTTTCATCATTCTTTGCAAGTTGCCAACCTTGCTGAAGCGGCAGCTAATGAAATAGGGGCCAATGCTATGTTGGTCAGGGTAGGGGCGCTTTACCATGATATCGGTAAAATGGAAAACCCGACCTATTTCACCGAAAACCAGATTACAAGTGTTAATCCACATGATGACCTACCACCAAAAGAGAGTGCTAAGATTATTATAGACCATGTGATTCATGGGATTGAAATAGCTAGAAAAAATAATATTCCCGATCGCGTTATTGATTTTATAAGAACCCACCATGGAACAACCGTGGTATATTATTTTTTTAAAAAGCAGCAGGAGCTAGATCCAGGGGTAGATACTGAAAACTTTAAATATCCAGGGCCAATACCTTTTTCCAAGGAAACTGCCATTTTAATGATGTCCGATGCTGTGGAGGCTGCTTCCAAGAGTCTTAAAAATCCAACTTTTACCATTATTGATGAGTTTGTAGAAAAGATTGTGAAGGGGCAAATGCAGGCCAACCAGTATTTAAATGCCAATATTACGCTTAAGGAAATAGAAATGGTAAAGAAAGTGCTTAAACAAAAGCTTACCAATATCTATCATTTACGGGTGGAATATCCTGAATAGCAGGGGGATGCTAAAAGTTGCATTAAAAAAATGAAAAAATAGTTGCGATCTTTCATCTGAAAGGGTACATTTGCATCCGCATTTTCAGAGTGCACGTTCTTAAGAAATTAAATAGGAGAGGTGCCGGAGTGGTAACGGAGCAGATTGCTAATCTGTCGGCGGGTAACTGTCGCCTGGGTTCGAGTCCCAGTCTCTCCGCTTTTTCCAAAACACCTCGGGGTGTAGCGTAGCCCGGTTATCGCGCCTGCTTTGGGAGCAGGAGGTCGCAGGTTCGAATCCTGCCACCCCGACGAACCACTAAATAGGTGGTATTAAAGCACTGTTAATCGACTGATTGACAGTGCTTTTTGTTTTTTATGCATTCATCTGATATCAATTGAAACCATATAAAAGGTGTAGAGTTCGGTGAATGGTTCGGTACGTTTCTTGTGCATAATTTAGCTTCAGTTTGACGCTGTTTATGGGTGTTTTGCAAACCAGTTTTGTCAAACCCAAAAATTATGTATTATGCGCAATTCCAACACTTTAAAGGTTCTAATCTTCACAAGGGACATTTCCAATAACCCTAAAAAATTGACCATTTATGCCCGTATCACCGTCAATGGAAAACGTGCCGAGATAAGTTTGAAACGTTATGTTTCGGTGAATGAATGGGATGAAAATAAGGGCAGACTCCATGGACTTACCCATAAGGCCCGTTTGTTGAACAGCTATTTGGATGAGGTTTACGGTGAAATCATGGATACCCATAAACAGTTGTTGCGTGAGGACAAGATTATAACCTCACAAGCCATCAAAGCCCGTTATCTTGGACAGGATGAAGAGCACAAGACCCTTATGGAGCTTATCAAATATCATTACGAATCACAAAAGAACAAGCTTCGTCCGGGAACCATGAAAAACTATTATGGCACGGAAAAGTATCTCAAAAGGTTTTTGGAGCAAACCCGAAGACTTCAAGACATCAACTTAAAGCGATTAAACTATAAGTTCATTACTGATTTTGAGAACTATTTGATAAATGGGCCTGATCTGCAAAAGGGAAAGAAGTGTACCAATAATGGGGCAATGAAACATTTGGAGCGGTTAAGGAAAATGGTAAACCTTGCCGTGAGGTTGGAGTGGTTGGACAAAGACCCGTTTGTAAACTATAAAAAGCATTATAAGAAGAGTGAACGCTCTTTTTTGACCGAAAGAGAACTCAGGCTCATTGAGGATACAACATTTTCAGGAAGGGGGTATGAGAGGGTCAAGGACACCTTTCTTTTTTCATGTTACACGGGATTGGCCTATGGAGATGTAAAGGCACTGGATATTGATCATATGCGGTTCGGTATAGATGGGAACCTTTGGATCCATACGAAAAGGGAAAAAACTGATGAAGCGGTCAAGGTTCCATTACTTCCCAAAGCAAAACAAATCTTGGATAAATATAAAAACTGCAATGAAAGATTGGTACATGGAAAGTTGTTACCTGTATTGAGCAATCAAAAGACCAACAGTTATTTAAAGGAGATTACAAAGGCTTGTGGAATCTATAAGAATATTTCTTTCCATACTGCCAGGCACACTTTTGCCACAACGGTAACCCTATCCAATGGAGTACCGATAGAAACCGTTTCCAAAATGCTAGGCCATACCAAATTGACCACTACCCAAATCTATGCCAGAGTATTGGAAAATAAGATAGGGGAGGACATGCAAAATCTGATAGAACATATGCAGACCAAAAAAGCAGCCGAAGGATGATAAGGCTGTATTCATTCGGTCCCGCTTGCGGGACGTAGGAATAGCAAGAGGGTGATGCGCAAATTGCGCCATCACGGTTGTTTTCGGGTCTTCAACAAGTTGAAAACCAGTTAATTGAGTGGATTTCAGAATTCTATACAAAATTTAGGGCTACAGTAGACTTTTCCGAAATCTACAGTAAACCCTTTGGGAAGCCCAATAAACACTGGAAATTTTTGACGAAAAAATTGACGCAATTTGACGAAAAAACAAAATCGCACCTATGGAAAAGCAATCTACAAATGGCAGAACAAAGAAAGGGACAGGGGGTTATTCCAACATCACGGTAAAGAAAGAAACGGCCACTCGTTTTCGGAGCTATTCCAAAAAGTTCGGCAAATCGCATAGTGAGGTGTTGGATGGAATGATACAATACTTCAAGGAGAACAACCTTGACCCTTTTGGAGAGGGAACAAAGATCATTGTTGACAGTATCAAAAAGTTGGAGCGTCAGATGATGAAAAAGTTCGATAGGCTCATCGCCATTATAAAGAACATGGAAAAGACAAGTATCCGGCCGACCTATGAAATGATGTTGATACTTTATGAGGCCTATGTAAAAGATGGAAGGAAACCAAGACGGAAACCCGTCCAGATACAGGAAGAGCGAATGGATTTTTTGGAGCCTAGAAACACCGTTCCGAAAACAGAGCACGAGAGAATACTCAAAGAATTTGAAAGCTATATGGACTTGCAACAAAAAAGTGGACAATTAGATAAGAGTCATGCTGCTATTTTTTGATTATACAATTCTATTTCAATTTCCTCTATAGTCTTATATCCCAAAGAGGAGTGTATTCTTCTTCTGTTATA
>NZ_JBNPYE010000015.1:0-77050 GCF_051494225.1 Flagellimonas lutimaris | reverse complement strand
TCCGAACAGGGAAGTTAAGCCCGTTTGCGCCGATGGTACTGCCACACCAGGTGGGAGAGTAGGTCGCCGCCTTCTTTGAGGCCCTTCACATATGTGAGGGGCTTTTTTTGTTTTTACTTGGTATATTTGTGTCTACAAAAACAATATTTTAATCCATATCATTGAGTACCAAATCCAACCCCAATTTACTTGAGGAAAAACTGAACGCCTATTCCCATGGGTTTGGAATTATGTTGGCACTATTCGGTAGCATATTTCTGTTTCAAAATGATTTAGAAAGCATACCGTATATGAAAGGTAGTGTTGTGGCCTATACTTCCTCATTAATAGTATTGTTTACGGCATCGACGGTTTATCATGCTGTGGAAAATCCTAAACTGAAGAAGAAACTTAGGATTCTAGATCATATCAGTATTTATTATTTGATTGCCGGCACATATACCCCGGTATGTTTATCTGTATTGTTACCATCCAAAGGATGGTTGCTGTTTTACTTGATATGGGGAATAGCGCTCTTTGGAACAGTTCTTAAGATATTTTTTACCGGGAAGTTTGAAGTGTTTTCTTTGGTCCTATATGGCGTAATGGGATGGTTAATTGTGATAGATCTACCTTATTTGTTGGAACACATGTCTTCAACAGGGTTATTATACCTTGCTGCTGGTGGCGCTTTCTATACCATTGGAATATTATTCTATGCTATAAAAAAAGTACCATATAATCATCTTATATGGCATTTCTTTGTGTTAGGTGGTGCTATCAGCCATTGGCTGATGATTTATCAACTTTTAGTCCAATAAAAAATTGGGTGCACGGTTATAATAGCCTTGTACAGTGGAGTTGAACTTGGACTCCATGTTGGGGGAAACGACAAAGGAATATTTATTGTCTTTTATCACGCCACTTAAATAGCTGTTATAATCTGGTATTCCTTGAAACCCTTTAATTTCTACCTGTTGCACTTTGAATCCATCATTTTCATAAATCGTATAGAAACCCCATGATTGTATTTCCTCTGGAATTTGCGGCAGTATTACTTGATCCATTTTTTGGCTATCATAAACCAAATTCCATCGATAGGAAACATTTAACCCATTGATGACCTCTGGAGTTTCAGAATCAATGAAGATTTTACCAACCGTATGACCAATACCGGACTTTGTAATATCAATTTGATTGTTAAGGAAGCTATAATCAATTGTCCAATCCACAGGTGCAAAACTACCTTCAGGTTGACCGGTCCTTTCCGTGAAATAATCATTTATTCTTACCGTATATTTATAATTGGTGAAAGTATCATTTATAAAATATGGGATACCATTGGGGGGTATGTATCCGTAACCATGGTTATGAATAAGGTGATTTATATTGTTATTGAAATCGTCCTGGTTCAAATAACCTCGAATATCTATTGTTGAGCTTTCAAATGCTTGACCATTCATGATAGGATCGTAAAAGCGTTGTTCTACACCTTGAGCTGAAAACATATCTGCAGAAATGACCAAATCCGCAGGAATATTGGAATCCAATAACGCATACGAATAAGTATTTAAGGTGTTGTTGTACAGAGCCAGATAGAATGAATTAGATTGAAGTATACTGCTCACATTCTGCCGCTGTACAATTGAAATATCACTTGTGGAACCACTTTCTATTTGATTAAAATTACCGTAATAATCAAATCCTTGAGCCACTATGTTAAGTTCATCATTGAAATCAAAGTTTTCCGTTGGAATTAAATAGGAATTGGACTGATTTAAAAACCTTTGATACGTATTCAAGTTAATTACCGGCATAGCTTCGGGTGAAATATTTTGAACGGTTGTAAATTCAGTTGCATTACCAATAGAACCGCTGATGTATTCACCAAAGGTGAGCATATATTCAAAATCCCCTACTGTCTCATTGGTTGTTTGAAGCCTGACCATTTCTGTGTCACTATAGATTCTTTCTACATCCAATAACTGGCCATCCATACCTGAGGCAAAAACAAAAAGTCTTGCTGATTCCGGATTATAGAAACCCGTTGGAATATTAATTGTAATCAGTCGTCTCAAAATTTGAACGGTAACTTCTAATGAAGAAGTATTGCCCAAAGCATCTGAAGCTGTGATTTTCAGGACATGTTGACCTGTAGCAATTGTTTCTGGATAGAATTCAAAATCAACTAGCCCTTCAGTACCAGCAGGAAAGGCAACATCCGTTGTTAATAGGTTTTGTTCCCCAAGAGCAATATCAATGAATGATACTTGCGAATGGATGTCGGAAAGACCAGTTGAGATGAGTAAAGATTCATCCAAAATTTGACCATCTTCAACTGTGTTTGAAATAATCTCAGGCCCAGTATTATCTGCAATAAACGAAACATTGTATGTGGTAATATTATCTGCCAAATCGGTAGCCTCTATTTTTAAGAAGTTTTCACCATCGGACAACTCTGAAGTGTTCAGGTTGATTTCATAAATATCCTCTGTAATCTCTTCTAATAATGTATCGTTCAAATAAGTTTTTACAGAATTCAGGCCCTCATTATCACTTACGTTAAAAGTAACTGCATTGGTGTCTCCACCAATAACTTGTCCATCGGCGAGTGAAACTTCTGTAATAGCTGGCAATTCGTTGTCAATATGAATAATCTCTTCTTTAGAGGTTTTATTACCGGAATTATCTGTTACAGTCACTTTAAGGGTATAATCCGTAAATTTGGCTGCAAGGTTGTTTTTGGATGTATAATTAGATACGTCAATAGTTATCTGATAAGGTGCTGTGGTATCTTCGCCTACTTTCTCATTATTTATAAAGGCTTCTACTTTTGCCACTCCACCAGCATCTTGTGCATCAATATCTACAACAATTTGGTTGCTTACAACAGGGGTTTCCGTACTTGAAGTACCTGAGTTTCCAGGAATGGAAAAATCAACATTTGGGGCTATTACATCGGGTTCTGGAACTGGATCTTCAGAATCTGAGGAGCAAGAATACAAAATGGTGCTGGCTGCCAATAGCAGCATAATAGGACGTAAAAAATTCATTGCGTTAGTTTAGTTGAAAGAAAAATAATTCTTTTTGGTAAAAAAACATTGCTTTTTACCTTGAAAAAGTAAGAAAATTCAGTAAAGTACTGGTTTTCATAAATTTTAGGTTTCGGGAACCATAACTACACCAAATAGGCAATCCCTATTCCTAAAATAATGACCACTAACTTTCTGAGGTTAAAGGCATGTCCTTGTGCACTTTCAAACAAAATAATGGTGGATATGTGAAAGAATACCCCAATGGCCAATGCTGTAAGCAAGTGTCCATAATTTTCCATCCAAGGAGATGTTGAAATGTAACTGCCCAGAGGGGTCATCAGTGAAAATGCTCCAATAAATAATAGTGTAGTGCTCAGTTTCATCTTAGAATTGATCAAAAAGATGCTTAAAATAATGGCTATTGGAATCTTGTGGATGATAATTCCGTATAGGATGGCATCGTTATCATGTATGGGAACTCCCTCTACCAAAGCGTGTATGGATAAGCTCAAGAACAGAAGGGCGGGGAATTGATTTTCTTTTAAATGAAAATGCATGTGTCCATGTTCCGCTCCTTTGGAGAAAAACTCTAAAAACACTTGAAGAAGTATACCTCCCAAAATATATAGGGCAATGGTTTTGGGGTCATGGCCATCGTAAACATCCGGTAAAAGCTCGAAGAAGGTCATGGATAACAAAAATGCTCCACTAAAAGCCAGCAAGAGTTTAATGTTGTCATTGTTTTTTGGTTTTGTGAACCAAACAAATCCAAAACCGACCCAAACAGCCAAAATGGGGATAATATAAATTATAGCGGAAGGAATATCCATAGGTGGAATTAAAGGAGCAAAAATAGCCTATTTTTGCGTAAACTTTTTAAGATAGTATGGCAGGGAATTTTAAAATGATGGCCAAGACGCTTTACGGATTTGAGCCCATTTTGGCAAAAGAGCTACGTAATTTGGGCGCAGGTCATGTGGAAGAAGGAGTTCGTAATGTAACTTTTGAAGGAGATACCGGTTTTATGTACAAGGCCAATCTTTGTCTGAGGACCGCATTGAAAGTTTTTAAACCGATCAAAACATTCAGGGTTTTTAATGAAAAGGACCTTTACAGGCATATTTATGATTTGGATTGGCCTGATATTTTTGATGTAGAGAAAACTTTCGCTATCGACAGTATTGCCAATACGGAGGTTTTTGATAATACTATGTTTGTTTCCTTAAAAGCGAAAGATGCCATTGTGGACAAGTTTAGGGAGGTAGTGAGAGAACGTCCCAACGTAAAGACGCAAGATCCCGATATCCGAATCAATATTCATATTTATAAAAATACTTGTACGGTTTCCTTGGATAGTTCCGGGAATTCGCTGCACCAAAGAGGGTATCGTATCTTGACCAATATTGCACCCATCAATGAAGTGTTGGCAGCTGGATTACTACTTAAAAGTGGATGGGATGGACAAACAGATTTCTTTGACCCCATGTGCGGAAGCGGAACTTTTCTGATCGAGGCGGCCATGATTGCTTGTAATATTCCTGCTAACATCAATAGGGAATCTTACGCCTTTATGCACTGGAACGATTATGATGCCGAATTATATAATAAAATTGTAGATGCTAGTTTAAAGAAGGTAAGGGAGTTCCATCATAAAATAATTGGTTATGATAAGGCCCCTTCTGCCGTAAGAAAAGCACAAGAGAACGTAGATCATGCCAACCTTTCGGATTATATTACCGTGGAGCGCAAGGACTTTTTTAGGGCCGATAAGCCAGTTGAAGGTAAACTGCATATGGTGTTCAATCCGCCTTATGGTGAACGATTGCCTATTGATATGGAAATTTTCTATGGTAAAATTGGAGATACTTTTAAAAAAGTTTATCCTGGAACCGATGCATGGTTGATTACTTCCAACTTGGAAGCGTTAAAGCACATTGGCTTAAAAACATCCAAAAGAATAAAGACCTTTAATGGTAAATTAGAAGCAAGATTGGTAAAGTACGATATATACGAGGGTAGTAAAAAAGCTAAAAACCAGGATTAGTTGTATATGCAATAAAAAATCCAGGTTTGTCTTATTATGTGTTTGAAACACGACTAACTAACTCAACCAAATTTGCAAAAGGAGTCCACGGTGGCTCCTTTTATTATTCCGACCAAATGGCCAGTTCGTTGCCCGAAGGGTCTGTAAAATGAAATCTTTTACCTCCTGGAAACTCAAAGATTTCTTTGGTGATGGTTCCTCCAGTAGATTTCACTTTCTCTCTTATTTCAACAAGGTTTTCGTAGTACAAAACAATGAGGACTCCATTCACTATGGGCCCGTTGGTCAACTCAAAGCCACCGGCAACACCACTTTCGGAAAAGGAGGTGTAGGTAGGCCCGTAATCGGTAAAAGTCCAACCAAAGACTTCATTATAAAACACCTTGGTTTTCTCCAGATCTGTTGACTTGAACTCGATATAATCAATCGGTACGGTTTTCATGCTATTGTTTGTTTTCTTCTTTTTGCTTTTTGGACTTTTTGTAAAGGGGAATAAAGTAGCTAATGGAATAGTTGTAGTTCACCCCAAAACTACTTCCGTCCGTAACCTTATTGAATCCTGGAATCCAAAGGTTTGGGAATTGTTCGTCTTCCGTATTGGTTACCAAAAAGCCCATACGAGCACTCATACCTACAAAAATGTTGGCAAATAGTTCCACCTTTGCTCCTACAACAAATTCGAGCCACGAAGCGGATAGACCATTAAACTCTCTATTTGGATTTTCACCGGGTAAAAATTCTGGATTAAAAAACTGATTCGTTTCGTAAAGGCTATAATCAAATAATGTTTGGCTAAAACTGGCTACGGCATAACGCCCCCCTATAGTAATGGCATTGTTCATTCCAAACCAATTTTCATAAGTGTTTAAATCAACACCAGCTTTAATATAGCTTCCTGAGGTTTCATAATCGTACAAAATGGTGTTGTTTAGGTTTTCATCCTGTCTTTTGGTTTCATTACCAATTTCTGCAGCTAAATACAATTTATGGGTAAGTCGATAGTCTCCCACTAACTCCAATCCCGTGTAATCTTCGTCCACAAAGGAAAGTATAAGTTTGCTAATGTCCGCACCGACACGTAGCCCATATTGCTCCTTGTACTCTATGGTATCTTTTTGCGAGAGATCTATTGGCTCGCTCTGTGCTAGCGCCAAAATGGGCAACAGCCCAAATAAAATACTAATGAAATATTTTGACATGGATGCTATCGGTATTTTCTACATTTTGTTGAACAACGCTAATATCTCGAATCCAGTTCTCTCCACCTTCACTCAGGGTAACGGTAATGTTGTTGTAATTGACTACAAATCCACAAGCCCTTGAAACAAAAGCTTCACCAAGGTCGTAAGAAATGGTCAAGGTGTCAATATTGCCGATTTCCAGCTCGGTGTCCTCATCGTCTTCCGAATCCGAAATAATCTCGTACATGGTACTGGTCGCAGTGCTTCTCAGCGGAACCTGCAGGGAATCAGGAGAGTTTGACCTATCACCAAAAGAACTATTGGTTAAAATACTATCAATGTCAATGTTCCTTATTCTTATGGATGATACGGTCTTTGCTGCTGTTGTGTCTTCGATGTCAAAAAAACCAATGACCAAAAGAGGTGTATCACCATCAACGCAGATGTCATCCTTTTCACAGGAAGAAACATAGTAAAGCATTGATACAATAAGTAGGATGGGGATTATTTTCTTCATTCTGGTTATACCTATGGAGTTTTAATTCAAAAATTACACCCGTTTTTCCAAAAGTACAACATTTTCAACGTGGTGTGTTTGAGGAAACATATCTACCGGTTGAACCTTGGTGACTTCATATTTTTCTTTCATAAGAGCCAAATCTCTTGCTTGGGTCGCGCTATTGCAACTCACATAAACAATTTTTGGTGGTGCTACTTGAAGAAGTTGCTCAACTACTTGTTTGTGCATACCATCCCGTGGAGGGTCGGTAATAATTACATCGGGTTGGCCATGTTGCTCAATGAAGGTTTCGTTGAACACATTTTTCATATCGCCAACAAAAAATTCTGCGTTTGAAATACTGTTATGAAGTGTATTGGCTTTGGCGTCTTCAATAGCTTCTGGTACTGATTCCACTCCAACCACTTTTTTAGCATTTTTGGAAACAAACTGGGCAATGGTGCCAGTTCCAGTGTATAAATCGTATACCAGTTCGTCGCCAGTAAGCCCTGCAAAATCCCTTGTTACTTTGTAAAGTTCGTAAGCTTGTTCTGAATTGGTCTGATAAAAAGACTTTGCATTGATTTTAAATTGAAGCCCTTCCATTTCTTCGAAAATATGGTCGCGACCCGCAAAGCAAACTACTTCTTGATCGTAAATCGTATCGTTTCCTTTGGAATTGATCACGTAGAGTAGGGAAGTAATCTCCGGGAATTTCTCCTTTAAATGGTTTAGCAGTAATGCTCTTTTTTCTTCATTATCTTCAAAGAACTGGATAAGTACCATAATTTCCCCTGTGGATGATGTTCTAATCATTAAAGTTCTTAGAAGACCTTCCTGTTTTCGGGGGTTAAAAAAGGGCATACCGTTTACATTGGCAAAGTTTTTAACTTCCAATCGTATCGCGTTGGATGGGTCTTGCTGCAAATGACATTTTTTAATGTCCAGAATTTTGTCCCACATACCTGGGATGTGGAATCCCAAGGCATTTCGGTCCTCAATTTCAATATCAGAGTTAATCTCTTCAGGAGTCAACCATCGGCTGTCGGAAAAAGAGAACTCCATTTTGTTCCTATAAAAATATTGCTCTTTGGAGCCCAAAATAGGTGTTATATCTGGTAACTCTACGTTACCTATGCGCTTTAGGTTGTTCTCTACCTCTTTTTGCTTGAAATAAAGTTGGTGCTCATAGCCCATATGTTGCCATTTACATCCTCCACAAACACCGAAATGTTCACAAACGGGTTCGGTTCTTTTATCGGAAAGGGTGTGGAAGTGAGTGGCAACACCTTCAAAATAAGCTTTTCGTTTTTTGGTGGTCATCACATCCACTACATCGCCGGGCACGGCATTGGTCAAGAAAATTACTCGTCCATCTGGTGCTTTGCCCACAGATTTTCCCTTTGCCCCGGCATCGATTACTTCTACGTTTTCAAACGTTTTTCTCCTTCTGTTTTTACGCATGCCGCAAAAGTAAGTTCTTTTTGGTATTTCACAGAACGCAGCCTCTTAAATTGCATGTAAACTTTAATCAACACCTAGGAGAATGGCTTAACGCAATTATAATTTGATCAATAATTTGTAATTTGCGGCTACTCCAAGGGATGATTTCTCTCCCACGCTGCTTTTTCGAGACTTCGAAAGAATAAAGGTACAGTAGGAATGGTTATTTTATCAATTTTAATCATTTAATGAAATGGCTGTTTTAGAGCATTTAACATCGCAGCAAGCGATAGATTTGGAAAACAAGTACGGAGCACACAACTACCACCCACTTCCAGTGGTTTTGAGCAAGGGTGAAGGTGTTTATGTATGGGACGTGGAAGGAAAAAAATATTACGATTTTCTTTCCGCGTATTCTGCCGTGAACCAGGGACATTGTCACCCCAAAATTGTTGGGGCCATGGTGGAACAAGCAAAAACATTGACCTTGACTTCGAGGGCTTTTTATAATGATATGCTTGGGAAGTATGAAAAATACGCAACCGATACTTTTGGGTTTGATAAGTTATTGCCCATGAATACAGGGGCGGAAGCTGTAGAGACTGCTTTAAAAGTTTGTAGAAGGTGGGCATATCAGAAAAAAGGAATCCCTGAGAACCAAGCCAAAGTAATTGTTTGTGAAAACAACTTTCATGGTAGAACAACTACGATTATTTCTTTTTCCAATGATGAAGTGGCAAGGGAAAATTATGGACCCTACACAGAAGGCTTTGTGAAAATTGAGTACGATAACTTGGCAGCTTTGGAAAGTGCCTTGAAAAGTAATCCCCACGTTGCAGGTTTCTTGGTGGAGCCCATTCAAGGGGAAGCGGGCGTTTATGTTCCATCCGAAGGATATTTAAGTGAGGCCAAGACGCTTTGCGAAAAGTACAATGTACTTTTTATTGCCGATGAAGTACAGACCGGTATAGCGAGAACCGGTAAGATGTTGGCGGTAGACCATGAAGATGTAAAACCGGATATTCTTATTCTGGGCAAGGCTCTTTCAGGTGGTGTTTATCCAGTATCTGGGGTTTTGGCCAACGATGATATCATGGAGGTGATTACACCCGGTAGCCACGGAAGTACTTTTGGCGGAAATCCTATAGCTGCAGCGGTAAGTACAGCTGCTTTGGAGGTAATTAAAGAAGAGCATTTGGCACAGAACGCCCAAGAATTGGGAGAATTGTTCCGTGAGGAATTGAACAAGTTTATTTCTACCTCTGATTTAGTGGTTAAAGTACGTGGAAAAGGATTACTCAACGCGATTGTGATCAACGATACAGAGGATAGTTCTACCGCCTGGGATATTTGTTTGGCGTTAAAGGAAAATGGGCTTTTGGCGAAACCAACGCATGGTAACATTATCCGATTTGCGCCACCTTTGGTGATGAACCGTGAACAATTGATGGATTGTGTTTCCATAATCATCAAAACACTTAGCGAGTTCAAAAAAAAATAATAGTGTTAAGAGACAGCAGCCTCCAATAAACGCAGCTGTTTTTTATATGCATTAAAGCTAGCTTCAACCCCTATTGGAAGAGTGAAATTCTGTGGTACGTGTCCAAAGCTCATGCCATAAACGGCGGGAATGCCCAATGGAGCTATCCTGTCCATAATCACTTCCCTTAGGGTGAAGTTTTCTGTTGTTCTTTTGCGGTCACAGCCTTTGCAGACTCCAAAGATTATTCCCTTGGCCTTTAAAAAGGTATCGACATCGGTAAGTTGAGTTAGCATTCGGTCTATTCTATAAGGGGCTTCTTCAACATCTTCCAAAAAAACGAGTTTGTCTGTAAAATCGATTTCATTTGGAGTACCAATTGTTGCCGTTACCAATGTTAGGCTCCCCCCCACAAGCTCACCCTGTCCAACTCCCGGCGTAATCGTATATCTGTAGTATTCACTGTTGCGATATTGTTTTGGGTCTTTCAATATGGCATTTTTGATGGGTAGGTTTTCTTGCGGTTCCATCAAAACTTTTTTGAAATAGGATTGGCTGTACTCATCGTCTATGGTGCTGCCCACAGGACCATGAAAGCAAACAAGACTTGTTCTTTTGTAGATGGTGTTTATCAATGCCGTTATATCGCTAAATCCAATCAGCGCTTTTGGATTGCTTTTGATGGATTCATAATCCAACAAATCTAAAATACGGGTACACCCATATCCACCTCTCGCACAAAGTATGGCGTCAACATCTGGGTTGGCGAACATTTCATTTAAATCTTTTGCTCGTTCTTCGTCAGTATTGCTGAAATAACCATAATTACCTTTGATACGCTCGGTGTGATAGGTTTTGAATCCCATTTTTTGTAGAGTTTCCAGAGCAAGGTAGAGCGTTTCTGGTTTTACGGCGAAGCCTGGGGCAACCAAACCAATGGTATCTCCCGATTTCAATTTTTTGGGTTTTATTTTGGGTTCGGGATTTTCGGGATTGGATATGGAATCTTTGGCCCAACTTGTTTGGTGCAAGAGGGTTGCCGCACCAAGAACCGTGGCCGACTTTAGAAAGCTTCTTCTTTTGGACATTTAAATTGGATTAGGCAATGCAAAGATAAAAATGCACAAAATTTAGTTTAAAAACACAGGTTAATCGCTGTTTCTTTCCTCCCTGCGCAATTGTCTCTGGATTTTCTTTATGGCTGATTCAATGGACTTTTCAGGTTCAATGATATTGTATTCGCCCCAAAAGTTTGGATCAGAAAAGCCGGAAGCTTCATCACTCAGGATAATAGATTTTTTGATTCTCTCTCTATAACGGGGCTTATCGCCACTAGGATTTAATTCCCAATCGGTAATGGCCATTTCAGCCGTCATACTGTACACCGAATTGAACCATTTATCTTCCCAGTCCACTTTAAACTCCATAAATACACTACTATAGCCGTAGTACCATTTACCTCCTTTTTCTCGGTAATCAACATGGTAGGAGACTTCCGTGGGCCACACATCCACTTTTGCAGGTTTTCTCCGTACAAAGAGTTGGGCAGCCTTGTTTCTATCGGTAATGTTCAAGGAAAATGTTGCATTTGTCAAGACTTTATTTTCGACATCAATAAATAGTTCGCCATGATAAAGTGGTTCTATAATACCTTCATATTGATCAAATTTGATAACATAGATTAATCTATCATTTGATCTTGTGGAGCGATTAAAAGTAAATTTGTAATTGGATAAAGATTCTTCTGAGAATATATACTCTGGATACTTCATTACATCAACATATAAGGTGTTGTAAGGACCACCCTGTAGCTTTAGGGCCACGGTATCCAATTTACTGTAATCCGTACTTTTTCTCGCTTTATAAAGTTCAATGGCATCATCCCTCCCAGAACTATAGGGTGTTTTGTAAACATTGACAACTGCTTCGGCCAAAGAGACATTTTTTCTTCGCTTTTTTATGGTCTCCCTATAGAATGCCGTCATTAAAGCTTGGTCATCAAAATAACTGTTATCCCTATTCTTAAGGGTCTCTTTAACCAAGGCCAAAGCATCTTTAGGAGCATTGATGTTTATTTCTGAAAGTTGGGTTACGGAAACCTGCAACGAAATCTTATTTTTTTCTGGTTGAAGACTGGCTATGGGAACTATTTTGGTCTTGTAGCCTAAAAAGGAAACCACGACATTTTTGTTAGTAAACTCTTTAGGTACCTTTAAAAGAAAGTTCCCCTCGGTATTCGTAATGGTGCTAATGTTGGTACCTTCAACAGTTAAAGTGGCAAAAACCAATGATTTGTTACTGGATTCTTCGGTAACCTCTCCGCTATATTGATTAAAATCAATCTCACCATCATTTTGTTGGAAAGCTAAAGTTTCTCTAGGACTAAGCATGGCCATGGCACACAATGCCGATAACAAAAGCGCTCTATATTTGATGCTTAAAATTAATGAAGGGGTTCTCAGTAACATATCCGCAATTTTTTCTTTTATTAAATATACAAAATTTTGGACACAGGTATCGATACAGTTATTACTAAAGAACTGAATAAATCACTTAAAATCAGCTTGAAAGATTTTTTAATCCACCATAAAGAGAGCGTTGGCGAAAAATAGTTTTCCATTTTCCCAAAACCCTCGGAATAAAGGGTTGTCCACCATATAAACTACCTGACCACGCCCGTAGTTCTCCACGCCGAATATTAAGGATTCGGAAATTTTCTTTTGCGCTTCCGCTCCGGCAAAGCCCGAAAATGGTTTGCTATTTTCTTCGAGATAAACAGCATTGCCATTATTTAGGTATTCATAAGCACTGCTTCCCAATTTTAAGGAGAAATAGTCAGAATCATACCCATAGGCCAATGGATTGGAGTTATCTACTTTGGTTTTAAAGATTGCACCGGTAATTGCTCCTTTAATACGCTCTCTTTCCCAATCTTTATATGGCTGAGGAGAGTTGTTGCTGGAATCTTTTTCCAATTTCTTTTTCTTGACACCGAAACCTTTTTCACCATCGAGAGCATCTATGGAACCACCCATGGCAATGATTTTTCCACCCTGTCTCACCCAATCCTTTAGTTTGGATAATTGGTCTTCCTTAAAATGATTGCCATATCGTCCATCGGGCAATACCAAAATGTTATAATCGTTTAAATCCACTCTATCGGCATAATCATCATCAATTACTGTAAGTGGATAATGCAGTTGTTGTTCAAAAAAGTGCCAGATTTCCCCAAATCTAAGTGTTGAAGTAGGACCTCCGGATAAAACGGCAATTTTTGGTTTGGTAATCATTTGAATGGATGAAGAACCAAAATCTTTCCCAGAATCCACAAAACCGGTACGGGTTGGTGTAATGTTCTTTTTAAATTTTGCTGAAATGGCTTGCAATGTTTGAATAAAACCATCTTTGTTTTCATTATCACCTTTGGTGATGATCAAAGTTCCTCGATCAAAAGATTTACCTTCAATAGTAAAGGGATGGTCCGCTTTGCGAACACGAATTCCTTCGTTTAGGAGGGCCGCCAAAAAGCGCGCATCGTCCATGCTGTTCCAATCAGTTAGGTACGCATAACTACCACTGCCAATGTTTGAGGAAATGGAGGTTTCCTGTATATTTTGACTGGAAACTGTGGAAGTGGAGGCAATGGCATCTAACCCATATGCGTAGGGGAGGGACCAAGCCGTGATATCATACGTCAACGAATCCGAAAGTTTGGCATTTGGCTCAAATAATACCTTTACCAAGGTTCCTTTAGGCTGGTCGGTAGAAACCACCATTCCATTTTTATTGATGGACAGGCTTCCGTTGCTGCCTGTGCTGTAACTATGTCCCCTATAAGATCCACTCGCCAAATCGCCATATTCAATATTGTGCTTGTCCAAAAGGGATTTAAGGGCATCCAATTTATCCTTGTCACCTTTGAGCACATAGCTTTGGTACTTGAATTCTTTATTCTGGTGAAACTTTCTGAATTCCTCGTTTAATTTTTCGGCATTTTGTGAGGATACTTCTACAGTAGAGAGCCCCGTTGTAAAGTGGTGTGCAATTCGGTCTTTTAAGGTAAGTGTATCGCCAATGGCAGTTTTTACACCAAGACCGGCTCTTCCACTACCACCTTGCTCATACGTCATTCCAATGGAACCATTGTAAATGGGATAGGTGTCCCCATAACTTGGGTACAACAGGTCAAAAACTTCTTTGGTGAAATAGAACCATCCGTTGGCATCAAAATACTTGGCATGATTTCTACCAAGGGTCACCTGAAAATCACGTTGGAAATTGGTAATCACTTCATGATAAGGTTCCGCCGCTGGGGCAAAATAGTATGGGTTGTTCACGCCTTGCTCATGAAAATCCACATGGACGTGGGGCAACCATTGGTTGAACATTTTTAGCCTTTGCTGGCTTTCAACTTGTGTTAGCCATGCCCAATCACGATTAAGGTCGAACATGTAGTGGTTGCTACGACCGCTCCACCAACCTTCATGGTGTTCCTTGCTATTGGGGTCAACTTGGTAAGGTGTGTTTTTATATTGATTATACCAGTTACTGTATCTGTCACGCCCATCAGGATTGATACATGGATCCATAATCACCACAGTATTTTCCAAATAAGAACTCTTTTTGGTCAATAGTTCATAAATGGTTTTCATAGAGGCTTCCGTGCTCACACTTTCGTTTCCATGCACGTTATAGCTCAACCAAACAATCGCTTTGGAAGAATTTCCGGTTCCTTCGGTATCTTTTAAGTGCTCTTGTCGAATGGTTTCCAGATTGGCAAGGTTTTCTGCCGAAGAAACATACACCAAGATTAATGGCCTACGCTCGTTGGTTTTACCATAAACTGTTAATTGCACTCTGTCAGGAGCAGATTCTGCTAAATATTCGTAATAATCCACCACTTCATGATGGCGTGTAAACTGTGTCCCGAGTTCGTACCCCAAGAATTCAGAAGGGGACTTTAATTGTTGTGCGGATACGGAAATTGATGCTAAAAGAATGAGGGAGAATAAAAAGCGGGTCATGTTTTGGTTATTAGTTCGACCAAATCTACTAATAAATTGATCCTGAAACCTAATTTTTGCAGGTTGACGTGTTAAAATTGTAAAAAATTCAATTAACGTATTTTTAGGAAGAGAAAAAAAGAAGAGACTTATCTTTGAACACCTCATTATAGTTTGAATGGAAGTAGAATGTATACCCTTTAAGGAAACCGGTTATTTTTCCCAATTAATTTGTGACTATCTCGATCAAAAAAAGGACTTGACCCCCTTTTTTAACAGATACCCTTTGCCCGATAACTTTGGGGATCAAATCAAACAGAAGGCGGCCAATTATCCAAAAGAACACCGATCTACCCTGGTTAATTCCTTGAAGAAGCAGTATAAGGGTATTGAAGCTTCCAAGGCGACCCAAAAAAATATGGATGCGTTGTCCAAGGAGACAACCTTTACAGTGGTAACCGGTCACCAGCTGAATTTATTCACTGGTCCGTTGTACTTCTTATATAAAATTGTTTCCACGATTAACCTGGCCAAAGAGCTGAACAAATCACATCCGGAAAACCATTTTGTGCCCGTGTATTGGATGGCCACAGAGGACCATGATTTTGATGAAATCAATTATTTCAATCTGCATGGAAAAAAGGTGCTTTGGAACAAAAAAGCATCTGGTGCAGTAGGGAGATTGTCCACAGAAGGGTTGGAAGAGGTTTTTGAGGTGTTCGCGGCCGAACTTGGTAATTTGGGACTAACAGAAAGTTTGAAAGAACTTTTCAGAAAAGCATATTTGGAACATTCCACCCTCACCGAGGCCACTCGATATCTTGCCAATGCATTGTTTGGAGGCCAAGGACTGGTTATTGTTGATGGAGATGATGCGGAACTGAAGAAATTGCTGGTTCCCTATGCCAAGAAAGATATTCTGGAACACACACCTTATGAAAAAGTAACGGAAACAATCAATGCATTAAGTAACGTTTCTTCCGATTATAACATTCAGGTAAATCCGAGGGAAATCAATTATTTCTATTTAAAGGATGACTTACGGGAACGAATTATCTTAAAAAAGGGGAAATACCACGTAATCAACACGCATATCGATTTTTCCAAAGAGGAACTCTTAGAGGAGCTTGAATCACACCCGGAGCGTTTTTCCCCCAACGTAGTGGCACGTCCGTTGTATCAAGAGGTGATTCTGCCCAACTTATGCTACATAGGTGGAGGAGGAGAGCTTGCCTATTGGTTGGAACTCAAACCTTATTTTGATGAACTAGGGGTGACATTTCCTATGCTGATGCTTAGAAACTCAGCTTTGCTGATAACGGAAAAACAATCCGAAAAAGTAG
Source organism: Flagellimonas lutimaris (assembly GCF_051494225.1). GTDB lineage: Bacteria > Bacteroidota > Bacteroidia > Flavobacteriales > Flavobacteriaceae > Flagellimonas > Flagellimonas lutimaris_A. Next base: position 61,043 of record NZ_JBNPYE010000015.1, on the reverse strand, counting down.
AAAAGATGGGATTGAAAGTATCTCATTTGTTTATGAAACAACATTCACTTATCAATAAAAAGATACGGGGTATCTCCAATATTGATATTGATTTCACACCCCAAAAAAGGTTGTTGGAAGAGCAATTTGAACATATGTACGAATTGGCCGAGAAAACGGATGAAAGTTTTTTGGGAGCGGTAAAGGCGCAAGAAGTAAAGCAGAAGAAAGGTTTGGATAACCTTGAAAAACGTTTGTTGAGTGCTCAAAAACGAAAATTAAAGGACCATGTGGTAAGGTTGACCGAACTTCAAAATAAGTTGTTCCCCAACCAATCCCTGCAAGAGCGACAACTCAACTTTTCTGAGATGTATTTGCAAATGGGAGACGAATTGATTCCTTTGTTGTTGGATACATTAGATCCCTTTTCCCAAGATTTTACAATTTTGAAGTATAAATAGAGGAGCTAAATCTTTTGGCTACGGTAGAAAATCCAATCTTTTTCAAAAAAATATTAAAACCGAGGTAGGGTATTTTCCTATTGGGTTGTTCTATACTTGAAAATTGCTATGAAAAAGTAAATATTTTGAGTTGGTTAACTCATATGTTTAGGTTGGTTTTGATTTTATTGAAAAGCCCCGGAGTGGTTCCCGGGGCTTTTTGTTTTAACTAACTAAACTTGATTTCTTTTAATTACAGGCAATTGCAATATCCCTAGTTTCTGTTGAAGTTTCAATAATTCTGTCAATGCTGGTGGTACCACGGACAGTAACCTCAATAAAATTGGATTGAACATCGGTTACCACACCGGTAAAACTATTGAAAGCAAATTGCGTCAATATTTCCTGTCCGGTCAATTCACTATCGTCCTCTTGGTAATTCCCGTGAATCCTGAAACGCTGCACAAAAGGTACCTTGATGTTTACATACTGTTGATAGATGTCGGCAACAGCGATAGCGGTTCCTGATGGAACCCCGACCTCTCTTGACACCGAAACCTGTACTGATTTTTCTGTACTCAAACTGCGGGAACGGGTATTGGTTTCTGTGGCAGTTTTTGAATACTCATAGCTACCGGTTATTGAGCCTTTAACGGACTGTTTGGTCCCACTGCCAAAAAATTTGGTCTCAGCTTCGTAAGCCACCTCCACGCTAACCTCCATACCTACTGTATTAGTGGATGAGACCGACATGATTTCCTCATATCCTGCAACTTGTGTTGTGGTTATGGTATTGCTTTCACCAATTGTTTGGGTAAGAGTACCACTACTACAGTTTCTTAGGGTGCTGTTATAGGCACTGTTGGTGGTTGAAGGTGGCATTATAGGTTTTAAAAATTTGGAATCCACAGCTTGTATGTCCCAATCAATATCAAAAAGCAATATCCTAAAATATAATGGTTCGTCGGGAGTGCTGTTATCGGCTGTGCTAAAGCTTTGACCGTTTAAAATTAATGGGTTGTCAGTTCCGTTTGGTACAATTTTAAATAACCCTGGACTTTCTTTCTCAATTTTAAACCAATAGTTATCGTAGTCGACCACATTGGTGTTTCCTCCATTATAAATCAAATTGGCCTTGCTCTGAATACGGAAGTTACCACCATTCATATATAGGTAGTGTACATCATCGTTATTGTGCACCGAAATGGAGTAATAATCCTCATTGCCCGGAATCTTTGCAAAATAATATGTTGTATAGTCATTCATGGAAAAAGCGGCACCTTCAGAATAGTCCAGCTCTTCCCTTAGTCTTAAGTCTGTCGCCAAATTCGAATTGTCTGGATAGCGCTGCGAGCTTGGGGCCCCAAAAACTTCATTGTCTTCGTTGACCACTTGCATGTAATACTTTAAATCTTCCCTTAAACTTACCTCGGCGAATAAATCGTCCAGACCATTGGCATTTATATCTTCCTCTACTGGGCTTGCACTGAAGGATAATTTAGTGAAGCTCTGGGTGGCCAAAACCGCATCATTTTCATCCCGTACCGTAACTTGAACCGGAACCCCCTCTTTTAATTCATTTTCTATGGCATCATCGAGATCTTCGTTTTCAAAGGATAGTATAGCCAAATTGTTGAATTCATCAAAAGAAACCGTTTGATCATCAATATTAGAAGTGGATTCTATCGAAATTATGGCCGTTACAGGTTTGTAACCTCTTCTAGCAATTTCCCGGGCACTGATGCTAATGCCGATTTGCCCTTCATCAGTTTCAAACTCGCCTGTTGATATGGTACTTGGAAGTACTTCTACTTCGTTATTCTTATCCGGTGGAGGATTTGATTCATCCTTGCTACAGGCCAAGGTAAATAGGATAAGAGCCGACGAAAATATGCTGCTGAATAATCTAAGTGTTGTTTTCATTACGTTTTGTTTTGTGGTTGAACTTCTTGGTTTGTTTTGTGTGACTTACTCGGTAACAGTCTGCAGACCTTAGCCGAGCAAGACCACAAAACGGTGTCAAAAACTTGACAAAACAAACATAAAGTGCTGATTTTGAGGATGAAAATAATCAGGGGGGACAAAGGGTGGACATTCCAAAAATATGGGTGGGACAAGAAGTGGACGTGCAATAAGCTCTTATAGGCTCAATACCAGGTCCTGGAGTGAATCTTCTGTTTGGATATTAAGTTTTTTGCGAAGACGGTAACGTGCTTTTTTAATTCCCTCGTGCGAAATATTCAGGATATTGGCAATCTCTTTTGAAGAAAGATTCATTTTAAGGAGTGCCAACAAGCGAAGTTCATTGGGGGTGACTTCTGGAAAACGGGCTTTTACATTGCTATTGAAATCTCTGTGGACCTCTTCAAAATACCTAGAAAAGTTTTTCCAGTTATTATCACCCTGTAAATCAAAATCAATGGTGCGAATAAGGTTTTGGTATCCATTTTTAACAGACTCTTCTTTTTTTAATGCTTCGGCCTTTTGCTTTATACTTTCCAATACCTCATTCTTTTTGGCCAAGTGCAAGGCGTGGGTTGTCAGTTCCTTCTTTTTAAAATCAAGTTCGGCATCTAGCTTTGCCTTTTCGACTTTATTTCTTTTTAATTTTTGTCGGACTCCATAAAACCCAAATCCAATTACCAACACAGAAAATCCCAAGCCTCCACTCAAAAGGTATTTTTGAAGTTTGCTGACCTTTGCTTCTTGTTCCAAAAGGGCAATTTGCTGTTCTTTTTTCTCGGTTTCATAAATAGTGCGCAACTCTTCAATTTGCTGAGATTTAGTGGAATTGAAAATGGAGTCGTTTAAAATTATAAACTGCTTTTTGTCTTCAAGTGCTTTTTGGTACTGACCACTTTTCTCGTAAGCTATGGAGCGTCCCTTGTATCCATCTTTTAGCTCGACCAAACTTTTAATGGAATCAGCCAGTTGAATGGCTTCAGTATGGTGCTTTATGGATTCCAAAGGTTCATTTTTTTCCAATGATAAACTCCCCAACTCATTTAAAGAACTAACACTGTTGTTGGCAGTTGTTTTACCAAGGTCAATACTTTTCTTTAGAAACTGTTCCGCAAGGTCAAGATTACCTTTCTTACGATGGGCCAAACCCAGATTATGGTAGCAGATGGCTTCAAAGCCTTTCCTTCCGGAACTTATTGATATTTCCAGACTTTTTTTGAAATGCTCAATTCCTTTGTCAATATTGTCTAGGCCTAAATATGCATAACCGATTTCGGTATGTGTGATGCACTCCCAAAGGTGATTTTTTTGGTCTTCAAAAATTCGCAGCCCTTCCATCAGAGGCTCTAGGGCTGCCTCATCGTTACCTCGCAAGCTTTCAATTCTTCCCACACCTACCAACATGTCCGCACGTTGTCTTGGATGAGGCTTCTTTAGCGAGTCCAATCCACTGAGACCTGCCAGCATATATTTTATTCCAAATTCATAAACCCCTTTATCCATATAGATGGTTGCAATCTCTCTATTGGTTTCAGCAATACGAATACCACTTTTCATGTCTATCGCAGTTTGCATTACATCCCTATATAAGGCAATGGATTTATCAAAGTTTCCTGATAATTGCTCCACCTTCGCAAGACCATTGAGGGTTTTAAACATTCCAGCCTTGTTTTTGATAGTTTCCCAGATAGGTTTGGCAAGTTGAAAGTAATATCTGGCAGAATCGAAAGAGTAGGTGCGACGAAAGTAGTTGCCATAATTAAAGAGTGCGTCACCTTCCCCCTTTTTATAATTGAATGCTTTCGATAGTTTAAGTTGTTCCTTTACATAAGGCAGTACGTCCTCCGGTTTCTTTTTTTGAAATACTTCATAATAGAGTTGATCAAGCGTTTCAATTTTATCGATGCCCTCGCTTTGGTTTTGATAAACCCTTAAGAGACTATCAAGTGTAGAATCTTTTTGGGCAAATAAAAGACTTGTCGAAAGCAAAAGAAGGCTACCCACCACGTGGGATATGGTTTTCATGGAGGCTGATTTGCTAACTAAAATAAGCATTTTGGCTCAACTTTTTGAAAAAGAGAGGTTTAAGTGGTTTAATTATGCTTTTAGAAATTTTTTAGAACAAATCCTTGAAATGTGATTTTACTTCAAAAAGAGTAGCCTCTTTCATGGTATCGAACCTAAGGTCGGCATGTCCCACACGTTCTTTAGGACCAATGCCAACACTGTGGAAATTACCAGCTTTTGCAGCATCGATTCCCTTCTCCGCATCTTCAAAAACGATACAGTTTTCAGGAGGTAAACCTAATTTTTCGGAAGCGTACAAGAAAATATCCGGTGCAGGCTTGCTTTTGGAAACGCTGTTCCCATCACCAATTACATCAAAAAAGTGGATGGCGTTAAGTTGTTTCAACACCTTATTGGCATTTTTACTTGCACTGCCCAAAGCCACGCTAAATCCTTCTGACCTGAGGTGCGTTAAAAGTTCTTTGGCACCAGGCAAATAGTCCTCTTGGGTCATGCTGTTCAAACTTTCCACATAGATATCATTCTTTTTTGTGGCCAGTTCAACTATAGTTTCTTCATTCAAGGATACCTTATTATGGTCCATAATCACTTTTATAGAATCCATTCTGGAAATCCCTCTAAGCTTTTCATTCAGGTCACGATCAAATTGCCAACCCATATCGTCCGACAATTTTTTCCAAGCAGCGTAGTGCAGCTCAGCGGTATCTGTGATTACACCATCCAAATCAAAAATGAATCCCTTAATCATGGTCAATGTTTTTTAAAGCGCAAAGAAATAATGAAATCCGTTAAGAAAAAAACTATATAAGGTTATGTTCTTTTCTATTTAATAAATAATAAGAACCCCCAACAATTAACTTGTTGATAACCCGTGGGAATTACCTCGTAAAAAAAGTTGTTATAAATATCCTTTAAAAGATACTTTTGCAACTAAAGCAAATTGCTATTTTTGCCCATGCATAACAACGTACTCATCCTAGACTTTGGTTCCCAGTATACACAATTGATCGCAAGGCGAGTAAGGGAACTCAACATTTATTCAGAAATAAAACCATACAACAAACTGCCCGAGGATTTATCGGATTATAAAGCGGTTATACTTTCGGGTTCGCCATCTTCAGTGCGCTCGGAGCATGCCCCGCACCCCGATTTGTCGGAAATTAAGGGTAAGAAACCTTTGTTGGGTATATGCTATGGTGCTCAATATTTGTCCCACTTCCATGGTGGGAACGTAGCGCCATCTGCCACCCGAGAATATGGTAGGGCCAATTTATCCTATGTGAATTCAGAAGATAATTTTTTACAGGATATTGGCGAAGGAAGTCAAGTATGGATGAGCCATAGCGATACTATTAAGGAACTTCCCGAAGGGGCCATTCGTCTGGCAAGTACCCACGATGTGGAAAATGCTGCGTATAAAATTGATGGAGAGACCACCTACGGTATTCAGTTCCACCCAGAAGTATACCATACCACTGATGGGACAAAGCTTTTGGAGAACTTTTTGGTGAACATTGCCGGATTGGAACAAGATTGGACGCCCGACGCGTTTGTGGAAACAACGGTAGAAGAGTTAAAAGAAGAGATTGGTGATGAGAAAGTAATCCTTGGTTTATCTGGTGGAGTGGATTCCAGTGTTGCCGCCATGCTGTTGCATAAAGCCATTGGGGATCATTTACACTGTATTTTTGTAAACAACGGGCTTCTGCGTAAAAATGAGTTCGAAAATGTTTTGGACCAATATAAACATATGGGCCTAAACGTAAAGGGCGTTGATGCTTCGGCACGCTTTTTGGATGCCTTGAAGGGAGAATCTGATCCTGAAGGAAAAAGAAAGATCATTGGAAGGGTCTTTATTGAGGTCTTTGATGATGAGTCCCACAAAGTGGAAAATGCAAAATGGTTGGCGCAAGGAACTATTTATCCGGATAGGATAGAATCTGTTTCAGCCAGTGGAGGACCATCAGCGGTGATAAAGAGTCACCATAATGTTGGAGGTTTGCCCGACTATATGAAATTGAAAGTAGTGGAGCCCTTGAAAATGTTGTTCAAGGATGAGGTGAGAAGAGTAGGAGCAAGTATGGATATGTCCCCGGAGATATTGGGAAGACATCCATTTCCGGGCCCTGGTTTGGGAATCCGTATCCTGGGAGACATTACCCCGGAAAAAGTGGCCATTTTACAAGAAGTGGATGCCATTTTTGTTGATGGATTAAAAAAATGGGGGCTTTATGACAAGGTTTGGCAGGCCGGAGCCATGCTTTTGCCCGTAGATAGTGTAGGAGTTATGGGAGATGAGCGCACTTACGAAAAATGTGTGGCGCTCAGAGCCGTTGAGAGTACTGATGGAATGACGGCCGATTGGGTGAATTTACCATATGAATTCTTACAAAAGACCTCTAATGATATAATAAACAAGGTTAAAGGCGTTAATAGAGTGGTGTATGACATTAGCTCAAAACCACCGGCAACTATAGAATGGGAATGAAAAAACATATTTTACAATTGGTTTTTACCGTGGTCCTTTTGTTGGCAATGGTACCAGTTTCTGCACAGAACTACGCAACACATGCTGTAAAAGAGGGGGAAACACTGAAAAGCATCTCTCAAAAATATCGGGTGACGCCCTACAGTATTTTACAGGCCAATAAGGAAATCAAAAGTGCTTCCGATGTAAAGGAGAACACTATTCTTATAATTCCATTGAAAGGAACACCTGTTGAAAACAAAACGGAGTCCAAAGAGGAAAAGCAAGAAGAGGAAGAAGTAAAACCAATACGTTTTACACGTCATAGGGTAAAAAAGAAGGAAACTATTTTTGGTCTTACACAGAAGTACAATATTACCGAAGACCAACTTAAAAGGTACAATACCCGTTTATACTCTGAAACTCTTGAACGTAGAATGGTCCTTCAAATTCCTGTGTTCCCGGAGATCGACCCAAATGAGGAAAAAGAGTTGGACTTTGAGACCTACACGGTACAACCCAAAGAAACCCGTTGGAGCATTGCACACAAATATGGTATTAGTGTGGATAGTCTATTGATTTTGAATCCAGAATTGGACAAGAACACCAATTACTTGGCCATCGGTGAAGAATTAAAGTTGCCGCGCCCCAAGGGAGACAGTCTTAAAGAACAGAAAACAGAGATTTTTACTTCTTACACGGTGCCCCCAAAAATGACCCTCTATAGTTTGGGAAGGGAATACGGTATCCCTTCAGATTCTATTGTTAGGTTGAATCCAGAGATTATGCAGGAGGGTGGACTAAAAGAAGGCATGGTGGTCCGTTTGCCCAAAAGGAAGGATGACGAAGGGGAGGTCAATACAGATAACTTTATTTTTTATGAAGTTAAACCCAAGCAGAATATTTTTAGGTTGACACAAAACCTTAAAATATCCAGAGAGGATTTGTTCCGTTTGAACCCTGCTCTCGAAAATGGACTGAAAGCTGGAATGGTTTTAAAATTACCCAAAGAAAAGGCTGACCAATTGGAAGTGAAAAATGCCTTGGTCTTGGATAAGATTAATTTGGTGGACAGTATCAACATAGAAAACCGGCCCAAATTGGTATTCATGCTTCCTTTCCGTTTGGATAAGGTAAATGTCAATGACAGAGAAAAAGCTCAGGAGTTAATAAAAAACCGAAGGGACCTTGCACTGAGCCTCGGATTTTATACAGGTGCTATGGTAGCTTTGGACTCCATTAAAAAGTTAGGGGTTTCCGTAGATGTAAAAACTTATGATACCCAATTGGACCAAGCTAAGGTCAAGGAAATCCTGTTCAGGGAAAACCTAAATGGTGTCAATGCCATTATTGGGCCATTGGCTCCAGGGCCTTTGGATGAAGTAGCTGTTCAGGCTGCAGCAAAAGACATTCCAGTGATTGCCCCGATTTCTTCGGATAGCAAGTTGAGTCATAACAATGTATTTTATTCTGTGCCCAGAGATGTGGTGCTCCGGGATAAAATGTTGTCCTACATGGAAAAGATTCATAAGGATGAGAACATAGTGATTATTGCTGATTCCACGCATCAAGTTGCTCATGATTCAATTTTGAGTAAATTTCCTGCTGCCCAAATCGCCAAGGTGATAGATAATAAGTCGTTGCATTTAGATGAATTTTTGCTTCAGCTTTCAGGGGAAAAGGAAAATTGGGTGTTTTTGGAAACCGACCAGCCCAATATGGTGGCCAGTGTCACATCCATTTTGAACTCGGCCAACACTTCTTCATTGTTAAGTACAGAGGAGACCGAAGAAATCAATGTGCGTATGTTCACCACGAGTTACAATGGTGCTTTTGAAGATGAGGCGGTGTCCAAGACCCATCTGTCCAATCTTAAATTTACCTATCCGTCCTTTTACAGAGAATCAGGAAATGATGCTTTCACCAAGGCGTACAGTCAAAAATATAAAGGTATATTGCCCGATAGATATGCAGTTAGAGGATTTGATGTTACTATGGATGTATTGTTAAAGCTTGCATACAAGAACAATCTTTTTGAAACATCAAAATATATAGGTTTGACAGAGTATGCAGGAAATGGTTTTGATTATCTCAATGATTGGACCTCTGGCTATTTTAATCGTGCTTGCTATATTATGGAGTATGATAACCTTAGAATAAAAGAAGTAGAGCCAAATGACAGCAAAAGTAACCTATAACGGAAATCTGCGTACAACCTGTGTGCATCTACGTTCTGGAAGCGAATATATTACCGATGCCCCAGTTGATAATAATGGCAAAGGGGAGGCCTTTTCTCCTACCGATACCGTAGCAACGGGATTGGCTAATTGCATGATGACCATGATGGGTATCAAAGCCCGTGATATGGATGTGGATTTAACCGGTTCAACCGCTGAGGTAACCAAACATATGGCGGCCAATCCTAGAAGAATTTCAAAGATTGAGGTGAAATTGGAGTTGCCAGCATCGGTATCTGAAAAGCATAGAAAAATATTGGTTCATACAGCTAATACTTGCCCAGTGCATTATAGCTTGCACCCAGATATTGAAAGAGTAATCGATTTTAATTGGATAAAATAGTTCCCTTAGTATGTATTCTGCTACTTGGTTTTTTAGGCTTTGGACAAGAAATCGAGGAGGGTGTCCCTTGGAATGAAAATATTCGACTTACTTGGGCCGATTTTAAAGGGAAAGTTCCACCCGCCGAAGAATCGGCGGCAACCACAGCCAGTGGCATAAGCTATTCTTATTCGGCAAACTTGTTGCACCATGAAGTGAAATTGGACTTTGAGGTAAATGCATATTTCTACCCTAATGAATCTTGGTACAGACCTGAATTGTGCAACGAAAATACCTTGGCGCACGAACAGCTTCATTTTGATATTACTGAGCTATTTGCACGAAAAATGAGGGAAAAACTTCGACGTACCTCTTTTTCCGATGATGTAAAAGCGGAAGTACGTAAAATCTACAGGGATATACTAGCAGAGCTTCAACAGTATCAGGAGCAATACGATTGGCAAACCAACTTTTCCAGGAACAGGGAAATGCAATTGAAATGGAATAAAAAAATAATTGAGGCCTTGAAAACCGAGGCAAAAGGTTGAAAAGCTCTTTTGTGTCATACTGTTTTTAAATAACAGTTTGATGGTTATTGCACCTCAAATAGTTTAACTTATATATCACACCTCATAAAACCATCTTTCAGGGCTTCAATCTTATCGTCCCAAGTGGTAATAAATTCCTGGGCCACATAACCTTTGAATCCGGTTGCATGTATAGCTTTAATAATAGCTGGGTAATATAGCTCTTGGGTTTCATCAATTTCATGCCTGCCCGGTACTCCGGCAGTATGGTAATGGCCAAAATAGGGATGATAGTTCTGTATGCTTCGAATAATATCACCTTCCTGAATTTGCATATGGTAGATATCGAACAGCAACTTAAAATTGTCACTTCCCAAGTGCTTGCAAAGTTCAACCCCCCATAACGAGTTATCGCACATATAATCGGGATGGTTTACTTGGTTAAACAGTTCCATTTGTATCACCACACCATGCTTTTCCGCCAATGGAATAATTTGTGAAAGCCCGTCCACACAATTTTGAAGACCAACATAATCGTTCATGCCATCTCGATTACCACTAAAACAGATGAGGTTGGTGTAACCTGCCTCGGCTACCTTCGGAATCATTTCCGTGTAGTTTTTTATCAACTGTTCGTGGTATTTTGGATTGTTCCAGCCCTCGGTCAAACTTATTTCCGCACCATTGCACATGGAACAATGTATATCATACTTCTTCAAAATGGGCCATCTATCAGGTCCCACCAAATCAATGGCTTTAACACCCAGTTCGTTCAAGGTTTTTAAAAAGTCTTCTAGCGGGATATCGTTAAAACACCATTCGCATACACTATGGTTGATGTTATGCTTAAGTTTAAATTCCTTGGATTGCCCTTGGCTATTTGATACCATGGCAGAGGCTGAGGCCAGTCCTGCAGACCCTACGGCAGCAGTAGCTATAAAATTTCTACGTTTCATTTTGAGGATTTGTCAATGGAAAGATAGTATTTTCGACCTAGATATGGAAATACGACCCGATTCAAAACAGTTATTGGAACTGGCCCACTACAGAATGCCTTTTGGTAAATTCAAGGGGCGCTATCTCGTGGATTTGCCCCTACCTTATCTGGTTTGGTTCAAGCAAAAAGGATTTCCCAAAGGGAAACTGGGCGACTATCTAAATACTATGCTTACCATCAAGGATAACAGTTTGGAACCCATCATCAGAAAGATTCAAAAAGATTTTCCTCGCCAATCTTCCTGATTTTTGCCCCGCAATTAGTAACTTTACGCCCCGTAATAGAATGATCAATATGTCAGATACCAAGTACATTTTCGTTACGGGAGGCGTTACTTCTTCGTTGGGTAAAGGAATTATCGCCGCATCCTTGGCTAAACTACTGCAAGCCAGGGGGTACCGAACCACCATACAAAAGTTAGATCCCTATATAAATGTGGACCCGGGGACACTTAATCCATACGAGCATGGAGAATGTTATGTGACCGACGATGGTGCAGAAACCGATTTGGATTTGGGCCACTATGAGCGTTTTTTGAATGTTCGTACATCTCAGGCCAATAATGTGACCACGGGAAGAATCTACCAAAGCGTTATTGAAAAAGAAAGAAGAGGTGAATTTTTGGGCAAAACGGTACAAGTAGTGCCCCATATTACCAATGAGATAAAGGAGCGTATCCAAATTTTGGGAAATAGCGGTGATTACGACATCATTATCACCGAAATTGGTGGTACGGTAGGGGATATTGAATCCCTGCCTTATATTGAAGCAGTGAGACAATTGCTTTGGGAGTTGGGCGAACATAATGGTATTGTGATCCATCTAACCTTGGTACCATTTTTATCTGCCGCTGGTGAGTTAAAAACAAAACCAACACAACACTCTGTTAAAACTTTGATGGAGAGTGGTATTAAAGCAGATATCTTGGTTTGTAGAACAGAACATAATATTTCCGAGGACATCAAGGAAAAATTAGCGCTCTTTTGTAATGTTAGAAAGGAGGCTGTAATTCAGTCCATTGATGCATCAACTATATATGATGTCCCCTTGTTAATGCAAGAAGAAGGTTTGGATACGGTTACTTTGGAAAAATTGGCACTTCCCAATAATAAGGAACCAAATCTAGATCAGTGGAAGGAATTCTTGAAACGTCATAAAAATCCAAAGGATAAAGTAACCATTGGATTGATTGGAAAGTATGTTGAACTTCCCGATTCATATAAATCCATACAAGAATCCTTTATCCATGCCGGTGCTACCAATGAAGTCGATGTTGAGGTGAAATCAATTCATTCCGAACATTTGACAGCAAAAAACATTGATAAAAAATTGAAAGGCCTAGACGGCATTTTGGTTGCTCCCGGCTTTGGTGAGCGTGGAATAGAGGGTAAGGTAAGCGCAGTAAAGTATGCCCGAGAGAACAACATACCATTTCTTGGTATTTGTTTGGGTATGCAGATGGCTGTAATCGAATTTGCAAGAACCGTTCTTGGTTTGGAAAAAGCCAATTCCACCGAAATGAACAAAGAAACTCCAGACCCGGTTATAAGTTTAATGGAAGAACAAAAATCCATTACCGATATGGGCGGGACCATGCGTTTGGGTAGTTGGGATTGTCATTTAAAGGAAGGTAGCTTGGTGGAGAGAGTTTATGGTTCATCTGATATTGAAGAGCGCCATAGGCACCGTTACGAATTCAACAACAAGTACAAGGAGCAAATGGAGGAAGCCGGACTGGTAGCGTCTGGTCTAAACCCCAAAACAGGATTGGTTGAGGTTGTGGAGATTCCTTCGCACCCATGGTTCGTAGGGGTACAGTATCACCCTGAGTACAAAAGTACGGTAGCTAGCCCACATCCCTTATTTGTTGGGTTTGTAAAGGCGGTATTGACCCATAAACAGAAACAAAACAATGCCAGTTTGGCATAAAATGCGGTTTTGGGCATATATTTGCCACCTGAAATACCAATAAAATATTTCTACTAAATAATATTCATGGAAGAAAAGAAGCTGGATATTAAATCCATTGTTGGATTTGTACTGATTTTTGGGATACTCATATATATGTTTTACCAAAATCAACCCACGCCAGAAGAGTTAGAGGCTCAAAAAGCAGAACAAGAGCAAGTTGAGGCCGAGAAGAATAAGGTTGAAGAAGAAGCCAAAACGGCAGTTGTAAAGGAAACAAAGACTATAGATCTTAATGACTCCACTGCAGTGGCCCAATATAAGAATACGGTTGGTGCATTTGGTTTTACAAAAACCTCGGATGGAACCACCATCTTGGAAAATGAGGTTTTAAAATTGGAGGTTTCCAATCAAGGAGGACAGATTGTAGAGGCCAAAATGAAGAATTTTGTGACCCATGATTCCGTTCCCGTGTATTTGGTAAAAGATGGCAATGCCAATTTCGCATTGAATTTCACTACTTCGGACAATAGGTTATTGAGTACGGCAGATCTCTATTTTGAACCGTCTCTTACACAAAGTGGGGATAACCATGTACTTTCCATGAAGGCCAAAGTGGCCAACAACCAGTTTTTGGAGTACCGGTACGAAATGAAACCGAATGAATATTTGGTGGACTTTACTGTACGTTCTCAAGGTTTAAGTGGTATTTTCAATAGTAGTAAACCCGTCACTTTGGAGTGGGATTTAAAAGGTATCCGACATGATCAGAGTATCAGGTATGAAAATAGATATACCCGTCTAACATATAATCACGATGAGGGAAATATCAGCAAACTTTCCGAGAGCAGTGATTTTGATGAGGAAACCGAAGTGGATGTAAAGTGGTTGTCGTATCGTCAGCACTTTTTTAGTTCCATATTGGCAACCGATAATCATTTTAAGACGGCAGATTTAACCTCTACCAACTTGGTTGAGGAAGAAAGCAAAGAATTGCTTTTTACCAAAGCATACAGCACACGAGCTCCTTTAGAATTGCAAGGTGGAGAACTTTCACAAAACATGTATTGGTACTATGGACCTACCGATGTAAAAGTACTTGAGGATTATAAAGATTTAGGCCTTGTAGAATCCATTCCGTTCGGGTGGGGAATATTTGGTTGGATCAACCGCTATGTATTTACACCGTTCTATACCTTCTTAAGTTCTTTCTTGCCTTTTGGTATAGCTATTATTATCATGACGATTATGGTTCGATTGGCCCTTTCGCCAGTTACCTATAAATCCTATTTGTCGCAGGCCAAGATGAAGGTGTTGAAACCTGAAATTTCGGAAATCGGCGAAAAGTACAAGGATAATGCCATGAAAAAGCAGCAGGAGACCATGAAGGTCTACAACAAGGCAGGCGTGAGCCCCATGAGTGGTTGTGTGCCGGCCTTACTGCAGTTGCCAATTTTCTATGCCCTGTTTATGTTCTTCCCAACTTCTTTTGCGTTACGTCAGAAGTCATTTTTATGGGCGGACGATTTATCATCTTATGATACCATTTTTGAATTGCCGTTCACCATTCCATTTTATGGTGACCACGTATCCTTGTTCCCGATTTTGGCGTCCATAGCCATTTTCTTCTACATGCAGATGACAACGGGACAGAGTATGCAGATGCAGCAACAGCCCGGCATGCCGAACATGAAATTTATTATGTACCTATCTCCCGTGATGATGTTGTTCTTCTTTAACAACTATGCGAGTGGGTTGAGTTTGTACTACTTCATTTCCAACTTGATTACCATCTTTATTATGTTGGCCATCAAGAACTACATTTTGGATGAGGATAAAATCCATGCCCAAATTCAGGAAAACAAGAAGAAGCCCAAAAAGGAAAATAAGTTCCAGCGTAAAATGCGTGAGATGATGGAACAAGCCGAGGAGCAAAAGAAATCAGGAAAAAGATAAACCTGAGTTAGATACTTTTTGGTTCAAATAAAAAAACTCCCTCAAGATTTCTTGGGGGAGTTTCCATTTACAGGTTTAGTTTGGAAAGATTTGGGACTCCAAAGATGAGGGATTACCAACATTCAAAAAATAAAAAGTTGTAAAACGTCTGGTTTTTGTGGGTAAATAATCCTTTGTTGATGTGTCATCGATGAACGGTAAACACTACCCGATAAAAAGCCCCCTCAATGCAATTTGAGGGGGCTTTTAAAGCACTATCTATTAATCAAAAACTAGTTAGTTTGACGTATTTGGAATCAATACGGTGTCTACTACATGTATTACACCGTTTATCGCTTGTACGTCCACGGCATCAATACCAATTCCTGGATTTCCTGCGCCATCGGTAATATCTGCAATATTGTCACCAGTTCCTGGTAGGTTGATGGTAATCATATCACCTTCCAAAGTAGTTGTAGTAGCACCATCGCTCAAGTCTCCTGAACGCACATTGGCTCCTGCCACTACATGGTGCTGCAATATTGGAATAAGGTCAGCTTCCTCTGGAATACTGGCCAAGGCATCAAATGCAGTGTTTGTAGGAGCGAATACGGTAAATGGGTCACTACCTGCACCATCTTGAGCCGACAATACGCTTACAAAATCAGTACTTGGCGTCAATTCGGTCAATGCTTGTACCAATGTGGAGAAATTCGGGTCAGCGGCGGCAAAAGTCACTACAGTGGGTAAATCGATTACAGCTTCAACGGTATGAATCACTCCATTGCTCGCTACAATGTCAGCCATTGCCACATTGCTTGTTCCATTTAAGGTAACACCATCATCGGTATTAATGTATAAGCTCAAATTTTCATCGGCAGCAAATTCTGCGGCAGTGTTAACATAAGAGTTGGTCAATCCTGATGAGAATGCTGCAGCTCCAACAACCACGTGGTTGGATAAAATAGCATTCAAATCATTTGAATTTGGATTGGTGAATGCACTAAATGCATCATTCCCGGGTGCGAATACTGTAAAGGTTTCTTCTTCATTGGACAACAAGTCTGTAAAGGTTGTGTTACCACCATCGGTCAAAGCACTTACTAATGAGGTCAAGCCCGGGTTGGCAACAGCATGGTCTACAACATTTGGAATGTCGATTACAGCATCAACAACGTGTACGATTCCGTTCAATGCTTTTACATCTGGAGTCACTACAGTGGATACACCATTAAAGGTAACCCCATCAGAAGTATCAAAGAATAAACTTACATTTTGTTCTCCGGCTCCAGTTGCCAAAGTACTGGTGTAACCAGAACCAAGTCCTGTTAAGTCCGTTGAGGTAACCTCTCCACTAATTACGTGGTTAAGCAATACGTTGGTCAATACGTCAACAGGAACATCTTCCAAAGCTGCGCCATCCAAGAACGCCGCAAATGCATCGTCTGTTGGGGCCAACACGGTAAAAGGTCCATCTCCGCGTAGTACGGTTGGTAAATCTCCGTTAGCTGTAACAAGGGCAGCAACCAAGTTCTGTAAATTTTCATTTTCTATTGCCAAATCCGTAATTGGCACCAAAATAATATCGGCCAGTTCATCTAAAATGGCTTGCGGCAATAAAACTTTATCAATTATATGAACCACTCCGTTAGAAACTTCAATGTCGGCGGTAGTAACTTCAGCAGCAACATCTGTAGCATCTTGTATAAAAACGCCACCGTCAATGGATACTTGCATGGAAGAACCTTGTAAAGTAGTAAGGCTCATTCCATTGCTCAAATCAGTGGAAAGGGCGGCATCGGCCACTACATGGTACGTTAGGATAACGGCCAATAAATCTTGAAGCTGTTGTGAACTAAAGTCATCCAACGAATCAAAACCATCTAGTTGAGTCAGTAAATCGTTGAAGGCTTGGTTGGTCGGTGCAAAAACCGTAAAGGGTCCGTCTCCGCTAAGTGCGGCTACCAAATCGTTGTTAGAACTTTCATCAGCCTTTTGAAGTGCAGCTACTAAAGTGCTTAATTCTGCCGTGGCTTGAGCAGCTTCTACAATGTTAGCGCCTTCTTCAGGTGTTGACATTGTTCCATCATCATTATCGGAGCACGATGTAAAACCAATAAATAGTACTAAAAAAGCTAGTCGGGCTAAAGTTTTAAATGTTTTCATGTTGTTCATAGATGTATGTTTAACATTATAAAAATATAATTAAACAAAATGAAAACAATAATGTTTAACATTTTAACTAAAAACTTTAACAAAATCAAAATACTAGTTGTCTGTGGGTTATAGATGGAGGATTTTCCTTTAAGACATAATTATCATTTTATATAAACCTCAATTCGTATTTTTGTAGCCTTAAATCATTGTGATGAAAAAGGTTGTTGTTGGACTTTCGGGAGGAGTGGATTCGAGTGTAGCTGCCTATTTGCTCAAAGAGCAAGGGTATGAAGTGATTGGTCTGTTCATGAAGAACTGGCACGACGATTCTGTTACCATTTCTGAAGAATGCCCATGGTTGGAGGATAGCAACGATGCATTGATTGTTGCTGAAAAGCTGGGAATTCCTTTCCAAACGGTGGATTTAAGCACGGAATATAAGGAGCGTATCGTTGATTATATGTTCAACGAATATGAAAGAGGAAGAACGCCCAATCCCGATGTGCTTTGTAATCGCGAAATCAAGTTCGATGTGTTCATGAAAATCGCCCTGCAACTAGGCGCAGATTACGTGGCAACGGGTCATTATTGTAGAAAAGGAATCATTAAAAATGCTGATGGCACCGAAACCTATCAATTGTTATCTGGAAAAGACCCAAACAAAGATCAATCCTATTTTCTTTGTCAATTATCACAAGAACAGTTATCCAAGACCTTGTTTCCCATTGGAGAACTGCAAAAACCAGAAGTAAGGAAAATTGCAGCAGAAAATAGTTTGATCACTGCTGATAAAAAAGATTCTCAAGGATTGTGTTTTATCGGAAAAGTGCATTTACCTGAATTTTTACAACAAAAATTGAAGCCCAAGAAAGGTGTGATTGTGGAAGTGCCCAGTAATGCCACACAATTTGCAACTATAATTCCCGAGTTTCAAAACGAAAAGGAAAAATTGGTCTTTCAAGCGGAGAAACCTGTGTATTCCTTGGAAGATGGAAAAGTAGTGGGAGAGCACCAAGGTGCGCATTATTTTACCATTGGGCAACGTAAAGGATTAAATGTAGGTGGAACCAAAGAGCCCTTGTTCGTAATCGATACCGATGTGGACAAGAACATTATTTATACCGGTCAAGGCAAATCTCACCCTGGACTACTGCGCAATACTTTGTTTATAAAAGAGGACGAGCTGCATTGGGTGCGCCCCGATCTAGCTTTACAAGTTGATGAGACCATGGAGGTGATGGCGCGTATCCGATACCGTCAGCCATTGCAGCCAGCAACCCTCTACAAAGTAGAGAATGGTTTGTTTGTTGATTTTAAGGAGAAGCAATCTGCCATTACCGAAGGCCAGTTTGTGGCTTGGTACAGTAATGATGAATTGATTGGTTCTGGGGTGATTTCATAAACAACTTCTATATTTTGATTATTTTGGTGGAAACAGAATAAAATTTTCATGCAAAACAAAATCACACAACTTTTCGGAATTGAATACCCCATAATTCAAGCAGGAATGGTCTGGGCCAGCGGTTGGCGTTTGGCCTCTGCGGTATCCAATGCTGGTGGATTGGGATTGTTGGGGGCAGGAAGCATGTACCCAGATGTACTGGAGGAACACATCATCAAATGCAAAAAGGCAACCGATAAGCCTTTTGGGGTCAACATTCCCATGTTGTACCCTGATATCGAGAAGTTGATGAACATTATTGTTGAGCAAGAAGTGAAAATTGTATTCACTTCGGCGGGAAACCCTAAAACGTGGACCAAATTTCTTCAGGAACAAGGAATCACTGTCGTCCATGTGGTCAGTAGTGTGAAGTTTGCCTTAAAAGCACAAGAAGCAGGAGTGGATGCTATTGTTGCTGAAGGATTTGAAGCAGGAGGACATAATGGGCGTGATGAAACTACTACTATGGTGTTGATTCCTTCCGTAAAAGAAAAAATTAGTGTTCCCTTGATTGCTGCGGGCGGTATTGCAACGGGTAGGGCCATGTTGGCTGCCATGGTATTGGGGGCCGATGGTGTTCAGGTGGGGAGTAGATTTGTAGCCTCTCCCGAAGCATCGTCGCACGAACTATTTAAAAAATGGGTCGTCGATGCCAATGAAGGAGATACCCAACTCACCTTAAAAGAACTTGCTCCTGTTCGATTGCTCAAAAACAAGTTTTTCCAAGATATTCAGGAGGCCTATGCCAATGGTGCTTCCAAAGAAGATTTACAGGCCTTATTGGGTAGGGCCAGAGCAAAGAAAGGTATGTTTGAGGGGGATATGGAAGAAGGTGAACTGGAGATTGGTCAAGTTTCCGGATTGATCCACGATATAAAACCTGCTTCCGACATTGTTCATGGATTAATGGCTGAATTTAATCGAGCAAAAGCAGAAATACTGCACTATTTAGGGTGAAGCTGGGGTATTAATAAACTTTTGATATATTTAGCCGCGCAATGAGAACACTAATACCCACTTTACTTTTTTTTGTGCTTACTTCCCAGTGTTATGGGCAAGTGGAACATGATAAGGCACTTCATTTTTTGGGAGGCAGTCTTGCTGGTCTTGCAGGGGCCGGGGTTGCCAAGCAGGTTACCAAAGGCAATCGGGTTTGGACATTTGTTGGTGCTGTTACCGGAAGCGCTCTTGCTGGATTGGCCAAAGAAGCAATTGATGCTGGACAACGGGATAATGGTTGGGACAATGAAGATTTAGCCGCAACTATTTTAGGAGGTGTTACGGTAGGTATTGCCATAGACCTTTTCTCCAAAAAAGATTCTCAAAATAGGTTGCGTGGTCGGTATTCTAATTTGGATTTAAAGAAGAAAAAACATTTTCTACAACCTAAAACGGAATTTGTTGTATTGGAAGGCAAACTTCCATCCTTGAATACGTTGGGTATTTCCAATCAGGACCTAATAATTAAATAATTCCCCTAGCTTTTATTTCCAGATATTTATTGATGGTATTTACCGTCAATTCTTCTGGTTTGGTCAAAATAGTCTGTATGCCATATTTTTGAAGTTCTTTCTGCATCAGTCGTTTTTCCAAAGAAAATTTCTCGGCAATTGTTTTATGGTATATGGCCTGTAAATCCTCTGTATCTTCTGCGATCAGAGATTCCAATTCGGTATTTTCAAAGAAAATAACTACTAAAACATGTTTTTTCGCCATGGCCAAGATATAGGGCAATTGCCGTTGTAGCCCTGACATATGCTCAAAATTGGTGTAAAGCAATAATAAACTTCGCTGGTTGACCTTGCGTTTTACATGGGCATATAACAATCCAAAATCTGAATCCGAATAATCCGTGGAAATATTGTAAAGACTTTCCATAATGGTATTCAGGTGTGTGAGTTTTTGTACAGCGGGCACAAAGGTTTCAATCTTTTTGGAGAAGGTGAGCAATCCTGTTTTATCGCTGCGTTTTAAGGCAACATTGGAAAAAGCCAATGCCGAATTGATGGCGTAATCCAATAGACTCAAACCATTGAATGGCATTTTCATAACCCTGCCCGCATCAATAATGGAATAAATGGGCTGGGAACGTTCATCTTGGTATTGGTTCACCATCAACTGGTTCTTTTTTGCTGTGGCTTTCCAATTTATAGTGCGAACATCGTCTCCTTTTATGTATTCCTTGATTTGCTCAAACTCCTGGGTGTGGCCAATACGCCTTATTTTTTTTAGTCCAAATTCGGTCAAACGATTGCTCGTGGCCAAAAAATCGTATTGCTGCATTTGTATGATGGAAGGATATACCGGGACCATTTGATCTTTTTGGAACACAAATTTTCTTTTGATGATACGTAGCGGGGAGGATGCAAAAACAATCAAATTGCCAAAAACATATTCACCCCGTTCCACGGGCCGTACCGAATATTCAAAATAATGGGGTTCTCCTTTCTGCATTTTGGTCTTATGTTCAAAATCCCTTTTTTGGAATTGAACGGGCAATTCATCAATAATGGAAACTTCAGCTTTAAAAGGGTATTTGGAACTCAGATGAACCGATAAAATATTTTGGTCGCTGTTGGATAATTTCCGAGGTAGATTTCGATGTGCGATGATGGCACTCGATGTAGCGTACAAAAAATATAGATCTAAGAAGAAGAGTGCCACTAAAAGGAATACCGATAGCCATGCAATAGGATAAAGGATGGGGACCCAATAGGAAATTACAAAGCATGCAGATAGCAGGGCGATATACCGAAAGAAAATATTATGTATGTAGAGCGACCGAAGGAATGCCATACCTATCGTGGAATTTCAACGGACTCCATAATCATGGAAACTACATTTTCCGTGGTCATGCCTTCCATTTCTCGTTCTGGGGTCAAGATTACCCTGTGATTAAGTACAGGTACCAAAGCTTTCTTTACATCTTCTGGAATTACAAAATCCCTTCCAGAAATTGCGGCAAAGGCTTTGGCCGCTGTCAAAGTGGCAATGGATGCCCTTGGTGATGCCCCCAGATACAGATGTGGATGGTTTCTGGTTTGCGTGATGATATTGGCGATGTAGTCCAATATTTTTTGCTCGACCACCACTTCATGAATATTCTTCTTGAATTCAACCAATTTTTTAGGGGTAAGTACCGCTTTTATTTGGTCTTGTGGTTTTTCGCCCTTGCGTTCGTGATGGTTCTGAAGAATGACTACTTCTTCCTCAACAGATGGGTAATCCACTTTAATTTTGAAAAGAAAACGGTCCAATTGCGCTTCGGGAAGTGCATAGGTGCCTTCTTGTTCAATGGGGTTTTGGGTGGCCAAAACCATAAAAGGTTGGCCCATTTTATATGTGGTGCCATCCACGGTAGCTTGTCTTTCCTCCATGGTCTCAAAAAGGGCCGCTTGTGTTTTGGCTGGAGCCCGGTTGATTTCATCAATCAAAATGATATTGGAAAAGATGGGACCCTTTTTAAACTCGAATTCCGTGGTCTTAGTGTTGAATACAGAAGTTCCCAGAATATCACTCGGCATTAAATCCGGCGTAAATTGAATACGACTGAATTCCGTTTTTAGTGTTTTTGCAAAGAGTTTGGCGGTCACCGTTTTCGCAATACCTGGAACACCTTCGATCAAAGCATGTCCATCCGCCAGAATTGAAATAATCAGAAGTTCTATAAAGTCTTTTTGACCCACGATTATGGTGGACAATTCTTTTTTTATCTGTTCCACAGTGTTCCTTAGTTCTTCCAAAGGAACCCTATTGTCAAAATTCAGGTCGTTATTTTCGTTATTTTCCATCAACGTTTGCTTTAAATGCTTGTATTTTTTGATTCAGATTCTTTAGTTCGGTCTCGGTCACATGCTGTTTAGCCTTGAGTTTTGAAATCATGCCCATCAAGGTTTTTACATCCTTCAAATCAGTATTGCTTCGAAGGGAAAGACTCCTTAAAAATGTTTCGTCGTCCAAATTTTGGGTAGAAACATGCAGTTTAGATCTGATATATTCCAAAAAGTAATCAATTTTATGTTTGGTTATCAAGGGCAGTTCTCCTTTTTCAAAATACATATCGGCAATAGTCCTCGTAAATGCCAAGGTCTGATTTTTTAAAGGGGTTACAACAGGAATGGCTCGTTGCTTTCGCTTTCCTTCGAAAATTATGTAGATGAGGGCCCCGATCAGGACAAGATAATAGGCCCATTTAAACTCTTTGGTGTTCAAGAATAGATACATGGGGGAGGTATAAAAAGATTTCCCTGATTTATGAAAATTATCCATGTAAATCTGTCCATTCCTACCCAAATAGGACAATAGTCCCGCAGTATATTCTAAGTTATTATCCTTTAGGATAAAGTAATTGGTAAAGGCCTTTGGAAAACTGGTCAAAACAATTTCTCCCTTCCCAAAAGGTTGCTTTATGGAGTTTATATGCTTGGTGGTGGCATTTGTGCTGTCCGATGGGGAATACACTTGGCCAAGAACCGTGGTGCGCAAGGTGTCCAACCGATCAAAACTTGTGGTGTAATAGTCCTTGGTAAATTCAACCCTTTGGTGCTTGATTTTTGGATTGACCAATTCATAATAAAATAGCGGTTCCAAGGTACCATCATTATAAATATTTTGTTGTTCCAAATGCAGGGTGTCCAATAGTTTCTTTTCAAAGGATTTTGAGGCTACAAAAAGCATATTGCCTTTGTCCACCCAATCCAAAAGAGCATTCAATTCTGCTTCTTCAAACGCAACGGATTCATTTATAAATAAATAGGTGCCTTTTATAGAGTCGGTTCGTGTAAGGAATTCAAATGGTGGTTTTTGGATTTGTTGTATTTTATTTGGGAAGTATTTTTCCATTAAATCATTCAACACATAGGTACCATAGGGTATCTTATGGTGGGACACATACGAAGGGAACCAATTGATTTTTTTTGGTTTGTTGTATTCCATGACGAAAATGGCCGCTAGGGTCAAAACTCCGATCACTATGTATATCCATCCTTTTTTAGACATGGGTTATCGCGTTTTTTAAGGATGTAAATACAACTTCAGCTTTTTGATATCGTTCTTGGTCAATATCAAACTCACCGTACCAAACATAATCGTAGAGCAAAGTGGCTTTTCCAAAATCATTTTTGAGATTGCTCTTGGAAAGCTCTTCTATATAATCATCATTTGTTTTTTGTTGTTGCCAGTCAATCAATTCTTTTTCTGAAAGTAATTGTAAGATATAGAGATAGTAATAACGTATGGCCAGTCTATAATTTTTATCTACCAGTGCATTTTCAATCAATTGCTGGATGTCCTCATTTTTGATGATGTGCTCATCTTCGGACAGGGAAACCACATTTGGGTTCTTTTTGTTTTTGCCCATCCCTTGCATATTGGATTTGATAAAAAAACGAATCACCAAATACAGAAACAGTGCAAGGAGCAAATAGGGGAGTATCTCTAAAAACACTGCCAAATAACCTTCGGCATTGCCAACGCCAAAAATCCATTCAAAAAATCGGCGTAAAATATTATAGAACCAATTGGTGATATCGGTCCACCATGTACTTTCGACTTTTACCTCTTCATAATTAAAAGCATCATCACCCTTGTAGGTATCGAGATCTTCTTGGCTAAATTTGATGGGTTTGATATCGGATTCATCATACTTTACCACAGAATCATTTTGGGCAAAAACAATTGTCCATGATAATAGTAGGTATGATAAAATCAGTTTTTTGTGCATCTATTCCTCCGAAGATTTGCCAAGGTTTTCAATGCGCTCAAAAGTACCTGTAAAATTTTTCCTTTCGTTGAGGTTGAAAAATATCATGGAAGTAGCCACTAAAAGAATAATGTTCATAAGGAATTGAACCAGGGTGCTTAAAATATTTAATAAAAGGTAAATAGGGTCGTTAAAAATATTAAAACTCTCAGCATCCATTTCACCAGAAAACACACCCATTTTAATCCATATATAAATGACCGATGGCAAATTAAAAGCATATGAGGCAATAGCGACAATAATGTATACCACAAAAAGTGTTGCGAATGTAATCCACCAATTTTCTTTGATCAAGGTGAAACTATATTGATAGGATTCCATGGCATCCTTTTTAAGGAACACCAAAATGGCAAAGGAAATGGACAAGGGGACGGCGAGATAAATACCAGGTATTACACAAAAAAACACACCCACCATTACCGACAATCCAACTAAAATGCCCAATCCAATCAATGACCAAAAAGAACGGTAGACGCCTTGGCGGATTTCATCAAAATTTGTAGAACCTTGGTTGTTGATATAGGATTTTATGTAATGCAAAACGGTTCCCTGTGCCAGAACATAGGCTGCAATGGAACTGAACATTAAGGCAACAATAGCCAAAATCATAATTATGGGGGAATATAAAGTATTTGGTGTATTGCCAATCATTCCTAAATTAAAAATGTCGCCGATGGTATACATATAAAACCCCATGGAAATCAGCATGACCAAAATATAGGGTCCCACAATTTTTAAAATGGTTCCGAAAAAAGGTTTGAACTGATTTCTAATAAAGGCAAAAGAGTCGGAAAGTATTTCTCCCAATTCGCGCTGCTTTTTAAACTCGATGTAGTTATTGGTTGTCTGCATGGATGGTTTTTCTATGGATTTGGTTTGGATAAATAATGTAATAGAATATGATTAATGACAACGAAGCCAGTATAATGAAAATTGCCAGCCAATCCGGCATTTCGGTATGTCGGGTAACAAAACCTTCCAAAAAACCGGCAATGATAAAAAATGGCACAGTGCTTACCATTATCTTAAGTCCGTTTTTAACGCCCCTTTTAAAAGATTCCAATCGAGTATAAGTACCCGGGAAAAGAATTCCATTGGCCAAAACCAATCCGGCACAGCCTGCAATTATAATTACGGATATTTCTATGGTTCCATGAATCCAGATGGTTCGGGCAGATTCCCAAAGCAGCCCTTTCTCGTAAAAAAAGTACTGGAAACTCCCCAGCATAATACCGTTCTGCAGCATGATGTAGAGGGTTCCGACTCCTAAAAAAATACCAAATGCAAAAGCGTAGATGGCCACCTTAATATTATTAATGGTAATGCCCAAAAACATATTGAATGCTCCTTGTTCTTTGTAAACAGCCATCGGGTCGCCCTTTTCAATGTTCTCCAGCGTCATGTTCACATAGCCGTTGCCTAAGATAGAACGGACAAAGTCGCCCTCGTTGGCTGCCGAAAATGCACCTACGGCTGCAAAAAAGGCAAAAACCAAAAAAGAAATGAGCAATTCGCGGTGGTGTTGCTTGAACATGGTAGGGAACTCCGTTTTCCAAAAATAGACAATACGGTTTCTGGATTCCCGTTTGGTCTTATAGATTTTTTGATGCGCTTGGGAGGCAAGGGTGTTTAAATATATTTGGGTATTGCTCCCAGGGTAAAAAGTCTTGGCATAACTCAGGTGATCGGTGATTTCAATGTACAGATCGGAAAGCTCATCGGGATGAAGCTGCCCTTTATTGATCAGGGCATTTTCAAAAGCGGCCCATTTATCCTTATTTTGCCTAACAAAAGCGGCCTCGCGCATTAGATCCGGTGGTTTGTAAGTAAAGAAACTAAAATATGGAACAATTTCAAATAGAAACGGCCCAAAATATAACCATCAATCAAAACACATCCCACCTTGGTGAGCGCATGTTGGCCTATATTATTGATAGCTTTATTATTGTGTGCTATATTATTTTGGTTGTCGTTTTTTTGGTTTCACTGGATATTGATATTGAGGACCAATGGGCGTTTTATTTGATACTTACGTTACCCGCTTTTTTCTATTATTTGATTTTTGAAACCTTAATGGATGGCAAAACCATTGGGAAAGGAGCAATGAACCTCCGTGTGGTGAAACTGGATGGTTCCAAACCTAATTTTGGCAATTATTTTGTTCGATGGGCACTTCGGATTATTGATGTGAGTCTTACTTCGGGTGGTGGTGCTGTCTTGACTATTTTGATTCGGGGAAAAGGCCAGCGAATCGGGGATATTGCTGCAGGAACCACGGTCATCAGCGAAAAAAAACGGGTATCATTAAAGGACACTTTGTTAAGGGACTTGCCTGAAGACTATAAGCCAACATTTCCTCAGGTAACGGTTTTTAAGGACCAAGAAATGCAGACCATTAAAGAACTCTATGATAAATCCAAATTGAATGGAAACCACAATGTTATTGTTTCATTGGATAAGCGCATTCGTGAAGTATTGGGTGTACAGACTACCTTACAACCTATAGAATTTGTGGACGTGATAATCAAGGATTATAACTACTATACCCAAAAAATGTAATTATGCTTTATCAAACTATCGATATTTTGGGTACAGTAGCTTTCGCTATCTCCGGGGTTTTGGTGGCCATGGAAAAACGCCTGGATTTATTCGGTGTGCTTATCATTGCTTTTGTAACTGCAATCGGGGGTGGTACTCTAAGAGATTTGTTAATTGGTAATACACCTGTTGGTTGGATGCAAGACCTTACTTATGTGATTACCATTTTTATTTCGGTGGTGTTTGCCATCATTTTTGTGAATAAACTCAAATATCTCAGAAAATCATTGTTCTTGTTCGATACCATTGGAATTGGACTTTATACTATGGTAGGGGTGGAAAAAGGCTTGGAAGCTGGATTGTTGCCCATCATATGTATTTTTTTGGGTACCATGACGGCTTGTTTTGGTGGTGTAATACGGGATATACTTTGTAATGAGATACCAGTTATCTTTCGAAAAGAAATCTATGCCACTGCTTGTATATTGGGAGGTGCCAGTTATTTTCTCTTCATTCAGTTTCCAGTTAAGGATAGCTATGCATATATAGCGGCCATTTTGGTAGTAATTGTATTGAGGTTGATTGCGGTTAGGTTTGATGTCCGTTTGCCCAATATTTACAATAAAGAAGCCTAAGGCTTCTATTCCTATCGTTTTTTCAATGTTGGTTAATCATTGTTTAGTACAATTAACTCTTTGTTAATCATTTTTACTTTTTCATTAGTTCTTTCAAACTAAGCTTAGCTCTACATTGGCTCTCAAGCAACCTAAACAACCAATCAACTAAACAGGGATGAGAGCATCACAATCACTAACCTTTACTTTTTTAGGGTTGATTTTATTTTTTGGAATCAATCTGGCAAGCGCTCAAGGCTGCGTTGCCATTAGACATTTTTCCTCTTGTGTGGGGAATACTTTGGAAAACAACTTGCTAGGTCCAGGAGACATTCAAATAGGAAGTAATTACAGATACTTTAAATCCTTTCGCCATTTTAGGGGAACCGAGGAAGAACCCGATAGAGTCGCCAATGGTTCGGAAGTAATCAATCATTCCCATTCTTGGGATTTCTTTTTGACCTATGGTATATCTGATAGGTGGTATGCCAGCATTACCATCCCAACGGTGATCAATACACGCTCTTCTTTGTACGAGCATGGTCGTGATGAACGCAACACCACTTTTTCTCGCGGATTGGCGGATATTCGGGTAGGTGTTGGCTATTGGCTGTTTGATTTGGATAAACACCAAAATGGAAATTTGGCCTTGGGATTCGGTCTTAAATTACCAACCGGCAGCTATAATGCTTCCGATATATTCTATAATGTTGGGCCCGAAGGCGGACCTCAGGTTAGACCTGTAGACCAAAGTATTCAGCCCGGCGATGGTGGTTTTGGAATCACTTTGGATTTTCAATTTTACCAAAAAATTGCAGAACGGTTTTTTGCCTACGGAGGAGGTTTTTACTTGATCAATCCAAGGGAGACCAACGGTACACGCACATTTAGGGAAACTTTAAGTCCTATTTTACAAAATGAGGCCATTA
The DNA here is from genome assembly GCF_051494225.1 of Flagellimonas lutimaris. GTDB lineage: Bacteria > Bacteroidota > Bacteroidia > Flavobacteriales > Flavobacteriaceae > Flagellimonas > Flagellimonas lutimaris_A. Next base: position 32,801 of record NZ_JBNPYE010000015.1, on the reverse strand, counting down.
TGGCTGTTCCGGACCAGTTTTCGGTTCGAGCAGGATTTAGTCATAGTTTGAGCAATACAATTTCAGCCTCATTGGGAGCTAGGTACGAAGGTGTTCCGGTAAAAGACCTTATCGGCGGAAATGAAGGTTTTAGAAGACCGGGCAATGTACTTTCCATTGATCCGGGCATCGCTTTTATGAAGGACAATTTTTCTCTAAACCTTAATGTGCCCTTTGCCGTGAGAAGGGAACGCCCGCAAAGTGTTACCGACTTGGAAACGCAACAGATGACGGGAGAACCAAGAATGGGGGATGCCGCTTTTGCCGATTATTTGATCAATGTTGGCGTTTCTTACCGATTTGCAAGTAATAAGGTGAAAGTAAACCCAGAGCTCATGGAGGAATTTAAAAACTAAACTTTCTAAAAATGAATAAACAGATTAAAACTAAATTGATGGCAATGGCCATAGGCCTGGTATATTTATGGTTTGGAGCATTAAAATTTGTGCCAAACCTAAGTCCGGCAGAGGATTTGGCAAAGAATACGATTCATCATCTCACCTTTGGATTGATACCCGATAATGTTTCCATAATTTTACTCGCCATTTGGGAAGTGGGTTTGGGTTTTTTGTTGGTTTTTGGATTCTTGCGAAGACAAGCCGTAATACTGGGATTGGTTCATATGGTATGTACTTTTACACCATTATTCTTTTTTCCGAATGATGTATTTGGCGAAGAACCATTATCACTAACTCTTGTGGGGCAATACATCATCAAGAACCTGATAATTATTGTAGCTTTTCTTTCCATTTACGAGAAGAAAGAGGTTGTTCAAAAAGCGCATGCGCAGACAACTGTTCAAAAACAAAGTTCACACTGGATTTTGGCCGGTAAAAACTTATTCAAGAAGGCCTGATATTATTAAAAAGTGTTACAACACTTCAGCTTTTAGAATGTAAATATTTTGCCAAGGCCAATCACCATCCCCTACGGGAACTTTGTTTATGGCATCAACCACATCCATTCCTTCTATAACGCGGCCAAATGGTGTATAAGAACCGTCCAGGTGATAGGAGCCCGGGTCAGTGACTACAATAAAGAATTCGTAGGGAGAGGCCAATTTGTGCGGGTTATCCCTATCGCTACTTGGCATGGAAATGGTTCCTCTATGGTGCTTGTGTCCCTTTCTGGTATCTGGGGGAAGAAGATATCTTCCTATTCTTCCTCGTTTTTTAGAAGTTTTCCGGTCATCGGAGTTTCCACCTTGGATAATAAAGTCTTTTACAACTCTATGAAACTGGGTACTGTCAAAATACTTTTGTCTTGCCAAATAAATAAAATTGGCTTTGTGATACGGTACATCATCATACAATTGTATGGTAAAACTGCCCATGGTGGTAGTGATCTTAACCTTATCTTTTTTTAGCGTTTTTGCATAGTCAAAAAAGAAATCGATGGCATTTTCTTCGGTTAGTTTAAAGGGTTCTTCCTCTTCTTCCACGGCAGTAGTATCCGCTTCGATTTTTGGAACAGTATCTATGTTTGCAATATTTTCCTCAACTTTGTCTTTCTCCTTCTTAGGGGATTCTCCACAGGAAACGAATAAAAGAAATAATATACTTGTAGTTAAAGCCGATTGTCTCAACAGCATGGATTTTAATGAATTTTGTCAACTTGCTCTAAAATTAAAAAATCTCCCACTTCCTGGAGAAGTTTCCCATAATAAAATGTCACCTGAGCTCCGCACTCAATGGTTGAAGGAAAATAAGGTACAAGATATAAACGCCAAGAGAGCTGGGGTTATGGCATTGTTCTATCCAGATGTTAATCAAGAAACTCGTTTGCTTTTAATTTTGAGAAAGGTGTACCAAGGAGTGCATTCCAACCAGATTGGATTTCCAGGAGGAAAGGTGGAGGAGTATGACAAAGACTTAATGGATACTGCATTGAGGGAAACACATGAGGAAGTTGGTGTTCCCCCCACCAAAGTTGAGGTTATCAAAGAATTGAGCGAAGTATATATTCCACCGAGCAATTTTTTGGTAAGACCCTACATCGGGATTTATCCCAATCCACAACCCTTTATTAAGGAAGAAAACGAAGTGGAAAGCCTTGTAGAGGTGTATCTCAGGGATTTTTTGGATGATTCCAACCATATTCAAGAAATATTGAGTACATCCTATGCAAAAAATATAAATGTACCTGCCTTTAAATTAAATGGTTACACCGTTTGGGGTGCCACAGCTATGATGTTGAGCGAAATCAAGGAGCTCTTACGGCAAGTGCTTTGATGCCGATTTTGTAAATTTGCAGATAACAACCAACACTACATATGGGCCTTTTTAAGAAAAATCCTTTTGGACATATTTTATTTTTTAAACGATGGCTGATTCGCATTGCTGGTATGATGACGCACCAACGATACAAAGGGTTTAATACACTAGAGATTGAAGGGTCGCAGATTATCCGTGAGCTTCCTGAGAATAATGTACTTTTTGTGAGCAACCACCAGACTTACTTTGCGGATGTTGTGGCCATGTTCCATGTGTTCAATGCCAGTTTAAAGGGAAGAGATGATACTATAAAGAATTTGGCCTATCTCTGGAATCCTAAACTGAATATTTACTACGTGGCGGCCAAAGAGACCATGAAAAAAAGTCTATTGACCAAAATTTTGGCCTATGCAGGTTCCATAAGTATTGAAAGAACATGGAGGGCCGATGGTCAAAATGTGAACCGACAGGTGAAGTTCAGTGATATTTCCAATATTGGCAAGGCTTTGGACGATGGATGGGTAATTACTTTTCCTCAAGGGACTACTACGCCTTGGAAACCCTTGCGAAAAGGTACGGCCCACATTATTAAAAAATACAAACCTGTTGTGGTACCTGTAGTTATTGATGGGTTCCGTCGTTCTTTTGATAAAAAGGGGCTTCGCGTTAAAAAGAAGGGAATTCTGCAATCCATGCAGATAAAAGAACCCTTGGAGATTGATTACGATAATGAATCCATAGATGCCATATTGGAAAAACTGGAATATGCCATTGAACAGCATCCATCTTTCCTAAAAGTAATTCCACAAAAAGAACTTCTTGCTTACGAAGAGGAAAACCAAAAAAGGCGTTACAGTTACAAGGGTAAGTTGGATAATTAGACTTCTAACCTTTTAAGCTCGTTATAGTTTTTTCTTAACTTTTTCAGTAAGATGCCGTAAAGGAGTTTGTAGAATAGCCAAATTATAAGTAAGATTATAGCCGTAATTGCTATGGATGTAATGATAATCATTCCCCAAAAAGCTGTGGTATTACCATCTTGAGCAGCTGTTTCAACTATTTCTAGACCTTCTGGAGTATATAGCAAAACACCATAAGCATAAATAATAGCACTAATAGTAAATATGATAAGATTGAACCATACATACTGCGTTACGGTTCGTTTTACTTTTAGTATGGTCTTCATCAAATTTCTGGATGAATCCGTGAAGGAGATTTTTTTATAATTGATGTAAAATTTATAGATAAAGTAAAGAATAATGGCGTAGTTGATGATGTTGATACCCATTACCACTTTATAAATGTGCATGGCCTTAAGCTCTTGCATGGTCTCCGGACCATTAAAAATAATATTGATACCTGCCCAAAAAACAAATTCTATGATACTGATATAAAAAATCCATTTAACTAAGGACGATGACTTTTTCTTGATCATCGGATAAATTTGCTCATAGGACAGTTTGGGAAGGTCTGCTTCCCGCTTCTGCCAATCCTTTTTCAAGAGCTCCAGTTCATCCATCATAATTAAGGATTTAATATGGTTCTTAATTTATTTTTCACCCGACTCATCTTCACTCTCGCATTTACTTCGGAAATACCCAAAGTTTCGGCTATCTCGGAATAATCCTTGTCTTCCAGATATAGAAAAACCAAAGCTTTGTCAATATCGCCAAGTTGTTTGACGGCATCGTACATCAATTTTAATTGTCGTTCCTCGGTATCATCATAATCAGTAGCCTTGATTTTATATAGAACCGAGTCAAAATCTTGGGTTTTCACCCTTTTTTTCGACTTTCTGTACAATGTAATAGCCGTATTCAATGCAACACGATACATCCATGTGCTAAACTTGGCATCGCCCCGAAACTTTGGGTATGCTTTCCACAACTGAATAGTGATTTCTTGGAACAGATCGTTATGGGAATCCTTGTCGTTGGTATATAGGCTACATACCTTATGGACAATATTTTGATTGTCCTCAAGTTCCGTCACAAAACGATGTTCCAGTTCTTTGTTCACTAAGCGGTTGGTAAATTTGCTTTATTTATAAGTGTATATAAAGCAACTTTTGTTACAGTGTTCGATAAAAATTCTATTTACGGTAGTCCAAAGCCGGTGGTCTGTTGCCAAGCATTGGAATATATTTGAAATCTTTTCCTCGACGTTCCTCCAACTCCTTTTTGGCAGCCTCCACTGTTTTTGGATTCTCAAAAATATCCATAGCAGTAAGTGCCAGAGTCTTTGCAGCGACCATCATTCCTTTGGAACCGATGCTCATACCGCCGGCAGCTACAGCTTGCCAGCTATGGGCAGGTGTTCCGGGAACCCAAGTGGCAGTTCCTAAGCCTGCGGTGGGTACGGTATAGCTAACATCACCTACATCGGTGGAGCCATATGCACGTGCAGTTTCTCTATAAGGTTGAATTTTTTCAGCGGAAGAGATTTCTGGGGCACCTTTGCCCAAAGTCGCCGATATTTTTTCTGCAAAAGCTTTTTCTTCTTCGTTATAGGTGACACCACCAACTTTTTCCAAATTGTCGAACATTATTTTTTGAACAGTCAAGTTGGGCAAAAGTTCATGGGTTCCTCCGATCATTTCATATTCCATAGTCGTTCCGGTACCCAAGGCAGCTCCTTCGGCTGCTTTTACGATTCTATCAAAAATGTCGATGACCACATCTCTGGAGTTATGACGTGCAAAGTAATAAACTTCGGCAAAATCCGGAACTACGTTGGGGGCTTTACCGCCATTGGTAATCACGTAGTGGATTCTGGCTTCTTGCGGAATGTGCTCTCGCATCATGTTTACCATGGCATCCATGGCTTCCACGCCATCCAATGCGGAGCGTCCTTTATCAGGTGCTCCTGCCGCGTGGGCCGAAATCCCATAAAATCTAAATTTGGCAGACTTATTGGCCAAAGCGGCACCAGCGCTTGCGGCATTTGCGGAACCTGGGTGCCAGTGTAAGGCTACATCCACATCATCAAAAACACCTTCACGGACCATATAAACTTTTCCTGATCCACCTTCTTCTGCCGGACATCCGTAAAAACGTATTGTTCCTTTGATATTGTTGGTTTCCATCCAATTCTTTACTGAAATGGCCGCTGCGGTGGATGCCGTACCAAAAAGATGATGCCCGCATGCATGACCGGCAGCTTTTCCTGCTGATTTTTTCTCGGGAACAGCCTGTTGTGATAGTCCAGGTAGGGCATCATACTCTCCCAAAATACCAATTACAGGATAACCAGAACCATACTCGGCCTTAAAAGCAGTCGGAATTCCGGCAATACCTTTTTCTATGGTAAAGCCTTCATTTGAAAGGGTTTCTTGCAAAAGGGCGGAGCTTTGCTCTTCCAAATACCCCATTTCGGCAAGGTTCCAAATATTATGAGCAATCTTACTGTACTTTTCCGATTTTGAATCCAAATCCTTGATTACGTCATTTTTCTTTTTTTGGGAATAAACACCCAAGGTGCACAAAAGAAGTAAGGCACCTAACGGGAGAATTTTTTTCATTTGTTGAAGTTTTTTGAGTTAGACACTAAAGATACAAAAAAACCAACCCTGACATGATCCGCAGTGCACGGGAATACTTAAATTTGTTGATATGTCGAGAATGAATATTCCTCAGTCCAGTTATCCAAGAGTCGTTATAGTGGGCGGCGGTTTTGGAGGTATTGCCCTAGCAAAAAAATTAAGCAAGAAGGAAGCCCAGGTGGTTTTGTTGGATAAACATAATTACCACAACTTTCAACCTTTACTTTATCAAGTGTCCACAGGAGGATTGGAACCCGATTCCATCGCATACCCTATTAGGAAAGTGTTGCAGGGGTATCCTAATTTCTTTTTTAGGTTGGCCCAAGTGCAAGAGGTGAAAACCGATACTAAAAGAATCAAAACCAATATTGGTGAAATTTTTTATGACTATCTAGTTGTTGCTACCGGCTCGGAAACCAATTTTTTTGGCAATAAAAGTATTGAGAGCAAGGGGATGGCCATGAAAACCATTCCTCAATCCTTGAATTTACGTAGCTTGATTCTGGAAAATTTTGAACAAGCACTTTTAACCGATGACCTTCACGAACGTGATGGCTTAATGAACTTTGTAATTGTTGGAGGTGGCCCTACCGGAGTGGAATTGGCAGGAGCTCTGGCGGAGATAAAAAAAGGAATACTTCCCAAGGACTATCCAGATTTGGATACACGTAGGGCACAAATAAATTTGGTGCAAAGCGGTGACAGAATTTTACCGGCAATGAGCACACAAGCTTCGGAAAAGGCTGAAAAATTTTTGGAGAACCTTGGAGTAAATGTGTGGAAAAATATACGGGTCACGGATTATGATGGGCAAAAAGTATCCACAGATTCCAATACCGAGTTCAAAGCAGAAACCTTGGTTTGGGCTGCGGGAGTAAAGGCAGTGTGCATAAAAGGGTTAAATGCGAAAGAACTCCTTTGCAAGGGAGATCGGATAAAAGTGAACGAGTATCATCAAGTTATTGGTGTGGAAGATGTTTTCGCCATCGGGGATGTTGCGCAAATGGAGACCGATAAATTCCCACATGGACACCCTATGATGGCCCAACCAGCCATACAGCAAGGAAGAAACCTTGGAGACAATTTGGTGCGCTTGATGGAAAACAAACCTATGAATCCTTTTGTATATAAAGATAAAGGCAGTATGGCCACGGTAGGAAGGAACAAAGCCGTGGTGGATATGCCCAAATTCAGGTTTCAAGGGGTGTTTGCCTGGTTTGTATGGATGTTTGTGCATTTGTATTTCCTAATAGGTTTTAGGAATAGGGTAGTGGTCTTTATCAATTGGGTTTATAATTATATTAGGTTCGACCGTGAAGCGCGTCTAATCATTCGGCCTTTCAAAAAACAAAACAGGGTAGAGAAAGATACTTTAATGCAGGACTAATTTAATATCCTGGGGTTCGGTATCAAGGTTAAAGTTTAGCTAATAGCTATGGTGGATTGGTAGCACTTTGGTAAATTGTAGTAAAACACTTACCATGTTCAAGCCAACTTTTTTCCTCATACCATTTTGGGTATTGTTTTTTGGTCTGTCATTGCAGGCCCAAAACCCCTCCAGTAGCTCCAAAATAACGGAGTCACCTATTTATATCGAAGGATTTAATTACCCCAAATTTGATAAATTATCCCATTATGGATGGTTCAATATTGGTTATGAAATATTTGACGGCACGGAACTGCAAGTTATAGGGGAACACTATCGAAGATACAATGCGGATAGATTTAGTTTGGGCACACAACTTAGACAACAAATTACGGAGAAACTATACTTAATTGGTGGATATCAAAAAGAATGGGACCTCTACAACAAGGACCGGGGATATCCAAACCCAATCCCACGTCAAGAAATCTTTTTGGGCACGGATTACCAAGTTCAGGAGAATATGTTTATGGAAGTGAAAATGGTTCACCCTATTAAAGAATCCGATTTTTACAGTATAGGGCTTGAGGGTGTGCGAACGCGACTAGAAATGGGAACCCGTTTGAAATTTTGAGAATGTTCACCTTCTTGGATGAAACTCCTTTAGTACTTTGGTCAAATGGGTGCGGTTTACATGCATATATACCTCGGTAGTAGTAATGCTTTCATGACCCAACATTTGTTGAATTGCCCTAAGGTCGGCACCATTTTCTAACAAATGGGTCGCAAAAGAGTGCCGAAAGGTGTGCGGACTAATATTCTTTTTCAATCCTATTTCTTCTGCCAATCGTTTAACAATGGTGAAAATCATCGCACGGGTCAATTGTTTGCCCCGTCGGTTTAAGAAAACAAAATCCTCATGCTCTTTTTTTATGGGGAGGTGCACCCTTACCTCTTTCCAATAAATATTGATGTATTTTTGGTTTACATCACTGATCGGAACAAAGCGTTGTTTGTTTCCTTTGCCCGTTACTTTTATAAAATCCTCATCAAAATAAAGGTCGGATAGTTTTAGGTTGATTAGTTCCGATACCCGAAGGCCACAACCATAAAGAGTTTCCAAAATGGCCCTGTTCCTCTCACCTTCTGGTTTGGAAAGGTCAATGGCGGCAATCAATTTGTTTATTTCATCTTCGGAAAGCGTGTCGGGCAACTTTCTTCCAATTTTTGGGGTTTCTATCAAATCCATTGGATTGTCTTCCCGATAATCTTCAAAAACCAGGTAATTAAAGAATCCTTTTAGCCCGGATATAATGCGTGCCTGTGTTCTTGGATTGACAATTTTGGCGATTTCATAAATGAACTGTTGCACCGTGTTCCTTTTTATTTCTGTTGGTTTTTCATTTATGCAATTCTCATCAAGGTAACCAGCTAATTTTTGAAGGTCCAATGAATAATTGGAAATGGAGTTTTGCGAAAGTCCGCGCTCTATCTTCAAATAATTTTGATAGTCTGTAATTGCTTGTTGCCAGTTCATACTTTCAAATATAATGACATTACCTTATCAAGATTGATTTTAAGCCTGCTTTGGTCAATCCAAAAGGCACTTTGGTCAATTGGGAGTTTTAAAAATCCAAGGGTTTCAATACATTTCCGTCGTAAATAGAAGGGATGAAAAATGTATAAATGCTCATTTTGTAGGAAATTTACATCAAAGGACACTTTTTCCATAATGATAGCGTTCTGATGTTAATAAAATTTTAACAATGAAGAAAAAGACATTCTTATTGGTAGCTATAGCGTTGGTTGCCTTCAGTTTTTCGACCGTAGCCCAACGAGTCGACCGGACAAGTTTTAAAGCCGGAATTCATGCAGGAGTCCCCTTCGGTGATATTTCTGATTATTCAAACTTTGAAATAGGGCTCGATTTAGGGTATCATTGGGCAGTTTCTGAATTGGTGGATGTAGGGTTGTCAACTGGATTTATGAATGCCTTCATCAATAATGATACAGTAGATTTTGGACCTGTGGTTGTAGAGGGAGACTTTCCAAACATCCAATATGTTCCCGTAGCAGCTGTGTTTAGATTATACCCAACCTACGATTTTAAATTGGGCGCAGATGTAGGTTATGCGGTTGGAGTAAATGATGGGAATACAGGGGGATTTTATGTAAGACCCATGATTGGAGCCAATATAAGTGGTAACACCGAACTGAACATTTCTTACGTTAAAGTAAGTGATGATTATGATTTTTCAATGGCGGCATTGGGAATACTGTTTTTATTTTAAGAAAGCATTACTGTTTAACCCCAAATCTTACAGTAAATCATGAATATTAACCATTAATTACATTTTAAAAATGAAAAAATTACTTTTAGTTTTTGCATTTATTATGCTGGGAAATTTGGCTGTTAAGGCCCAAACTAGTTATAGGGCAGCTCTAGGTTTGGGGATTGATGCTATAGACAATGCAACTTTTGTGGGTGCAACCGGAAAATATTTTTTTACCGGAAACCATGTTGGCCAGGTCGATTTGGGCTTTGAGAACGATGCCACCATGATTACCGTGTTGTATTCATACCATAAATCGTTTAATGGCGCCCCTGGATTGAGATGGTATGCAGGTGCCGGTCCAAGTATCATTCTTTGGGAAGGAAGCAACACTTTTGCACTTCGACCCCATTTGGGCTTGGATTATAAAATAAACGGAGTTCCTTTTGTAATCAATTTTGATTGGAGACCGGCCATTGTACTTGGCGACGGGAGCAATGAAGTCGGTGCTTTCGGATTAGGAATACAATTTGCTTTTGATTAAAAGTATTGATATTGTGCATGTGAAAGGGTGGAATTTTTCCACCCTTTCCTTTTTATTGTATTTTTGATTGCATGAAACTAATGATCATTAACGGACCCAACCTTAATCTTTTGGGAAAACGTGAGCCCGAAGTTTATGGGAGCACCACTTTCGAGGATTATTTTAAACAACTTCAGGAAAAGTTTTCCGATGTGGAGCTAGCATATTATCAATCCAATATTGAGGGTGAACTTATTGGTAAAATACAAGAAGTAGGTTTTGATTATGATGGCATTATCCTCAATGCGGCCTCATATACTCATACTTCTGTTGGTATCGGGGATGCGGTAAAGGCTGTGGAAACTCCCGTTGTAGAGGTGCATATTTCCAACACACACCAACGTGAGGAATATCGCCATGTGTCTTATATATCGCCAGGGGCCAAAGGTGTTATCCTGGGATTTGGACTCCAGAGCTACGATCTGGCCATCCAGAGTTTCTTAGGCTAAAATCTTCAAGTATTTTTTATCGGCGTAGAAAGTTCCGAAGGGTAGGAGAGATGCTATAAAGAGAACAATGAATCTTTTTAGGTTCCATTTTCTTTCCCTGCAAAAAACTATGGCCACCACTACATATAGAATAAACAATATTCCATGTGCCATTCCAACAACTTGGTTCGGTTCAGGAATATCTGCCCAATGCTTTAACGGCATGGTCATTCCGAAAAGGAGTAGATAGGAAATACCTTCTAAAATAGCAGTGGCCCTAAAAAGTTTCAGCATACTATAGGTGGATTACTTCATCATAAGCATCAGCAACGGCTTCCATTACCGCTTCGCTCATGGTTGGATGTGGATGAACTGCTTTTAATATTTCGTGACCTGTGGTCTCCAATTTACGTGCAACCACCGCTTCGGCAATCATATCGGTTACGCCTACACCGATCATGTGGCAACCTAACCACTCGCCGTATTTGGCATCGAAAATAACTTTTACAAAACCATCCGGGGTTCCTGCAGCTTTTGCCTTACCACTGGCAGAGAAAGGAAACTTACCAATTTTAAGTTCGTATCCTTTTTCTTTGGCTTGCTTCTCCGTCAATCCTACAGAAGCTATTTCGGGAATACAATACGTACATCCTGGAATGTTGCCATAATCCAAAGCTTCCACATGCATTCCTGCCAATTTTTCCACACAAAGGATTCCTTCTGCAGAGGCAACGTGTGCCAAGGCCTGTCCAGGTGTAATATCACCAATGGCATGGTAGCCTGGAATGTTGGTCTGGTAGTAGTCGTTCACCAATACTTTATCTCTGTCCGTGGCAATTCCAACATCTTCCAAACCTATGTTTTCAATGTTGGTTTTGATTCCAACGGCAGATAGGACAATGTCAGCTTCTAGAACTTCTTCGCCTTTTTTGGTTTTTACGGTAGCCTTTACGCCATCACCAGAGGTATCAACTTTGGTAACTTCGGCCGAAGTCTTGATCTTTACGCCTGATTTTTTGAAGCTACGCTCCAATTGCTTGGAGATATCTTCGTCTTCAACAGGGACAATGTTCGGCATATATTCCACTACGGTAACCTCTGTACCCATGGAGTGATAGAAATAAGCGAACTCCATTCCAATGGCACCACTACCTACCACGATCATTTTCTTGGGCTGCTTTTTCAAGGACATGGCCTCACGGTATCCGATTACCTTTTCCCCATCTTGTGGAAGACTAGGTAATTCCCGGCTTCGTGCCCCTGTGGCAATTATAATATTATCGGCAGAATACTCTGTGGTATCTCCGTTTTCAGCCTTTACTTCAACTTTTTTGCCCGGTTTTACCTTTCCAACTCCATTGATGACCTCAATCTTGTTCTTCTTCATCAAGAATTGAACGCCCTTGCTCATTCCCTCGGCAACACCGCGGCTTCTCTTTACAACGGCATCAAAATCATAACTTACATTTTCGGCACTCAAACCGTAGTCTTCGGCGTGCTTTAAATATTCGAATACCTGAGCGGATTTAAGAAGGGCCTTGGTTGGAATGCACCCCCAGTTAAGACATACACCTCCCAAACTTTCTTTTTCTATAATGGCTGTTTTGAAACCTAATTGTGATGCCCTGATTGCAGTAACATATCCACCTGGACCACTTCCCAAAACAATTATATCGAACTTGCTCATTAGATTTTGATTTTAGTTGTTAGATTAGAAACCTGCCTTTATTGGCAGGTGCAAAAGTACATAAATCAATGCCCAAATCCCAAGTTGAAAAAACCGAAATGTTGATTAGTTTGTGAAATCAATGTTTACCTGTTCCGAACATCTTTTTATTGAAGGCCTTGGATGCTCCCTTTGGAATGGATAAGGATGTCCATTTACTACCTTTGATCATTCTGCCAATAAATGCAATTTGTCCAACGTGATTGGCATAATGTGCTAGCTGGCGGTTAATAGCCTCAACAATGGTGTGTTCTTCTCTTCGAATGGTGATTTTGTTCTGGAAATTAGTGGTGTCAATTTGTGATAGAGCATCAAAAAGACATTCCCAGCCCTTTTCCCAAGCTGTAATCATTTCTACTTTGGTTAAAAATGGCTTTTCAAACTCCAAATCCCGCTCACGCCAAGATTTTTCTCCATCCTCCGTTAGAAAATTGGTCCATCGGCTCAACATATTGCCGACCATATGCTTTACAATAATAGCTATGGAATTATCAGTTTCTGCGTATTTCCAATGGATGTCGTCATCCGATATTTGGGCAAAGGTTTTATCGCCCATGCTTTTATACCGTTGGAACTCAAAGATTACACTTTTGAGATAATTCTCTTGGAAATTCATTTTTACTCTTCAGGATCAAAGTCAATGCTCACCGAGTTGATGCAGTACCGTTGTCCGGTAGTTTCTTTGGGCCCATCATCGAAAACATGCCCCAAATGACTGCCACAATTGGCACAGACTGTTTCGGTACGTATCATACCAAAGGTCGTATCTCGAATATATTCTATGGCTCCTTCAACAGATTGGTCAAAAGATGGCCAACCACAACCACTTTCAAATTTATGTTCGCTTTCAAAAAGTTTGGCATTGCAGGCTTTACAATGGTAGTCGCCATTTTCAAAATGGAGATTGAACTTTCCGGTGTGAGGTCTTTCGGTTCCTTTTTTTCGCAGAACATGGTATTCTTCGGCAGAAAGTTGTTGCTGCCACTCAGCTTCGGTTTTGTTTACGCCATATTTCTTTTCCATAAAATTTCTAGGAGAATTTATTTGTTATCGGGAATAAAATCAAGAGCAGCTCCGTTGATACAATGTCTTTTTCCAGTTGTGTTACTGGGTCCGTCGTTAAAAACATGTCCCAAATGCCCTCCACAAACTGCGCAATGTTCCTCGGTGCGGGCAACGCCTATTTTATAGTCGGTATCAAAAGCCACGTTTCCCTCGATTTCACGGTCAAAACTTGGCCATCCGGTCCCAGATTTAAATTTATGGTCACTTTTGAAAACTGGTGTGCCACAACCTGCACAAACATAGGTGCCCTTTTCTTTGTTGTCCAATAATTCGCTTGAAAAAGGATTTTCGGTAGCGGCTTTTCTAAGTACGTAATACTCCATATCGGTAAGCTCGGCCCGCCACTCAGCATCTGTTTTACTTACTTTTAAAGCGGTTTCCTTTACACTTTCTTTTTTCTCTTCCTGTGATGTTCCCTTGCACCCGATAAATATGACCAGAACAAGCAATAGCAATCTTTTTCCCATGATTCGTTTTTATGTGGTTGGACGAAATTAAATTAAAATCCTTTCAAAAGACCCAATAAAAAAGTCCCATTGATTACCAATGAGACTTAATATACCATTTTTATGGGATTTAATTGATGTCCAGCTTTGTAATCTGTTCTTGGCCAATATTGAGAGCAGACATTACACTTTCAATGTTTGAGGTGTCAAAACCGGGGGACTCAGCGTACTCACTTGGCACAAATACAATTCTAAAAAGCTGATTATCGGTAAAGTCTGTACTCAAACTGGATAGGTCAAAGTTTCCATCAATAAAAAGTTCCAAATCCACGAAAGTATGGGAGAAAACATATTGAATAGTACCTTCATTCAGAAAATAATTTTGAGGTATTTGCGTCCATGCATCTGCCGTTGTACCATCGTTCAAGTCAATTACGCCGTCATGTCTATATACCAATACAGCATCGGATTCAAAAACTTCAAAGTCGGTCACATCCGAAAAATTAATTAGGGTGCTAAAAAGGTTGGCATCAAAGTCATAGTCAAAGTTAACGCCTTCAACTTCTACCACTTGTCCTTGTATGCCATCTGCCCCATCCAAACCGTCAAGTCCATCAAGTCCGTCAAACCCTGGAGGTCCTTGGGGGCCTTCGCATGCCGCGAAAACAAAAACAATAACTGCGCCTAAAATTGTACTAAATTTATTCATGATTTTTGGATTTTTGATTTGTGTTCATTTCATCTGTTGATGCAATAAAATCAAAAAGCGTTCCATTTTTAAAAAAATGTTGTTTCAATTGCCAAACCTGTTGTCATAATCGTATTCTTCCATAAAGATGCGTATTATTGTATAAGTACTAAACCCGCTAATATGTCCAAGGTAATTCCTCATAGTTTTTTTACAGAATTTGATATCAACCTTTTTAAAGGAGGAAAGCACTTTCGACTTTACAATAAACTGGGGTCTCATCTCACAGAGGTTGATGGAGTAAAGGGAACCTATTTTGCCGTTTGGGCACCGTCCGCAAAATCAGTGAGTGTCATTGGCGATTTTAATCATTGGACCGCAGGTGAACATGAATTAAATGTCCGTTGGGACAGTAGTGGAATTTGGGAGGGATTTATTCCCGGAGTGGACAAAGGAACCAAGTACAAGTATAAGATACATTCCAACAATAATGATATTTGGACGGAAAAAGCCGATCCATTCGCTCGCTACTGCGAGCAACCACCACAAACGGCTTCCTTGGTTTGGGACGATGCCTATAAATGGAAGGACAAAAACTGGATGGACACTCGAGAAGAAAAAAATGGGTTGGACAAACCTTACGCTGTCTACGAAGTGCATTTGGGCTCTTGGAAGAAAAAAAATGGTTGGGAATCCCTGAGTTATTTGGAAATGGCTAAAGAACTTGCGGATTATGTAGAGGAGATGGGCTTTACCCATATTGAGTTGATGCCTATTATGGAGTATCCTTACGATCCTTCTTGGGGCTATCAAATTACGGGGTATTTTGCGCCAACATCCCGATTTGGAAAACCAGAGGACTTTAAAGTTTTAGTAGATGCATTGCACCAGCGAGGCATTGGGGTAATATTGGATTGGGTACCCTCGCATTTTCCAGAAGATGCACACGGACTTGGCTTCTTTGATGGGTCAAATCTGTATGAGCATCCGGATAGGCGAAGAGGATATCACCCCGATTGGAAGAGTCTCATTTTTAATTATGGAAGAAACGAGGTAAGAGCCTTTTTGATCAGTAATGCCATTTTTTGGCTCGATCAATATCATGCGGATGGTTTGCGAGTAGATGCGGTGGCCTCCATGCTGTATTTGGATTATTCTAGAGAAGATGGAGAATGGGAACCCAATATGTATGGCAATAACGAAAACCTGGAGGCGATGTCCTTTTTACGGGAAATGAATCAAGAGGTATATGCCAGTTTTAAAGGCGTACAGACCATTGCGGAAGAATCCACGGCATTTACAGGCGTTACAAAACCGGTGCACCTTGGTGGACTGGGTTTTGGCATGAAATGGATGATGGGGTGGATGCATGATACCTTGGAGTTCTTTCAAAAAGACCCCATTCATAGGTCGTATGATTTGAATGCGATAAGTTTCAGCCTCACCTATGCCTTTACAGAGAATTTTATGTTGCCTTTTTCGCATGATGAGGTGGTGTATGGTAAACAATCTCTGTTATATCGCATGCCGGGCGATGAATGGCAACGATTTGCCAACCTGAGATTACTCTTTGGGTATATGTTTACACACCCTGGCGGCAACTTGTTGTTCATGGGAGGAGAGTTTGGACAATCGTCCGAATGGAACTTCCAAGAAAGTTTGGAGTGGCATTTGACGCAATATGATTTTCATTCCGGGATACAAGAAGTCATCAAGGATCTAAATGAGATGTACAAAAACAATCCGGCATTGTACGAAAAACAGTTCAGTCAGGAAGGTTTCCAATGGATTGAATATAATGACCAGGAAAATACCGTAATATCATACATAAGAAAGGGTAATGATCCCAAGGATGATTTGATTATTGTTTGCAACTTTACTCCAGTACCCAGAGAAAACTATAGGTTGGGCGTTCCAAAAACATCCACCTTAAAACTGGTTTTTAATAGTGACGATACAAAATATTCGGGAAGCGGTATGGGCAAGAAAACAATGAAGCCCTCCAAAACTGCATGGAATGGACAAAAGCAATCAGTATTGATGAACTTGCCACCTCTGGGTGTTGTCGTGTATAAATAAAAACTGAACTAAAACGTTGTAGTTGATTGCTTTTAAAAACATATTTTTATTTATTCAGGCTTTTGTAGTTCTTTTGTGAGCCTCAATCAATTATAGATGATAACCAATACGGAGATTGCTAAAACCGGGAATCAGTTCCCGAACCATATAGTCGATTTTAAACAAGAAAACGACAAGTTATACTTTACCACCCAAAACGGTGTTATTTTACAGGTTACTATTTTACGGGACAGCGTGGTCCGATTTAGGTATGCCACGGAATATGTTTTTGAACCCGATTTCTCTTATGCGATAAGCGAAGATGTTAATCTTGGCTACAACGAACTTACCGTAGAGGATGAGATACCGGAATATGTAATCACAACATCAAAAATCAAGATATACATCAATAAGACCAACCTTAAGGTGCAGATTGTTGATATGAACAATGTGATTCTTGCGGAGGACGAACTTGGTTTCCATTGGGAAGAGAATTTCGATTACGGCGGGAATGTGGTAAAAATGAGCAAAGTCTGTCATTCCGGTGAGAGTTATTATGGAATGGGGGACAAGGCATCACATACCAACCTCAAAGGTAAAAGGGTTAACAATTGGGTGACGGACTCCTATGCTTATGGTAAGGATCAAGAGCCATTGTACAAATCAATTCCTTTTTATGTTGGACTTAAAGAAAGTGTGGCATACGGGATATTTTTCGACAATTCATTCAGTACTTATTTTGATTTTGCCGGAGAAAGACGAAATGTGACCAGTTTTTGGGCCGACGGTGGAGAAATGAATTATTACTTTTTCTATGGACCAAAAATGTGCGATGTAGTGGAATCTTATACCGATTTAACCGGTGTTCCAGAACTGCCACCACTTTGGGCCCTTGGTTTCCATCAGTCTAAATGGAGCTACTACCCAGAGAAAAAAGTAAAGGATATCGCCTCAACTTTTAGAAAATTGAACATTCCTTGTGATGCCATTTACCTTGATATTGATTACATGGAAGGGTTTAGGTGCTTTACATGGGATAACAAATACTTCCCCAATCCTAAAAAAATGATCGAGGAGCTGGAAGAAGATGGTTTCAAGACCATTACCATGATTGATCCTGGTATTAAGATAGACCGCGATTATTGGGTGTATCAACAGGCTATGGACAATGGTTTTTTCTGTAGAAGGGCCGATGGACCTCATTTTAAAGGAAAAGTATGGCCAGGGGAATGTAAATTTCCTGATTTTACAAATCCAGAAGTTAGGGAATGGTGGGCCGATTTATATAAGGAAATGATCGCCGATATGGGCGTTAGTGGAGTGTGGAACGATATGAACGAACCTGCCATTATGGAAGTTCCGACCAAAACTGCCAATTTGGATGTACGTCACGATTACGATGGGCATCCTTGCAGCCACAGAAAAGCGCATAACGTGTATGGTATGCAAATGGTGCGTGCCACCTATGAAGGCGTTAAAAAGTTTATGTTTCCTCGTAGACCATTTGTTCTAACACGTGCTGCATATGCCGGAACACAACGCTATTGTGCCACATGGACGGGAGATAATGTTGCCACATGGGAACATTTGTGGATTGCCAATGTACAGATGCAACGGATGTGCCTGAGTGGTTATTCTTTTGTGGGTTCCGATATCGGAGGATTCGCGGAGCAACCCAATGGCGAATTGTTTGCCCGTTGGATGCAATTGGCCGTTTTCCATCCATTTTGTAGGGTGCACTCAAGTGGTGACCACGGAGATCAAGAACCATGGTCGTTCGGTGATGAGATTACGAACATAGTTAGAGAGTTTATCGAGCTGAGGTACCAACTAATGCCCTACCTCTATACCATGTTCTATAATTACATCAAAGAAGGATTTCCAATGCTTCAATCCTTGGTTTTTTATGATCAAGAAGACCCACAGACACATTTCCGCACCGATGAGTTCATATTTGGAAAACAAATGTTGGTATGCCCTGTTCAAGAGCCCAATGCACAAGGCAGGAGAATGTACTTCCCAAAGGGAAATTGGTATAACTATTGGACAGATGAATTAACAGGGGGAGGTGTTGAACGATGGGTATCTGCAGAAATTCACCGTGTACCTTTGTTTATAAAAGAAGGGGCCATGATACCAAAATATCCGGTACAACAGTATATCGGAGAAAAGGAAATAGAAAAATTGGCCATTGATGTGTACTTCAAGGAGGGAACCGAAAAATCGATGGTGTATGAAGATCAGCAAGAAGGGTACGACTATAAAAAGGGAAGATACAGTTTGAGGCGCTTTAAATTGACAGGAAAGGAAAACGAACTGATCATTCAACAGTTTAAAGATGGTAATTTCATCACCCCTTACGACAATTTTATAATGACTTTCCATGGGCTTCCTTTTACTATAGCAACTGTAGAATTAGATAATGAAGAGGTTGATTTGAAGGATATAAAGCTAAATGGAAACAACTCTATCGAAGTGAGTAAGGATTTCACGGAACTCCATATTTTCGGAAAATAAAATTTTGTAATTTTCATAAGACAAAAACACGATTTACCATATGAAAAAGATCTTTCTAACTTTTTTGATGCTTTTGGTGTTGATTGGTTGCAAGACCAATCCGTTCACTGGAAAGAGCACATTGAACTTTTATAGCAACAGCCAAATGTTTCCGATGGCATTTTCCCAATATGACCAGTTTTTGGGAGAAAACAAAGTGGTCAAAGGAACATCGGATGCCCAAATGATTACAAAGGTTGGGCAACGTATTGCCTCAGCTGCCGAACGTTGGTTGGATGCCAATGGATATCCTGGGTATTTAAAGGACTATCAGTGGGAATATAATCTTGTACAAGATGAAACGGTTAACGCATGGTGTATGCCTGGCGGTAAAATTGTTTTTTACACTGGAATTTTGCCCATTGCACAAAATGAAACCGGTATTGCCGTGGTAATGGGTCATGAGGTGGCACATGCCTTGGCCGATCATGGGGCCCAACGAATGAGTGCAGGAACCTTACAACAGATTGGTGCTGTAGCAGGTAATGTGGCCATTCAAGACGATAAGACCAGAGGATTGTTCAATCAAGCATATGGCGTGGGTTCGCAAATCGGGGTTATGCTGCCCTTTAGCAGAAACCATGAAACAGAAGCTGATAGAATCGGTCTTCAGATTATGGCCATAGCGGGGTATAATCCAGATGAGGCCGCCAAACTCTGGCAACGTATGAAAGCAGAATCTGGAGGACAGGCACCACCTGAATTTTTGAGCACGCACCCTTCCAACGACACAAGAATCAGTAATTTGACTGCTTGGGCCCCAGCCGCAAAACAAGAGGCACGTAAATTTGGGGTAACATCCTTCAAGTAGAGTTTAAAAAAAAAGTAAATGTCACTTCGAACCAGATGAAAAATCCACCGATACCAAAAGGGTTTTTCTAATAAGGATTCGAAGTGACATTTTTTTGTAAATAAAAGTTATGACACAGACATTGGCACTGAAGGGAAGCAAGAAACTATTGAATGCTTGGGCGTTTTACGATTGGGCCAATTCGGTATACAGCTTGGTAATCTCTTCTGCTATCTTCCCCATTTTTTATGGGGCACTCTTTCGCGCCTCGGGTGTCGAAAAGGTTACCATGTTTGGTGGAGAAATTGCACGGGCCCCCCTTATCAGCTACGTAACATCGTTGGCTTTTGTTTTTATTGCGATCATTACTCCATTGGTCTCGGGTGTAGCAGATTATTTGGGCAATAAACGAATGTTCATGAAGTTTTTTTGCTATTTGGGAGCTATTTCCTGTATTGGCCTTTACTGGTTCTCATTGGAGAATATCTATTTTGGATTGCTTTGCTATTTTTTTGGATTGGTAGGGTTTTGGGTAAGTTTTGCAATAAATAATTCCTATTTACCGGACATCGCTTATCCCGAACAACAAGATAATATAAGTGCCAAGGGCTTTTCTTTGGGTTATATTGGAAGTGTATTGTTGTTGGGCATCAACCTAGGTATGATCCTATATTTATCGCCTGTGGTCAAATCTTGGGGTATGGAAGAAATCAATGACCAACCCATTGAAATCATGATGATGAAGTACAGTTTCATTATGGTGGGAATTTGGTGGGCACTGTTCAGTCAGTATACCTTTAAACACTTACCCAAAGGGTATAAGCGGCAAGGAGAGCGTCATCACATCATTTTAAATGGATTTAGGGAATTGAAACTAGTCTGGCACCAACTTGGTGAGAATAGAAAGTTAAAACGCTATTTGGGCGCATTTTTTACCTACAGTATGGCTGTACAGACCATTATGCTGATTGCGACCTATTTTGGGGAGGAGGAAATAGATTGGGGTACTCCAGAGTTTAGACAATTTGGTTTGATAGCCAGTATTTTAATTATTCAATTGATTGCAATAGGTGGGGCGTATTTAACAGCATATCTGTCAAAGAAGTTAGGTAATATTAAAACTTTGATATGGGTCAATGTTATATGGGCTATCCTTTGTGTTTATGCTTATTTTCTACAAACCCCGATGGATTTTTTCATAGCCGCTGGATTGGTCGGTGTGGTCATGGGAGGAATTCAAGCACTTTCCCGCTCCACATATTCCAAGTTTTTGCCCGAAACCACGGATACCACATCTTTTTTTAGTTTTTACGATGTCGCCGAAAAGATAGGCATCATCATAGGTACCTTTATGTATGGAATGATCTCCCAACTTACGGGAAGTATGCGTAACAGTACGATTTTTTTAGGCCTCTTTTTCCTGATTGGTATCTTTTTGTTATTGCGGGTTAACAAGGTGAAAGAATCGATGTAGGATAAAAAAAGCCCTGGTTCTTAAAACCAAGGCTTTTTTCCTTCTTTGATTGATGATAAACTCGGTATTATCCTTTGGATATGTCTCCCGAACCGGAAGCTTTGGATTTTATTTTTTTAGGATTTCCACGGTAATGGATGTCACCTGAACCAGATACTCGGGCATCAATGGATTCGTGAGCGGTTACTTTGATATCGGCGGAACCGGAAACGTTTGCCTTTACAAAGTCAGCTTCAAGATCATAAGCTTTAACATCGCCGGAACCTGAAACAGAAACCGTAAAGTCGGTAGCTCTACCGGACAGGTTAATATCTCCCGAACCGGATAAAGAAGCATCCAATTCATCGGCTTCGACCGTTAGCGTTACATCGCCCGAACCGGACATGGCAGTGCTGAAATGGTCAGCTCTGATAGTGGTTTTCCCAACAAGGTCACCAGAGCCCGAAAGACTTGCTCCATTGATGGATTCTATGGGTACGGTAACATATATACCGCTGTTCCAATTGGAAGGTCTAAGATTCATCCCTTTTTCGACCTTGATTACCAGTTTACCGTTTTTCACTTCGGTTTTGATATATTCCAATAAATTGGATTCTCCTTTAAGAGTTATTTCTCCCTCCGTACCGGATACCAGTTCTACATCGAACCAACCGGCCATGGCAACTTGGTCATAGTCACCGACAGAACGTTCAATGGTTACAACATCGCCATTGCCCTTGATTCTTTTCCCCCATTGGGCATTGGTACAGGCCACCATTCCTATTACTAGCGTAAGTGTGATAAGTTTTTTCATGATCTTGTGTTTAAAATTGTTTTTGATTTGATGTTAATTTTGATAAAATGAGATTCCGCCATAGTCACTGGTAATGCTTACCCTATTTCCAGAGTTTGCTTTTCCGTAATAACCACTATAATATTTTTCGGAAGATTTTTCCTTGCTTATATTGATTTCAAAATCATCCTTTCCGCTCACACCTGCATATTCAGTTGAAATTTCAAAATCGAAATGGTACCCAGGGTCATAACCTATTTTGATGCCAGTGTAATCGGAACGTATTTCTAAATCGCCCGCATCTGGTGCCATTTGGTCTATTTTTATAGAGCCATAATCACTATTGATAGACACATTCCCATGGACGGTGCCTAATTTTACACCGATATAATCCCCATTTCCGTTTACACTTTGAACATTGTTCACCTCAATGGATCCATAATCACTGGAATATTCAAGATTTTCCATTTCTTCGACCACTGCATTGGTGTAATCGGCTTTTATGTTTAGGTTGCCCGCTTTCTCAATAGTAAAGCCGGAATAATCCGCTACAATCTCGGCGCTATTGATATAGTCAAATGTAGATCGGGAAGTGTAATCGAACCGAAGTTCGTTGTTGCGGCCTCTTAGCTCTCCTATTTCCAATGTTCCATAGTCGCAGCTTATTTTGGCATGGCCATCAATACGGTCCAAGATTATGCTTCCGTAGTCATTGCTTAAATTTACGCTGTTTTTTACGGGCAACTTGATGGTATAATTTACTTGTACGCTTACTTTTTTGCGATTTCCCCAACTCCATCCCCAGCTATTTTTTCTGTCTCCGAACCTTGAAATGGCGGAAACCATGCTTGGACTGTTTTCAAAATCCACGTCAATCTCATTCAATCGCTCTTGCACGCGGTCTTCGTCGTTACCGTTGGTCTTTATGTGCACCTCGATTACAACTCGGTTTTCGTTCCAAGAAGTTATGTTGAGGTTACCATAGCTGTTTTTTACCTTAAAAAGAGCATCCGAGTTAACGTTATATTCTCTTTTAATGGTTTTTTCCTTGGTGTACCTGCCGTTCAACTTGTCATTGTCCACATGGGCAATAGCGACAAGTGGAATAAAAGCCAAGGCGAAAAAGATGTATTTAAATTGTAAAGCTTTCATCATTTTGTGATTTTAAATTCTTAATGTTTTCTATTTGGCTCAAAACTTCTTTTAAAAGGTCGATTCGGGTTTGGAAATTGTTGATCATTGCGCTCATAATAATTTTACTGTCACCACCATTTACCAAATCTTGCTCAAGGGTTTGGTAATCTTTGTCCAACCGTTGTAATTGTGCCATGGTGTCGTCCACCAATTGTGCTGTTTCCGGAGTTTTTTCATCCTGGAGCTCTTCAACTTGCTGTTCAATAAGATTGGCGAAGTAGAACTCGGTTTGGGTTACTTCGGGAGCCATTCTTACCACCTGTTGTTTAATACTGGGCCGTGGTCCAAAAGCTTGATATCCCAAAAACACCACTAGGGCAACGGATGCAGCTATGGACAAGTGTTTCCACCAAGAAGTATTCTTTTTGTGAAGGGCAATGGTGCCCTGGTTTTGGTTTAATTTTTCCAAAAACCGATCTTGGTGCCCACTTTGTGGCTCTTCTATATCAAACTCTCCGTGGAGTCTCTCAAACAAACTATTTAAATTATCCCTGCTCATAATTAAACATTTACGGTCAACTTTTTTCTTAGGCTTTGTTTGGCCCTCGAAATCATGGTTCTACAATTAGCATAGCTAATGTTCATTATTTCACTGATCTCTTCGTAATCGTACCCTTCAATTAAATGTAAGGTCAAAGAAACTCTGTAATTGTCTTTCAAACTTTTCATGGTTTCCATCACTTTTTGAGCCTTCAGTTCTGTGTAACCATTCTGATCCGAAGCAACTTCATCATTATCTTCGACCTTGTACATTACGTCATCCAAATCCACAGCATGTTTTTTTTGCTGCTTATTGTAATGATAGATGCTTTTATTGATCACAATCCGCTTTAACCATGCCCCAAAAGTGACGTCTCCCTTAAAGGTGTGCAGTTTGGTAAATGCGCTCAGGAACGATTCCTGCATTACATCTTCGGCCTCAGCAGTATGTTTTACAATCCTAAAAGCGGTGTTGTACATCGCTTTGTAATAGCGGTTGTAAATCTCTAGCTGTGCACTTTGCTTACCCTGCATGCACAATTTTAGCAGTGTGTCAATATGTTCATTTTGTTGGCTCAAAAAATGAATGGTTTGTCTTATAGATTAACCAATTTACCAATTGTTACACTTTTTTCTTAAAATTTGAATTTTAATGGCACAAGAATTGCCTTTTAATGGGTGATAATAAGCTTGCGAGTCGCTATAAACATTGATTTTGAAGGGGTTGTGCAGGTTTTAATGTTGAATAAAAATATTGGTTGTTAATTTATTATGACAAAATGACCGAAAAGATGATATGGGAGAGATGAAAATTACCAAATTTGACAATATAGATTTACAAGGGTTGGATGAAGACGCGGAATTGATACCGTTGCTGACCCCTGAAGATGAAGAACAGATGAACAAAGAGAGCCTGCCGGAAACCTTACCGGTATTACCTCTTAGAAATACGGTTTTGTTTCCCGGTGTAGTGATTCCGATTACCGCTGGGAGGGACAAATCCATCAATTTGATCAAGGATGCCAACAATGGCGCCAAGACCATTGGGGTGGTATCTCAAAAAGATGAAAGCGTAGAAAATCCTGGCCCAGAGGATATCAACATGGTTGGGACGGTCGCACGTATTTTGAGGGTACTTCAAATGCCCGATGGAAACACTACGGTGATTATTCAAGGGAAAAAAAGGTTCAAGATAGATGCTGTGCTTACCGAAAAACCCTATTTAACTGCCAAGGTTAGCGAGGCTGCAGAGGAAAGACCCGATGAAAAAGGCAGTGAATTTGAGGCCATTATCGACTCTATCAAAGAATTGGCATTCAAAATCATCAAGGATAACCCAAATATTCCTAGTGAAGCCACTTTCGCTATCAAGAATATCCAGAGTAATTCGTTCTTGATCAATTTTGTGTCTTCGAACTTAAATCTGGCAGTTAAGGAAAAACAGCAACTTTTGGAGATTGCCAATCTTCAGGAAAGAGCCTTGGCCACGTTGAAGTACATGAATATGGAACTTCAAAAATTGGAATTGCGCAACGATATCCAAAGCAAGGTCCGTAACGATATGGACCAACAGCAACGCGAATATTTCCTTCACCAACAAATGAAGACCATTCAAGAAGAGCTTGGTGGACTATCTTATGAGGAAGAGGTTGATGAAATGAGCGAAAAGGCCAAAAAGAAAAAGTGGGGCAAAAAAGTACAGGAACATTTTGAAAAGGAATTGGGTAAAATGCAGCGCATGAACCCTCAAGTTGCCGAGTACTCCATCCAACGGAATTATTTGGATTTGTTATTGGATTTGCCGTGGAACGAATACTCTAAGGATAAGTTTGACCTGAAACGCGCCCAAAAGATTTTGGACAGAGATCATTACGGTTTGGAAGATGTAAAACGTCGAATTATTGAATATTTGGCGGTATTGAAGCTGAGGAATGATATGAAATCTCCAATCCTTTGTTTGTATGGCCCTCCCGGAGTGGGTAAAACCTCTTTGGGGAAATCTGTGGCCGAAGCACTAGGTAGGGAATATGTGCGTATGTCCTTGGGTGGAATGCGTGATGAAGCAGAAATCCGTGGGCATAGAAAAACGTATATCGGTGCCATGCCCGGCAGGATTATCCAAAGCCTGAAGAAGGCAGGAACCTCCAACCCTGTGTTTATTTTGGATGAAATCGATAAACTGGCGAGCAGTCATCAAGGAGATCCTTCTTCTGCGATGTTGGAGGTATTGGATCCAGAACAGAACAGTGATTTCCATGATAATTTCTTGGAAATGGGATACGATTTGTCCAAGGTAATGTTCATTGCTACGGCCAATAATTTATCCACCATTCAGCCTGCGCTTCGTGACAGAATGGAAATTATCCATGTAACGGGCTATACCATCGAAGAAAAGGTTGAGATTGCCAAGCGTCATTTATTGCCAAAGCAATTGGAGGAACACGGACTCACTATAAAGGATTTGAAAATTGGTAAACGCCAATTGGAAAAAATTGTCGAAGGCTATACCCGTGAATCGGGAGTTAGGAGTCTTGAAAAACAGATAGCCAAGGTGGTGCGGTATGCTGCAAAGTCCATTGCCATGGAAGAGGAGTATAATGTTACCGTGAACAACGAGGATATTGAGAAAATTCTTGGCCCGGCCCGATTGGAACGCGACAAGTACGAAAACAACGATGTGGCCGGTGTGGTTACTGGTTTGGCCTGGACCAGCGTAGGAGGGGATATTCTGTTTATCGAGTCCATTCTTTCCAGAGGAAAGGGAACTCTGAATATAACAGGTAACCTCGGAAAAGTGATGAAGGAGTCCGCTACCATTGCCATGGAATACATCAAATCCAATGCCGATGAATTTGGAATTGATTCCGATGTGTTCGACAAATACAATGTACATATTCACGTGCCTGAAGGTGCTACACCAAAAGACGGTCCAAGTGCTGGTATCACCATGTTGACCTCATTGGTGTCCTTGTTCACACAGCGAAAGGTTAAAAAGAGCTTGGCCATGACCGGTGAGATTACGCTTCGAGGCAAGGTGTTGCCCGTAGGTGGAATCAAAGAAAAGATCTTGGCGGCTAAAAGAGCGCGTATCAAGGAAATTATTCTTTGTGCGGATAACAGAAAAGATATTGAAGAAATTAAAGACGAATATCTAAAAGGGCTTACGTTCCATTATGTAACCGATATGAGTGAGGTAATCGATATTGCCATTACCAAGCAGAAGGTGAAGAATGCGAAAAAGCTTTAACTGATGCTTGTCATAATACAATAATACCTTTTCTGGTTATTTTTGGTGTATGGGAAAAATTACGATTGCAATTGATGGATATTCCTCCACAGGAAAAAGTACCATCGCCAAAAGGTTGGCTTCTACCTTGGATTATATTTATGTGGATACTGGTGCTATGTACCGTGCCGTAACGCTTTTTGCATTACAACAAGGTATCATCAATGATAAAGGCAAAGTTGATGAAGCTACTTTGATAGATAAACTATCCGACATACACCTCAAATTTGTACCCAATAAAGAAACAGGCCGCTCCGATATGTTTTTGAACGATAAAAACGTGGAACGTGAAATCAGGTCAATGCGGGTTTCCGGTTTTGTGAGCAAGGTGGCTGTCATTAAGGAAGTGCGAGATAAATTGGTGAAGATCCAACAAGCCATGGGCAAGGACAAAGGCATTGTGATGGATGGGCGTGATATTGGCACCGTTGTTTTCCCTGATGCGGAGCTAAAACTGTTTATGACCGCTTCTCCCGAGACCCGAGCAGCTCGCCGGTATAAGGAGTTGTTGGAAAAAGGGGAGGAGGTCACCTATGCCGAAGTACTTAAAAATGTCGAGGAACGTGATCGTATCGACTCCACCCGAACTATTTCACCCTTGACCAGGGCCAAGGATGCCATTGAGTTTGATAATAGCGATATGGGCTTGGAAGAACAGTTTGAGCGTATCCACGATTATTCCCAACGAGTGATTGCGAAGGTTGGCTGAGAATCGTGTTGAATTCTGGGTTGCACTTATCGGTTATGTATATGAAACGTTTGGCATTTCTAAGAATTTACCTGTCAAGTTCCAACTACTTTTAATACGAGTTGAATTGTTCGATAACCAACTGACTACCATATGATTTGTGTGCGATGTTGTGTTGCGTTTTTATTCTGTCAATTTCAAAATAGTCCTTCCTTTTAGTTTACCTTCGAGCATCAAGGCGATTTTTTGTTGTACCTCATCAAGTTTAATTTCGAAGCAAGTATCTTCTAACTGTTTTGGTTTCCATTTATCCGATAGCATTTCCCATACTTTTCTCCTATATTTCATTGGATAGTTTTGAGAATCAATTCCAATTAGTGTTACCCCCCTCAGGATAAAAGGGAAAACGGTTAAGTCAAGTTTGGGTGATGCTACATTTCCACAACAAGTTACAACACCTATCGGAGCTGTTGATTTAATAATGTTTTCAAGTATTTCTCCGCCAACAGTGTCTATTGCTCCCGCAAACAAAGGCTTCAACAACGGTTTTTTATCTAATTTTTCAATTTCGTTGCGTAATATAATTTCTTTTGCGCCAAGGCTAACCAAATAATCCCGTTCGGTTTCTTTTCCAGTTATTGCAGCTACATTGTATCCCAACTTGCTCAATATAGAAACACTTAAGGAACCAACTCCACCTGTCGCTCCTGAAACTGCTATTTTCCCATCCTCCGGCTTTATCAATTCAGTTAATCTTAAAACGGACATGCCCGCGGTTAATCCAGCAGTTCCGTAAACCATGGCTTCTTTCATTGACAAATTCTCAGGTAATTTAACTGCCCATTTAGAAGGTACTTTAATGTATTCAGCAAATCCTCCGTCTGTATTCATTCCTAAATCATAGCTGGTTACTATTACTTTCTCACCTACTTTTAGCGCAGCATCGTTCGATTTTTCAATTATTCCAACAGCATCAATCCCCGGGGTATGGGGATAGTTTCTTGTAACCCCTTTATTTCCAGAAGCCGACAATGCATCTTTATAATTTAATGAACTGTAGTGTACTTTCACCAATATATCCTCTTTGTCTAAAGGACTAAATTCTATTTCTTTCACAGAGCCAATGTAACCGCCATTTTTCTCTTCAACCCGAAAGGCCTTAAATGTAGAATTTTTATATGTCATTATTTAGTTGTTTAATTTTACATGAAATTTTTAATAAACGTGTTTCAAATCATCGTTCGTCGCTTTTCCAATATGCAACACAACATTAAGGATATGATTCGTTTTAATATTTCGGTTATGCTCAGTACGCAGTGAATAAGTGAAGTTAGCATTTTTCTGGTTAAAATTCTAGTGTGTATTTGCTGGGTTGACACAGCATCTTTTCGAAGGTCTGCTATCTTTACAACCAAAAAGACGCCCAAAGAGCGCCTTTTTAAAAGTTCACGACTATCCACGATTATTCCCAACGGGTGATTGCGAAGGTTGGCTAAGCAAAGAGTTGAATTTTGGAATTGCACTTACCCCGAAGTTGTAGGATTGGTTTCGTGGTCACAACACTTTGTTCCGCTTGGAATTTCATAGAAAAGCTGTATTAGCAATTGATTTTATACAGTATTTACCACACATTTTTATCATAAAAAGTTAAACCAATAATTTATTTGGAATGTTTGTTCTGTTATTAGTATGTTTGTAAACGGAACGAACGTTCCGAAATTATTAATGATTAAATAAAATTAAGAATGAGTAAATTAAGTGGTAAACTAGCCATAGTTACTGGTGGTAATAGTGGTATTGGTTATGCTTCCGCAAAGGAGCTTAAAAGCCAAGGCGCAACAGTAATAATCACAGGAAGAAATTCAGAAAGGGTAAAATTGGCGGAAGAAGAACTTGGTGTAAAAGGTATGGTTGCAGACGTTAAGAGTATTTCTGCAATTGAAAACTTGGTTGAGCAAGTAAATAGTGAATTTGGAAAAGTTGACATCTTATTTGTCAATGCAGGTGTTTTTCAACCCGCTCCAGTAGGGAAAATTAGCGAGGAATTGTTTGACAATCAGATTGCTATTAATTTTAAAGGGGCTGTTTTTACGACGGAAAAATTTCTTCCCATTTTAAATGATGGTGCGTCAATTATTAACCTTTCGTCCATTAATGCGTATACGGGAATGCCAAATACTGCGATTTATGCAGCAACAAAGGCTGCATTAAATTCATATACACGCACAGCGGCCACAGAACTAGCTCCTAGAGGAATCAGAATTAATTCCGTAAATCCCGGTCCGATTGCAACACCAATATTTGAGAAAACCGGTTTGGATGCAGAACAATTGAAAGGCCTTGGTGAAGCTATGCAAAACCGTATACCTTTAAAGCGGTATGGGAGGCCAGAAGAAATTGCTAAACTTGTTTCTTTTTTAGCATCCGATGATGCTTCTTTTATTACAGGAGGTGAGTACAATATAGATGGCGGAACAAACATTAATCCTATTTTGGCTTAATTTTTTTCGAAATATTTGGAATGATAATTCCAATAAGATATTTTTGTGGAAGCGTATTTTTTACGTTTCCACTTTTTTTGTTATGCCTAGAGTAAAACTATTTGATGAAGATGAAGTGCTGACCAAAGCAATGAATTTATTCTGGAAGCAAGGCTATTCAGCAACTTCTATACAGGATTTGGTAGTTCATTTAGGAATAAATAGAGCGAGTTTATATGATACTTTTGGTGACAAGGAAAAACTTTTTAAAAAGTCCTTTGAGCTTTACCGTAAGAAAAGCATTGATAAAATTCGTCAATTGTTTCAAAATCAACCAAATGTTAAAGAAGGCTTTTCTGAACTTTTTAACAATGCATTAAGTGAAGCTTTACTCGATAAAGATAGAAAGGGTTGTTTTGCAGTAAATAACACTACGGAACTTATTCCTAATAATGATAGTTGTCTAGAGGTTTTATCAAGTAATAGGCGTGATTTTGAAAAGCTATTTTATGAATACCTTAAAAAGGGGCAATCGAAAGGTCAATTAAAGGAATGTAAAGATTTACGGTCCTTAGCTTCTTTTTTATATATAATCTATAATGGTCTTCTTGTCGTTTCTAAAATTCACACTAACAAGAAGGAACTAGCAGATTCTGTCAATTTAGCCTTGTCTTTATTGAGTTGACCAAATGTGTTCCAACTTTTAAGGATACGATTCGTTTTTAAATGAATTATAATGATCTATAAATGAAGTTAGTTTTTTCTGGTTAAAATTCTATTTCATACGAACCAATGGGGGTTGTAACTTCACCAAAAGGTATTTTCAATGGATTTAGAAATCCCTAAAAATCAAAAGACGCCCTTTGGGCGTCTTTTCAAAAGTTCACGACCACCTACGATTTTTCCTAATGGGTGATTGTAAAGGAAAAAGTTTAAGTGTTATGGTGTTTCACTTCCCTTAAAGTAACTCCATAAGTTCAAAACAGAGTTGGTCAATGTGTATCATGGGGTCGCCAAGTGCGGACACATTGGATAGTACAATTACCCCATTTTTCTTATCCTTGTTCATAACCATGCAGGAAGTATATCCGCCCGTTCCACCATTGTGCCAAATCCAATTTTCGCCTGACGGCCCTTTGCGCATGTGCCATCCCAATCCTATACCGGATGTATCGTTCATTGTATGGGTCTTGGCTCTTGTCAATGCTAAAGTTTTATTTTCATCCTGAAATTGTGCTATAACAAATTCGGAGAGATCTTCCGCTGTGGATATCATGTCACCCGCACCGGATAACGATGCCAAATTCCAATTTTGTACCGGTTGCCCTTCAGGACTTTGGCCTTGGACTAAAAACACAGATACATTTTCGCTCCCTATGGTACTGTTAGGCATATTATATTTTGAAAATATTCTTTCCTGGAACAACTGGTTTAAGGGTTTTTCTCCAATCTTTGATAAGGTATAGCCCAATAATCCAGCTCCTAAATTTGAATACTTGTATGCACCATCCTCATCAAAAGATAAATCCATTTCATTGGCCAAATAGTATTTTAACTTTTCTGCATCGTAAGCGGAAAATGGGTCTTGGTTACCGATATCAAAGTCAAGGTTGGAGGGCATACGTGGAAGGCCCGAAGTGTGGTTCGCCAAGGTTTTAAAAGTAATCACTTGGCCATTGTTGAACTTAAAATCATAGTAGGGGTTGATGGGATCGTCCAGTTGTACTTTGTTTTCCAAAACAAAATCGGCAAGTAGGGTCGCGTTAAAAACTTTCGTGATAGATCCGATTTCAAATGCATTTTGTCGATTTTTAATCGTAAAAATAGTGTTGTTCCTTTTTTCTACACCATAAAATTTGACCGCTCCATTTTCTATAAAAGCCAGTGCAAGTTGTGTATTGTTCGGGAATACCTTGGTATGGTCAAAAATCAGTTCCGATTGTGCCTGTGTAATGTATCCATTGGTAACGTTTTGATGATCAACGGTTGCCTTTGTTTGTGAATTACCACAGCTGTAAAACAAAAAAAGGACGGGAAAAATGAGTAAAATTGATTTTTTCATTGTTATTCTATATTGACTTTTTCGTTATTATTCAATGTTGTTGCCGATTGAGGGGGAAAGTTCGTGGTTTTTGATAAAAACTCGAAAACTTAAAAATGGCCCAGGAGCAAAATTTTCACCAACAAGGTCGTTTGCAATTTTGACTCCTTACATTCTCTAGTGGAAACCATGGTTGTTGTTCGAGCATCAAAAGCCCTATTTTGATGGTTTTTAGCATTCGGGTGTTCTTGATTTATGTACGGAAAAAGAGAAGTGATTATCTACCCCGAAGTCCTCAAAAATGGGAGGAACGTGACTGCAACGATTCCACTCGTACCATTTCGCCGCTTACTAGGGCTAAGGATACCATATAGCGTTTGACAATAGCGATATGGGATTCGAGGAACAATTTGAATGTGTAGACGATTATTCTCAATGCATGATTGAGAAGAAAGATTGATATGCGGAGCGTTTTTTTGGGTGCACTTATCAGAGCGCTAAACGTAGTGCTGTGATTTCTACGGAAATATAACGAAATCCGTTCAACCATGTCAAAAGAACTTTCCTCCTTATAATCTTATGGCGTGGTTTGTCAAGGAGTCCGCGTGAGCGGACGT
>NZ_JBNPYE010000014.1:0-77731 GCF_051494225.1 Flagellimonas lutimaris | reverse complement strand
TCCATGCCCATTAGGAACTGGGGCATCATTTTAAACCAGTTCCTAACGATCTATGAAAAAAGGGTCAGACTCTAATAAAGTCAAACCCCCGTTATTTTTAAATTACACACTTATTGGGATAGTGTCCTGTTATAATTACTTTTTATTATTGATTCTCTTCAATTGTTGGACATCTGCCAGATCCTTGGGCCTCCCCGCTTTGATCTTACTTGTAATCAAGTCATCAAGATTCAATACTTTCCATTTTAGTTGGGGTTGGTCATCCAAGGAAGCTTCTTCCGCTTCCTCATAAGCTTGGTCAAAACTTTTGTTCACTGAAAAATTGGTTATCAACTCTAGGTTGAGATCGGCAGGGGAGAATTTAATGGAAATGTTTTGGTGCCCCTCCTTCACTTCTTTTGGGAAATCATCAATCTCGTATCCCATTTCATTGAACACTTTTACCAACCTTTTAAAATTGTCCTCTTTTGGGTCAATCCAAAAATCAACATCGGCAGAGTGTCTTTGATGCCCGTGAAAATTGACGGCACCCCCACCAACCATGAGCATCCTAACCCCGTGCTTGTTGGTCATTTCCAAAAAAAGGTCGATATCCTCTTTCCATTGCCTCATTTCCCTGTAGTAATCTGAATGATGAATTTATTCTCATCATGTTTGGCCTTTGTGGGAAATCGGTTGATGCGCTGCATGAGGTCCAAGAAACGGTAAACACGCTCAATAGGCGAAAGTGCCAAGAAATCTCTTTCCTGTTCCATATTGGCCTCATCCTTGGTACGAAATTGAACTTGCATATGCCTATAGATTACCGTTCTATGATATAAAGATATTACAAATTGACAAGAGCCTTATTTAAATTACAATGATTCGAGCATAGATTTGATGTCATTAACATCTTGCTCGTTCAGCTCAAACCACTCTCCTCTGATTCTTTTATCGCCGTACACTTTATGCAATGTGCCTTCCATAGTTTCCGCTATGACTCTTTTCGGATATTCCTTTGAGCAAATAAGTTCTATAGTTGGCTTTTGACTCTGCAACGTTTTTTCCCTGTATTGTGGTTTATTTGAGATACCTATTTTATAAAAATCATTGGTTGTATCAACCATAAGATATACATGACAACCCTCTGCTCTTTTATCATTATCCTGATCTTCCGATTTTAATAATTGATGGTCAGGTAGTTCGCTCTGTAGAACATGCACAAACTCAGAAGCCAATTGCTTTATGACATAGAATATCTGCTCTCCGGTGTACCAATAAAAGTTCTTTGTCTTTGCAGCCAACTTGGTTTTTCGACTGCTGTCCAAAATTCCCCAACTTAGCATATTAAAGTTTTTAAAACTATCGATTTCTTCCTCTGATATAACGGTATTATTGTAATAAAGACCGGACCATGAAGAATGAGCAAGTTCAGATTTACGGATTATTTCAAATTCAATGAATTTTCCATTACTAAACTCAAATATTACTATGTCTTTGGGCTTCAAATAAAGCTCCCTTTTAAAAAAATAAAAAGTTATAAAGTCTTTCTTATCTCCATGTTCGAACGAAAATATGAAATTCTTCCCTACATCAGTGTTCAATATAACACCTCCTATCGGACTCATGTTTGACGTTCCAAATGGATAATTATGTCCACCCACCAGTCTCCATCTTATACGCTTAGCGCCTGAAAATGGATCTTTGGTGATTACAGCCTTATTTGTGAAATCATTTTCCAAAAATTACTCTGATATTTTGTTCATCGCCTTATCCAACCGTTCTTGAAACTCATTTAACTTTGGATTGATATCGGTCCTATTGGAGGATGCCAAAGTTTTAAATACCAAAACGGCTTTCTCAAGGACCCGTACTTCTTCCGATATTAATTTTCTTTTGCTATATAAAATAGCCAATCTCCGATATGGAAAACTGCCGACAAAGTTTTCAGCAATGTTTGCTTCATAAAGGGACATAGCCTCCAAAACATTACCTTCTCTTTCCAATCGTTTTCCCATCAAGTTTCGTTGCACCTGATTGTCAAAGTTTTTGTCCATCGTCAACGCAAACTTTTACTGTTATTTGACACCTAAACTTTTCATTCACAATTTACATAATTCAATACATACGGAAGTAAAACTATTCCAACGATGCTGCTAAGCCTTGTCATAATTCTTATATTACAATTCTATTTCAACGTTTTCTAGAGATTTAAGTTTAGTTAAATTCCTTACCAATAAAGGAGTTTCTATTGAGGGGTACATTATCAAATGAAAGAAAGCCTATAAAGTGAACGAAGCAAAGCGAAGTGCTGCAAGCCCCAAATCATTAACCTAATACTACTGAGCGAGGCAATTGATTATTTTGGAAGTTCAACATCACCATACAATTCCTTCATTACTTCACAGGGATCTATATCAATCGCC
This sequence comes from Flagellimonas lutimaris, assembly GCF_051494225.1. Lineage (GTDB taxonomy): Bacteria > Bacteroidota > Bacteroidia > Flavobacteriales > Flavobacteriaceae > Flagellimonas > Flagellimonas lutimaris_A. Next base: position 75,326 of record NZ_JBNPYE010000014.1, on the reverse strand, counting down.
AATGAAATAAGATAGAGCTCCTCTGCCCTTAGTTTGGTGGTGGGATTGGAACTCAATTGACTTATCCTCGATTTACTTATACCGGTCCTTCTCGCCACTTCCGCTTTGTTGATGGACTTTTTGGCCAAATATAATCCTAGGTCTGTCATTATAGAGTGAATGTAAAATTTTGATACATAAAGATAGATTTTAGACACACCTATATAAAATTTTATCTAATTGGTATAGAAAATGAGTGTTTATTTTATACTTTCGTATAGAAAATCTATACAATTGGATTGAAATTCACCTTAAAAATTCGGCATATGGATTCCTTAGCACAAAGAAAGAAACAGCTAGACCCCCAGATACAGGGGCTTTTATCGGATATTATCAAAGTAATTCCGAATGTTGCACAGGTCTATCTGAACAAGGGCCACGAAAAAAAGAACACCTTTAAATTCAGGTGGAACATCATTATTGATGCACCCAAAAATGACATAAACAACAAGTTCCTTCCCATTGTCCAAGGGTTGCTTTTTGACCATCAAGATCATTTCCACAATCTCTTTTCCCATGATTACGCCAAAACAGAACTGGCTAATGGAAACCTGTTTTTCATCAACCATTGTCGGACCGAACATCTCATATTTGGAAATCGGGAAATTGGCTTTCCTTGGAACCAACATGAAGACCTAACCAATGAGAAAGTCCAGAAAAACATTGAGGAGGACTTTCGGACATCCTTGGAAGGCAGTTTTGCCTTTCAAAAGGGGTTCAAATACTTCATGTCAGATGATAACCTATCCCAAGCCGCCTTTATGGCCCATCAAGGCTTTGAACTAGGATACCGGGTCTTGGAAGGCTTTCTCTGCGGGAAAGTTAAAATCTGCCATAAGATAGAGGTACATCAAAAGTTCTTGGAAAGGAACATTTTCCGAACAAAGGGAATGTTCAATCTTGAAGACAACACGGAGACGGAATTATTGGAACTATTGGATAGGGCCTATTCCAGTTCTAGATATGAAAACTCCTTCCATATTGAAAGGGATCAGTTGGACATTTTGGAACAAAAGCTTGTATCCTTCTTGGATGAGATTATGCAATTATTCGAAGGGGAGCTAGACCTATTACAGACGCTTATTAGAAGTCGAAAAAAGACTTCGCTTGAAACCCAAAATATAGAAGTGCCCAACCTATTGGACACGATTAGGAAATTGAGCAAGGAAAACTTTGAAATGATGAGACCTGCAAATCGAAGGACAAAAAAAGGATATTATCTCAACCACGTTTATGTCCATAGTCACTTCTCCCTTTTCTACACCATAAAATCGACCCTTAATGTATGTATCCTGGCCTTGGACGAGCAATGTGATATGACCTTGGACATCAAAAACATCAAAGAGGATGTAAAGACCGTACTGGAGTTTGCAAAGAACCTCATACCCTTGGAAGAGGGCAACTATCTAGATGAAATGAGGGAACTTATGCTTTCCGATAAAGAAACTACAACTTAACGAAGAAGCCATGGAAAAGAACAAGGAAGACCATAGCAACGAAAAGGAACTACTGGACAAAGTGATTAGTTTGTTGAACCCTAGAAAACGAAGATTTCATGGGAATGACGAACCACAAGTCCAAGAAGTGGTGTTTAAGGTGGAGAACAATTCAGAACTACGTTATGTCATCTCTTGCCTATTAAGGCTGTGCATGTCCACCATTGACAACGAAAATGAACTCGACTCACCAAGACTTCCCTTTCTATCCAAGGATGATGCAGTGATCACCATACTGGAGTTGGTTATTGATATTCTTCCTGACGACCAGTTGGACAGTTACGATCGAATAGAAAAACTCCTTTTGAAGGAATAAACATGATTGTGAACCCAAAAACATGAACAATGAAACACAAGAAGAAAAAACTCAAAACCTTGAAGGAGATCCAAGACCTTAGAAAAAATCTTACCGGGCTGCTTGGAAACAAAAAGTCCATTGATCCCAATGGAAACCATGTGTACTTCGAGGTCAGAGACAACAACCACCTTTTAATGCAAATCAGAAGCCTTTTGCAGCTCTGTGTATTCGCTCTTAATAGTGATGGGATGATGTTGGCCCCTAAAAACCATAATGCATCAAAGGAGGATAGTGTCACCCAAGTATTGGAACTGGTTATCTGCATCCTTCCAGATAGTCAAATGTACTATATGGACAAACTGGATGAAATGCTGACGAAACTTGAAAACAGATAATCCCATAAATCAATTCAAATACATCACATCATGAACCCTAACGAAGAAAAGCTCCTAAAGGATTTGAGACACCACTCGAACGACCACTCCCCGACCTTGGTTCCACATCCTTGGTTCAAGGAAAAGTTCCAACCCACTTTCTTTTACCTTGACGGTCATGCCGATCTGTTGTTGACCGTTCGCGCATTGATTTATCTTTCCATGAGGGCAATAAACCCCGAATTGGGTTCGGACGATGTAATGGAAAGGAACGAAGAGGAATTCATCCATCAGGCAATGACCATCGCCAACCGTTTGATGCCGGTCGGTGAAGAAGCATTAATGGACCTTTTGAACCTGTTTTATAGGGAGGAAAAGAAGGCTAAAGTAGAGGAATGATTAAGGAATAGAAAAGCATTTTTTCATCAAATAAGTAGGGTTTAATATGATTTTTATGCTAAAAATTCCTTGATTTTACTAGGCTGAGAGCATTTTTACGCTAAAAATAGGATTTGCCTGAAAATTTCACTCGGGTTAAAAATGGAATGAAACCTACACCAATTTCAAACTTCCAACAATCACTTTTCCATTAAAAATTCATTGATTTTACTGGGCCGAGAGCGTTTTTCCATCAAAAATGATGTAAATGCCAATAACCAATATTTTCAAAAAACACACTAAAAATGGGCTTTTCCGAAGGGAAATAAATCAATAGCACCGCGCTAGCGTGCTATCCTCTTGCTTTACATTTTTATTTTTGCAGAGCAAAACAAAAAAGAAAGCAATCCTCCTTTAGAATTAAATGACATTATCCAATCTCTTTACGGAATTCCACATTTTCCAATTTATTGAAATTTCTTACATTTAACTCCATCCCCCTAGATTTACAGTTAGCCTAGTAAAAACTATGTTTTAATTAAAAACTTGGGCATAGTCAACCAAATTAGTAGTATATGCTTATAAAAGTTTGGCATATAAATAAGTTAGGTGCAATTAGAATAATATGAAATTGTTTACAGAGCCTTCAGGTAAGTTTGTAATAAAAGTTCCAACAGAATGGAGATATGCCAACGTTGCAGCTGGCTATGAAGAAAAATCACCATTTAGTTTTCAGCCATATAAGAACCCTGATTGGTCATTTCAAATCAGTTGTTATTCCAAAGAGGAAAAGCCCTTAAACCCGAATGTCGAAATTCAAAAATTCAACACATCAGAACTCGATTTTAAGGAGTTCAGAATGGACGATGATGGATTTAATATGCACATCTGGGGAGCAACCGTAGAAGACCATACATTGATGGCAAAGTATATCTACGATTCTGCCAAGGAATCTGATAAAGAAATTCTCAAAGAACTTGAAAGAGTTAAAAATGCTTTATCAACCATTCAACTTTTAAGTCCAGATAAGAGAAAATTGGCATTTGACCTTGATAAGTATGAAAAATTCATGGCTTCTTTAGCTGCCTCATTCGACATAAAAAATACCGCACTAGAAAACGAATCTATGATTGAATTTTCAATTGTAGTTGCCAACCAGATAGATGCTTATCTGAGACTTTCAATAGTTATGAGAAAACAGTTGGATGATTCTACGGATGAAATGGACATTAAATACTTGTATCAATCTCCATCGGACAGGCCAATAATGGAAAGAAAAGTCTATTCGTTGGCAAAGGAGAGGAGAATATTAAATGACGAAATTTTCAATGAACTCGAGTCTCTATATCTTGAAAGGAACAAAATGGTTCATCGATATATCATCTCTGAATTTAAGACGAACCAACTTTTTGAAATTGCATATAGATACGAAACTGCTTGTGAAAAGGTGAGACTCATTATGAGAGACATTGAAGATGAGCAATTTGAGGAAAAAATTGGGATTTATGGAAATGGTCAGCACGCACATGCAGAGCCAACGGATGAAGCTTTAAAACTGCTGCATGCTCAAGTGAATGACAAGCATCTATTAGAGAAATTTGAAAGAAAAATAAAAAGCACCTAACAAAACCTAAACTGCATTAAAACGCTGTTTAGCCAAAACGTTGGCAACAATCTAAAACCAGAACTATACTTGGAAGAATTTGAAAAAATAACAAGAGAGATTTTTCATTTAATTGCCGAATATGGAATTAAAAATAAACCGCTCGACTTTAGAAATCCCGAAAAGATAACTGAAAAAGACAAAACCGAATTTTTAATTCAGGTTCACAAAGGTTTTAGATTGGGACAAGATTTAATAATCAAAGAAATTGTTCCTCTACTCAAAAAACAGAAACAACTCAAAGAAAAAGAAAAACAAGCCAAGCGAGATAGGGACAAAGATTTATTACAGCAAGCCAAAGCAGAAATAGATTTAATTGACTACAAAGTCAAAATTTTAAGACATTTTTCGGATTTTATTGCTTGGCAAGTATTCAAAAAGGATTACTACAAAGCTCGTAGGTTCTATTCAGGTGACAGAAACAGACCTGATTTACTGAAGACCAACTTAGAATCCGTTCTCACAGCTGTTGAACACTTTCACAAAGAAAATGATATAAATTTTGCCTTAATAACGGATTTGACATCTTTTATTGATATTGGAGATATTTTGTTAATCAAAGATGGAGAAATCAGAATTGTAGAATGTAAAGAAGGAGAAGTACAAAAAAAGGTATTTGATTTTTTAGATTATGCTGGACAAGACGATTTTGACGTAACTAAAATTGACTATAGCGATAAAAATAACAAGTTCTTTGACCAAGTAGAAAGAACCTTAAAACAAATGGAAAAAGGAGTTAGGGTTACAGAGTTTCTAAAAAAAGAAGAAGGAACCGACCCTTTTTCTGAGAAAAAAATTAAAGTATTAGAATCAACCAACCCACAAGAATATTACTTTGAATACCTTATAAATTTAATCGAGGAATCAAAAAAGAATAATTCAACTTACGGAGAAATAGAAAACATTGTTTATATCGGAATTTATAGAGAGAATAAAAAACCAGTTTCACCACATCTATTTAAAGCAATTGTTGACCAAATCTATGAAAAAAATATAATTATAGATTATGTTAACTTGATTGGAATTCCTTTAAAAGAACCTATGTTTTTCAAACCATTTGGAGTGGAAAGCATCTTTGACATATTGTTCGGGCGAGTAAAAATTTACCTAGCAATCCATTTAGAAAAACTAATTGAACTATTTAATGAAAAAGGGATTTCAGCCAAATGGTTAAGTAGAAAAGAAACTCATAAAATTCTTGACCTTGAGAAAAGGCACAGACCATTTGTTTTTGAAAATAGAGCAATAGAAATCACTTTGAATGGTCAAAGTATGACTTTAGGAAATTCATTTTTAATTTATCTTCTTTTAGATAATATTACACCTACGTCATACGTGGAAAGATATTTAAATTTAAAATAAAAGCCAGTTGCCAACTGCAGATACCCCAAAATTATAGGACAGTTTTCTATTAACCTAAAATAATTATTAAGCCTCTTTTTTCGAATAGATAGATGAATCAATAATTTATCTGTTCTATACATTTTTCCGTGAAAAATTCTTTGATTTTACAGGGTTGAGCACCTTTTTCCATGAAAAATAGAAGATTTACCGATAAAATTATTGGACAAATAAAGCCTTCATTACTCAACTAAGCCATTCTTCAAAAAACCATTTTTTAGTAAAAAATCAATTGATTTTACTGGTCTGAAGACTATTTTTTAGTAAAAAAAGCTATAAAGGCCATTGATCAATATTTTTAAAAAAGCCCTAAAAATCGGCTTTTCCGAAGGAAAATGAATCAATAACACCGCGTTAGCGTGTTATCCTCTTGCTTTACATTTTTCTTTTGCGCAGCAAAACAAAAAAGAAAGCAATCAAGTTTGGAAACCAAATCATTCATTAGATGAGATTATTAAACCTTTTACGGAATCCCACATTTCTGAGTTTATTGAAAATACTTACATTTAACTCCATCCCCAAAAAAATAAAGTAAGCCTTAAAAATAGACCTAATATGAAATCTGAAAATTGGCTATAGCCAACCAAATTGCAGATATATGCGGATAAAAACAAGTTGTGGGTAATACGAGAAAAAGGAAATGGCAGGATTAACAAGCGAACAAATTAGATTTTTAAAAGAGCAAAAAATAGAGCCGAAATATGTATTCGATGCTGACGGACTTTCAAAATCCGAATATCGCGTGATTATGAAAGAACTAAATAAATTGATTGCTTATAATGTTACACCTTGCCAAAAAGAGGGACATACTTTACGAACAAGAAGTGGACATTGTTGTCAATGCGATACGGCAAAATTAGGATTTCAGAAAAGAAATGACTCTGGCGGAATAGTCTATATTGCTGGAAGTTTGACTGGAGAACTTGTGAAAATTGGATTTTCAAAAGCAGTCGAAGTAAGAACGGAATCACTTAATCGGACTAAATATGCTGGATTTAATGACTGGAAAATACTTTACGCTCTGAAAAGTAAAAACGCTGGACGAATAGAAACCAAAGCGAATTCGTTACTGCACAATTATGCCTTTTCGGTTGACTATGAACACGACGGACATTGGCAAGATTCATATGAAACATATCATTGTGCATATTCAAAAGCAAAAGGATTTGTGGAAAAAGCCTTTCAATCGGAAAATTATGAGGTAGAAATTGAGAGAAATAGTCCGACTGAAAAATATGAATTTAGGAATTTAAAGAAATTATAAACTGGAAAAAGTACTACCCACAACAATGTAACCACAATTACGGCGGATTCGACTACGTCCGAATCCACTCGGAATTGCGAGAGTCAGTGCTTAGCCGAAAATAAACGCATATAAACCCGTAACTGACGGTTATATGAGACCGTTATATGAAATACTGAAAATCTCTCTATGATTTTAATGTACATTTTCGGTTTGGTAATCCTCTATTTCCTAGTCCTAGGTATACACGATAGTATAAAACAGCGCATTAGAGATAAGGCCGCAAAAGAGGTTTTGGTTGGGTTTGATTACAAAAGAGAAAAAGAGGAAATCATCAGCATTTGTGCAAATTTCGTCCCTGAAGAATTATTATGCCCAAAATGCAATGGGTTAATGAGAACAAAAAAAGGTGCTTACGGGGAGTTTATTGGTTGTTCTAACTATCCTAACTGTAGATATACTAGAAGTGTGAAATAAATATGGGTTATTTTGAGAATCGAAAAAGAGAGTTGAATGAGTTATTGCAACTGCTTAAACAAGAGAAAAAGACATTCGCAGGATTTGCAAGGAACAAAGAACAAGAACTTGATAGAAAACTAAAAATTAATCAAGAACTAAAAGCTGCTGTGGATCAATTGGCCAAAGAACGACAAATAGGGTTTCCCTGGCTCGCAAATGCTTATGTTGAATTACTAGAGATTTATGATAAAAAATTAGAAAACCATTTAAGAAATAAAAAACATCCTGCTATCCAAGCTAGCAAGACACTTAAGGAACAAAATGCTATTAAAAGACAGGCAATTAAAGATAAAAAGATAGCGGAGTACATCGTGCAATACTACGAGAGTATTGCTCCTTTCTTAGTTGATTTAAAAGAAGAAGTAGAAATAACTTCAGAGGAGGAAGTAGAATCCTATCGTGCATATACTGAGAAGGAAAAGCGCGATGCCACCACGCACTTTCTAACAATTGATGAATATAGGAACCTATCCACGGCACAAAAGAATCAATTAGCTCTTGACAGATATAAAAAACGCCCTAAATCGAAAAGTCTGATTGGAAAATTATACGAAAGATATATTGGTTATTTATATGAGTCACAAGGATATGATGTGGAATACATCGGCATATTTAAGGGTTTTGAGGACCTTGGTCGCGATCTGGTGTGCAAAAAGGAAAATGAAATATTAATTATACAATGCAAGAATTGGTCAAAATTTAAGACCATTTATGAAAAGCATATATTTCAATTTTTTGGTACTGTTTTTCAGTATAAATATGAAAATCCTCAGTTGAACGTAAAACCTGTTTTTTATTGTTCGACGAAACTTTCGGATTTAGCCAATCGTTTTGCCTCTGAACTTGAAATAGAGGTTTTCCAAAATTTTAAATACGATAATGATTACCCCTGTATAAAATGTAATATTTCAAAAAGGGATAAAGAAAAGATTTATCACCTACCTTTCGATCAGCAATATGATAAGATAAAAATTGAACCAAATCTTGGTGAATTCTATTGTTCCAATGTGGCTGAAGCAGAAAGTCGAGGCTTTAGACGAGCTTTTAGATATACAGGAAAGGTAGATTAATATTTCTTACAGCACTTCATATAACCAACGCCCTTAGTGGAAACGCCGGACACAGTATACCCCCTTGGTCGGGCCAAAGTGAGCCACCCGGCTCATCCAACTTTTAAACAGAATCCGAATATTGACTTTTTATTTGGATATTTTGGAGATATGCCTGTTTCGACCAAACAAGATGGATTAGATTTTCAAGCTTATTTTTGAGTAGGTCACACCCTATTCCAATTTTACTTTACGTTTTTCTTCCCGAACACTATAAAATTGGAACAGGAACCATGTGCAAAAGTTTAAGGGTAAGTATTTGGGACAATTCCTTAAATTATTTTGAAAAACTTTGGTCCTAAATGTTAAAATTTGGTGCTAAACTTTACTTTTTTTGATGCGCGTGCAAATTGCGTGCAAATGAAAAAGGCTCCAGAGTTTGAAATTCTCTGAAGCCTTGTTGTATCTGCTCCCCCTCTTGGGCTCGAACCAAGGACCCTCTGATTAACAGTCAGATGCTCTAACCAACTGAGCTAAGGAGGAATATTTTACCTTAAGCGGGTGCAAATATAATGGATTCTTTTTTACACCACAAACAAAAAAAATGCTTTTCTATTTAAAAAGCCATTTATACAAATCGTTTCCATTGGCAAACAGCAACAAGGCAATTAATATAAAGAAGCCAATCATTTGAGCATACTCCAAAAATTTGTCGCTAGGTTTGCGTCCGGTTACCATTTCAAATAACAAAAAGGCCACATGCCCACCGTCCAATGCTGGAATGGGCAAAATGTTCATAAAGGCCAAAATAATGGATATAAATGCCGTCGTGGCCCAAAATGCCGGCCAATTCCAGGTATCTGGGAACATACCACCAATAGCGGCAAATCCACCAACTTCTTTATAGGCTCCGGTATCAGGATTGAATATTTTCTTCATTCCTTTTATATAATCCGTAAGCGTTTTTACGCCCTTGTTCCAACCTGCTGGAATGGATTCCAAAAACGAATATTTTAAAGTCTTTTGCTCAAGGTAACCTGCTTCTTTATATTCTTCTGGTGTCATCCCTAAAGCAACTCCCAATGCAGCCTCTTCAGACACTTTTAAGGTTAAATCGACCAATTCCCCATTACGTTCTACCTTTACGGCTACCTTACCACCTTTGTTGGCTTCTAGAATTGGTATCACTTGGTCTTTATATTCCACTGGCCTGCCTGCCATTTCAACCACGGCATCACCTTCCTGAAGTCCGCTATCTATATTTAGGGATTTTTTTGGAACACCACTGATTACGAAAGGAACCCGGTAATAAATAAAACGCACCTTTTCTTTGTCCTCGGATAGAGTTTCTATAAAATCGACCGGAATTTTCTTTTCAATAACCTGTCCGTCCCTTTCAATGGTATACTTTTCCCCATATACCATTTCCGGAAGTACTTGTTGCAAAGCTTCTACCTTCTTACCATCTACGGATAAAATTTTATCACCAGTTTGGATTCCCAATTCATCGCCCAAACTTTTCTCGGTTACCCAAATTCCATCCTTTAGGCTATCATTCGCTATGTACTGTTCACCATAGGTAAAAACCAATCCTATAAAAATAACAACAGCTAAAACAAAGTTGACGGTCACTCCACCAAGCATGATAATCAATCGTTGCCAAGCCGGCTTACTTCGGAACTCCCAAGGTTTTGGTTCTTCTTTCATCTGCTCCTTGTCCATGCTCTCATCGATCATCCCGGATATCTTCACGTATCCGCCCAAGGGCAACCAACCGATACCATAAACAGTCTCACCTATTTTCTTTTTGAACAATGAGAATTTCACATCAAAAAAGAGATAAAACTTCTCCACCCTGGTCTTAAAAAGCTTTGCCGGGATAAAGTGTCCCAGCTCGTGCAGCACGATTAGAAGCGATAAGCTTAAAAAGAATTGTATGGTCTTTATAACTATAGGGGTCATTCGTCGTCTTTTGTTAAAACGAACAAAAGTAACCTTTTAGGTATTGATAAAAAAACCTCGATTTTATTCCCACTTACGATTTAAGAAAGATTTAGCAACAAAACATGGCTTTCTCCTTGATGAATAGCCATTTGGGCCGTAATTTTGTAGCCATGAAATCATTTTTTGCAAAGTACAAGTTGTTCGGAATCGTAATGTTAGCACTTTCGGCGGTAATAGTCTACCTCTTTTACAATGCTTTGCAACCTAAAAAAATGCTTCCGGTTTATCAACCTTCAATGGTGGACAAATCACTAGTCGACAGCACTTTACATTACACCAAAAAGTACCACAAAATAGCTGATTTCTCTTTGGTCAACCAGAATGGGGACACCATAACGCAAGAAAACTATAAGGGTAAAATATATGTGGCCGATTTCTTTTTTACCACATGCCTTACCATTTGTCCCATTATGACGAAGAACATGTCTGAAATTCAGGAAGCCGTAAAGGATGATCCCAATATTATGCTGCTCTCCCATTCCGTTACCCCACAAATAGATACGGTTGCGCAGTTAAAAAGGTATGCATTGGAAAAAGGTGTTATTGATAGCAAGTGGAATTTGGTCACTGGCGACAAAAAACAGATTTATGAACTGGCCAGAAAGTCGTATTTAGCTGTAAAAAATGACGGGGACGGTGGTCCGTTTGATATGATTCATACCGAAAATTTTATTCTGGTGGACAAAGAAAAAAGAATTCGTGGGTTTTATGACGGCACCAATCGGGAAGATATTGGCAAACTTCTTGAAGATATCAAAATACTTGAGGCCAGTTACCTAGAATAGTCTGGGGCACCTTTATTACCAAATGCAAGGTAAAGTTTCCCTTTTTTATTTATTTTTGCTCTTAATTAAATTTATTCTAAATAAACACAGTGGCGACCGTAGCAGATTTACGATATGGACAAAAGGGTATCATTAAGGATTTTACCGAACATACCCTACCTATTAAATTAATGGAATTGGGGTGCCTTCCCGGAAACAGTGTGGAATTATTGCAAGTTGCCCCATTAAACGACCCCATTTATATCAACCTTAGCGGAAGTCATTTGGCAATAAGAAGATCTTTGGCAGAACTCATCGAGCTGGATATTATTGAAGAAACTCAAACCCCATGAGCAAAAACATTAATGTAGCCCTTATTGGCAACCCCAATACAGGGAAAACCTCAGTTTTTAATCAGCTTACCGGGCTCAAACAAAAAGTAGGGAACTATCCAGGAATTACCGTAGAGAAAAAAGAAGGAATCTGCAAGCTTCCGAGGGGGGTTAAGGCACATATCCTTGATTTACCTGGAACCTATAGTCTAAACACTACGTCCTTGGACGAAAGTCTGGTGGTAGAGCTGCTGCTCAATAAAAACGATAAGGACTATCCAGATGTCGCTGTGGTCATCAGCGATGTAGAAAACCTAAAAAGGAACCTACTTCTTTTTACTCAAATAAAGGATCTTAAGATTCCAACCATTTTGGTCATAAACATGGCAGATCGGATGTCCCGAAAAGGAATTTCGTTGGATGTTGAGGCCATGGAAAAAAAGTTGGACACCAAAATTGCATTGGTAAGTACAAGAAAGCGCACAGGAATTGAACGTGTCAAAGAACTTATTGCCGACTACAAGAGTATTTCTTCCAAATCCGTTTTAGACCCGACCAGAATTTCTCCTGAATATTTTGACCGTCTTAAAAAGACATTTCCACAGGAAGACCTTTACAAATTATGGTTGGTCATCACGCAGGATGTGAACTTTATGCCCATTGAGAAAAAAAGGATTCAGGATGCTACAGATTTCTCTACTAAATCAAAGGATGAGCTAAAAAAATTACAGCATAGGGAAACCGTTCTTCGATACCAGTTGATCAACAACATATTGAAAGAAACTTATAAGGTGGATTTTATGGCCGCAAAAGGTTTGCGAGCTTCAATGGACAAAATTCTTACGCACAAAGTATTTGGCTACCTCATATTCTTTGTAATTCTGCTAACCATTTTCCAGGCAATTTTTGATTGGAGTGGTTACCCCATGGATTTTATAGATGAGCAATTTGCCATGGCTGCAGAATGGGTAAAAAACACACTGCCTGCAGGTCTGTTCACCGATTTATTGGCCGAAGGTATTATCGCAGGTATTGGTGGAATTGTCATTTTTATACCTCAGATAGCATTTTTATTCCTTTTCATCTCTCTTTTGGAAGAATCGGGATATATGAGTCGAGTAGTTTTTTTAATGGATCGTTTAATGCGCCCATTTGGACTTAGCGGAAAAAGTGTTGTGCCTTTGATTTCAGGTAATGCATGTGCCATTCCCGCCATTATGGCCACGCGTACCATTGAAAATTGGAAAGAACGGCTCATCACCATATTGGTGACACCATTTACCACATGTTCTGCCAGATTACCCGTGTATTTAATATTGATTGCCCTTGTTATTCCCGAAGGGAGTTTTCTTGGTCTTAGCTATCAAGCATTGACCTTGATGTTACTGTACATGATTGGATTTGGAATGGCGCTTTTATCGGCCATGGCTCTGAATAAAATACTCAAGATTAAAACAAGGTCCGTATTCATGGTCGAAATGCCCACCTATAGACTACCATTGTTAAAGAATGTAGGCTATACCGTGATAGAAAAAACAAAAAGCTTTGTTTTGGGGGCAGGTAAAATCATATTGGCCATTTCCATTGTGTTGTGGTTTTTGGGATCCAACGGTTATTCCGATGACTTTGAAAATGCCGAGGACATTGTTACAGAAAGAATCGAGAAACAGGGATTGAGCATCTACAGTAAAAATTATATCCAAAACAACGTGGCATCCTTCCGTGAATCAGCAGAGGGCAAAGGTATGTCAACCGGTGCATTGCAAGATTCCATTCAAGTTTTAAAAGCTAAACTTTCCGAAAGAGCTGTCGCCCAGGAAATAGCCAGTTACAAATTGGAGCATTCCTATATCGGTCAAGCAGGAAAAGCCTTTGAACCCCTTGTAAAACCCCTGGGCTACGATTGGAAAATCGGAATAGCTGTATTGACCTCCTTCGCCGCCCGTGAAGTATTTGTGGGAACCTTGGCCACCATTTATAGTGTGGGAAGCGATGAAGAAGAAACGATTAAAAACCGGATGGCCGCCGAACTGGATGAAGAAAGCAAACCTTTGTTCAACTTGGCTTCAGGTATTTCATTGATGTTTTTTTATGCTTTTGCCATGCAATGTGCAAGCACCCTTGCGATTGTAAAACGTGAGACCAACTCCTGGAAATGGCCCATGATCCAATTGGGTTTTATGAGTACTTTTGCCTATATAGTAGCATTGATAGCCTACCAAATCCTAATTTAATACAAAGATGATTCAACAAATATTGGCATACGGAACATTGATTGTAGCTGCAGGCTATTTGGTTTGGAAATTCTTGCTTCCCAAATCACTCTTAAAAAAAGGGAACAGTAATTCCAATTCATGTGGACAAGACAACTGTGGGTGCAGTTGATTTACTGGCCATTTTTATATCCTCTATTCATCAAAAATCGATAGATTGTAGGATAATTTTATTCTAATGAAAAACCTTGCATTCATTTTCTTTCTAACATTTCTTTCAATATTGGGTAGTTGCTCTTCAAGCAAAAACACCGTTTACAACAAGAATCTTTCCGAAGAAATAGCCGAAAAAAACAACAAAACCATTCCGTTACTGGACAGGATAAGGCGTTTGCCCGGAATCACCCTTAGAGGCGGTACACCATATTTTATGAAGTCGGCAAACCAAATCTCTGGAACTGCGACCGAGCCATTGTATGTATTAAACGGGTTTATTTTGGGCAATTCATTTAAATCCCTTAATCAATTAGTGGATAGTGCCACTATAAAAAGTATTGATGCCCTAACCGGTTCGGAAGCCGCAGAATTTGGCTCAAGAGGCGCTAGTGGCGTTATTAAAGTAACTACCTATCAATAGGCTTACAAACCCTTATTCTTTCCTAAAACTCAGAAAAAAATATTTTTTTCACTCGTTCGTGTAACCTTTCTTAATTTCCTGACTATATAAGTTAAACGCCAACTAAAAAGTAGCATTTGGAAACACTTTCAGATGAAATGATCATGCAAAAAGTATCTGAGGGCAACTTGGATCTGCTCAAGGACCTTTTTGACCGACACCACAAACACGTGTACAATTTTTTGTACAAAATGTCGGGTGATAGCATGTTGGCCGAAGATCTTACACAGGATGTTTTTTATAAACTGATCAAGTATCGGAACTCATATAAAAATGGGTTTTTCTTGTCTTGGATGTTCACGATAGCAAGGAACAGTCTAAAAACACATTACACAAGAAACCACAGACCACATGATGACATTGAGGTTTTGGCGTATAAAGCAGTGGAAGAGGAAAATGATATTTCCGAAAACAACGCTCATTTACAATATGCCTTAAGCCAGTTGGACCCTTATGACCGTGAACTTGTGATATTGAACCGATACAAGGAAGTAAGGTACGAAGACCTTGCAGAAATAATGGGAAGCACTCCAGGAGCCGTAAAAACACGAGTGTGCAGGATTTTAAAGAAGTTGAAGAATATTTATTTAGAAAGTATATAGCCATGGAAAAGCAACATATTTTTGACCAAATACCGGATTATCTGGATGGCAAGTTGGACTCGTCCGAAAAGGCTAAGTTCGAACAACACATAAAACAATGTGCCGAATGCCAAAAGGAACTGGAAGAGATGAAAACTTTTTTCAATGTTTTTGAAGAAGAAATTCCTACACCTACGAATAGACTTAAAACCAAGTTTGAAGCAGCCCTTGAAGAAGAAAAGAACAATCAGGGCAAAGTGGTTCAAATGGAATCCAAACCATTTGGGTGGGCAGGAAATGTATTGAAAATTGCCGCCAGTATTGCCCTTTTGGTCGCCGCTTTCCAAATGGGAAGTATGTTTCAACAAAGAAAAGTGGATCAAGATATTGCTCAATTACAGGATGAAACCAATCAGATGAAGCAAACAACCATGCTATCGTTGATGGAAAATCAATCTGCCAGCAAACGCATCCAAGGGGTCAACTATATCGAGGAATTTGAACAACCCGATGAAGCCATCATCCAAGCACTCGCCAATAGATTGCTGTACGATGAAAATGACAACGTTCGGATGACAGCCTTCGAGGCACTGGTCAACTTTACCTCCTCCGAAACCGTAAAAACCACTTTTATCGAAGCCTTGGAAAAAGAGAAGAACCCAAGTATCCAAGTCGCCATTATTCAAGCTTTGGTTCAAATCCAAGAGAAAAAAGCGGCCGAACCCATGAAAAAATTATTGGAAAAAGAAGACACACAACCCTTTATAAAAGAGCAAATCAAGGCAGTATTGCCAAGTTTAACATAAACATCAAAAAGCGAAAATCATGAGAAAATTCACATTTATTTTAATGGCCCTTCTTGTAAGCAGTATGGCCACGGCACAGAGCGATTACACGAAATCCCTAAACGGCATCCAATGGGTAAAAATCGAGTCCAAAACGGACATTGTAGTAAAGACCCACAGTGCCAACGAACTGCTCATCAAATCCGGCCCGGAAGTAAAAACGCCCGAGCGTGCCAAAGGCTTAAAATTGGTAGGCGAAGGGGGCACGGACAACACCAATGTAGGTTTTTCTGTAGTGCAGGACGGCAATACCTTGATCGTTTACAATCTTAGGAAAAGCAAAGGGGCCGAAATCCATTTACCAGCCTCTCAGAATATTGCCGTAAAAAGTACATGGAACGGCGATATTGAAATCGATGGCTTCTCCGGTGAGATTGAAGCGGATGCACAACTTAATGGAGGTGTAAGAATATTGAACGTAAACGGCCCTGTTACAGCAAACTCGCTGAACGGTGAACTAGAAGTGACTTTCGGAAAAGTAACCCAAGACTCCCCCATCTCACTCTATTCCACCAATGGGGCGGTAGATGTGAGTCTTCCTGGGAACACACCGGCCAATTTGGCCTTGAGCACCCTTAACGGAAACGTTTATACCGACTTTGATGTACAAGCAAAGGACAAAGACGGGTTAAAATCCGTATTGGGAAGAGATATCAAAGCATCCATTAACGGAGGAGGTGTGAAAATCTCCATGAAATCCACCAATGGAAACATGTACCTCAGAAAAAAATAAAACTGTCATATCGAGCGCAGTCGAGATATTTTGCATTCATCTTTCGACTGTGCTCAAGATGACAAAACATCAATTCAATATTAAAATCAAAAACGAACAGTCATGAAAAAATTTATCATCACCGCATTTGTGGGATTGGCAACCTTATCCTTAAGTGCACAAAAAATTATTGAAAAAAGCTTCAACTACTCGGGGCAATCCATTGATTTGGACGTAAAATTCGCCAATAACATCGAGGTAAAAACATGGGATAAATCAACCGTTTATTTTAAGGCTGACATCACTATTGAAGACGGAAAATATTTGGATAAATACAAACTCGATATTGATGAAAGTTCCAGCTCCCTAAATATTGCTTCCAATGTTGAGGATGTTTTTGATGCCTTTAAGAAGGAATGGGACAAAACAAGATCCAATAAAAAGGGGTACTATTTCACTGGTGATACTTATGAATTCAACTACGTTCTCTATGTACCGAAAGGGGCAACTTTAAAAGTAAGCAGTATTAACGGTGACCTTAAATCGGACATCATGGAAGGGGATTTTACCGCGGATTTGATCAACGGCGACATCGATATCAAAAAATACAACGGTGATATGGACCTACAGACCATCAACGGGGAAATAGACTTGGCAATGAAAAACTCCAGATTGGTGGCAGAAACCATCCATGGCAATATTTATGCCGATGAAGGTATGGACTTGACCGTAAGCGACCGTTATGTAGGCCAAAAAGTGGAAGGGCGATTTGATAGTGCCACCCACCGCCTAAAATTGAACACCATCAACGGGAATATGTACTTGAGACTCTAAATCAAATTGGAAACAAAGGAATAGAGCAACAAGGCCCAACCCGTGACCAAAAGCAAACCTCCAATCGGAGTAACAGGTCCTAAAAAACGTGGTTTTTGCCCTTTTGCCGCACCCAAACACAAGGCATAAATACTGAAAGAAAACAGTAGGGTTCCAAAAATAAAGCAGTTGACCGTCCAAGAATCCAACGGTTTGTCAAAGCTTAAATTAAAGCCCAAGACCAATAGAACAATCGCGTGATACATTTGATATTTGACCCCTGTCTCAAAACTTTGAAGCAGTTCAGGGGTCAATTTCTTTTTTAGGGCATGGGCACCAAAGGCACCAAAAATCACCGCCAAAAGCCCGTACAAAGCCCCGATAAATTGAGCCATAAAAATTGTTTCCATTGTCTTAAGTTTTGTTATAAATCAATGTGAATTTCGTAGTTGGAACTCATCTTAAAAGCACATTCCCGATATTTTGGTGGACCAAAAGTTTTCATTTTGGCATTGGAAAAAGCCACTTTTTCTTTAGGTATACCCAACCAGTTGGTGTCCAGTTTACCGTTCCCGTTTTCATCATGGAAAACCGCCAAAGCATATTCGCCAGAGGGTAAATCTTCAATCATCAATTGCACAATCCCTTCATGAGCGACCTTCGTCCCAACTTTAAAAGCACCATCTAAAGACAAAAATGTAGCATCCGAATTATAAACGGCAACATTTACATCCCCTTTGTTGGACAGCACATTGTGCACATGAACCGAAATATTATTTTGTGAAAACATCGACAATGGCACTAATAATAGAGCAAGAAGAAGTGTTCTCATGGTAATTTAGGACTATTTAAGAAATTATTTGGGTTGCTCGGTTTCACCCAACAAATTACGCTGCAAAATAGCGTATATTTTTTGGGTTTCCAGACTGTCCTTAAGATTCAGGTACATTTTGAGGGAATCGTGGTGCACTACTTTTATTTTTTGTTGGTATAAATCGTCCACGAAAACATACACTTTGGTCTTGGATATGGAATCCACAAAAACACCTTTTTCCTTTTCCATCCAAGAAAACCCACTAGAGCGTTCCATTTCCGGCAACTTGTCCACCAACAGCACACTGTCCAATTCCGTTAAAGGTATTTTTTGATAGTAGATCCCCAAAAATATTTTAAAGTTCCCCTCCTCTATCCTATGCCAATTTTTGTAATGCTCCACAAAAACCAAAACACAAAGTGCTACAGTCAGAACTATCAAAACATTCCATAACCAATGTCTTTTTCTTTTGCTCATCTTTTTGCTTAGGTAATATTTGGTGGGATTTAAAGGTACTTCAATTCTTTTTAAGGGTCAAGAAGATACATTCCTAGTATCTTTGAAACATCAAGATTGAATTTATGGATTTCACCGGAAAAAACGTATTGGTTACAGGTGCCACTCGAGGCATTGGAAAAGCAACCGCAATGGCCTTCGCCAAAAAAGGAGCTAAAGTGGGCCTAAATTACCGCAGTAATGATGAAGTTGCCCAACAAACCTTGGCTGAATTGCCCGGTGAGGGACATCAGATTTTTAAGCGGGATATTTCACAAAAGGCCGAAACAGAAGCCTTGATTGAAGATTTCGTCAAACAATATGGTCAATTGGACGTTTTGGTGAACAACGCTGGCATTTCCATTTTCCACGAAATTGACAAGGTCGATTTTGACCATTGGACCAACGCATGGGAAAAAACCTTTGAGACCAATCTTTTTGCCGTGGCCAATTTGTGTTATTGGGGAGCAAAAGCCATGATGAAAACAGGAGGCGGACATATTGTAAGCGTTTCATCCCGTGGTGCCTTTCGTGGAGAACCCACCAAACCGGCATACGGAGCCAGCAAAGCTGCTCTTAACTCTATGAGTCAATCTTTGGCCAAAAAATTGGCACCACACCATATTTATGTTGGCGTAGTTGCGCCTGGGTTCACCGAAACCGAAATGGCGAAAGAAACCCTGACCCCGGCAGAGCGGGAAAACCTGCTTCGCGAATCTCCTTTTAAACGAATGGCACAACCCGAAGAAGTGGCCCATGCCATTTTGTTTTTGGCATCATCAGAAGCAGCTTACTCCTCTGGGACCATTATTGATGTAAACGGAGCTTCTTATTTAAGATAATTGATTATGAAAGCTGCTACCGTTGCACAACTCAAAAAAGAACTGAAGTTTAAATCACAGGAAGAGACCATGCAACTTTGTTTGCGCTTGGCACGCTTTAAAAAGGAGAACAAAGAATTACTCACCTATTTACTTTTTGAATCCGACAGCGAAGAAGGGTACGTTGAAACCGTAAAAGAGGAGGTCGATGAAATGTTCGCCGACATCAACATCAATAGCTATTTTTACATTAAAAAGAGTGTTCGAAAAATTCTTAGGACCATCAAAAAGTATATCCGCTATTCGGGAGACAAAGCCACCGAAGTGGAATTGTTATTATACTTCTGTGAAAAATTAAAATCCTTTCGGCCATCCATCAACGGAAATACTACCCTAAAAAACCTATACAACCGACAATTGGATTACATCAACAAAAAAATTCCATTGCTTCACGAAGACTTACAACACGATTACGGGTTAATTCTTGAAGAATTGTATTCTTAGGATTGTCTGAAAAAATCCAAACAATTCTTTAGAATGACTCAAAATATGCAAGGATTTGGTTAATTCAGCTAATCTTTCTCATCGATATTAAGTAAATTGTACACTTATTCTAACTACTCATAACCAACCTTGACATCATGAGAATGCCGACAACCGCTCTGAAGACATGGACGTTACTTTCCATGTTTCTTTTAACACTATTTATTAATGCACAAAGCTCATCCCCCATTACCGTCGACACTAGTTTTTACAGCGGTTTTGAATGGAGAAACATTGGTCCCAACCGAGGCGGGCGTTCTTTAGGCTCCTCTGGAAGTCCATCCCGGCCCAACGAATACTATTTTGGAGCCACAGGAGGTGGTTTGTGGAAAACCATTGATGGTGGAAACACTTGGAAGTCTGTTACCGATGGCCAAATCACCAGTTCCTCCGTTGGAGCCGTGGCCGTGGCCGAAACCAATCCAGATGTGGTTTACATTGGTATGGGAGAAACCCAATTGCGAGGAAGTATTACCCAAGGCGATGGTGTTTATAAAACCACGGACGGTGGGAAAACCTGGACCCATCTAGGACTGGAAGAAACCCAAGCCATTTCCAGAGTTCGAGTAGACCCGACCAATGAAGATATTGTTTACGTTGCTGCTTTGGGACACCCCTACGGAGAAAACGAGGAACGCGGTGTTTTTAAATCCGTTAATGGAGGCAAGACATGGAAAAAAGTGCTTTATGTTAGCGACAAGGCAGGTGCGGCTGATTTGATCATAGACCGCAACAATCCCAATGTGCTGTATGCCAGCACATGGCAAGTGTACCGTAAAGCATGGAAGATGTGGGGCGGTGGTCCCGATAGTAAACTGTGGAAATCTACCGATGGTGGAGAAACTTGGACAGACCTTACCGAGAACCCAGGAATGCCCGAAGGTCCCATTGGTAAAATTGGGGTAACCGTCTCCCCTGTCGATTCCAACCGGGTTTGGGCCATTGTAGAAGCCAACGAAGGTGGTGTTTTCCGTTCGGATGATGCCGGTAAAACTTGGGAGTTGACCAATAACGAACGTAAACTGAGGCAACGTGCTTTTTACTACTCCAGAATTTATGCCGATCCAAAGGATAAAGATGTGGTGTATGGCTTAAATGTAGGTTTCTTTAAATCTACCGATGGAGGAAAAACTTTTGATGAAAAAATAACTACTCCCCATGGCGACAACCATGACCTTTGGATAGACCCGAACAACCCGGACAGGATGATAAATTCCAATGATGGAGGCGGTGTAATCAGTATCAATGGAGGTAAAACTTGGACGGAACAAGATTATCCAACATCACAGTTTTATCATGTAATGGCAACTAGTGATATTCCATATCACGTAGTGGGTGCCCAACAGGACAACTCTACCTTGGCCATGCCAAGTGATGGATGGGGTTTTAAACAAGCTCGAGGACCAAATCACGGATGGTATTATGCCGTTGGTGGTGGTGAAAGTGGTTGGATTACCCAAAGTCCGACCAATCCCGATATTTTTTATGCAGGAAGTCAAGGAGCTTTGTTAACAAGATATGACCGAAGCAATGGTCAAACAAGAGATATTCAAGTATATCCACGGTTTTTCTCTGGTGAACCTGCAAGCGCACTTCCAGAACGCTGGCAATGGACATTCCCTATAATGTTTGCGCCTAAAGACCCCAACGTAATGTACACTTGTTCGCAACATATTTGGAAAACCACCAATGACGGTCAGACCTGGGAAAAAATAAGTCCGGACCTTACCTATGCCGACCCGGAAACTTTGGGTAAAACGGGAGGAATTTTAACTATGGACATGAACGGTCCGGAGATTTATGCCACGGTATTCGCTTTGGCACCATCCAATCACGATATTAACACTATTTGGGCGGGTTCCGATGATGGAAAAATACATATTACAAGAGATGGTGGTAAAAACTGGGAAGATATCACTCCAGAAGATCTACCAAAATATTCAAGAGTGAGTATTATTGAAGAGTCCATTCACAATCCTGGAACTTTATATGTGGCGGCCAACAGATACCAAGTCGATGACAGAGCACCTTACGTTTTTAAAACACACGATTATGGCAAAACTTGGACCAAGATCATCACTGGCATAGAAGATGGGCATTTCGCCAGAGCTATTCGTGAAGACCATAAAAGAGAAGGCCTATTGTTCTTGGCTACCGAGCACGGAGTTTATTTTTCCATAAACGATGGTGCTGAATGGCAATCGCTTCAATTGAACTTGCCCGATACCCCTATCAGGGATTTGGTCATCAAGGACAACGATGTTGTTCTGGGCTCCCACGGTAGAGGGTTTTGGATCTTGGACGACATCCAACCCTTTAGGGAATATTCAGAAGACCTAAAAAATCAGAAAAACGTATTATTCAAGCCTACCGATGCCATTAGAGGCATTTACAATGCCAACTTCCAGTATTATTTGGAAGAACAAGTGGACACGGTCACTTTTTCCATTTTTGATGCCAACAACAACCTCATCGAATCATTTGGAGGCAATAAACCAAAATATGAAGATGATGGAAATTCATCATGGTGGAGCCGTTTTAGCAGTACCAAACCCACTACGGCAAAAGGCATCAACACCTTTACTTGGAACTTAAGGTATCCTGGACCTACCACTTTTGATGGCATCATTATTTGGGGAGCATCTGCCGAAGTGGGACCCAAAGCGCCACTGGGCACCTATACCGTACAAATGAAACTGGGTCCAGAAGTTATCAAGAGCTATCCGTTCGAGATTAAAATGGATCCCAACCTAAAAGGAATTACGACAGAAGACCTTCAGAAGCAGTTTGAATTGGCTTCCAAAATCACAGCGAAAGCAACTATTGCCAACGAAGCGGTCATTCAAATTAGAAGCATTCGCAAACAATTGGATAGTTTGAGCAAGGGAATCACTAGTAGAAAGTTTACCAAGCTTTCCAATGATTTTATGGAAACTTTGACCGAAATCGAAGAAGATCTCTATCAAACCAAAAACCAATCGGGACAAGATCCATTGAACTTCCCCATCAAATTGAACAACAGGTTCAATGCCCTGCAAAGAAGTATTGAAAACGGAGATGCCAGACCCACGGATGCCGCCTACGTGGTTTATGATGAGCTTACAGCAGAACTGGATGACCATATGGCCAAGCTTCATAATTCGTTAAGCAAACAACTTCCTAAAATTAACGCTCTGTTAGCAGAAAACGGAATTTCAACCATTGAGACCCAATAAGGGTCTCAATGGCTCTTTAATATATAGACTAAATCTAAATTAAATGCTAAGTCATTATCCTACTGCGATTTCTTCGTAATTTTACAAGGTCAGGATGAACAAATTAATTATCATAGCAACTTCAATGCTCATTTTACTTCAGAGCATGAATATTCATTTCAATGATTTAGCTGAAATGGATGAACTTGTGGAACATTACAAATTCCACAGCGAAGAATATGGTGATAGTTTTTTGGTGTTCTTGTCAAAACATTATGGCGACCAAAAAGTCGCTCACAATCAAAAACATCAGGAGGAACAAAAGGAGCATGAAAAGTTGCCTTTTCAGCACCAGACGCAATGTGCGCAACCTCTTGTTTTTGTGATGGACCATAATTCTTTTATGGAATCACGTTCGGAAATTCCTGTTGTTAAAAAAGGAGACTTCCACTATCAAATCTCTTACTCCCATATTTGGGGAGACAACCCTTTTCAACCACCGAAACACGCATAGAATATTTTAGTTTCAGCCTTGCTGAATGCTTTCTTTTAGAAGCTTTATTCAATTAATAATGCTATCATTTCTATGAATCATGTTTTCAAAAATTATCAACTTTAGTATAAGGAACAAATTTATTGTTCTTCTGTTTACAACGTTTATAGCCCTCATTGGGTTATACTCACTATCACAAATACCTATCGGGGCCGTTCCCGATGTAACCAATAACCAAGTTCAGGTAATCACGACCTCAAGGAGTTTGTCCACACAGGATATGGAACAATTTGTCACCTATCCCGTTGAACTGGAAATGGCAAACCTTCCCGGAGTGAAGGAAATCCGTTCGGTATCAAAGTTTGGGCTATCGGTAGTGACCATCGTCTTCGATGACGATATGGGCACCTTTCTGCCCAGGCAACTTATTGCCGAAAAAATAAAGTCTGCATCCAGCCGGATACCAGAAGGTTTCGGAAGTCCCGAAATGGGACCCATAACCACAGGTTTAGGGGAAATATACCAATATGTCTTGGATGTTAAACCTGAGTACAAAGACCGATATTCTTCAACGGAGCTTAGGACTATCCAAGATTGGATTGTAAAACGACAGCTTTCCGGAATTCCCGGTGTAGTAGAGGTCAATACATGGGGAGGTCACCTCAAACAATACGAAGTGGCCATACAGACCCAAAAATTGAACGCCCTTAACATCACTGCAAAAGAAGTGTTCACCGCTTTGGAAATGAACAACAGCGTTACCGGTGGTGGATATATCGAAAAAGTGAACCAGGCCTATTTTATTCGAGGTGAAGGTTTGGTGAGCAGCCTCTCCGATATGGAAAATATAGTGGTAACCAATAGAGATGGCATCCCTATTTATATTAAGGACCTTGCCAAAGTAGGTTTTGGTAGCGCACCTCGGTTTGGAGCCATAACCGGTAACGGCGAAGGTGAAAAAGTTCTTGGGCAGATTATGATGCTTAAGGATGCAGATTCCAAAAGAGTAATTGAGGCCGTAAAAGAAAGGGTTGCCGCCATTTCCAAATCTTTGCCAGAAGGAGTTTACATTAATCCGTTTTTGGACCGTAGTGAGCTCATAGGAAGGACAACATTCACAGTAACCGAAAACTTGGTTTTAGGTTGCTTGATCGTGATTTTCGTTGTGGTTTTACTATTGGGTAATTGGCGATCGGGCCTTGTTGTGGCTTCCGTAATCCCACTCTGTCTTCTTTTTGCTTTAACCCTCATGAACATTTTTGGGGTAGATGCCAACCTTTTGAGTCTTGGTGCCATCGACTTCGGTATCATTATAGATGGTGCGGTTATCATTGTAGAATACATTGCCTTCCAAATAACCCAAAGGCAAGGTGAACTTACTCAATTGGCCAAGAATGAAACGCAAACCATTAAAGATAAAATAACCGTGGAAGGCGCTTCAAAAATGATGAATTCAGCAGTTTTTGGACAGCTCATCATTTTAATAGTGTTCATTCCCATTTTATCGTTAAGTGGTGTTGAGGGCAAAATGTTCAAACCCATGGCCCTAACCTTTAGCTTCGCCCTTTTGGGAGCCATTCTTTTGTGTTTTACATATGTGCCTGTGGCTTCTGCATTGTTCTTGAAACCAGCCAAAGAATCTTCCAAAGGTATCTCGGCCCGTTTGGTCGGTTGGATCAACAAACAGTACGAGCCGGTGATTACATGGGCCATGAAAAGTAAAAAATTGGTGCTTTCCATAGCAGCCGCTCTTTTGGTGGGAGCTATTTTATTATTCTCCACCATGGGAGGCGAGTTTGTGCCCACATTGGATGAAGGGGATTTTGTAATACAACCTGTCCTAAAAACAGGAACATCGTTGGCCAAAACTGTGGAAACCACTACCAAAATCGAACAGATTTTAATAGATCAGTTCCCTGAAGTAAATCAAATAGTGAGCCGTATAGGAGCTGCAGAGGTGCCAACAGACCCCATGTCCATGGAAGAAAGTGATGTGATCATCACCCTTAAACCTAAAGACCAATGGGTTTCGGCGGAATCCAAGGATGAATTGGCCGATAAGTTCAAAGAAGCCCTTGCCGTACTGCCGGGCATTGAGGTCGAATTCACCCAACCCATCGAAATGCGATTCAATGAATTGATTACGGGGGTACGGGCGGATATTGCCATCAAAATATTTGGGCAAAGCCTGGAAACTTTGAATAGAAAAGCCAATGAGATCAAAGACCTCATTCAAAATGTGGAAGGGGCCTCTGATATTGTTGTGGAAAAAGTGGAAGGCTTGCCACAGATGAATGTATCCTTTGACCGCGCAAAAATTGCACGCCATGGACTCAACATTGCAGATCTTAACGAAATGATCGCCATGGGCTTTGCTGGTAAGGTGGTAGGAAGCGTATTTGAGGGCGAACGACAGTTTGATATGGCCGTTCGATTGGATGCGGAAAACCGTCAAGACATTTCCAACTTAAAAAACCTTTATGTTGATATTCCCAATGGTGGAAAAATACCGATGAGCGAATTGGCACAAATCACCTATCAAAAAGGAGCGGCCAAAATTTCCAGGGATGATACCAAAAGAAGAATAGTTGTTGGTATCAATGTAAGGAACCGCGACCTCCAATCAGTTGTAGATGATGTACAGCTATTAATCAATGAGAACATCACTTTGCCACCAGGTTACACTATTACCTATGGTGGTCAGTTCGAGAATCTGCAAAATGCGAAAGCTAGATTGACGATTGCCGTACCTATTGCATTGTTGCTCATCTTTATTATGCTCTATTTTGCTTTCGGTTCTGTTAAGGAAGCCTTGCTTATTTTCTCGGCCATTCCACTTTCTGCCGTTGGAGGGGTTCTATTACTTTGGTTAAGGGATATGCCATTTAGTATTTCCGCCGGAGTTGGATTCATAGCCCTTTTTGGTATCGCCGTACTGAATGGAATTGTATTGATCGAGCATTTCAAGGAATTGAAAGGCAGAGACTTTGATTCCATGGAAGACCTCATAAAACAAGGAACCAAAGATAGGCTACGCGCTGTGCTTTTAACCGCGTCAGCTGCTGCCTTAGGCTTTTTGCCCATGGCCGTATCCACAAACGCTGGTGCTGAAGTACAACGACCGCTAGCTACCGTAGTAATCGGTGGATTGGTAACGGCAACCATGCTTACCTTGGTGGTATTGCCCGTTTTATATGCGTATACCCACAATATTAAATTCCGTGGAATGAGAAAAAGAAGAAAAGAGCGCAAATTGAGAAAAGGGAACGCATTAACCATCATGTTACTATTGGTCTCACTTTCTGGATTCTCACAAACCAAGTTGAATCTCGAAGATTTAATGACCCTTTCTCTCAAAAATAACAAAGGAATTCAAGCAGGTTCATTAATGGTAGATCAAGCAGAAACCTTAAAAGGAACCGTTTTTGAGTTTGACAAAACAGATATTTATTACCAATATGATGAAAACAATCTAGCATTGAACGGGGAACCTCTCAAGGTTTTTGGAGCGAAACAGCAGTTTGAGTTTCCTACGGTGTACGGCGCAAAAAACAGACTTCAAAAATCGAATTATGAGCTTCAAAAATCATCGTTCGAAATCAAGAAGAAACAATTGTTCCAATCGCTGAGCATTGCTTACTATGAGTATCAGACCTTGCAGCAAAAAGCGGAGCTTTATAGTACGTTGGATAGTATTTATGGTAAATTTTCCAATGCGGCCGATAGGCGGTTTGAACTGGGAGAAACCAATTATCTGGAAAAGGTGACGGCCCAGGCAAAACAAAGGCAAATCATGAACACCTATTCCAAAATAAAGCAGCAACTACTCACCACCTATGGTCAGATTGTGGGTTTGGTGCAAAGTGAAGACACCTTGAACATTGCCGTGGAAAAACCGGAAAAGCTTTCGGTACTGAATGCCGTAGGTATGCTGGAAACGGAAGCATCATTTTTGGACAACCGCCAAGAACAGAGCAATGCCCAAAAGAGTTTGGAAGAAAACCGATTACTTCCTGACCTCAACCTTGAATATTTCCAAGGGACAAACAAGGGATTGGGAACATCTTTATATGGTATTCAATTGGGTGTGCGGATTCCGGTTTTCTTCTTTGGACACAGTAGCAAGGTGAAATCATCAAAGATCCAGACCAAGATTACCGCAATGGAGAACAACGAAATCACTATTGCCGTGAATCAGAGATACAAGACCTTGATGGGGCAATTGGAACAACAAACCAAGGAACTTTCCTATTACGAAGATGAGGGCGCTCAACTTTCAGATCAAATTTTGAAAGCGGCCTCTGGAAACTTTATGAACGGGGAAATTGACTTTTTCCAATACATACAAAGTCTTGAAAATGCTTACGATATCCAACTCAATTATCTGGATGTCCTCAACCAATACAATCAAACCGTAATCGCCATTAATTACTTGACAATAACATTATAACAATGAAAAATATAATTCAAATCGCCACTGTTTTCCTTCTATTGATGGGCTGTGGCAACAAAAATAACGCTGAGTCCGTTTCCGAAGAACAAGCAAAAACCACTGGAATACAGGTGACTCAAAATCAATTTGACACCAACGATCTTATGTTGGGTACTATGGAAAAGAGAACCTTTCCTAAAATGGTGGAAACTTCTGGAATGATCGATGTTCCACCAGAGAATCGAGCTAGCATAACAGCCTTTATGGGTGGATTTGTGAAAAATACCTCATTATTGGTCGGTAATCAAGTGAAGAAAGGGCAACTTTTGGTAACCTTGGAAAATCAGGAATTTGTACAGATGCAACAAGATTATCTGGAAATTTTCAACCAATTGGATTTCTTAAAAACTGAATTTGAAAGAAACCAAACACTGTTTGAAGAGAAAATCGCTTCGCAAAAAAACTTTCTTCAAGCCAAGAGCAATTATGAAACAGCCAAAGCGCGCTATCAAGGATTAAGAGAGCAGTTGCAAATGCTGAACATTTCACCTAGTAGGGTCGAACAGGGCAATATTACTTCCCAAGCGGTAATTTATGCTCCAATTTCGGGAAGTGTCACCAAAATGAACGTGGCCAAAGGAAGTTATGTTTCGCCAGCCACCGAGATTCTGGAAATTGTAGACAACGACCATGTACATTTAGAACTGTCTGTTTTTGAAAAGGACATTCTTAAAGTTAAGAAAGGACAAAAAATCCAGTTCAAAATTCCTGAAGCCTCGGAAGAGACTTTTGAGGCCGAAGTGCATTTGGTAGGCACATCCATTGATAATACGAATAGATCCATAAAAGTACACGGTCATCTAGCTCACGAGGAAGAGGTGAATCTCCTCCCAGGGATGTTCGTGGATGCCAAAATCATGACAGACACCATCCAAACTTTGTCATTGCCAGAAGAAGCCGTAATCGAATCTGAAGGCACCTATTACGTACTTAAACTGGTTGATAAAGAAGATGGTGGCTACACCTTTGAGCAAATTGCCGTAAAACAAGGAAACACCTATGATGGTTATACGGAAATCATAGCTTCCGACTTAAATGAAACAGATCAGTTTTTGACCAAAGGTGTTTTTGATTTGATAGGGGGATAGTTTTATCCTAATCCCACATCCAGGGTCATCATAATAATAAATCCACCGATAAAGCCCATTGTGGCGATATCGGTGTATTTGTCTTGTTGTGTTTCGGGAATAACCTCTTCCACCACAACAAATATCATAGCCCCTGCCGCAAAGGAAAGTGCATAAGGCAAAATAGGCTCAAATGTGAGCACGGCCCAAGCACCCAAAACAGCTGCAATAGGCTCAACCAGTGCCGAAGCCTGACCATACAAAAAACTTTTGGTTCGAGTAAGTCCTTGTCTCCTCAATGGCATTGCCACCGCAAATCCTTCTGGGAAATTTTGAAGTCCAATACCCAGTGCCAAGGCAACGGCACCGCCAATGGATGCACCTTCAAACCCTGCGGCCACACCACCAAAAAGAACCCCTACCGCCAACCCTTCGGGAATATTGTGTAACGTAATTGCCAAAGTGAGCAAAGTGGTCCTGTGCCAAGGAGTCTTCACCCCTTCTGCCTCGCTCATTTTAAAATTAATGTGCAAGTGGGGGAGAATTTTGTCCAAACCAAAAATAAAAGCTGCGCCCAACAAGAAACCTACCGCTGCTGGAATCACTTTTACAAAACCATCTCCTGGGCTCATTTCAATACCAGGTGCCAACAGACTCCAAAAACTCGCTGCAACCATAACTCCTCCGGTAAAGCCCAACATTCCATCAAGTAATGCACGGTTCATCCCTTTAAAAAAGAAGACCAAAGCAGCTCCTGCCGCGGTCAACCCCCAAGTAAATAGGGTAGCATAAAAAGCTGCCAATACGGGGTCTATATCTTGAAAGTACTGTATTACCTGATCCATTAGTCGTTCTTTTTTACATAAAGGTTAGACGCTATTTGATGTGATATTCGCATTTCCTTCCCATCCATTTGAATTCTTAGGGAATTATCAAAGTCCTCCTTGTCCAACACCTGAATGGTATTTCCCAAGGCAATATTGTTCTTGTCCAAAAACTTAAGAAAGGGCACGGAGGAATCCTTTACCCCAACACATATTCCTATGGAATTGATGGGCATTTCGCTGAGTAATTTTTCATCCCGTTCTTGAAACTTCCCGTCCTTGGTGGGAATAGGATCCCCATGTGGGTCATATTTTGGAAAATCCAAAAGTTCATCGATTTTGTCAACCAATTTTTCACTTTTAATGTGCTCCAATTGTTCGGCAACTTCGTGTACCTCATCCCAACTAAAATCCAGTTTTTTCACCAAGAAAACCTCCCATAAGCGGTGTTTTCTAATGATGGATAAAGCTGTCTTCTTGCCTGCAGTGGTTAATGAAACCCCTTGGTACCGTACGTAATCCACCAATCCTTTTTCCGATAATTTCTTGGCCATATCGGTCACGGACGACGGTTTTGTTTCCATTTGCTCTGCAATGGCATTAGTGGTGATGGACTTGGAATCGCCACCACCCAAATGAAAAATTGTCTTTAAATAGTTTTCCTCTGATCGAGTCATCAAAAAATATTTTTTCAAAAATACATTTTTATTTGACAAAATCTATTTTTAGATTTGTCTAAATTTAATTTTATACTAATTGAAAAATATTTGTAAACATATCACTTTGTCATGGATAGCTCTGGTAGGTAGTTGTTGTATTGCGCAAACAGCTTCGTTAAACGGAAAGGTTACGGATAACGGTGAGCCTCTTCCCCTGGCAAGCGTATTTCTCAAAGGAACCAAAATAGGAACTGCTACTGATATTGATGGTTTGTATGAGTTGAACAATATTCAATCCGGAGAGTATTTATTGCTGGTGACCTCTTTGGGATATCGACCGTATCAAACCAAGATCAATATCGGGGCAGGAGTAAATAAAACCGTCAACATAAAACTGCAACCGTCCGCACAAAATTTGAAGGAAACCGTAGTAACGGGTACTTTAAAACCTGTTAGCCGTTTGGAAAGCCCCGTGCCCGTAGAAGTCTACTCCCCTACTTTTCTAAAAAAGAACCCTACAGCGAGTGTTTTTGACGCACTCCAAAATGTGAACGGGGTGCGTCCGCAGATTAATTGCAATGTGTGCAACACGGGGGACATCCATATTAATGGACTTGAGGGACCTTATACCTTGGTTCTTATTGATGGTATGCCCATTGTAAGTGGTTTGGGTACGGTTTATGGCCTTACCGGCATCCCAAATTCCCTAATTGAACAAATTGAAATCGTAAAAGGACCTGCTTCTTCACTTTATGGTAGTGAAGCAGTAGGTGGTTTGATAAACATCATCACAAAAAATGCTTTGAGTGCTCCTGAATTTTTTGCCGATGGCTTTGCCACAGGTTGGGGCGAGTACAATTTGGATGTCGGCAGTAAACTTAAAATTGGACGAAAAACGGACCTTCTTTTAGGCGTTAATTACTTCAATTATGATATTCCCGTGGACAACAACGGTGATAATTTTACCGACCTCACCCTCCAAGACCGTATATCCATTTTCCAAAAGTGGAATTTTGAGCGTAGCGATAACCGTTTGTTCTCTTTAGCTGGACGTTTTTTTTATGAGGACCGTTGGGGTGGCGAAATGCAATGGACCCCTGAATTTCGAGGTGGGGACAAAGTTTATGGGGAGAGCATCTACACCCGAAGATGGGAAGTGCTGGGAAAATATCAATTGCCTTTGGAAGAAAAGCTTCTCTTATCTTTCTCCTATAACGACCATAGCCAAAATTCGGTGTACGGGGATACCGAGTATTTGGCGGATCAGCGTATTGGTTTTGCGCAATTGACCTGGGACAAAACCGTGGCAAATCACGATTTGCTGTTCGGGAGTGCGGTTCGTTATAATTTTTATGATGACAACACCCCCGCAACAACAGAGGCTGACAACATTTGGATTCCCAGTCTCTTTGCTCAAGATGAATTCAGTTTTGCCCCCAAACATTCCTTTTTGGCTGGGCTCCGGTATGATTATGACCAAAGACACGGTAATATTTTAACCCCTCGGGCTGCATACAAATGGAAGATTTCCCACAACGATATTTTTCGGGTGAATGCGGGCACGGGGTTTCGTGTGGTGAATCTGTTTACCGAAGATCATGCTGCGCTCACTGGTTCCAGGGAAGTGATCGTTGCAGAAGAACTGAAACCGGAACGCTCGATAAATGTCAATATCAATTATTTGAAGAAGATTTATAGTGACAATGGTACTTTTATTGGTCTGGATGCTTCTGCGTTTTATACTAGATTCTCCAACGTTATCCTGCCCGATTATGAGACCAACCCCAATCAAATCATTTACGATAATTTAGACGGCAAGTCCGTTTCACAAGGGATTAGTGCCAATTTGGATGTGGCTTTTCCCAGCAGCTTTAAGATTATGGTGGGTGCCACTTGGCAAGATGTGAGCAATACGGAAAATGGAGTGACCCAACAACAAATCCTTACCGAAAGCATTACCGCTACATGGAATTTGTCATACACCTTTCGCTCCCTGAATCTAACGGCGGACTACACAGGGAATTTATATGGCCCTATGCGATTGCCGCTTTTGGGAGAGTTAGACCCAAGACGGGAATATTCGCCTACGTGGAGTATTCAGAATATCCAATTTACCTATAAAGGACTCAACAATTTTGAAGTTTACGGAGGCATCAAAAACCTGTTGGATTGGACCCCAAACCGTGGCAATCCCTTTATCATTGCCCGAGCCAACGACCCATTTGACAAAGAAGTAACTTTTGACAACAATGGTAATGCAGTGGCCACACCCAACAATCCTTATGCGCTTACATTTGATCCCGCCTATGTGTATGGACCCAACCAAGGGATACGTGGTTTTTTTGGACTGAGATATACTGTGTTTTAGTTTCAAATCTAAAAAAACACTATTTTTAGGGTAATAGGGCGCACACCCTTAATTTGCACATAATGGAACTAAACCCAGAACAAAAGAAACAAGCTCATGATATGATGGAGCTTTGGGAAGATGATTTGTTGGAGCGTTATCCCGAAAAACCAAGTAAGTCAAAAGAAGAATTTAGAAATTATGATAGTCCCGCAAGGGATACCGTAAAGGAATTCTATCGGATGAACCATACTTTCCAAACCTATGATTTTGTGTTGGAAAAAGAAAAAGAGTTCCTCTCCCTAAATCGACGTGAGATGGGACTTTGGGATGCCGTGGAATATTTGAACACCTTGATTGACGATTCGGACCCTGATATTGATTTGGACCAGACACAACATCTCTTACAAACTTCTGAGGCCATACGTGCCGATGGACACCCAGATTGGTTTATATTGACAGGCTTTCTGCACGATTTAGGAAAAGTCCTCTGCTTGTTTGGTGAACCACAATGGGCCGTGGTAGGTGATACATTTCCGGTGGGCTGCCAGCATTCAAATAAAATAGTTTATCCAGAATTCTTTAAGGCAAATCCCGATTACACCCATGAACAATATAGTACCAAGTTGGGAGTATACGAAGAAAACTGTGGTTTGCGCAATGTGCACATGTCTTGGGGGCACGATGAGTACCTGTACCATGTAATGAAGGACTATCTACCAGAAGAAGGACTCTATATGATTCGGTACCATAGCTTTTACGCCCAACATAAAGAACAGGCTTATAATCATTTGATGGACAAACACGACCATGAAATGTTTAAATGGGTCGAAAAGTTTAATCCGTATGATCTATACACCAAGGCACCCGTACGACCGAATGTAAAAGAACTTCGCCCTTATTATGAAGATTTGGCAGCCAAATATCTTCCCAATACAATTCGGTTTTAGCGGATGGTGCAATTCATCAGCTTTTTTGTTTTTACGGCCTTCGTCGCCGCATACTCTAGTTGGAAACTAAGAAAAGACAAGCTTTCTACTCAAGATGGTTATTTTTTGGGTGGTCGAAGCCTAACCGGAGTGGTCATTGCAGGCTCACTTTTATTGACCAATATTTCCACTGAGCATTTGGTAGGCATGAACGGTGATGCCTATAAGCATGGAGCCATCATCATTGCTTGGGAAGTAACATCTGCTTTGGCTTTGGTAGCAGCAGCCATGTATTTTGCCCCACGTTACTTGAAAATGGGACTCACCACCATCCCTGAATTTCTTGAGAAACGTTTTGATGGACTCACCCGAACCATCATTGCCTTTCTCTTGATTATTTCCTTTGTTTCTACCCTTTTGCCCATCGTGCTCTATTCAGGGGCGATAAGCATTGAACAGATTTTTGATATTTCCGGGCTATTGGGGATTACTAAAAATGAAGGACTTTGGTTAACTGTGGTTACCGTGGGCTGCATCGGAGCAGTCTATGCCATTTTCGGCGGCCTAAAAATGGTGGTGTATACGGATACCATCAATGGCTTTGGACTTTTGATAGCGGGAATCTCCATCCCTATTTTGGCACTTTGGAACATAGGCGATGGACATATTTTTGAAGGCTTGCGACTGGTTTTTGAAAAAGCTCCAGAAAAGTTCAATGTCATAAGCGATGAAGTCTCTGTTGGACCTGGCTCACGCGATTCCATAATGCCCTTTGGAGTGCTGTTCACCGGATTAATCATTAACCAATTGTATTTTTGGACCATGCATCAATCCATTATTCAACGGGCTTTGGGAGCTGTTAATTTAAAAGAGGCCCAAAAAGGATTGCTCTATACTGGTCTGTTGAAAATATTGGTCCCGCTCATTATTGTTCTCCCTGGAATCATAGCCTATTATTACTTCAACGATACCTTTTATGACCAAAAAGAGCTTGTTTATGCCAATTTGGTAAAACAAGTACTCCCATTTTGGATGACCGGATTCTTTGTAGCGGTATTGATGGGGGCCATTTTAAGCACCTTCAACAGTGCCTTGAACAGCGCTGCAACTATCTTTAGTTTAGGCATCTACAAAAGATATATGAACAAAAATGCCAGTGAAAAACGCTTGGTCTATATGGGAAAAACGACGTCTTCTATACTAGCTCTTTTTGCCATATGTATTGCACCATTTATTGCCCATGCTCCAAGAGGGCTCTACCAATTGTTGCAACAACTCAATGGTATCTTTTTTATTCCCATGGCCACGGTAATTTTGGCCGGATTCTTTCTGCCGAAAGTTTCTGCCAAAGGAGCTAAGGTCGGATTGTTATTCGGATTGGTTTTTTACATTATCACCAATTTTGTCTGGCAGGTCAACTTGCACTATGTGCACATTTGGGGTATAGAGTTTATATTGAATATTGGAGTAATGCTGCTCGTATCGCGCTGGTCTCCCAGGACCAACACCTTTAGCATCACGGATATTGGTGTGGTAGATGTTACCCAATGGAAATATGCAAAAGGGTTTAGTTTATTTTTGATTTTGGCCACGTTAGCTGTGTTTGTGCTTTTGGGTAATGTTGGATGAGTGTTGACCATTTATACTGTTTACATTGCGTATTTTTGAGCTATGTCCCATTACGATTACATCATTATAGGAGCGGGTGCTGCTGGTCTTTTATTAGCAGATGCCTTGGGAAAAGAAGAATTCTTTGCTTCCAAATCTATTTTGGTGTTGGACAAAGACAATAAAACCAAAAATGACCGTACCTGGTGCTTTTGGGAACGGGGCAATGGCCCGTTTGATGATTTAATCCATAAAACTTGGGACAACATTTATGTTGGGGGGCATCAACTTCAAAAATCAACTTCCATTGCACCCTACACATACAAAATGCTACGTGGCATTGACTTTTACAATCACTTTTTACCAAAGGTAAAAGCCTATCCCAATATTACTTGGGTCCAAGAAGAGGTGACAGGAATTCAAGAGCAAGAAAATCAGGTGTTGGTGACCACCTCATCTCAAAATTTTATAGGACAAACGGTATTTTCTAGCCTTTACGACCCCACCCTGCCTTTAAAACAAAAGGATTTTCCCGTTTTACAGCAACACTTTGTAGGCTGGCAAATAAAAACCGAACAGTCGGTATTTAATGCTCGAGAAGCCACTTTTATGGACTTTTCCGTGCCTCAAAAGGGCAACACGCGGTTTATGTATGTGCTTCCAATTTCAGATACCGAAGCGTTGGTGGAATACACCTTGTTTTTGGAACATCTATTGGAGAAAAGCGAATATGAAAAGGCCATCAAAACGTACATCAAGGAAAAATACAACAACACCAATTACACCATTCAGGAAACCGAGTTTGGTAGCATTCCCATGACGTGCTATCCATTTCATCGACACAATACCAATCGCCTTTTTAATATTGGGATTGCCGGTGGGTGGGCCAAACCAAGTACAGGGTATACCTTTTACAATACAAGTCAGTACGTGCCCAAATTAGTAGCGTATTTAAAAACTGGAAAACCTTTATCCGAGTTTCACCAAAAAAGCAGGTTTCTATTCTACGATACGCTGTTGTTGGACATTTTGTACGAGAGCAATCATTTAGGACACGAAATTTTTGAGTCGATGTTCAAAAGAAGAAAGGCTTCCCTAATCTTAAAGTTTCTCGAAAACGAAACCAATTTATGGGAAGAACTTAAAATTGTAACAGCTCCAAAACCGATGCCGTTTATCCGGGCATTATTTAAACGACTGTTTTAAACGGTTCGCTCCATCAAACTTTCACCAAACTGTTGTAGCAACGTCTTGTTTTTTTCGGGAAGATTTGTTTCGGAAAGTGCATCAAAGGCTTTCTGCGTAAAGTCTTGGATAGCTTTTTTGGTTTCCTCCACTGCCCCACTTTCCTTGAAAATAGTTTTCACTGCCTCTACCTTGACTGTGGAATCTTCAGGTTTTATGGAATACAAATGCAACAAGCCATCTCGATCGTCCTTGGATGCGTTTTCCAATGATTTTAGGTACAAATAGGTCTTTTTGTTCTCCATGATGTCGCCACCGACCTGCTTGCCAAAAGTTTTTGGGTCGCCAAAGGCATCCAAGTAATCGTCTTGCAGTTGGAAGGCAATGCCCAAGTTACGTCCAAACTCGTAAATGGCTTCTGCATCTTTTTGAGAAGCCTTGGCTACAATCGCGCCCATCTTCATGGCGGCAGCCACCAGTACGGATGTTTTGTACTCAATCATTTTTAGGTATTCGGAAATGGTAACATCATCACGGGTCTCAAAATCAACATCGTATTGTTGTCCTTCACATACTTCAATAGCGGTTTTACTAAAAAGTTTTGTGAGTTCCACGTACATATCAGCAGGATAGCTTTCGAAGAATTGATAAGAAAGAATCAACATGGCATCGCCAGAAAGGATTCCTGTATTTATATCCCATTTTTCATGGACCGTGGTTTTTCCTCTTCGCAATGGCGCATCGTCCATTATGTCATCATGTACCAACGAAAAATTGTGGAACATTTCTACTGCCAAGGCTGCATCCATGGCTTCTTTGGTTTTACCGCCAAAAACTTCAGCAGTCATTAAAGTGAGAATCGGGCGTAGGCGCTTACCTCCCAACCCCAAAATATACTGAACGGGTTCATAGAGATTTTTAGGCTCTCCCAATTGGATTCTCCCTTCAAGATACGTAACAAACTGCTCCCTATACTGACTAATGATATCGATATCTGACATGGAGCCAAAAATACGTTCAAATATTTAATTTAAGGTGAGCACATCGGCTTAAAACATGGACACAAAGCATCCATATCCAAAAAACAGCATCCCTTCGAAAAAAAATATACAAAAACTGCAATAGAATAATTTTTCATCGTCTCTATAAGTGAAAAGCAACCTGATCCAACTAAATGGCAGCCAAAACCGATAACCGAAATAACCTGACCAACTTCTTTAATGAGGAGTATGGCTCGTTGCGTTCGTATGTGCAGTCGAGAATCCAGGATACATCCGAACGGGATGCCGAGGATATTGTACAGGATGTAGCGCTACGAATGTTTTCAAGATCGGATGACGCTTTACCCATAACAAATGTAGGTGGATTTGTTTACAATGCCATTCGCAATAGAATCGTGGACATAATGCGGGGCAAAAAGGAAAGAAAACTACCGAGCGAGGACATTGACCAACAATGGAGGGAGTTTGCCGAATTCTTTTATGGTGATGCAGACAACAGTTATTCGCAAGAGATGGAACAAGCCCTGAAAAAAGCAGTTGAAGACCTTAAACCTGTGTACAGGGATATCATAATCGCTATAGATTTTGAAGGATACAACTATAAACAAATAGCAAAAAGAACCGGAATACCGACTGGCACCTTAATGTCCAGAAGACACCGGGCCATGTCGGAACTATCAAAAAAATTAGAGAATATAAAAAAGTTGAGTTATGGAACATAAAAAAGAATTCGAGAAAGCCGTGGAAAAGAAAGTGGGGAGTACTATAAAAAAAGTAGTAAAGGTCATAGCCATGATCGTATTGGGAGGAATACTCTTTCTCCTGGCCAATTATCTATTAATGCGCCTATGGAACTGGCTCATGCCAGATTTGTTTGGCGTAGGAACGGTTACCTACTGGCAAGCCCTTGGAATCTTTATCATAGCTAAGCTTTTGTTTGGCTTTGGTGGCGGTGGTGGCGGTAAAAGCAAGAGTGGATCAAGTCACAAAAGGAAAGTTAAATCGTCCAACAAGTGCACGTCTTGGAGAAGGGATTTTGATGAGTGGCAACACTACGATCAATTTTGGAAAGAAGAAGGCGAAGAGGCATACAAAGCATATGTAGAAAAAATCAAAAACGAAAATCATGACAAATCAGAAGAAAAATAGTCCAAGAAAAAAATATTTGCTCCAGTTCAGTCCATTTTTTTGGCGATTGGGAAAAATTGATGACGAAAACATCAATAAAGATTCCCAACTAAGACCCGTATTTGTAAAAGGAAAGAAATCCATTTAAAACAAAAAATCAATCCTTCGTTAAAAAATTGTAAAACCATGGAAACTTTTTTTGTTTTTAAAGTTTCCATGTATACATTTGCCGCTGATTATGAGGGAAAATATTATAGAAAAGGCAACCGAAATGTTCTTAAATCTTGGATTTAAGAGCGTTACAATGGATGATTTGGCACATGAAATGGGCATATCCAAAAAAACGATTTACTCCCATTTTAAGAACAAAACAGAATTGGTGCAACACACCACGATGACCATGTCCGATTTGATCACCTGTGGCATCGACGACATTGTAGGGCTTAAAAAAAATCCAATTGAAGAGCTCTACGAAATCAAAAAATTCATCATGGTCCACTTAAAAGACGAAAAATCTTCGCCCTTGTACCAGTTACAGAAATACTATCCAAAAATTCATTCATCACTCAAAAAAATACAGTTCGAGTGTACCCATAGATGTGTGGCCGAAAATGTAAAACGAGGAATAGAGCTTGGCATTTACAGGGATAACTTAAATGTAGAATTTGTATCCAGAATATATTTCACAGGGGTTATGAGCATAAAAGACAATAGTGTATTCCCAACTGAAATATTTAGCAAAGCCGAATTACTGGATTACTACTTAGAATACCACCTTAGGGGTATTGTAACGCCTAAGGGAAGACAAATACTCAACTCAATCATCAATTCAAATCAAGAATAAATGCGAAAAACGTTAATCGGTCTACTACTCATATTGCCCTGGTTGGTATCCGCTCAAGATACTATTCCGAGTTTTAGCTTGAACCAGGCCATCACCTATGCATTAGAGCATAACTATAGCGCCATAAATGCTGAACGAGACATCATAGATGCTCAAAAACAAAAATGGGAGACCATTGCCACAGGTCTTCCTCAAATCAGTGGTGCAGTCAGTTACCAAAATCAATTGAAACAACCTGTATCCCAAATTCCAGCAGAATTTTTTGGTGGAGAACCAGGAACCTATCAAGAAGTTGTTTTTGGTCAAGCACAATCCATGTCTGCTACCGCTACGTTAAAACAACAAATTTTTGATGGATCTTACATAGTAGGTGTACAGGCCACCAAAACCTTTTTGGAGTACAGCCAAAACAACAAGGAAAAAACAGAACTGGATGTTCGCAAGTCGGTTGTGGAAGCTTATGGCAATGTCCTTTTGGCCCAAGAAAGTGTTTTCATTTCTGAAAGAAACAAGGCCACACTGGAAGAAAACCTCTACGAAACCAAGCGTATTTATGAAAATGGTCTTGGGGACGAAGAAAGCGTGGATCAATTGCAGATTACTTTATCTACGGTGGACAACCAACTAAAAAACGCCCGCCGTATGGAGGAAATCACCTTGCAAATGTTGAATCTGGTTTTAGGACTTCCCATTGAATCACCGACCTTATTGACCGAAAATCTGGACGACCTTACCCAAAGTAAAATTGACCTGGGATTGATTGATTCCGAATTCAGTATAGAAAACAATGTGGACTACAAAATGGCCGTCAACCTCAACGAACAACGTTTTTTGGAGTTAAAATTGGCCAAAAGTCGTGCCTTGCCCACACTGAATGCATTTGTGAACTACGGAGGAAACTCCTTCAGCAATAACTTCAACTTTTTGAACAGTGGACAGCAGTGGTTCGGGTCCTCCATTCTAGGGGTTGACCTTAACATACCCATTTTTAGTTCTTTGGGAAGAAGCGCCAGTACCCAACGGGCCAAAATTGCTTTGGAAAAGGCCAAAACCCAGTTTACGGAAGCGCAGGCACAGATTCGTCTTCAACTGGAAAGTGCCAAGAGCGATTATATCCTCGCGATAGAACAGTATGGTACCTCCAAAGATAATTTGGAATTGGCTGAACGAATCGAGAAAAAAAATCAAATCAAATATTCCGAAGGTTTGGCGACCAGTTTCGAATTGAGACAGGCCCAGACGCAATTGTATACGAGTCAACAAGAATATTTACAATCCATGGTCAATGTCATTAACAAGAAGACCGAACTGGAAAATATTTTAAATCAATAAACAAGAGAAAACCATTCCATCATGAGAAAAGCAATATATATAACATTAACGGCAGCTGTTCTGGCTTCATGTGGAGGCAGTAGCAACAAATCTTTGGAAAATGTAATGGCCAGCAAAGATATGGAAGCCATTCGTGCCAAGCACGCAGAGATTTCAAGTGAAAAGAAAGCTTTGGAAATGCAATTAAAATCCTTGGATTCTGCCATTGCACTTTTAGATGATACGGCCAAGCTTCCCCTAGTGACCACCATAGAGGTTCATCCACAAAAGTTTAACCACTATTTGGAACTTCAAGGAGATGTAATGACCAAACAGAATGTGCTTATTTATCCTGAAATGGCAGGAACCCTTAATAGAGTCTATGTAAAAGAAGGACAAAAGGTGTTCAAAGGACAATTATTGGCCACAATTGATGATGGTGGACTATCCAGTCAGCTGGCACAGCTTAGAACACAAGCAGAATTGAGCAAGACCACCTTTGAACGCCAAAAAAGACTTTGGGAGCAAAATATAGGTTCCGAAATACAGTACTTACAAGCCAAAACCAATTACGAAGCACAGCAAAGTGCCGTAAAACAAATGGAAAGCCAAGTAGGTAAATCCAGTATTCGTGCTCCATTTACAGGAATCATCGACGATGTTATCAAAGATGAAGGAACCGTTGTCGGCCCTGGTGCCGGTTCCGAGGTATTCCGGATTGTGAACCTTTCCAACATGTATATTG
Organism: Flagellimonas lutimaris; assembly: GCF_051494225.1. GTDB lineage: Bacteria > Bacteroidota > Bacteroidia > Flavobacteriales > Flavobacteriaceae > Flagellimonas > Flagellimonas lutimaris_A. The sequence goes on along the minus strand of NZ_JBNPYE010000014.1, from coordinate 33,426 downwards.
AAGTGGAAGTGCCCGAGAGTCATTTACCTAATGTAACCCCTGGAAAAGATGTAAAAGTTTACTTTCCAGTGCTCGGGGACAGTGTTTCCACCAAAATTAGACAGACCGGTAATTTCATAAATCCGAGCAACCGATCTTTTACCGTGGAAATTCCAGTACCGAGTCGTGATGGGAAAATAAAGCCCAACCTTACTGCTCGTGTTATGATCAACGATTACACCAGTGATAATGCCATCCTAATTCCGCAAAGTATCCTATCGGAAAATGCCAATGGAGAGCAATATGTGTTTTTGGTTGATGCAGATTCCATCCAAAATGACCCCGTGGCCAAAAAAGTGGTCATAAAGACTGGAAAAACACAAGGCGATTACGTAGAAGTGCTTTCTGGAATCAATGAGGGCGACGCTATAATTGATGAAGGTGCCAGAAGCGTGAAAGAAGGGCAAAAGGTCAATATTAAGAATCTCTAGACAGCCAAAGCAACAATAAATTATGAGCAAACAAAAGAAAAGTGTAGATAAGGAGTTTCGGCTGTCCTCATGGGCCATCGATAACCAAACGACCATGTATGTCCTCATTTTGGTTATCCTAATTCTTGGTGCCATGGCGTATTTCAGTATGCCCAGGGAAAGCTTTCCAGAAGTAAAGGAAACCAAAATATATATAAGTTCCATTTATCCCGGGAATACTGCCGAGGATATAGAAAAGTTGATTACGGACCCTTTGGAGGATGAACTCAAGACCGTTAGCAACCTGGTAGAGATCACTTCCACATCGCAGGAAGATTATTCCATGATCATCGCCGAATTTGATGAGAATATATCTGTTGAGGCGGCCTTACAAAAAATAAAGGACGAAGTAGATTCCAAAACTGCTGGCGAAGACTGGCCTACTTTTAATGGTGCAAAAGTGGAACCCAATGTTTTCGACCTGAGTCTTTCGGAAGAAATGCCCATACTGAACATCAACATTTCAGGGGACTATCCCATTGAAAAACTCAAAGAATATGGCGAATATCTTGAAGATGAAATAGAAGGGCTTTCCGAGATTAAACAGGTAGATATTCGAGGTGCACAAGAAAAAGAAGTGGAAGTTGCCGTGGATATTTATCAAATGATGGCTGCCAAAGTCAGCTTTAATGATATCATCGGTAGTATCAGCAACGAAAACCTAACCACTTCGGCGGGAAACCTTGTTGCAAGCGGGCAACGTAGAACCATTCGAATTGTTGGGGAAATAGACAAACCCCAAGAACTTGAAAATTTTGTGGTAAAAACGGAAAACGGAAACCCAATTTACCTTAAGGATATTGCCAAAGTGTCCTTTAAAGAAGAGGACAAAACCACTTACGCCCGTGAATTTGGGGAGCCCGTGGTTATGCTGGACGTTAAGAAACGTTCCGGTAAAAACATGGTGGCCGCCGTAGATCAAATCAAGGTAATTGTGGACGATGCCATCGAGAACGAGTTTCCACAAGACTTAAAAGTCACAATAGCCAATGATCAGTCTTCCAAAACCATTGGCCAGGTAGATGATTTGGTGAACAACATCATCTTCGGTATCATCTTAGTGGTAACTGTATTGATGTTCTTTTTAGGATTTAAAAATGCCTTGTTCGTTGGTTTTGCAATTCCTATGTCCATGTTTATGTCACTCATGATTTTGAACGCCATGGGATACACCATGAATACCATGATCCTATTTGGATTGATCATGGGTCTGGGAATGTTGGTGGACAATGGTATTGTGGTTGTCGAGAACATTTACCGACTTATGGATGAGGAAAACATGCCACGAATTGAAGCTGCCAAAAAAGGTATTGGCGAAATCGCTTTCCCGATTATTATATCTACCCTTACCACTGTGGCTGCATTTGTACCGCTAGGCCTTTGGCCCGGTATAATGGGGCAGTTTATGAAATATTTCCCCATAACGCTTTCCGTGGTTTTGGGCTCATCACTTTTTGTGGCCATCTTCTTTAACTCTGTTTTGGTATCACGGTACATGACCACAGAGGATAAGGAAATGCCCTTGAAACAAATTGTCCGCATTACTTCGATTATCTCAGCAATTGGTATTCTGATAATCGTTTTTGGAGGTGAATACAGCGCATTGGGAACTGTAATGGTGGTAACGGCCATCTTGTTATGGATCTATCGCCTTTTTCTTAGAAACTGGGCGAGCATTTTTCAAAACAGAATCTTGCCTACATGGGAAAAAATGTATGAGAAGACTTTACGATATTCTTTGGCTGGACGAAAACCTATTTTTATTGCGATTACCACTTTTGTTTTACTATTGATTGCCTTTGTAGGGTTTGGTGCCTCTGTGGGAAGTCAAAGAACCAAAGTGGAATTTTTCCCGGACAACAAGCCCAATCAGATTATCGTCTATATAGAATACCCAGAGGGCACCGACATTGAAAAGACGAACAAAATCACCAAGGACATTGAGGGCAGGGTCTATGAAATTATCAACTCCGAAGCATATCTGCACGGAGATTACAATTTTATGACGGAAAGTGCCGTATCCCAAGTTGGTGAAGGTGCAGGTAACCCCCAAACCGATGGTGGCTCGAGTGCCGAAATGCCGAACAGAGGTAAAATTACCGCTACACTTCGAGAGTTTAAGTATCGAGAGGGTGCGGATAGTGAAGAACTCCTGAAAAAAGTACAAACAGCACTTAAAGATGTTTACCCAGGTGTAGCCATTTCTGTAGAAAAAGATGCCGTTGGGCCTCCTGTAGGCTACCCTATCAACATTGAATTGGAAGGGGAAGACTATACCGAGCTGATCAACACGGCCGAAAGGATGCGTAACTTTATCAATTCCCGAAATATTCCAGGTATTGATGAGCTAAAAATAGATGTAAACAAATCCAAACCATCCCTCTTGGTTCAAGTAGACCGCAAAAAAGCCGGTGAGCTTGGAGTTGCTACAGGTCAAGTTGGTCAACAGCTACGTAGTTCCATTTTTGGTTCCAAAGCGGGCATTTACAAAGAAGGAGGTGAAGATTATGATATTTATGTGCGGTTCAATGAAGCTGACCGATACAACACAAGTGCTTTGTTCAATCAGCGCATTACGTTCAGAGATCCTTCGAGCGGTCAAATTAAAGAAGTTCCGATTTCTGCTGTCACCAAGCAAACCAGCAGCACAGGTTTTAGTGCTATAAAGCACCGTGATGTAAAACGTGTGGTAACAGTTTACTCTGCATTGGCATCGGGCTATACGGATGCAGGGGCCATTGTAGGTAAGATTCAGGAAGAAATGAATGACTTTGAAAATCTTCCGGATAACATCAAAATTGATTACACAGGACAAATCGAGGAGCAGAACAAGCAAATGGCCTTCTTAATGGGTGCCTTTTTCACAGGACTGGGACTGATTTTTTTCATACTGATATTCCAATTCAATTCCATTAGCAAACCAGGAATTATAATGCTTGCCATTTTCTTGAGTTTGATCGGGGTTTTCGGTGGAATTGTTGCCACAGGAAGTGCGTTCGTAATCATGATGACCATGATGGGGATTATATCCCTAGCAGGTATTGTAGTGAACAACGGCGTAGTGCTTTTGGACTACACACAGCTTTTGATAGATAGGAAAAAAGTGAGCCTAGACTTGGAAGAGGACGAACTATTGGAACCAAATGACTTTATGGAAGCTGTGGTAAAAGGTGGTAAAGCCAGACTACGTCCTGTATTGCTTACAGCAATCACAACCATCTTAGGTTTAATTCCTTTGGCGACAGGATTCAACATCAACTTCTTTACTTTGATGAGCGACTTTAACCCCAACATTTATTTTGGAGGTGACAACGTAATATTCTGGGGACCCTTGGCATGGACGGTAATCTACGGATTATTTGTAGCGACTTTCTTAACATTGGTTGTGGTGCCTATCCTATTCAGTTTGGTATACAAGCTTAAATTAAGAATGAGAAAAAGAAAGTTAGAAAGACAGGAGCGTAAGCAAGAACGGATTGAAACCGTTAAGGTATAGCTTCGGTAAAACACCCAACAAAAAAGCCCCGACCAAATGGTCGGGGCTTTTTCTTATGCACTGATTTTATTTACTGGTTTACCGTGACCGCATCGCCTTGGTTCCAATTTTTTACATTTACAATTCGGTTGTCTGTATAGTCCACTTCACTTAATACATCATTCTTCCAAAAAAACCATTTACCGGTCTTTTTTCCGTTTACATATTGGCCAGTGGCAATTTTTTTGCCTTCTACATTGAACATTACCCAATCGCCATGCAATTTTCCGTTCATCATAAAACCGGTTTGGGCAATTTCGCCGTTGTCATGAAAATAAGTGGCTTTCACCATTTTTCCCATTTTTTCAAAGGTCGGTTTTATATCTTGAGCAGATACGCTAACCGCAAACATCACCGCCAAAAATAATACTGCTTTTTTCATATAATATGGGATTTTACTTTTAAAATTCTTACTGATAACGATTTAAAGTTACTTAAATTTTACGTTAAATACATATTTAGATAACTTTTAATTTACATTAATTTAACTTTAAAATTTTAATAACCTGTAATACAATAAGTTAATTTTTATATAAACATTGTTTTTAGATACATTTAGCGAAATTTTTTACTCTTTATCCACTGACAATTTACCAAAACACTGTTCCGAAGTTAATTTAATGTTATGTGGCAGCTGTTTTAGTATTCATCAATTTAGAATCAAGAAGCGTATCCAACAGAAAATACAGATAACCACTATAAAATACCCGTATTACTATTAAATTTGCGCTCTCATAACAAACATCATGTACAGAAGCAATACTTGTGGTGCATTAAGAGCATCGGATATAGGTTCAGAAGTTATTTTAAGTGGATGGGTACACAAGGTCCGTGACAAAGGTTTTGTAGCTTGGATTGACCTTCGTGACCGTTATGGCATTACCCAATTGGTATTTGATCAAGAACGCACTTCCAATAAACTTTTGGACCAAGCACGAGAATTGGGACGTGAAACCGTTATCCAAGCCAAAGGTGAGGTGATAGAACGTGCTTCCAAAAACCCAAATATTCCCACCGGGGAAATCGAAGTACTCGTTACTGAGCTCACTATATTGAACAATTCTTTGCTTCCCCCTTTCACTATTGAAGATGAGACCGATGGTGGTGAAGACATAAGAATGAAGTACCGTTACTTGGACATCCGTAGAAATCCAGTAAAGAACAAGCTTATCTTTAGACATAAAGTGAGCATGGAGGTTAGAAAATATCTATCCGACCAAGGCTTTATCGATATTGAAACTCCATATTTGATAAAATCCACCCCCGAAGGTGCTAGGGACTTTTTGGTGCCAAGCCGAATGAACGAAGGTCAGTTTTATGCCCTACCCCAATCTCCCCAGACCTTTAAGCAATTGCTGATGGTCGGCGGAATGGACAAATATTTCCAAATCGTGAAATGTTTTAGGGATGAAGATTTACGCGCTGACCGTCAACCTGAGTTTACGCAAATTGACTGTGAAATGGCCTTTGTGGAACAAGAAGACATCTTGAACACCTTTGAAGGCTTGACTAAACATCTTTTGAAGGAAATCAAAGGAGTGGACATCGAAGAATTCCCAAGAATGACCTATGATGATGCGATGCGCTTGTACGGGAACGATAAGCCTGACATCCGTTTTGGAATGCAGTTTGGCGAGCTTAACGCAGTGGCGCAACATAAAGATTTCAACGTTTTCAACTCCGCAGAATTGGTCGTTGGGATTGCGGTTCCTGGAGCAGCTTCATATACCAGAAAAGAAATTGACAAATTGGTGGACTGGGTAAAACGCCCTCAAGTCGGTGCCAAAGGTATGGTCTACGTTAAATGTAACGAAGATGGTTCCTTTAAATCTTCCGTAGACAAGTTCTATGATCAAGAGGATTTGGCCAAATGGGCAGATGTAACGGGAGCCAAGCCGGGAGACCTTATCTGTGTGCTTTCTGGAAACACCAACGAAACACGTACACAATTAAGCGCTCTTCGAATGGAATTGGCAACTCGTTTGGGACTCAGAAAAGCCAATGAATTTGCCCCATTATGGGTAGTGGACTTTCCACTATTGGAACTTGATGAAGAAACTGGTGCTTACCACGCCATGCACCACCCATTCACCTCGCCAAAACCAGGTCAGTTGGAGTTGCTGGAAACAAAACCAGGCGAAGTAAAAGCGAATGCTTACGATTTAGTGCTGAACGGAAACGAAATTGGTGGTGGTTCCATCAGGATTTATGATAAAGACACTCAGGCAACCATGTTCAAGCATTTGGGTTTTACACCAGAAGAGGCAAAAGCGCAGTTTGGCTTTTTGATGGACGCCTTCCAATATGGGGCACCTCCCCACGGTGGAATTGCATTTGGTTTGGATAGATTGGTCGCTATTTTGGGAGGACAAGAAACCATTCGCGATTTTATCGCCTTTCCTAAAAACAATAGTGGCAGGGATGTTATGATCGACGCCCCAGCAAACATTGACGAAGAACAATTAAAAGACCTCCATTTGAAATTGGACCTGTGATATATTAAAATCCCACATAATCGTGGGATTTTTTAATACCTTGAACTATGGCACAAAAAAAATCTTGGTTGACAAAATTTTTAATTTGGCGAGCCAAACATATTTCCCATAGGCAATTTATTGCAATACTTAGTATATTGGTCGGGTTTACTTCTGGAGTAGGTGCAGTACTTTTAAAAAACCTTACCCATTTTTTACAGCACCTATTGGAAGGTAAATTGGTTCAATACTATCACCATGCCTTCTATTTTTTATTCCCCATTATTGGATTGGTTTTGGTGAGCCTTATCATCAAGTATGTCATTCGTAAAAAAGTAAGTCACGGTATCCCATCAACTCTATATGCCATTTCTAAAAGAAAGGGGATAATGAGCAGGCACCAAATTTGGGGTTCTTTGTTAACTGCACCAATAACAGTTGGCTTTGGGGGTTCTGTGGGACTTGAAGGACCAACAGTGGCTACAGGGGCAGCAATTAGCTCCAACATTTCGAAAACACTCCATCTAAACCATGCTACCAGAATTCTTCTAATAAGTTGTGCATCTGCTGGAGCACTATCTTCCATATTCAAAGCACCTATCGCTGCCATCGTATTTGCCATAGAGGTCTTTAGCTTGGATTTGACATTGGCATCATTGCTTCCCTTGTTACTTGCCTCCCTATCTGCAATTATCACTTCTTATTTCTTCTTTGGGAATGACGCCCTTTTACCGTTTCAAATTGTTGATGCTTTTACAATATCGGATGTACCGTTCTATATCATATTAGGAGTATTTGGCGGAATTACATCTATTTATTTCTATGAAGCGTATACAAGGATTCAGAACTTTTTCGACAAAATATCATCGCCGGTTCATAGACTCCTTTTAGGAGGTGTTGCCATTGGAATCTTATTGTTCTTTGTCCCGCCCCTCTATGGTGAAGGTTTCGACACCATGAACAACCTTGTAAAAGGAAATACCAATGCCGTACTCGGGAACAATATTTTTAATTTGAACTTGGATAATACTTGGGTGGTAATAATTCTTCTTGCCGGCTTAGTGGCCTTTAAGGTAATTGCAAGCGCTTTTACCTTTGGAGCTGGGGGAGTTGGAGGTATTTTTGCACCGACTCTTTTTATGGGGAGCCTTATGGGCAACTGTGTCGCCAAATTCATCAATCATATTGGTATTTTTAAAAATATGGTTTCTGAAAGTAATTTCACCTTGGTCGGGATGACAGGATTAATGGCAGGAGTAATGCATGCTCCATTGACTGCTATTTTCTTAATAGCAGAAGTAACAGGAGGATATGAACTTTTCATCCCCTTAATGCTAACGGCCGCTATATCTTATGCAATAACAAGATACTCTCATCCGCACTCGGTCTATGCCATGCAATTGGCACGTAAAGGAGAACTGATTACCCACAATAAAGATCATGCAGTTCTCATGTTTATGGAAATAGATAAGGTCATCGAAAAAAACTTTGTTGCCGTCTATCCCAAAATGACATTGGGCGATATTCTACATAAGGTGGTAACCAAATCTAAAAGAAACATATTTCCCGTTGTCAGCGAAAAAAGCGGTTCTCTTTTGGGCATTATCCTAATGGATGATATCCGCCCGATTATGTTCGACCAATCTCTTTATGAAAAAGTGCTTGCCACCGATGTAATGCAAACCCCTCCAAGCACCATTGAACTAAAAAGTGATAAGATGGCAGATGTTATGCGTAAATTTCAGGATAGTGGCGCCTGGAACCTGCCAGTACTCAAAGATGGCAAATACGAAGGTTTTGTCTCAAAATCAAAACTACTAACGGCATACCGCAGGGAACTGATAAACTATACCCAATGAAAAAAATCAAACTCAAACATATTATCTTCCTTATCATGTTGGCTTCTCTTGGATCTATATTCTACGGTCTTTCCTTAGAAGAAGAACATCCCCAAGCCCCAAAATATATTGGAGGAGGTACTGTTGGACTCTTTTTGGTGGCCATGCCCCTTTTTCTTTGGAAAGAGAGCAAGTCCAAAAACATGAAAGATTATATGCTTACAAAGGAAAACATTAAGAAAATGCAAGAAAAAGAGGATAAAAAGACAAAATATCAATAATTTTCTTAAGATTTAAACTTCTTTTCATCAAATCAGTCGCAAAAAAAGCTACTTTCGTATTTTAACATTTTATTTAATTTTTAATGACTGGTACAGTAAAATTTTTCAATGAATCCAAAGGTTTTGGGTTTATTACAAACGACGACACAGGAAAAGACATCTTTGTTCATGTTACGGCATTGAACGGTGTGGAATTGAACGAAGGCGACAAAGTAGAATACATTGAAGAAGAAGGAAGAAAAGGAATGGTTGCTGCACAAGTGCAGGTAATCGGATAACAATATTTTATTTTGATTTGATTTGAAAACCCTGGCGTTGCCGGGGTTTTTTATTTAGTTGAGGTTTCTTCTTTGAATGAAGAATCGTTTGAGCAACTCGGCTGCTTCTTTTTCCATTACTCCTCCAACCACTTCAGTTTTTGGATGTAAGTGCCCTCCCATCACACTAAAACCACGCTCCAAATCTGCTGCGCCATAGACCACTTTCGAAATTTGACTCCAATACAAACCCCCAGCACACATTTGGCAAGGTTCCAAAGTAACGTACAAAGTGCAATCACGAAGATATTTGCCTCCTAAAAAATTAGAAGCTGCAGTGATGGCCTGCATTTCGGCATGGGCCGTAACATCCTTTAAGCGCTCCGTTAGGTTATGGGCCCTTCCAATGATTCTATTATTTACCACAATAACCGCCCCAACAGGAACTTCACCCTTTTCAAAGGCTATTTCGGCCTCTTGCAAGGCTCGCTTCATAAAATAAGTGTCATCAAACGGGTTCTCCACAACTTTTTACATCATTTTCAATAGATTGCTAAGCTACACATAAAATAATTTTAGGGAGAAGTGATACTTTTGTTTTTTATTCATTGGAAAAGCTGTTAACACATATCGAATCCCCCGAGGACCTCAAAAAACTAAACTTGGATGAGCTGCCCAAGCTCGCCCAGGAATTAAGGGAATTTATTATTGATATCGTCTCCACCAAAGAAGGACATTTGGGGGCCAGTTTGGGTGTTGTGGAACTCACCATAGCACTACATTATGTGTTCAACACCCCGAATGACAAACTTATTTGGGATGTAGGCCACCAAGCTTATGGACACAAAATCCTAACAGGAAGAAAAGAGATATTTGAGACGAACCGACAACTAGGCGGAATCAGCGGTTTTCCAAAACTAAGCGAAAGTGAATACGACGATTTTGGAACCGGGCATAGCTCTACCTCCATCTCGGCGATACTTGGAATGGCGATGGCCTCCAAACTTAAAGGAGACCTTAACAAACAACATATTGCGGTGGTGGGCGATGCCTCTATTGCTAGTGGAATGGCCTTTGAAGGATTGAACCATCTCGGAGTCACCAATGTGAACGCACTAATTGTACTCAACGATAATGCCATTGGCATCGACCCTAGTGTTGGTGCACTAAAAAAATATCTTACCAATGTAAAGGCGGGTACAGCCAAGGACGAAAATATTTTTGAATGCCTCAACCTCAACTATTCGGGCCCAATTGATGGACATGACGTAAAAGCTTTGGTCACGGAACTGGAACGTCTAAAAAATGTAGAAGGTCCAAAGTTGCTCCACATTATTACCACAAAAGGGAAAGGGTTAAAAAAGGCAGAAGAAGACCAAGTAGTGTATCATGCCCCTGGAAAATTTGATAAAATCACAGGGGAGCGATTAAAAAAATCAGGAGAAGTTCAACCTCCAAAATATCAAGATGTGTTTGGGCACACCATTGTGGAATTGGCTCAAAAGAATGAAAAAATTGTTGGGATTACCCCTGCAATGCCCAGTGGCAGTTCCCTAAAATTCATGATGGACCAGATGCCCGACCGTGCTTTTGATGTTGGAATAGCCGAACAGCATGCGGTTACTCTGGCCGCAGGCATGGCCACTCAGGGATTAGTGCCATTTTGCAATATTTACTCTACTTTTTTACAGCGGGCCTATGATCAAGTAATACACGATGTGGCTTTGCAAAAGCTACCCGTTATTTTCTGTCTGGACCGAGCTGGTTTGGTAGGACAAGATGGCCCTACCCATCACGGTATTTTTGATATGGCTTTTTTACGGTGTGTTCCAAACCTCATCGTTTTTGCTCCAATGAACGAAATGGAGCTCAGAAACATCATGTACACCGCACAGATGGGATTGGACAATCCTATTGCTATCCGGTATCCAAGAGGACGAGGTGCGACCATTGACTGGAAGAATGATTTTGAGACCATTGAAATGGGTACTGCCAGATGTTTGAAAGAAGGTTCAAAAATTGCCGTACTTACCATAGGCCATATTGGTAACGTCATAGCAGAACTCCTTGAAGCATTAGGTGAACCAGAAAAAATCGGACACTACGATCTGCGTTTTGTAAAACCACTCGATAAAAACACTCTACGCACAATTTTTAGCCAGTACGAGTATATCATTACTGTTGAAAATGGCTCAAAAATGGGTGGTTTTGGTTCCGCAGTATTGGAATTTGCCAACGAAGAAGGATTTTCAAAACCAGTTAAAATATTTGGTGTTCCCGATCAATTTGTGGAACAAGGAACAATACCCGAAACCCACCATCTGGCTGGTATAGATTTTGATACCATACATTCTTATATACAATCAACCTTAAACCAATGCGAATAAATTGTTTTTTAATTCTATTCCTTACCGTTTTCCTTTCTGCCAATGCACAGATATCCCGCCTAAAGGTTTTTGAACCCGACAGCACCGATTCTGGTTTTAAAATTGTTCGCATCAAAGATGTCAAACTAAAATATTTGACCAGGAGTGCCAAGCTTACCGATCCCCGAACGGTATTGAACAGAGTAAAGCCTTTGAGTGTTTGGTACCATCGGTTCAAGCCTACATCGTTTTGGAAAAAGGTCAATAAATTTGGGCTTAACATTAGTGAGGTCTCTTTTGTAAACTGGAATGCAGGAGGCGACAATTCTGTTTCAGCACTCGCAAGTGCTGATTTTTCCCGGAATTATAAATTTCGATATCTAAACTGGAACAATGAGGTCCAACTTCGGTATGGCCTCAATGCACAGGAAGGAAGAAAACTTCGAAAAACTGACGATCAGATACGCTTATCCACCACCCTCAGTTTTAGAAAGGACACTATCACCAATTGGTACTATTCTGTAAAAGCGAACTTCAGAACCCAATTTTCGAACGGTTATAAATATCCGGACAGGGAAAACCCTATTTCAAGGTTTATGGCTCCAGGATATGCATTTGTCGGTGTAGGTACATCCTATATCCCTCCAAAAGACAAATTCAACCTGTATATTTCACCCGCTACCATGAAATCCACTTTTGTGCTGGACGAAGTACTCTCCAACCAAGGGGCATTTGGTGTGGAAAAAGGTAAAAACGTCTTTTTAGAACTTGGTTTTCTCATTACCAACACTTGGGAAACAGAAATTGCCAGAAATGTGTTGATGAACCATCGCCTTAACCTTTATACCGACTACGTGCGGAGTTTTGGCAATATTGATGTGGATTGGGAATTGAATTTTAACCTAAAGGTTAATGAGTATCTTGCCGCCAACATTGGTACCCACATTATTTTTGATGATGATATTAAATTTGATGAGGAAATTGCGGAGGATGATTCTATAATCAACCCAGGTGTATCCCGAATACAGTTTAAGCAGTTACTTGGAGTAGGGTTGCTCTATTCGTTTTAGACCTTGCGCCCTGTTAATTTATCGTGAATGTGAACCGCTGCACTATCCGATAAACTGGCCACAAAACAACTCGTGTCCAACAGTATCTTATAAGTTGATGTATCCGTATTCCGATAGTTCTCGGGTAAACTTTTGATAAGCAATCGGTCGTAATTGGTGTCCTGTCCTTCTTTAACATTGATCAAGGCCGAAGTGTACATATCCAAAAGGTCCGATATAATACGATAGCCTGCCAATTCCTTATCCACTACTTCGGTGGATTGATAAATCTTCTCCACACTCAACTTGATGATATCCTCTACCTGTGCCTTATACTTTCCTTTATCGAGTAAGGAAACATTAAACTCACCATTCAGGATTTTATCCTCATTCTTAACAAAAACATCGACCGCATCGCCGATCAAAGTACTTATGGCAAGTGCCCTCAAATAGCTCAATCTATCACTCGAGGTAGTCATTGCATTATATTTTTTAGTGTTGATGTTGTTCTTCACCAAATTGATGAGATACTCCAAGGCATATTCTTCCGGAATCAGTCCCAAATTGATTCCATCCTCAAAATCAATAATGGTATAGCAAATATCATCAGCAGCCTCCACCAAATAGGTAAGCGGGTGCCGTAAAAATCCGGTTTCTGGATGATTTGGATTGGGCAACAAGCCTATTTCCTCAACTAGTTCATGGAAAAACTCCTTTTCAGATTGAAAAAAGCCAAACTTTTTGTCGACAATGTTTCTAGATGGTTTTTTGGGTAAGGATCCCTTTGGATATTTAATAAAGGCCCCCAAGGTCGCATAACTCAATCGAAGACCTCCGGGAACACCTTCCCTGGACGCTGTCAATAATTTGAAACCATTGGCGTTGCCCTCAAAATCTATAAGGTCTTGGTATTCTTCTGCGGTCAGGATATCTTGGTATAGCTTTCCCTTGCCCTGCTTAAAATAATTCCCGATTGCCTTTTCTCCGCTATGTCCAAAAGGAGGGTTGCCAATATCATGAGCTAATGCGGCGGCGGCTACAATAGCACCAAAATCGTTAAAATGGTGACCATGAACCTCAGACAGAAATGGGTATTTGGTCAAAATTTGCTGTCCTGCAATACGCCCCAGGCTTCTTCCTACTACCGACACCTCCATGCTGTGTGTTAAGCGAGTATGCACAAAATTCTTCTGTGAGCCAACTGCAATCGGCATTGGAAACACCTGTGTCTTATCTTGCAAGCTTCTAAAAGCAGATGAGAAAATGATTCGGTCATAGTCCACCTCGAAACCCAGACGGATCTCATTTTGTTCCTTTCGTAGTCGTTTTCCGGTATCTCCGTGTCGCTTTAAAGAAAGTAGTTGCTCCCAGTTCATAATTAACTATTGGTGCAATATACACCTAACCTAGATTATACACCAAGAAAACTGGACATCACCTTAAAAGCAATGCTTAATGATTACTTAAACTTAAAATTACAGTAAAGAAATTTCCATAGTTCATTTTTGACACAGATTTCTATACGGATATTAGTTTTTGTCGACTATTCTTCGAAATCTACTGGCTACCTTTCAAAAGGTAGCCTTTTTCATCAAAAGAACTCACATAAGATAACATACAGGAAATGTTAACTTAACATTGGGTACAGTTATTTGCAGCGACAAAAACTAGTACCGTAATGAATAACAAAAATTTGACCCTCCTAGGGTTTTCCTTACTTTTGGTGTACACACAATTTTCCTTTTCCCAAGAGATTTCTTCAACACAATTTGGCAAAGGATTATTGAACCTTGTTGGGAAAGATAGTACTTGGTCCATGAAAGTAGGTGCAAGAATGCAACTCTTAAGTACTTTTAATTGGACTGAAGAAGGAGAAAATGGTTTTTCAAATTCCGAACAAAACTTTTTGGTAAGGCGAGCTAGACTCAAGTTCAATGGTTTTGCCTATTCTCCAAAACTTAAATACAAAATAGAACTTGGACTTTCCAACAGAGACATTTCTGGAGGTTCCGAGTTTACAAGAAATACACCTCGATACATTTTAGATGCGGTCGTGATGTGGAATTTTTACCAAAACTTTGAACTTTGGGTAGGACAAACCAAGTTGCCGGGCAATATTGAACGGGTTATTTCTTCAGGAGATCTGCAACAAGTAGATCGATCATTATTGAACAGCAGATTTAATATTGATAGGGATATAGGTTTTCAATTGAGACACCATTTTAATATAGGTAGCAAGTTTTTGGTTCGAGAAAAATTTGCTTTTTCGCAAGGAGAAGGGAGAAATGTCACAGAAGGCAACTTGGGAGGACATCAATATACAACAAGACTCGAATTATTGCCTTTTGGCAAGTTTGAAGGAAAAGGTGATTACAGAGGTGCGGACCTTAATCGTGAGCCCAAACCAAAATTAATGCTGGGAGCCACTTATGATATCAATGATGATGCTGTAAGAACCCGAAGTAACATGGGCAGTTACATGTTCACCGATAATGGATTCCATAAAACCGACATATCTACTTTATTTTTAGATTTGATGTTCAAGTACAATGGTTTTTCTCTAATGGGAGAATACGCATATCGTGATGCAGACAAACCAGTAGCTATAAACTTGGACAATACCGAAACGGGTGATGTTGTGCAAGTAGGAAAAGGGGTTAACCTTCAATCAGGTTATCTCTTTAAGAAAAATTGGGAAGTTTCAGCCAGATATACCAACATTAAATTAGATTATGATATAACTGGAAAAAATCCCGAAACACAATATACCTTAGGTCTCTCAAAATATATTGTGGGACATAAGTTAAAGGTACAAACGGATTTAAGTTATTTAAACGTTGATAATGGGTTTGATACATTAATGTATCGTTTACAATTAGACGTACATTTTTAAAAAATAACCTTAACATAACCTAACAAAAGGGCATTCTCTAGATATTTGAAAAATTTTTTTGAACTTTAATTATGGACAACATTTACTTTTTAATCCTTGTCGCTTTGGGCATTTTGGCCATAGCAGACCTTGTTGTTGGTGTAAGTAATGATGCAGTTAACTTTTTGAACTCTGCAATAGGCTCTAAGGCCATATCATTTAAGACCATTATGATCGTTGCCAGTATTGGAATTGCATGTGGAGCAATTTTCTCAAGTGGTTTAATGGAGGTTGCAAGGAAGGGTATTTTTAACCCTGGTGAGTTTTATTTTGATGAAATCATGTTCATTTTTATGGCCGTGATGATCACGGATATTCTGTTGTTGGATTTCTTCAACACACTGGGAATGCCCACATCAACAACGGTTTCCATCGTTTTTAACTTATTAGGTGCGGCGGTCGCAATGGCTATATTAAAAATAGCTGATGTAAACGGCAATTTCTCCGATGTTGTCAATTATATCAATACCGATAAAGCCATCCAAATTATTGTTGGGATACTTTCCTCCGTTGTAATAGCTTTTACCATCGGAGCATTTGTGCAGTGGGTGTCTCGAGTACTGTTGTCATACCACTTTCAGAAAAAAGCAAAGTGGGTTGGAGCTGTTTTTGCAGGCATAGCCCTATCCGCCAT
The DNA here is from genome assembly GCF_051494225.1 of Flagellimonas lutimaris. Lineage (GTDB taxonomy): Bacteria > Bacteroidota > Bacteroidia > Flavobacteriales > Flavobacteriaceae > Flagellimonas > Flagellimonas lutimaris_A. The sequence continues at coordinate 17,551 of NZ_JBNPYE010000014.1, read as the reverse complement.
ATCCTATTTTATTTTGTTGAAAGGTATAAAAGGAACCCCTTTTGCCAACCAAACCTATAATTTTATTGGAGGTATTACCATAAAAGAATTTCTAGAGACAGAAATTTATACAGTAGGATTGGTCAATTTTGTCTTTTGGGCTCTTTTGTCATATATACTCATTCAATTTGCCAAAGTAAACGTGTATAAGGTTATCATTGGCGTTGGAACTTTTGCTCTTGCACTTGCTTTTGCCGGAAACGACCTTGTCAACTTTATCGGTGTTCCCATTGCGGCATGGCAATCGTATGAAGCATGGACGGCTTCTGGAGTGGCAGCCTCTGAATTTAGTATGGAAGTCCTATCCACAAAGGTTGAAACCCCTACGCTGTTGCTGTTTCTTTCTGGAATGATTATGGTGGCCACCCTCTGGCTGTCCAAAAAAGCAAGGTATGTGGCCGATACCGAAATCAACCTATCTCGTGAAGGTGAGGCCAAAGAAAAATTTCAACCTAATTTCTTATCCAGAGGTTTAGTAAGATTTTCAATCAACTTATCCACTTGGGTATCCTCAGCAGTACCGGCATCTATACAGAGTAAAGTTAACAAGCGCTTTGAAAAGCCTACCGTGAACCTCTCAAAGGACAAAGTCCTTCAATTACCTGCATTTGATATGATTCGAGCTTCCGTAAACTTAATGGTTGCAGGTATTTTAATTTCTATTGCCACGTCTTACAAGCTTCCACTTTCCACTACCTATGTTACCTTTATGGTAGCCATGGGTACGTCTTTGGCCGATAGAGCTTGGGGAGCGGAAAGTGCAGTTTACCGTGTTGCAGGGGTATTAAACGTAATCGCTGGTTGGTTCAGTACCGCCATCATTGCCTTTATTGCTTCAGGGGTTATTTTGGCACTTATAAGTTTTGGAAAAGGAGCAGCCATTGCCATTCTATTGTTTGCTGCAACCCTTCTTTTGGTTAGAAACTACATATCCTACAACAAAAAATCTAAGGAAATAAAAGTTGAAGATCGTTTAAGAAGAGCAGAAAGTAGTTCCATTCAAGGGGTTATTGAGGAAACGGCAACGAACATTGCCAATGTGGTAAAACGAAGTAACAAAATCTACTCCAACTCCATTAATGGACTTGCAAAACAAGCTCTTGATTCTTTAAAAAAGAATAAAAAACAAGGTAACAAACTTGCATCTGAAATAGAAGATTTAAGAGAGCATACCTTCTATTTCATCAAGAACTTGGAGGAAGCCCATATTGGCGCCAGTAATTTTTACATCAATATCATGGGGTACTTAACCGATATGTCCCAGTCTTTGGAATATATAGGCAAGGTTAGCCATAACCATGTGCAAAACAATCACAAAAAGCTTAAGTACAATCAAATCAAAGAGCTTAAGGAAATTGATAACAAGTTGGAAGAAATCTTTAATAGCACTCAAAAAGCTTTTGAAGAAAAGTCTTTTGAACAAATCGGTGCCATTTTGGATTCCAAACAGGAACTTTATGATTTGGTCTCACAAAAGATTGATATCCAGGTTTCCAGAACAAGAACAGAAGAATCTAGTCCAAAGAACACCACATTGTACTTCTCTCTTTTACTTGAAACCAGAGATTTAATCACTGCGATGATGAACCTTTTGGAACAATACTATCGTGAACATGATAGCTCCGTTGAACCTGCCACAATAGAGATAAAATAAAACAGTATCTTTCGTGTCTATTTAATTTTTTTGACATGAAAAGATATTGTTTTTCTCTCTTGGCAATAGGTCTATTATCAATAATTACAGGCCATTCGCAGTCATTTTCTGCTGATGAAGTTTTGGAAAATGCCATCGCATTCCATGACCCCAATGGCAATTGGGCAAACCTAAAGACTACCTTAAAGGTAGTTATGGAAACTCCAAACCGTCCTGAGCGTACAAGTATAATTGGCGTGGATTTTCCAAACCAAGAGTTCACCTTGGATGTAGAACAGGGCGACGATTCCTATACTTATAAAATCAATGGGGGCTCTTGCGAAATAACATTGAACGGAAGCAAAGATATCTCTGAGGAAGAGGCTAAGAAATTCCGCTTGAGCTGCGAGCGCGGTAATTTCATGAAGGACTATTACACATACTTATACGGGCTTCCCATGAAGCTAAAGGATCCCGGCACCCATTTGGACCCAAAAGTCCAAAAAAAGATATTCAAGGGCAAAGAATATTTGGTACTGAATGTAACCTATGATTCCGAGGTGGGCACAGATGAATGGTATTTTTATTTTGATCCCGCTACCTATGCCATGGAAGTGTATCAATTTTACCACGATGAAAGCAAAAATGATGGAGAATACATCCTTTTGGAAGGATTGGAAGAAATCAATGGGATAAAAATGCCAAAAACCAGAGCTTGGTACGTAAACAAGGATGATAAATACCTAGGAACAGATACCTTGGAAAAAATTTAAGTTTGATGAGAACATCAATACTGTCCCTATTCATTCTTTTATTTTCCCAAACCAATATTTTTTCGCAAACGAAAGAAAAGGATTGGATGCTAGGGCCTTTTGAACGTCCAAAAAGTGCCCAACCTATTTTACAGAAAGATGCGGCATCCACGTTTAAAGACCCCATAACGCAAAAAGTTGTGCATTGGGAATCCATGGCAACGTTTAATCCCGCGGCTATTGCTAAAAACGATTCCATTTATGTATTGTACCGTGCAGAAGAAAAATTAGGGGAAAAGGAAATTGGCGGACACCGTTCCCGGATTGGAATGGCTACTTCTACTGATGGAATTTCTTATACCAAATGGTCAGAACCTGTTTTTTATCCTAGCAAAGATGATCAAAAAGCCAACGAATGGCCAGGTGGCATTGAAGACCCACGAATCGTTGAAATCGAAGAAGGCTTATATGTTCTGACCTATACCCAATGGAACCGGAAAACACCCAAACTTGCGGTTGCTACTTCAAAAGACCTGAAACATTGGGAAAAACATGGACCAGTTTTCCAGAATTATAAAAAAGGTGTTTATCACGAAAAAGAAACGAAATCAGGAGCTATAGTAACAGAACTTAAAGACGGTAAATTGGTCGCTGCCAAAATCAATGGCAAATATTGGATGTACTATGGTGTGCCCCATATATGGTTGGCCACTTCAACCAATTTGATAGATTGGGAGCCTGTAGAAACCTACGAAAGCAAATTAGTTCCTGTTTTAAGCCCTAGACCTGGTTATTTTGACTCTTGGTTGGTTGAGGCCGGTCCACCACCACTACTAACGGATAATGGTATTGTGGTGCTGTACAATGCCGGAAACTCACAAAATATCGGTGTAAAAGAACTGGGTAACAGAATCTATACCGGGGGTCAAGCTCTTTTTGATGCCAATGAACCTTGGAAACTATTGAACCGTACCGATAAGCCTTTTATAAAACCCGAATTACCTTTTGAAAAGTCGGGCCAATATAAAGATGGAACCACTTTCCTGGAAGGATTGATCTTGTTCAACGAGACATGGTACTTATATTATGGCACGGCAGATAGTATGGTAGGGGTTGTTACTGCAAAACAGTAAGGCTACCTATAAAAATTCATTTCATCCATATATTTCCAAACGGAATACGGGAGCATAGGACGGATACTTTTACCTGCTTTGTGCGCTTTGCGTATAAAGGTGGACGATATTTCCATGATCGGCGCATCTACTTTAGTGATTTTTGGGTGTCCTTTAAATTGATGCTCTATCTCCCCGTGTGAAATCCTAGGGTACACATGAATGGAATAATGCTCCAAAATAGTCTCGTAGTTTTTCCATTTATGGAAACTTTTCAAGTTATCCTCCCCCATTATCAGAGAAAACTGATGGTCCTTTCCGTATTTATCATCCAAATGGGCCAAAGTATTGGTCGTATAATTAGGTTGAGGAAGGTCAAACTCTATTTTACTAGGTTTTAGCTTCGGATATTCCTGAACGGCCTCGTACACCATCTGATAACGGTGATGGTCATCCAAAAGTGATTGTTTGGTCTTAAATGGGCTTTGAGGAGTAATAACAAACCAAACTTCATCCAAATCCGAAAACTCCACCATATGGTTCGCTAGGACCAAATGGCCTATATGTATCGGGTTAAAGGTTCCAAAAAAGAGCCCTACCTTTTTCATTTGTTATTCTTCTTTAGGAGGCATCTCGGCCCCAACGAATTCAGCTACCAATCTATGGGCTTCATTAAGAGCTACATCAAGATCGTAGTTCTTGATGATTTTATCAAACTGTGGTGCCGTGGCAAGCTCTACCGATGCCTTGGCAATCCGCATGTTGATTTTATCATCACTTTCGGTACTTCTTTTCTTCAGTCTGATTTTGAGTTCATCAACACTGGGTGGTTTTACAAAAACGGCCAATGTTTTCTCAGGAAACTTCTTTTTAATTCTAAGTCCGCCGGAAACATCAATATCAAAAATTACGTTTTTCCCTTCGGCCCAAAGACGCTCTACTTCACTTTTGAGAGTTCCATAAAAGTTATCCCGGTATACTTCTTCCCACTCCAAAAAATCACCGTCTTTGATGTGCCTTTTAAATTGGGAAACTGACATGAAGTAATAGTTGACATTGTTCTTTTCTTTTCCTCTACGTGGGCGAGAGGTTGCAGAAATGGAAAAAGCCAAATTCAACTCAGGTTGATTCAACAAATGTTTGACAATGGTAGTTTTACCACTGCCGGAAGGTGCTGAGAAAATAATAAGTTTACCGCCTTCTGTCATAGCACATTGAGCATTTGTTCCTTGATTTTTTCCAATTCATCCTTCATCTGTACCACCAATTGCTGCATTGGGGCATAATTGGCCTTGGAACCGATGGTATTTATTTCCCTTCCTATTTCCTGAGAAATGAACCCAAGTTTTTTCCCATTGGAGTCATCGGAATTCAAGGTGGATTCAAAATATTTTAAGTGGTTGGCCAAACGGACCTTCTCCTCTGTAATGTCGTATTTTTCGAGATAATAAATGAGTTCTTGCTCAAATCTGTTGGCATCCAACTCCACTTTAAGATCAGATACTGCTTTATCCAATCGTTCCCTTACCGTTCCCAGACGTTCAGGATCCATGGCTTTTACTGCTTCCAAAAGTTCGTTCAAATTCTTCAGTCTGGCCACAAAATCTTCTTCCAGCACCTTTCCTTCTTCATTTCGGAATTCAACAATTTTGGAAAGGGCTTCATCCATCGCTTCCAATATAGCCTTGTACTCGGCCTCATCAATATTGTCTTTATCGGTCTTTAGCGTATCTGGCATGCGCAATGCCATTTCCAATAGCTTTATATCATCCCCTTTGGCAATGTCAGCCAATTGCTCCATATAATTTTTTACCACTCCTTTGTTGACCTCGGCCGTAGTTTCTTCTCCCGTAATTTCAACATAAAGACTAAAATCAATCTTTCCCCTATTCAGGGCACTGGCAATCATTTTGCGCAATTCCAGTTCCTTTTCCCTGTAGAATTGAGGAAGTCTGGCATTGATGTCCAAATTTTTGCTGTTGAGTGATTTGAGCTCAATGGTAATTTTCTTGGAAGGAAGCTGTACTACATGCTTCCCAAAGCCTGTCATGGATTGAATCATATATGAATGATAAATTTTGCCAAAGGTAACCAAAATAGGTTTTGGCCATTGAAGATTCTATATCGTAGTATTAGTTTTAGGGAACTAATCCAGCTCCCTAACCCAAATATTTCTATAACTGACCCTACTGTTGTCCCCATGATCCTGAAGTCTGAGAGGACCTTTTCCATGAGGTGGATTTTTGGGCCAACCAATATATGGTGTGGTTCCCTTAATTTCCACATGATCTTGAATCAAAACCCCGTTATGGATGACAGTCAATGTACCAGATTTTACTTTCTGCCCCTTTTCAAACTCGGGGGCGTGGTAAATAATGTCGTAAGTGTTCCATTCGCCTGTGGGCACCGAAGCCATAGCCAACGGCACATGTTGTTTGTATATAGAACCAACTTGACCATTAACATAGGTATCATTATCGTTGTTGTCCAATACCTGCACCTCGTACATGCCATTTAGAAAAACTCCACTATTAGCTCTATGCTGACCTTCTTGTTGCACTTCAGCCGGCGACTTCCATTCAATATGAAGCTGCACACTTCCAAAATTTTGTTTGGTCTGGATATCCCCGGTCCTGTTGTTCACTGTCATACTGCCATCTTTATTCAGTGTCCATTTGGCAGCGGTACTATCTATGGAACTGATCCACTTGTCCAATGAAGTACCATCAAAAAGAACTATGGCATCACTCGGAGGAGCTCCACCCTTACCCGGAGTTACTTTAGGTGGCACCGGTTTATAAAATTCAGTTTGTTCAGGTTTGGTCGGCTCTACCTCTTGTGCAGACATAAATCCGACAACAAGTACGGACAAAGCCAATAGTTTGCATGTTAATTTAGACATACTATAATTCTTTAATTTTTATGTTTCTGAAGGCTACCACATTACCATGGTCCTGAAGCCCAATCTTTCCTGTTTTGAATGCTGCAAAACCTTCCCAATCGGCAAATTTGGAATTAGCAACCAGCTCATCCCATTCGGGTCCTTGAACCGGAAACTCCACCATTTTGGTTCCATTTAAAATTACATGACCTTCGTTGGTTTTATGATTGATCATTAACTCTACGCTATTCCATTCTCCAGCGGGTTTAACCACTTTTTTGGATGGTGAAACCATGTCGTAAAGTGATCCGGCCAAACGGTCGGTACCATTCTTTGCATCTGGATGCCTTTCATCATCCAACACCTGGATTTCTGGTCCTGTGAGATAAGGTTCTCCATATTTTTCATCTTCCATTACTCCCCAAAATAAACCACTGTTGCCCCCTTCGGCTATATTCCATTCCAAGGTCAAAACAAAATCTGTGTATTCCTTATCGGTAACCAAATTATAATTAGCACCATCGGGTCGCTCTTCCGGCGGATAAAGCACCATGGCTCCATCTTCCAGTTTCCAAGGTTCGGTAACTTCCCCTCCATTATAAAAGTGCCATCCATCAAACGATGACCCATCAAATAAAATTTTAGTTCCTGGTTCTGCCACAACCTCAACTACTTCCTTTTCTACTTCTTCAAGTTGCTCCTTTGGTTTTTCCTTGCATGAAAATGCAATGGCCATTAAGCCCAATAAAATTGGTTTTCTCATAATCCCAATATGTTTTTAAGTTTTTCTTTATCAATTTCAGCTCCGGCAAAATCATCAAAGGTTTTGGTGGTAGCTTCAATTATATGATCTTTAATAAATTTAGCTCCTTCTCGAGCGCCCTGCTCTGGGCTCTTAATACAGCACTCCCACTCCATTACGGCCCATACGTCACATCCATATTGGGTCAATTTCGAGAAAATAGTCTTGAAATCGATTTGACCATCACCCAAGGAACGGTATCTACCGGCTCTATCCCCCCAATCGTTATAACCACCGAAGGCACCTTTTTTCCCTGTTGGGTTAAACTCTGAATCCTTTACGTGGAACGATTTGATGAACTCATGGTAAAAATCTATGTATTCGATATAATCCAATTGTTGCAATACAAAATGACTTGGATCGTACAAGATGTTCACTCTTTTGTGATTTCCCGTAGCTTCCAAAAAGCGTTCGAAGGTATCTCCATCGTGAAGGTCTTCTCCTGGGTGGATTTCATAGCATACATCTACCCCCTCTTCATCAAAATGATTTAGGATAGGCATCCATCGGTTTGCCAATTCTTCAAAACCCATTTCTACCAAACCAGCAGGTCGTTGGGGCCATGGGTGTGCGGTATGCCAAAGCAATGAGCCAGAAAATGTAGCATGCACATCAAGTCCTAATCTGCGACTTGCGGTGGCAGCTTTCTTTACGGTTTCAACCGCCCACTTGGTACGTTCTTTGGGTTTTCCGTGCAGTTCCTTGGGCGCGAAATTATCGAACATAATGTCATAAGCAGGATGTACCGCGACCAATTGTCCTTGCAAATGGGTGGAAAGTTCGGTTATCTCCAATCCATATGAGTTTATCTTCCCTTTGAGCTCGTCACAATAATCTTGACTTTCTGCTGCTTTGTCCAAATCTATGAGGAAGGATTCCCAAGTAGGAATCTGTATTCCTTTATATCCCAAATCCGAGGCCCATTTGCAAAGGCCATCCAAAGAGTTGAATGGAGGTTGGCTATCCACAAATTGCGCCAAAAATACGGCCGGTCCTTTAATTGTCTTCATTGAATTTAATTTTAAGAAATTAGGAAATCCCAAATAAATTGGGATTTATCTTCTATATTTAAGAAAAAAACTATGCTATATTTATGTCTCATGTAGTAAAATATAAATATAGGGATTCGTTAACAATTAAAACAACATAAAAGTGATTGAAACTAAAGTTTATGATGCCATTGTTGTGGGTACAGGTATAAGTGGTGGTTGGGCCACTAAGGAATTATGCGAAAACGGCCTAAAGGTTTTGGTTTTGGAACGAGGCCCCATGGTAAAGCATGTCCAAGATTACAAGACCATGAACGATGACCCATGGGATTATCCTTTCAAAGGAGAACTCTCTCGGGAAGACAAGGAAAAATATCATAAACAACTCAGAGTTGGATGGGCTCCAAAAGATGATGTAAAGCACTTTTTTGTTAACGATCTGGAACATCCCTATCAAGAAACCAAACGTTTTGATTGGATACGAGGATACCAAGTTGGTGGACGCTCGTTGACTTGGGGCCGACAAAGCTATCGTTGGAGCGATATCGACTTTGAGGCCAACAAAAAGGATGGAATCGCAGTAGATTGGCCGGTTCGCTATAAAGATATTGCCCCTTGGTACGATAAAGTGGAAACTTATATAGGTGTCAGTGGTGAGGCTTTAGGGCTTAAACAGTTACCCGATGGAAAGTTTCAACCTCCCATGGGGTTAAATTGTGTGGAAAAGGATTTGCAACAATCGTTAGACAGCAAATTTGAAGATGGCCGTTTACTGACCATCGGCCGGGTTGCCCATATTACTGAAAACACCACGGATATTGAAGGTCGCGGACCTTGTCAATATCGAAACCGTTGCTGGAGGGGTTGTCCTTTTGGCGGCTACTTTAGCAGTAATTCATCTACCTTGCCAGCAGCAGAACGAACAGGAAACATGACCTTACGACCTAACTCCATCGTTCATGAGATTACATACGATGAAAATCAAAAAAGAGCTACCGGTGTAAAAATCGTTGACGCAGAGACCCATGAAAAATTTGAATTCAAAAGTAAGATTGTGTTCCTATGTGCGTCGGCCATGGCATCCGTTGGTATTTTGCTTCAATCCAAATCCCAACGATTCCCAAACGGCATGGGCAACGAACATGACCAATTGGGGCGAAACATTATGGACCATCACTACCAATTGGGAGCTTCTGCCAAGGTAGATGGCCATTTGGACAAATATTATAAAGGAAGAAGACCTAACGGCTTTTACATTCCCCGCTTTGTAAACTTGGATGAAAAAACGAAACGTAATGACTTTCTGCGCGGTTTTGGATATCAGGGTGGTGCCAATAGAACCAACTGGTCTGAAATGGTAGCGGAAATGGGTTATGGAAAAGAGCTAAAAGAATCCATATTAAAACCAGGAGGCTGGGAAATTGGAATGGGTGGCTTTGGTGAAATGTTACCCTATCATGACAACCGGGTAACTTTAAGCAAGGATAAAAAAGACCAATGGGGATTGCCCCAATTGGATTTTGATGTTGAATTCAAGGAGAACGAATATAATATGCGCGAGGCTATAAAAGAGGAAGCAGCCGCAATGCTTAAAGCCGCAGGTTTCAAAAATGTAAACACCTTTGATACCGAAACCGGTCCAGGTCTGGGCATACATGAAATGGGAGGTGCTCGTATGGGCCATGACCCAAAAACTTCTGTATTGAACAAGCACAATCAATTGCATGCAGTTCCCAATGTTTATGTAACCGATGGTGCCTTTATGACGTCAGCAAGCTGTGTTAACCCATCCCTGACTTATATGGCCTTTACAGCAAGAGCTGCGAATCATGCTGCCGAACAATTCAAACAAAATAAATTTTCTTAATACCTACTTATGGAAAATGCTTCTGCCCGCAATTTATGGGGCGATTTTTTGGATGCCCATTTGGAGTTTGCTTCCCAAGATGCTCCAAAAGTGATACATTTTTGCGATAATGAGTCGGATGCAAACACTTGTGCCGATTTAGCCTGCAAAGAAATTAAGAGAGCTACATCGCATTCTTTAAAAGGGTTGCAACTACGCAATGAAAGCTTGCCCAAAATCGGGGATTTTTATGTGGTAACGGATTGGAACGGTACTGCAAAATGCATTACACGAACCACGGCAGTAAAATTACTGCCCTTTTTCAGCATTAGAGAGGAACATGCCCGACTTGAAGGTGAAGGTGACAAGAGTCTAGAATACTGGAAAAAGTCACATTGGGATTATTACACACGGGAATTGGCCGAATTCGGTAAAGAGCCGAAAGAAAGTATGATCGTGGTTTTTGAAGAGTTTGAAATGCTCTATAAAAAATAATGGCCGCCAAAGGCAGCCATCATCATTATTATAAAGGATTATGAATTAATCCATATCTACCCAAACATTTCCTTTTTTGTGGGAAGCTACCGTGTTCTCGATAAAATTGAGACCACGTACACCATCCGTCATGGTTGGGAATTCTCCACTATTGTAATCTTCTCCACGTATGGCCTTGGCCACACCTAAATAAATATTTGCCATGGCATCAAAAATACCTTCTGGGTGGCCTGGTGGCAATTTGGTTCCATCCAAAGAAAGTTTAGAATTATATTCGTGCCCTGGTTTGTACACTTGCAACGGTTCAGGATCATTCAACTTATAGAGATAATTTGGGTTTTCCTGTTCCCATTTTAACCCTCCTTTTTGACCATAAATAGCAATGGTCAAGTTGTTTTCTTCCCCTGTGGCGACTTGACTGGCCCTAATAACTCCTTTTACGTTGTCATCAAGGCGGATAAGTGCCGTGCCGTCCATGTCCATTACATTGTCGTCATACATATAATTGAAGTCACATAACAGGGATTTTACTTGTAATCCGGTAGTAAATTCAATCATATTAAAGGCGTGTACGCCTATATCCCCCATACAAGAACTAATTCCCGCTTTTTTAGGATCAAGTCTCCACACGGTACCTCGCTTTTCTTTATCGTGGATGATTGGATTCATCCAGCCTTGATAATATTGAGCATCTACTTTGTGTACCTTTCCGATAACCCCTTCCTTGATCATCTCACGCATTTGGCGAACCATAGGATACCCTGTGTATGTATGGGTAACGGCAAAAACCTTCCCGACCTTTTTTAAGGTTTCCTGAAGAATTTTGGCTTCTTCGTAAGTAGTGGTCATTGGTTTTTCGCAGATAACATGAAAACCATTATCCAACAGTTTTTTTGCCATTGGATAGTGAAGAAAGTTCGGTGTTAGAATGGAACATACCTGAATACGCTCATCTTCTGGAAGCTTCATTTCTTCCTCAACCAAAGTATCAAAATCTTTATAAATACGGTTTGTAGGAATATCTATTTCTTTTGCAAATTCTAAACTATCTTCAAAATCCGGGTTGAAGACGGCACCAACAATTTCATAATTATCATTAATGAAAGAGGCAACTCTATGCAATACCCCAATAAGGGAATCGCCTCCTCCTCCAAGAATTCCAAGTCTAATCTTTTTAGGCATTTTCTATTATTTTATTTTTTAATTAAACAATTTCCTCGGTTGCATGGCCTTGCGGCACTCTTCTTTCTTCCAATTTCTTTCGAAACATAAACAAAATTGCAAACAATATGACTACCGCCAACGGAAAAAACATCATTTTACCCAAGGTAGCTTTACCTGCGGTAAGTTCTGCTACTTGGTCGGTCAAACCTGAGGCAATTGCCGTTTCCTTGGCACTATCCAGCCATCCACCGATAACCGGTTGCCATATTGATGTGGCGAACATCCCTGCTCCACCAACCAGCGACATCCCCAAAGCTCCAGTCTTTGGAAGGTACTCCGATGTAAACCCGATCATGGTAGGCCAGAAATAACATACACCCAAGGCAAAAAGAATTGCCGCCAAATAAATCATGGATCCTTCGGCTATACTCATGCTATATACTGCTGCGGTAGTAACCACGGCAGACATCAGTAGTACCCCAATTGGGTTTATTCTATGTACAATAGGACCTGCAAAGTATCGACCTATGGCCATAATACCTGTCACCATGGCCAATATTAGCATTGGACTGGCACCGGAATTTCCTAAAATTCGTTCCACCCATTGCTGTGGTCCGAACTCCGAAATAGCGGTAAGGGTCATACAAATCAATATAAAAATGAACAATGGATCTGCAAGTGATTTAATATTCTTTGCGGTATCGGTTTCCATATGCTCGCTTTCTGGAAATTCTTGCTTGAAGAACATATACCCATATATTAGCGTGGGAATCAACATAATACCAATCTGTAATTGCCAACCCATTCCAAAATCGGTCATAAACTTAGAGATCAAGGAGCCAATTACGATTCCTCCAGGGAACCAAACATGGAACTTGTTCAACATGGCCGTACGGTTTTTGGTGTACATATCCGCAATCATAGGATTACATGCCGCTTCCACCGATCCGTTGGCAAATCCGATAAAGAATGTAGAGATAATAAGTGTCCAGAATCCTCCAGCTACAATGGTAAGTACCAATCCCAAAAGGTGGCAGACAAATGCTGCTACCATAAGTTTTCGGGCACCAATTTTATTATAGAGCAATCCTCCAAAAATCATCGCCAAGGGAAAACCTAAAAAGGCCATACTGTTTATCCAACCCAATTGTTGGTTGGAAATGCCAAATTCTTCTCCTAGTTGGGTCAGTATTCCTGCCCTAATGGCAAAAGTCATCGAAGTAACGACCAAGGATATACAGGCCGCTAAAAAAAGTTGGTTTTTGTTAACGTTTTTCATGTTTGTATTAGTTAATTGTGGTTGTATCTATATTTTATCATTTCGGATTCGTATCCTTATGATTTGTATTCTACTTTTTCATTTTTAAATATTAGTGCAAACAAAACAAATACTACTGCCGCGAATACCGCAGGATATATCCAAATACTTTCCCATACATGGGTTCCATCTTCTATGGTAAGGGAATCCGTTATTTGTCCGGCTATCCAAAATCCGATAAGCATTCCAACACCATAGGTAGCTAAAGTAATCAAACCTTGAGCTGCACTTTTGTATTTCTCACCAGCTTTAGTATCCGTGTAGATTTGTCCGGAAACAAAGAAGAAATCATAACAGATTCCGTGCAATGCAATTCCAATGATCAACATAAAGGAAAGCTCACCTGCATTACCATAAGCAAATAACAGGTAACGAACCGTCCAGGCCAACATTCCCACCAAAATGGTTTTTTTGAATCCAAATTTCGTAAAGAAAAAGGGTAAAGCGAGTATGAACAGTGCTTCTGAAATTTGACCGATAGCCATTTTTCCTGTTGGGTTCGCCAGGCCTATTTCCGCCAAGAATGGGTTTGCATTTTGATAATAAAATGCTAGTGGAATACAAATTAATACGGAAGAGATAAAGAATACCAAAAAGTTTTTATCCTTTAGAAGTTTAAGTGCATCCAAGCCCAGCACATCAGAAATGGTGACTTTTTCTCCTTTATCAACTGATGGAGGGGTTTTGGGCAATGTAAAACTGAACAATCCTAAAATAGCGGAAGCTATACCCGCCATTAAAAAGGTATTTTTCAACATTCCGGCCTCCAAACTCTCCGGAGAATCCCAAACAAATACATAGCTGATTACCATACCGGCCAAAATCCAACCAATGGTTCCAAATACACGAATGTTCGAAAACTCCTTTGCAGGGTCTTTCATTTGATTAAAAGAAATGGAATTCACCAAGGCCAATGTTGGCATGTACAGAATCATATAGCCCAACACATACGGATAAAATGCCGTAAAATCCGTGGATTGATACATTTGGTACATTAAAAATGCTCCTATTAAATGGAGCACACCCAAGATACGTTCAGCATTAAAATATCGGTCAGCAATCAACCCAATTATAAATGGCGCAATAATCGCTCCCCAAGATTGGGTTGAAAAGGCCATGGATGATTGTCCTGCTGTCGCTTCCAAATTGTTGCCAAGAAAAGTACCTAAAGTTACGAACCAACCGCCCCAGATAAAAAACTCGAGGAACATCATAAAGGATAGTTGGAATTTAGTTTTAAGATTCATTTAAAGTGTTAGTTAGTTGGTATTTATCTTTTGTAATGTATATAATCCAAGGGTTCGGGCACAATTCCAGAATTTCGAAACTCCATCATGATTTGCCCCCTATGATGGGTGGAATGATTAATAATGTGAAAAAGAATGTCCTTTGTTTGATTGGTAAAGGTTCTTCCTTGACTGTTTTCGTATTCCACTCGATTTTCAAAATTATCGGTATTGGAGACAATTTCAAAAGAGGTCCGTTGGTTTTGATAATGGATTTCTTCCCATTTATCAAAATTGTGCATATCCCACACCCCCAACTCACTTGGAATGCCCAACATTCTATGGTTCCATATATGGTGGGCATTGAGTATATGACTAAAAAGTCTAATGCAGTTGTCTGGAACCTGGTCCAGACCACTGCATTGTTCAATTATTTTTTTGTTACAATAAAAATTGTAATCGAAGAGTTGATTTAAAAATCCCTTCATCTACCCATTCTATTAATGGATTACTCCAATACTTTTTCCAAAAGTCTTTTGGTAGCCAAAATCCCTTCTTCTTCACTCAATTCGGAACCTTCATATTCAACACCTACAAAGCCTTCATATCCAGCATCGAGAACAATGCCCATTATTTTCGGATAATCAACTCTTGTTTCATATCCTTCCTCATCAAAATTATAGGATTTAGCACTTACCCCTTTGGCGTAAGGCATTAGCTCCTTTGTTCCTTTATAGCGATCGTATTCCTCCAGACATTTGGATGAATAGTAATCTCCTTCTTCCCTTTTTATGCAAAAATTACCAAAGTCGGGCAAAGTTCCGCAATTGTCCATTCCAACTTTATCCATTACTTCTGCCAACATTTGCGCATTGGAAGATGGACCACCGTGGTTTTCTACAATTATATTAACGTTTTTGTCCTTGGCATAAGTGGCCAATTGCTTAAGTCCGGCAACTGAGGCTGGCATCCAAACTTCTGGTTCCATGCTTCCGTTTAAATTTACACGGATGGAATGGCACCCCAATGCCGCAGCAGCATCAACCCATTTATAATGGTTTTCAACAGCTTCTGTTCTTTTTGCTTCATCGGGAACAGCGATATCCCCCTGACCATCTACCATGATCAAAAGATTTTTCAAACCATATTTCTCACTTTCCGCTTTGCTTTTCTCAACCCAGTTGTTCATAGCCTCTTCCGAAAAATTAGCTGCCTGGAGTTCCTTATAGTATAGTGCACTTACATATTCTAAACCTTCAAAACCCCATTCGCTAGCTTTTTCTGCAAAAGTGTATGGATCAACTCCCTCTTCGAAAATCATTTTATGGATAGACCATTGTGCCAAGGAAAGTTTAATGTCCGGTTTGGACTCTTCAACAGCTACCACTTCAGTTGTTGTTTCTTCATTTGCTTCTTTTTTCGGTTTTTGTTTACAGGAATAAAATCCTAAAAAAGCCACCGCAATAAGTGTGACAATACTTTTTTGTGTTAAACTACTTCTGATCATATTTTTACGTTAGTTAAATTCGCACGGAATCCAAAAACTATAACGTTATAGTGCTGAATTCTCAATAAACATAGGGATTAAATGTAGAAAATTAATTTAATAATTAATACATTTAGCAAATAAACAATCCGAATAAATGAGTAAATTTTATTACAATCAGGAGCAAGAATCCTATGATGCCATCGTAGTAGGTACGGGTATCAGTGGTGGTTGGGCTGCCAAGGAATTGTGCGAAAACGGTCTTAAGACCTTGGTCTTGGAACGTGGACCCATGGTAAAGCACCGAGAAGATTACCCAACAGCCAACAAAGATCCATGGGATTTTCCCCATGGAGGAAGAGCTACCCGAGAAGATGTTAAGAAACAAGAAAAACAATCAAGAACCGGATATACAACCGGAGCAGCCTCTAAACACTGGTTTGTAAACGATTTGGAACACCCTTACAACGAGACCAAACGTTTCGATTGGATGAGAGGTTACCATGTTGGTGGACGTTCCATTATGTGGGGACGACACAGCTACCGTTGGAGCGATATTGATTTCGGTGCAAACAAAAAAGAAGGTATCGCCGTGGATTGGCCGGTACGTTATAAGGACATAGCTCCTTGGTACGATAAAGTTGAAAGTTACATCGGTGTTTCTGGTGAAAATTTAGGCTTGCCACAACTTCCGGATGGTAAGTTTGAGCCGATGATGGAACTTAATTGCGTGGAAGACCATGTAAGAGGAAAAGTTGCAGAAAATTTTGATGGCCGTGTAATTACTGCTGGAAGGGTGGCGCACATCAACAGTGATAAAAAATTTGAAGGTGATGGCCGAGTACGTTGTCAGTTCAGGAACCGTTGTATTAGGGGATGTCCTTTCGGAGCATACTTTAGTAGTGTTTCTTCCACATTGCCAGCGGCCGAGAGAACAGGGAATATGACGTTAAGACCAGATTCCATTGTTCATGAAGTGATTTATGACCCAAATACCAAAAAAGCTACTGGAGTTAAGGTAATCGATAGGGAAACCAAAGAAGAATTTGAATTTAAGGCCAAGGTAATATTCCTTTGTGCCTCTTCAATGGCTTCCACTTCCATTTTGATGCAATCCAAATCAGACAGGTTTCCCAATGGATTGGGTAACGATTCTGGAGAGTTGGGCCACAATGTAATGGACCACCATTTCTTGGTTGGCGCATCCGGTAAGTTTGATGGGTATGAAGACAAATACTACAAGGGTAGAAAACCAAACGGAATCTATATTCCGAGATTTAGAAACCTTGGCGGTGATTCCGATATGAAAAGTTTTAAACGCGGTTATGGTTACCAAGGTGGTGCAAGTAGGGGCAATTATGAAGAATTGATTGCGGAAGCTTCGTTTGGTAAAAATTATAAGGATGCGATTCTTACCCCAGGAGGCTGGACAATGAACATGCTCGCGTTCGGTGAAACTTTGCCTTACCATGATAATAAAATGACCTTGGATTACGACAAGAAGGATCAGTGGGGCTTGCCCACCGTTACTTTCGATGCCGAAATCAGAGAGAACGAGTACAACATGCGCAAGGATATGCAAGATCAAGCGGTTCAAATGCTTGAAAAAGCAGGCGCAAAGGATATTACCCCTTACGATGCGCCATATGCCTTAGGACTTGGTATCCACGAAATGGGTACTGCACGTATGGGCCGTGACCCAAAGACTTCCGTTGTAAATGGCAACAACCAAGTACACACCTGTAAGAACGTATATGTTACCGATGGTGCCTTTATGGCCTCCGCAAGTTGTGTGAACCCATCCTTGA
>NZ_JBNPYE010000013.1:0-78958 GCF_051494225.1 Flagellimonas lutimaris | reverse complement strand
AATATGATAACCAACTTGGGCCAAAACATGGTTGACCAGTTCCAGGACCTGTCGATTGTCATCTACGACGAGGATAGAAGTGTCTTTATACATTCAATGTGTCCGTTAAAAATTCTTGCAAAGCCACTTCATCACCTGTATAAATGGCATCCTCCAATTTATTTAAAGCAGCAGAAGGTAATATTTCACTCAGCGTTGCTGCAACCTCTGCCAGTTTCTCTGTTTCAAAAATCGGCAATTTTTGAATGGTCTCAAGGGCACGTGCCCTTTGATATAATTGCTGATCATTAAGCGTGCTTGCTTTTTTTATCATTTGTACGGATGCATCGGGCAGGAATTGTTTTAGAAGCTTAACTAGCTTGGGTACATGAACCGGCTTCGTAAGATATGCAGAAAATCCTGCTTTAATTGCGGCTTCTTGGTGCTCCTTAAAAGCATCTGCCGATAGCCCTATAACCGGTACTTCCAGATTAAACTTTTGAATCAATTTAAGGGTTTCGAAACCATCTATCTCCGGCATATGAATGTCCATGAAGATGATATCGGGATTATAACGCTTTGCTAAAGAAACGCCTTCCTTACCATTGCTTGCCAAAAGGATTTCCGATCCTAACTCGGAAAATAATGCGCGAATCATTTCTTGGTTCATCGGGTGATCTTCAACTACCAAAATTTTGCTGTTCGTAGGTATTCGGTAGTTGGCCAACACAGCTTCTGGATTATCTGATTGCAAAGGAGCAGCCGATTCGTAAGGTATTTGTATGGTAAAACATGTTCCTTTACCTTCCTCGCTTTCAACCGTAAGTTTTCCCTTTAGGATATCTACCAAACTTTTGGTAATTGCCAACCCAAGACCAGTTCCTCCATATTTTCTGTCCATTCCGGCATCGGACTGTGTAAAGGGTTCAAAAATTCGTTCTAAATCAGCAGCTGGGATTCCGATTCCTTCATCTGTAACCTTAAAAATCAAAAATCCATCTCTTGCACTTAAATCCAATAGTACATTATGTGATGCGGGTGTAAATTTTACGGCATTTCCAACAATATTCATTAGAATCTGTTTGATTTTACCTCGATCCGAACGAACATATCTTGGTGTGCCCTGGGATAGGCCATATATTACTTTTACTTCTTTGGATTTTGCAAGGCTATTCTGAATACGGTAAACTGAAAAGAACAATTGTCTCAGGTCCATATCTTCGACCACAAGTGCCGTTTTTCCGGCTTCTATCTTGGACAAGTCCAGAATATCCCGGATAATTTCTGAAAGGGATTCCGCACTTTGATAGATGTTGTTCAAATATCTACGGAAGGAATTTGTGAGATTCAGCGCTTTACTTTGGTTCGTAAGAATTTGTGAAAACCCAACTATCGCATTTAGAGGGGTACGAATTTCATGACTCATGTTTGCCAGAAATTGGGATTTTGCCTTATTGGCATTGTCCGCATCGGTCTTGGCAAAGATTAGATCTCTTTCCGCCTCTTTTCTCATCTCGATTTCATGGCGTAGGTGTTGTGTGCGATTCTTGATTTTTTCCTCCAACGCTTGGTTAAGTTTTGCAAGTTCCTTTTGAGAGGCCGCTAGCTCATTGTTCAATGTAATTGCTTGTTCGTAAAGTGTTGAGTTTGCAATAGAAATGGCCGCTTGTGATGCAATTATACGAAACACCTCTAATCCACCTTCGGTAAACATTCCCGTCATTTGACTATTGGCAATATATAAGACTCCAACAAGATCACATTGCTTGACCAAGGGCAAGAGCAGTAATGAACCCGAGGTATCGGACAGTGAATTTTCTAAATTGGCACAATACTCCGTCAAATTGTCGATACAAACTTCCTTTTTACTTATAGCCACATGCTCAATTAGACTTACAGGCAATGTGGAGCATTCATCCAACCTACATTCCGAAAACTGCTTATTTGTCGCATTGGTCAAATCAATATATGTGACCACGTTCAATTCCGAACCATTTAACAAAATGAGTGCCCCTTTGTCTGCGCCAGCATTCTCCATTACAATCTGCAACAGGTTTTCCACGAGACGATTTCGATTAACTTCGGCGGATATGGTTTGTGTTGCTTTTATCAGGCTTTGGAAATCAAAACCTTTGACCTTAGTGGCATATCCTCCTGTGGAATTGTCAAAATTTATATTTGAGGCTTCTTTGTCAACATGCACTCCCCATACTGCGAAGGTTCTACTCGCTTCATTATTAAGTGCCTGTTTTAAAAACCCATAGCTTTCTTTGGGCAATGCTTTTGCTAGAACATCAGCAAACAATGCTCTTACAGCAACCAGTCTTCCCTTTTCTGTCCATCCAAGAACCTTCTCAATCCTATCAGCTATATTTTGAAAATTTTGGGTTTTACAAGCCAGTAATAATTCCACCATTTCATATTCTGCCCTGAAATTTTGAGGCGCAGCCTCTACCCAACCCTTCAAATATTTCTGTCTGGTCATTACGCGTTCCAGAACCTCATCTTTAGGAGCTTCCTGAACCATAAGGTCGCAAACAGACTGTATGATTTGATACCTAAAATATTGGGGTTCTGAATTTGAATATTGGAGAGCACCTTGCTCTTGTTTGAAGTATTTCGATGCCTTTGCATATTTTCCTTGGATACAATAGACCCAACCTAAAAGTATATGATAGCTTGCCTTCGAAGCTTTACAGTTGCTTTCCTCCAGTAGCTTCAAAGCTTTTACATGATTTTGACCTATTATTTCTGCATTGTCACCGGCCAACCTGTGAACAATTGATTTTATAAACTGTACTTGAGATTCAAATACCTTATTGTTTTGGATGTTTCCGGAATCCAAGGTTTCATTACAATATCTGAGAAGACTCAACAACTCTTCGCCTGAATGCAATTGATTTCTAATTTTGGCATATAATAAATTACTGGCTCCTTGGGTATCGCCTCTATCGATGCAATAATCAATTCCTTGCTCCAATTGGTTTTCCAGTGTTTTATAGGTTTCCTTGAATGGGCCCATTGAAATGTGGTAGACAGACAATGTCTTGGAGTAGTACTTGTCCGACCCATTGGAGTCCAATAATTTTAATCCCAAAGAAGCCAATTGAACCCCTGTTTCAAAGGTCTTAAATCTATTGCATAAAAGCGAACCAAGATGAACAAGGATAAAAGGTGATGATTCAGTGTTGCCCAATTCGAACGTAAGGCGGCCAGCCCTAAGGAGGATAAGTGTATATACATCCAGATTAGTTCGATTCGCAGAGGTAAACATATTTACCAGAACATCCACGACATACCTATGTGATTCCGAAGGAGTGCGCTTCTTTGTTATAACTTTTTCTAAGTTAGAAGGCATGGATTCACAGAATTCCGCATATTTCTGATCGATCTTCTTAACATTGGATGAAAACTTCAACGGGAACCCCAAATCCTCCAGGGCCCTCACCCCTTCCTTGGTGTTTTCTTCATACAGCGAATAAGCTTCAAAGAATTTTAGGTTCAGAAGGTAAACTTCGCAACGTTCTTTTAAGCTTGAGGAGCTTTTTAAAGCCTTTTCTGCAAATGACTTACCATCATCTATGTTCCTTAAAAGGTAAGAGGCCTTGGCCAAATCAAAAAGCACTTCGTATACAAAGGTTTCCAATTTAAATTTATCTTGTAGTTCCTGTGCAAAACTTAAGTACTGATGCGCTGCGGAGGGGGAATTTGAATTGTTGGCCAGTCGCCCGGCCTGTAAGATATGAACGAGGGATTCATCAACCATTTCCCCGTCAACAAGTTCACGAGCATGAAGCAGATGTTCCACAAATTGATTTAACTCAATGGAGCTATGGATATTATCACTTTTCAAATGAAACTGTGCTATTCTATAATGTAGCGTTTCCTCGGAGAAATCAAACCCTGGAATTTTGAGGTGCAGAGCTGCCTGTTGAATTTGGTTATGATTAAATACGTAAGAAGCAAAAGTTGAATCCAATTTGGATATTTGGCCCACTTCGGTTAACAATTCCAAAAGTAGAATTACAATCTCTTTCGGAAACTTACAGATAGAGGCTAACAACGGTACATTAAAATTACCATTGTTATAGGCTGCTACTTTGAGTAGTACCTGTGCTTGATAAGACTGCAGTAACAATTGTTTTTCATAAATGGCCAACACATTTTCGGCAACATTCTGTTCTCTTACCCGACCGAGGTCATATTGCCAGCGGTAAGCGATAGTATCATATGTTAGAATATTATTTTCTCGAAGCGAGTGGAGGAAATGATTTATGTAATACGGATTACCATTAGTTTTTTTGTATACCAAATTGGCAAGGTCTTGGATTTTCCCTCTTTTTTCGGACAAGGCCTCCGATACCATCTGTTCTGTGGCATCTTCACTTAAAGGTTTTAGGCTAATCAGCGGCACCGATTTTTTGCCTTGCTTCAATGAACGTTGGAACTGGCGTAGGGGATGTTCTTCTGACAAGCCCTTCGGATCATAGGACAGAACAAACATTACCCTTGATATCGGGGCCCAGGCCATATATTCAATTAGTTTAAGGGAAGAAAGGTCACACCATTGGACATCATCAATAAATATGATACGTTTTAATCCAATACCATCAAGAGTTCGGCAATAACGGGCAAAAAGATTAACAAAGCGATCTCCTGTTTCCAATGGGTTCAATGTTTCTGGTTGAGGAAGATTGCCTGTAAGCTCTTTTAAATCAGGTACCACTTCGAAAAGTGCAGACAAATCAGATCCTAGGCCACTTACGAAAATATCCCTGATTTCCGCATGGCTTTTGCCGGATTTTAGTAGAATCCGCTGTGCAATGTTTTTAAAAGCTTGTTGGAACGCACTATAAGGAGTGGATTGAGATTTGTCAAAACTACCTCTGGAAAAAAGGGTATCCGGTTCAGAAATAGCAGACTCAAAAGCTTTGCCCAAAGATGTTTTGCCAATACCTGCAACTCCTTCCACAAAAGCAACCGCAGATGCACCTTCGCGTACCTTATAATAAACATCCATTAATCTTTGAAGGGCATCATCCCTTTCAAGAAGGGTATCAGAAACATTAATTACACCAGGGTTATATTTGAGATTCAATAAAGGGAATCCGTTGAAATTTCCTTTGCTGAACTGAGATTTCAAGTCCGACAAATCCTTCAAAACACCATGTATGGATTGGTATCGATTTTCCGGCTTCTTTTCAAGAAGGCCATTAATGATTTGGTGGATGCCCGTATGCTTCCAAAGGGTACTTATAGAACCGTCATAGGGCTCTGTTAAATGCTTGTGGAGTACTTCTTGTTTATCTGTTGCTTTTATAAAATGTTCACCGGTAAGCCAATAATGCAACAATACTCCCAGACCATAAATATCTGAACGTTGGTCAGGCTTTTGGTTACTCCACTTGCTAAATTCAGGAGCGATGAAATAAAAATCATTATCCTGATAATGTGCCAAGTCGCTTTTAGCATACTTCTTTTGAAATAAGCTAAGCCCCGTAATAATTAAACTACCCTCCGAATCCACTAAGAAACGATCACTATGCAAAACACCAAAACAATGACTCGCTTCGTGCACCTCCAATACAGCCTGGGTCAATACAATGGTACGTCTCAAAAAATCATCAAATTCACGATCGGTCTTAGGAGTTCTCGGAAAACTTTTACTTGGAACAGGTATTTGGTAAACAACTTCCTTGGTACTTAAGGATCGTATTTCCTTAATGGAAATATTTTTAAAAAATGTTGTCTTGGATAACCTCCTCAACAATGCAGTCTGTACTTCAGTGGAAATGTTCTCTTCAATAAGGCACATGTCCGGCTGCAAACTCAACCTAAAGTCCACATCTTTAATTCTTATCCGATTCATTGGGTACGTATTGGACTACAATTTACTCATTTCTACGTGATTAACTGAAACGATAAGAAGGCGAAACGTCACGTTAAGAAGAATAACTCTATTGGAGGAAGTGATAATAGGCCTCCATATCGATAAAAATGGTCAAAACGGGTTCACTGGTAAGAAAACCGTCACCACTTAGAAACTCTCACTAGCAATGTGAAAAGTCCGTCATTACTTTTGGCTTGTAACTGATGGACGATCCTGCAGGTCTTTAAATCATCAAAATTGAATCCAGTAATTCAAATTAGAGGTTTATCCAAGCGTTTTGCACAATCGCCTTGAAAAAAACCTGATAACAAACCCTTTTAAAAAAAAGCCATGAGATATATAAACCAGATCAACGAATCCCATTTAGATAGAGAACACGTTAAAGAAGCCGGACGGAAATCTCAAGTCATCCTATTTCTGATAAGAGATAAGGATAGTTTAATGGATAAAACAACATCGGAAGATAAGTATGAATTCATTTATTCCCTTAATCCCACTCCCGACTTCAATCCGTCAACCCCTTTAGTAATAGGCATGTACAATGGAGCTTTTGGCACTATGGATTTGAATATGCAAACTGATGGGTTTGTTCAAAAATCCATCCTCGAAACACCACTCAGCAATCAACTTGCACTTTATCTTATTCAAGAACTGTTGATCAGCCAAAAGGGAGAGCAGTATCATTTGGAAAATATGATCATTACCCTGGGGGACTATTTAGTGAAGCGGGAAAATATGCAATCGGAATTGAACTGTAAATTGAAAATGGGTTTGACCCCCTTTCAAATCCATCAAATACATCGTTATGTTAAAAAACATATCGATCGTCCTGTCCTCACCTCCGAACTGGCCAAAGTAGTTGAATTGAGCATACACTACTTTATTAGGGTATTTAAAAGAACCATGGGTGAAACACCTCATCAATTTGTAATGAGACTGAAACTGGAAGAAGCTAAAAAGCTGCTTATTTCCACCGATGAAAGTGTTATTCAGGTTGGTTTGGGCGTAGGATGTGAAAATCCCAGTCACTTTTCCCAACTTTTCAAATCCAATTTTGGAATTCCTCCCCTAAAATTTAGAAAGACATTTCAGAACAGCATAATCACTCTCAATTAAAATTGGGGCAACCAACAATTACAGTGAAGAAGACAACAAAAGTAACCGAAGTCTTAAAACTGATCGCTTTCTTACCGCAAAAAGCCAGCAAGGAAACAAAACCAGATTTTGTCAAAAAAAAAGTCAATTCCAATAAAGTACCTGAGTATTTGGATTTTAGCAGCGATGATAGGGGCCTGTTTATTTAGTAAAAACCAAAACCTTTTCCGGACAACCCTTCACTAAAATGTGATTATTACCAATCAAATTACTTCTAAAAACTCACAATTCAATAGTATCCTAATCACTTAATTCTTTAACATTATGAAATCAGTTTTATTCAGTTCAACCTTCTTAATGGTATTGCTTATCATATGTTAACCTAGTCTATATGCTCAAATACCGGGTCCCGGTTTTACCGTGGATAATTTTTAACTGCAATAGTAATTACAAATCCACAAAACGACTTTTTAAGTCCCGCTGGTGTCACATAGGGTGGTTATTGGCGAAAGTGTCATCAATAACAAAACCGTTGAAAACCTTGAAACATTGTTCCAATTAGCTGAGGCCAAAGCGTTTGAAATAAAGGTAGACAAAAGAATGGCGAAAAAGTTTTATGAACAGGCATTGGAATTAAATCCCGACAACAAAGAAGTAAGGAACAAATTGGGCGAGTTAAAGCTTAAGTAAGAATATTTTCGAATATAGGTGTTGTTACCGTATCTATAGGGTAGGTGTTTGCATAAAAATTCTATTTTGAAATCATTTGTGTTGAATTAAATATTATTGATCCAATAAAAGTGAAACAACCTTAAAAATTCACAAATCGTCAACAACAAATGCGAACTTACTCAGGATATTGATACATATTGGGCTGATGAGCAAAGGTTCTGAACCTAGTCAAGTCGGGAAGCGAACAAGTCACTCAACATGCGAACTGGATTGTCTAAACTTTAAAGAATAGACAATCCAGTTCTTTTTAATTGATGACCTCGATTAGGCAACAACCTCTTCTTTTTTGTTTCGTTCGGAAACAATTTTTTCAATTAAGTCGGGCACTTTTTCAAATGCGGCCGCCAAACCGTGGGTTTTTCCTGCCTCCAAGAATGAGATTTCATCCCCTTTGGTTACCAAAAATCCGATAGGTTGGATACCAATACCAGCTCCAGCACCTGCGCCTTCGCCTTTTCTTGTTTTACCTTCAACTCCTTCGCCTCCTCCGGAGCCAAATCCCAAACCAACTTTAATTACAGGCACACACTTAAATTCGCCCAACTGAAAGGGTTCACCAATAATGGTCTCTGTTTTGGCTTCTGATTTAATAAAGTCAGTCACCTTGCTCAATAATTCTTCAAAATGTAATTCCATGACCTTAAATTTTTAATGATTAATAAATGTTTTTAGAATTCTGTAAGGTCTGTTTCGAATATCCACTACCAATCTGTTGTGGTTTTCAAAATTGATATGGAAAGAAGCTACATATTGATCGAGGAATACAAAAATGGGATACATTTTTGCATTGACCACATAATCGCCCGTATCCATATCCAAGGCAAACCGTTTAACCTTGAACGATTTTAGCAATCGAACCATCTGCCTAAACTTGATCCTCCTTTTTGGTTTGGTTTTCTTGTTCTTGGTTGGTTTTGGTTTTGAAGATTTTGTTAAGGGATAAAAATAGTGTTCATAAAAA
Source organism: Flagellimonas lutimaris (assembly GCF_051494225.1). Classification (GTDB taxonomy): domain Bacteria; phylum Bacteroidota; class Bacteroidia; order Flavobacteriales; family Flavobacteriaceae; genus Flagellimonas; species Flagellimonas lutimaris_A. The sequence goes on along the minus strand of NZ_JBNPYE010000013.1, from coordinate 70,301 downwards.
AGTACTTTTAACCGTACTCTTAAAAGCTCTTTCTCATCAGATTCGAAACTCGCCTTTGCCAAGCCCCCTAAGCCAGCATAATACTTTCCTGTATCGGTATCAATAAAAATTTGTATTGGAACAAATAGTAGCCCAAGGGCAAGGAGCACAACTAATAATATTACCACGGTCAGTATCATTAGCTTTTTGCTGCAAAGGAACTATGACAATACTATTCGTGCAATGATCTAGGTCAGCATAACACAAATAATCGGATAAAGTTGATAACTTTTTTAAGGCTCATATTAAGACTGACCTAACTCATATTCCAAATCCATTTTTTATCGGTAATTTGATAGCAGCATTATACTGTGACCAATGAAATATTCCTTGTTTATTTATATTATAATTTTCAATCTTTTCTCCTGTAGTGAAAACAAAGAAAAAACCTACCCGACCAAAATACCATTAACAGAATCCGTTTATGCTTCGGCCACGGTTCAACCTGATAGTCTTTACCAAGCTTATTCCATTGTAATCGGTATTTTGGATAAAACATGGGTCGAAGAAGGCGATAAGGTAAAGAAAGGCGACCCCATCCTTCAAATCACCAACACCTCGCCAGAACTCAATGCAGAGAACGCCAAATTGGCGCTACAACTTGCACGTGAAAATTACAGCGGAAATGCCGCTGTACTCAGTGGAATACAGGATGAGATTCAAGCTGCAGAACTTAAGTTCATCAATGATTCCATTAATTATTTCAGACAAAAAAATCTTTGGGACCAAAATATTGGTTCCAAGGTGGAGTACGACAACCGAAAGCTCAATTACGAGCTATCGAGAAACAACCTTAACCTGCTCCAAAGAAAATATAGGCAAACAAAGAACGAGCTCGAGACCCAATTAAAACAATCTGAGAACAATTACAGAACCTCCTTGACCACCTCGGAAGATTTTACCATAAAAAGTAAAATAAATGGTACCGTATATGCCATTTACAAAAATCCAGGTGAAATAGTAAATACCCAACAACCTGTTGCAGCTGTCGGGAAAACTGAGGATTTTATAATTGAGCTATTAGTGGATGAAGTGGATATCGTAAAACTGAAAATAGGACAACAAGTGTTCCTAACGCTGGACTCCTATAATTCCAAAGTATTCGAAGCCACATTGGACAAGATTTATCCAAGAAAAGATGAACGTTCCCAAACTTTTAAGGTTGAGGCATTGTTCAAAAATCCACCAACTACATTATATCCTGGTCTATCCGGTGAAGGGAACATCGTTATTTCAAAAAAGGAGGAAACCCTGACCATTCCAAAAGAATATCTCATCGATGCATCCAAAGTACTTACAGATAATGGTGAAATTGAGGTTAGCATTGGACTACAAAATTTGGATAGGGTAGAAATTTTGGAAGGTATTGATGAAAACACCGCAATCTATAAACCAGAGCAATGATCAATTGGAGTGTGATATTGGGCATCGCCAAAACCCATCTTGTCACCAAGATGAAATCCACGGTCACTGCAACACTTGGGGTTACTTTTGGAATAGGGGCCTATATTACCTTGGTAAGTTTTATGACCGGACTAAATGGTATGCTGGATGATTTGGTACTCAACCAAACACCCCATATACACATGTACAACGAAATTCGTCCATCGGATACCCAGCCCATTTCCCGTTACCAAGACTTTAAGGATGCCATGAATTTTGTACACTCCATTAAGCCAAAGCAAAATCAAGAAAAAATACACAATGCCCTCCCCATTCTAAGTTATCTAAAAAAGCACCCCAATGTACGCGGGGCAACTCCCCAATTATGGGCACAAATCTTTTACCTGTCTGGCTCCATAGAACTTGGTGGCAACCTTGGAGGAGTCGATGTTATGGAGGAAGTTCGCCTTTCCAACATTCAGGATAACATTGTGGAAGGCACTCCGGAAGCATTAAAAAATAATATTAATGGGATTGTTTTGGGTGCTGGGCTAGCAAAAAAGATGTCCCTTTCCGTGGGGGACAGGGTTCAGATAAGTACTGTAAAGGGAGATATTTTTCCTTTGAAAATTGTCGGTGTCTATCAAAGTGGAATTGCGGAAATAGACAATGTGCAAAGTTTTGCCAATCTGAACACCGTACAGCGCATATTGGGAGAGTCCGAAAACTATGTGACCGACATCAATATCAAATTATTGAATATTGATGAGTCCGAACCCATGGCCCGTATCTTGGAAAAACAGTTCAATGTAAAGGCTGTTGACATTAATGAAGCCAATGCTCAATTCGAAACGGGCTCCAATATTAGGAACCTTATCACATATGCAGTTTCCATTACCCTTCTTATTGTGGCTGGGTTTGGCATTTACAATATATTGAACATGCTCATTTATGAGAAAATGAAAGATATTGCCATTTTAAAGGCCACTGGATTTTCCGGTAAAGATGTACAATACATTTTTATGGCCCAGGCCTTACTAATTGGAGTTCTAGGAGGTGTTCTGGGGTTATTGATTGGATTTGGCCTTTCCCATCTTATTGATAATACCCCTTTTGAAACTGAAGCCCTACCTACTATAACAACATACCCTGTGAATTTTGATGGAACCTATTATGTGATAGGAATTGCATTCGCTCTAATTTCCACTTGTATAGCAGGATATTTGCCATCAAACAGAGCCAAAAGAATAGACCCCGTAAAAATTATTAGAGGAACTTAGCACAACATATGAACTTTGTACTAGAAGCAAAAAATATCAACAAGCATTTTCATAAGCCAAAGGACTTCCATGTGTTAAAAAATATTTCATTTGGAGTAAAACAAGGGGAATTTGCTTCAATTATGGGGAAGTCAGGCTCGGGAAAATCCACTTTGCTCTATATCCTTTCCACCATGGATACCGACTATACGGGTGAGCTGCACCTCAACGACGAACTTGTAACGGGCAAGTCTCAAAAAGAACTGTCAAGAATCAGAAACAAAAACATAGGTTTTGTATTTCAATTCCATTATTTGCTTTCTGAATTCAGTGTTCTGGAAAACGTAATGCTTCCCGCCAAAAAACTTGCAGAAAAGTCGCATGCGGAAATAGAGAAGAATGCACACCAAAAATTGGAAATGTTGCATATTGGCCATTTGGCCAACCAACGAGCCTCCAGAATCTCAGGAGGTGAAAAACAACGGGTTGCCATTGCACGTGCCTTGATCAATGATCCTGCCATTTTAATGGGTGATGAGCCCACGGGAAACCTGGACAGTCATAACTCAGAAAATGTGTTCAACATCTTTAAAAATTTAAAGGAACAGCAAGGTCTGTCACTTTTGGTAGTTACCCACGATGTAGATTTTGCCAACCGCACCGACCGTATCATAGAAATGGAGGATGGTATGATTATCCGTCATTAAAGCAGGAATCATTGATTTTGCTTTGCTTGTTTCTTTTGCTCTCGTTCCAATTTTCTAAAGTATCCTCGGGTCAAAAAATTGTGCTTTAAAGCCTCCATATTCTCGTTGAATTTTTCGGTGCCTTCTTCAATATTCTTCATGGTTCTCATTAATTGATTGGCCAGAATGGTGTCGGTCGATACCTTATTGAGAACTCCTTTACCATCCTTTATCTCCCCTATTACCGTATTCAAATCTGTGGTCATCCTGTTTATATCATTACTTGAAACTTCCAAGTTTTGTATAATGCTTCTAACTTTTTCTGCAGACAAAGTGTCCGACAGTAAAACTCCCGCAACACCATCGCCCGAGTTAATGGCTTTTACTGTTTTTTGCAGCTCATTCAACGTTGTGTTCACTTGATCACTGCTAATTTTTAGGTTGGTGATGGTCTCCTTTAGGTCATTGGCCATCGCAGTATCGTTCAGTAAATGTCCCAAAGTACCTTTCCCTTCCGTTAACGATTGAGTTATTTTTAATAAATCCGAGGTTAACAAGGCGGCATTTTCATTGGTAACACTTAAGGTATTGAGCATGTCTTGGGAAGAAATCTTACTATAGGATTTTAACCTGGCACCATCTTCTATCAAAGAAGCCTGTCCCTTACCCGGTACAATGTTCACCAACATACTTCCTACCAGCCCATCGGAACCTATAGTCGCCACCGCATCGTTTCGAATGTGTTCTTTCATTTTTTTGTTAATGGCCATATAAACTATTATGGTGCTATCGTTCTGCATTTCTATATGGTCCACAGTACCAATGTCAATACCTGAAAAACGTACATTATTCCCAACTTGCAATCCATTTACATTACTGAATACCGCATTGACGGTGAATTTCTTCACAAACAGACTTTGTCCGTTTCCGATAAGATAGGCCGCAATTATCAACAAAACGGTTCCGAGCACAACAAAAATGCCCAGTTTCAAATTCTGCATTGGAGTTTTAGTTGTCATATCATTTTTTAAAAAAGGCATTTATCTTGGGGTCGGTCGATGCCACCAGTTCTTCATAAGTGCCTTCTGCATAATTAATTCCATCGACCAACAAAATCATTCTCTCGGAAATCACCCTTGCACAATCCACATCGTGTGTAATAATCAGTGCCGAGGTACCATATTTTTTTTGGATACTCCTCATAAGTCCAATAATTTCCTTGGCTGTTATGGGATCCAAACCACTAGTAGGTTCGTCGTACAAGATTAGTTTAGGTTTTAAAATGATGGCGCGGGCCAACGCAATACGTCTTTTCATACCTCCTGATAATTCTTCGGGCATCAAATCCATGGTATGGGCCAAACCAACATTTTCCAGAGCTTCTTGCACGAGTGGCAGAGTATCTGTAACCCCTTCAAACTTTTTTCGGTGCCGCCTCATCGGAAACTCCAAGTTTTCCCTTACTGTCATGGAATCGTACAAGGCACTTCCTTGAAATAGGAATCCAATATCCGAGCGAAGTTCATCCAAATCCACTTGATTTAAGCGGGCTATGTCCTCTCCCAAAACCTCAACTACCCCACTATCTGGAACCATCAAACCAACAAGACATTTGATCATCACCGATTTTCCGGACCCGGATTTTCCCATCACCACCAAATTCTCCCCTTTGCGCAATACCATATTAAAACCATTCAATACTTGGTTATTGCCAAAGCTCTTATAAAGATCTTGTATTCGAACTACAATCTCTTCTGAGGTATTTTCCTTTTGAAGGGGCGCTATGTTTTCTTTTACATCCATTATAGTTCATAAAAAATATCCGATACGAATACAGCGATAAAATCCACTACAAACAAAAGTAACGACGCCATTACCACGGCTGTATTGGCCGCAATACCGACACCTGCGGTACCTCTTCCCGTTTTATAGCCCTTGTAGCAACCTGTCAATCCTATTACAAAGCCAAAGAAAAAGGATTTTATGGTCGCCGGAATCAAATCGCCATAGGACAATGCGTCAAAAACGGTATTAAAATACAACCGAAAGGATACATTTCCTTTCATAAATTCAACTAGGGACGAGCCGAAAAGAGCTATTAAATCTCCAAATACCACTAATAAAGGTAGCGTTAACGTGGCGGCCAAAATTCGGGTCACCACCAAATATTTGAACGGGTTGGTACCAGAAACCTCCATGGCATCTATTTGTTCGGTTACCCGCATGGAACCCAATTCTGCCCCGAAACCAGAAGCAATTTTCCCAGAACATATTAAGGCTGTAATCACTGGACCTACCTCCCTAACAATGGAGATACCGACCATATTGGGCATCCACGAGACCGCTCCAAACTCAATTAAGGTGGGGCGAGTCTGGAGCGTTAATACCAAACCGATAATAAATCCAGTTGTGGCCACCAATAACAAAGACCTGTTACCAACCTGGTAGCTTTGTTTAAGTAATTCCTTAAACTCAAAAGGAGAGGTTGCTGCTTGTTTAAAAAAACGCAGAGCGAAATAGGAAAGGTCTCCTGTTTCAATAAAAAACTCCTTGGTCTTTTTGATCATTTGCAATGCCATGGCCATGTGTATCACCTATTTCGGTCCTTTCAAAAATAGGTTTGTTGTGGTTGTTTTCAAATGACCAATATCATTAAGAAACTTTCAATCAACGAGATGCAAACAAGAGCTCAACCTTTTATCGATACTGGATTTAAGATATCCAAAAGATTGAAATGACTCAGGTCATTTACTGGATTTCATGATAACACTACCTTACTGAATAAAATTTAACACCATGAAAAAGACTATTTTATTCATTGGATTATTCTTGGCATTATCAGGCTTTCAGGCCTGTGGCCCAGTGATTGTTTCGCATCGATTGGCAGACCCGCCGCCCCCTTGGTTTTATCCGAATAGGGTTGAAACGGTTCGTTATGTATTTTTCCCAGAGTTCAGCATCTATTATGATCTCTCAACAAGAAACTATATTTATTTAGAAAGTGGTGTATGGAGAAGGAACAGGGTATTGCCTTCACGTTACCGCTCCTACAACCTGAATAGATCAAGATATGAGAGGGTACACAACTACTACGACGATAATATCGAGCGTTACCATAGCCAAAACAATAGCAATAGAGGACGCAGCAATAAAAGTGTCAACCGAAGGAACAATTAAACATCCTTCACCATACTATTTGTTGAGTAATGTCATAAAAAATAATTAGTATTAATTCTAATTTTAATATGAACTAAAAATTAAGGTTATGCTTAATTCTGAGAAAATAGCAAACGAATTCTACCAAAACCTTGGAAAGTTATTTTATGCCGTAGCCATGGCCGATCATAATGTAAGGCCCAAAGAGGTGGAGCGGTTGCGTAAATACGTGCGACAATATTGGTTGGAAGTGGACAAATTTGAAGATGAATTCCATACCGATGCCGCCTATCAAATTGAGATTGTTTTTGATTGGTTGGATGATGAGGAGAAAGATGGGGAAGAATATTTTAAGGAGTTTAAGGAATTCTACATGGAGCATCACGAAAAATTCCCAGAAACCATCAAAGAGCTGATTGTTGAAACTGCTGAGTCCATTGCTAGTTCTTTTGCTGGAAAAAATAGATCGGAGATGTTAACTATCTTTAAGCTCAAACAGCTCTTTAACCATTAATATGCCATTAGCAGATTTTATTGATCACACCAATTTAAAGTCCACCGCTACTATTGCGGATATTCAAAAATTATGCGAGGAAGCCAAATCCTACGGTTTTTATGCCGTATGCGTAAACGGTTGCCATGTACTTACAGCTAAAGAAACATTAAAGGACACCCCTGTCAAAGTTGCTGCCGTAATCGGGTTTCCACTGGGGGCCGTGTCCACCAAAGCCAAAGTTTTTGAAGCCGTGGACTGTATTGAAAATGGTGCGGATGAAGTTGATATGGTCATCAATATTGGATGGTTGAAGTCGGAAATGTACGATGCCGTTCGCGATGAAATCAAAGCTATAAAACAGGCTATCGGGGATAACATATTGAAGGTAATTATTGAAACCTGCTACCTCACCGAGGATGAAAAAGAAAAAGCTTGTGCTTTGGCTGTTGAAGCGCATGCAGATTTTGTAAAAACCTCAACTGGATTTGGAACCGGTGGCGCTACTTTTGAAGATGTAAAACTGATGAAAAGCATTGTGGGAGACAAGGCAAAAATAAAAGCATCAGGAGGGGTCAAAGACAAAGAGACTGCCCAAAAATATATTGAGCTAGGTGTATCTAGAATTGGTACATCCTCCGGCCCTAATTTAATCAAATAAGAAAATCCATGAGCACGCATATAGAAGCTAAACCAGGCGAAATTGCCGAAACCGTTCTAATGCCCGGAGACCCATTAAGGGCCAAGTGGATTGCGGAAACCTTTTTGGAAAATCCCGTTTGCTACAACCGAATTCGGGGAATGTTGGGCTATACCGGCACCTATAAGGGAGAAAGAGTCTCTGTACAAGGAAGTGGAATGGGAATGCCTTCTGCCATGATTTATTTCCACGAACTTATTAATGATTATGGGGTCAAGAATATAATTCGTGTGGGTTCTGCAGGGTCGTACCAAGAAAATGTAAAGCTCAATGATGTAGTTTTGGCCATGGCCGCTTCCACCACTTCGGGCATGAACAATTCAAGATTCATCAACTCGGATTATTCCCCAACTGCTGATTTTGATCTTTTCATAAAAGCCGTCAATCATGCCCGAGAAAACAACATACCCATAAAAGCAGGAAATGTACTCTCTTCGGATGAATTTTATAGTGATGACCCTGAAGAATATAAGCTTTGGGCCCAATATGGCGTGCTTTGCGTTGAAATGGAAACCGCGGGATTGTATACCATTGCAGCCAAATACAATATAAAGGCATTGACCATTTTAACCATTTCCGACTCTTTGGTAACCGATGAAAGGCTCTCTGCACATGATCGTGAGACCACGTTTAAAGACATGGTCCAAATTGCTTTGGCCGCTGCCATATCCTAAGAAACATTCAACAATTGGCGCTTTTATTTAAATGGCAGGCCTGCAAAACCTGATTGGCCTTGCTGCCATCCCTATAAATAGTTATTCCCTTCAGTCCATACTTCCAAGCAGTCATATAAATATCCGAAACAATTGCTTTTGAGGTATTTTTCGAAAGATTAATGGTTTTTGATACCGCATTGTCCGTATACTTCTGAAAAGCGCGTTGATGTTGCAAATGATATTCCCATGGAATCTCCAAGCTGGTTTCGAACAGGCTTCTTACATCTTTTGGAATATGCTTTAGTTGTTGAATACTTCCTGTCGCCAATACTTCTTCCTTCACCTCATCGGTCCATAATCCCAGCTCTTGCATTTTACCCGTAAAAATCGGATTTACCTCCATTTGTGTTTGGTTTTCGAGAATACCAACACGTTTATAGGCCAAGGCATACAAAGGCTCAATAGAATACGAGGTATCCGCAATCACCGATATACTGCCCGTGGGCGCTATACTATTGCATGTAGCATTTCGCATAGGTTTATCGGGAGAGAAAACACTTTTGTCCCAATTGGGGAACCTACCCCGTTCCTTAGCCAATTCTGCCGATGCCCCGTAGCTTTTCTCTTGAATAAATTTCATCACCTTTTCCCCAAGTAAAATGGCTTCTTCAGAGGCGTAAGGTAAATCGAGAAGAACCAACATTTCTGCCCAACCCATGATTCCAAGTCCAATTTTTCTATTGCTTTTAGTCTCTTGTTCTATTTGAGATAACAAATAGTGATTTACCGAAATCACATTGTCCAAAAACCTAACGGCGACACCAACAGTATTTTCCAAAACCTTCCAATCTACTTCTACTCTGTCACCATCAAGTTTTACCATTTTTGATAAATTGATGGACCCAAGGTTACAACTTTCGTATTCGAACAAAGGGACTTCACCACAGGGGTTCGTACTTTGGATATTACCAAGTCCAGGAAGAGGATTAGATTTATTTATAGTATCCAAAAAAATAAGTCCAGGGTCTCCAGTAGCCCAAGCCTGTGCAACTACCCTGTCCCAAAGTTTATTGGCTTTGATGATTTTCGCAACCTTTTTTGTTCTTGGATTGACCAATTTCCAATCCGTTCCATTTTGTACCGCCTTCATAAAATCATCGGTAATGCCTACGGAAAGATTAAAATTTTGTAATGTGCTGCTTTCAGATTTGGAAAGGATAAACTCTTCGATATCGGGATGGTCCACATTCAAAATTCCCATGTTGGCTCCTCTCCGTTTTCCTCCTTGCCTAACATGTTCTGTTGCGGTATCATAAATTTTAATGAATGCCATGGGGCCCGAAGAAACCCCTCCAGAGGATGAAACCATATCTCCATGCGGCCGAAGCTGGGAAAAATTATATCCGGTTCCTCCCCCACTTTGATGAATCATGGCCATATTTTTTAAAGTAGTAAATATGCTATCCAAGCTATCTTCCACTGGCAAAACAAAACACGCGCTCAATTGTCCATTCGGTAGTCCTGCATTCATTAAGGTTGGTGAATTGGGTAGAAAATGGAGATTGGTCATTAGGACATAAAATTCATTTTGCCATTTTTTTTTATCCTCTTTCTCTACACTTGCCACATGCTTGGCCACTCTCCAAAAAAGTTCTTCCGGGGATTCAACAATTTTTCCTTCCGTATTCTTCAACAAATACCTGACATTGAGTAATTGCTTTGCGTTTTCTGAAAGTTTCATTTTGTTTTGAGTGACATACCTGTTTTCTCCGTCAAAATTTCTTTTAATGCTTTTGTGGTAGTGGAATCTATCAAGTTCAACGCTCTTACCCCACACAATTCCTTTACCATCCGTACTCCCGCCAAAGTATTCGAGGCCACCCCTGTAACAATATCAGGAACCAATTCAAAGGCTTTCATTAAACCATAGACCGCATAAGGGTCCGAAGCACTCAAAATTGTGCACTTAATATGTTCCCTTAGCGCATTAATGGCAACATCTCCATTGTAAGGCTCCAAAGGCGAGGCTCCAATTTCTATTATGGCAACATCAGCATTCTCTTGGGCTATTCTACTGAGCATCTGTTCAAACTTTTCTTTGTATAGTTCTTTTGGGCAAATGGACGAAGGAAGTCCCACATCCACAAAATCCAATATCTTATCTGCCCCTACATCCTTAAAGGCCAAAATATCCTTATAACGTCCTGCTCCAGTTAGTTTTGCACCGACCACTTTATATCCGGCTTGTTTAAAAATGTTTGTTACTATTCGGGCCGATGTTGTTTTACCTGCTGACATAGAGGTTCCCACAAACAAGATCACTGGTGTATTAAAAGGAATTCTAGGTATGTTCTCAACAAAATCATCCATGGTTATCTTTTTGCCGTCCCTAAAGGCATGCCCCTTATAAATCACCTTGATCATTTTGGGAATAAACATGGACTTGGAGGTCAATTTTCCGAGAAGTCCTGCACCTGTAAGCACCGTCATTTTTAAATCGTCCGCTACATTTCTCCAGCTCCCGGTGGCTTCCAAAGTAGCATAACGTTCCCCTAATGCGCCAACAATATACTCGCCAGCTATAACCCCTCGCATCCTACCATTGGGGAGTTCCATTTTTAAGCTTTCCCCTCCTTCGTTCAAAATTTCACAAACGATATAATCGCCTGTTCCCCATTTGTCCCTGGGCAACGCCTTTTCTTCGAACCCTTTTTCTGCCAAATCGGATATTCGGGTCAATGATGCATAAATATATTTGTGGTCCATAATAAAAAGTTTAATTGTCTCCTGCTTCGGCCAGCATAAGAAGAGTCAGCAATGCTGTCCTAACTGGAAAGTCGTCCAATAAAATGTGTTCGTGTTGGGCATGGGCCCCATCCCCTGTGGTACCCAATCCATCCAGGGTGGCAGTGTACAAACTGGTGGTATTCCCATCTGACCCTCCACCGGCAGTAGCTTCTTCCAATTTCAAGCCTAAAAGGTTTCCTTTGGCCTTGGCCAATTTCCAGAGCATTCGATTACCCGATGTGTGTTCCATGGGAGGTCTGCCTATTCCTCCTTCAACGTACACCTCAACCTCAGGCAATGTAGGTTTCAGGGAAAGAATTTGTTCTGTAATCCTTTCTCCATCTTTTTTGTTCAACACTCGGACATCGACCACAGCTTTGCTTTCTGGTGCAATTACATTGGGCGATACACCACCTTCGATCATCCCAACATTGACCGTGATGCCTTTATCAAAATCGTTCATGGCGTAAAGACGCTGTATTTGATGGGAAAGTTCCACAATAGCACTGGCTCCTTTTTGGGGGTCTAATCCAGCATGGGCAGCTTTGCCTTTTACGGTAATCGTAAATCGTCCAAGACCTTTTCTGGCTGTTTTCAGTTTACCTGTCAAACCCAAAGGAGGTTCCATAATATAGGCACGTTCGCATACTTTGGCCAATCGTTCAATGGCTTTTTTGGATTCCTTGCTTCCAATTTCTTCATCGGAGTTAATTAGAATAACCGGTGTTAGGGGCAAGGTCAGATTCAATGCATCAATGGCCTTCAAGGCAAATATGATTTGGGCGAGTCCCGCTTTCATATCGTAAATTCCAGGCCCGCTCATGGTTTGCCCATCTTTTCGCAATGGCATTTTTTTTAACGTATCGAGTGCCCAAACGGTATCACAATGACCTATCATTAATTGTGAAGCTTTGCTTTTATCCCTATTTAAAGGTCTGGCATATAAAAAACCACCTGTTTCTTTTCCTGGTACATGAAGTGTATAAAAACCGAGTCTCTTCAACTCTTCTGCAATAAATTTTAAAATCTGATATTGAGAATTAGGGTCACGTGAAGGTGATTCCAACGAAACAAGCTCCTCCAAAAAATCCAACATCTCTTTCTCCCTTGATTTGAGTTGATTCAAGATGCCGTCTGCAATATGTGTAACCTTGGAAGTCATCTTTTAAAATCTTTTGGAAAAGGAAAATTGTAGGTTTCTTCGATTTTGGCAAAACGACCGTATGAAATGTATGCCAGCAACGGATTATTTTTTAATTGTTCCTGTTCGTCTTTTTCCGAAACCCTCAAATAATCATTGTGCACGTAGGCCTCTTTTATTTTTCCCGTTATGATGCTATTCTCACCAAAACCATCAATGATCTTGAACAAGTCACATTCCAAGTACAAATAAGCATCCTTTACCAAAGGTGCATCCATGGAAGCTGCTTTGATCAAGGGCAAGGCTTCTACAATTTGTTGTGATTTGGCCAATGCTTCCGTTCTGGGCGAAGCGCTCAAGGAAGTGGTTGTTACTTGATCAGGTTTAGGAAAGCTCACTGTGAATTCTCCAGTTTTTTTTACATTTTGATATGTTCCATGCCTTGGGGTGCACACAAAGCCAAAATAGTTGCCGAACCCAAGAGGGGTGGCCATATGTTTTGGAGCCAGGTCATAACCATCCTTTTCTTTTGTCCCAACGACCACCAAAGGAGCCACTGTGAATATCCTATCCCATATAGGATCACGGGTATCCAATGAAACGTATTTTTTATCCTGAAGAATGTCCATGACAACTGCTTTGGTATTTCTAAAAATACAATTATGAATCAGGGTCTCCTATGACCTAAATCAGGAACACTTCTAGGAAAACAATAGGGTTTTCAAATATTTATGGTACGGAATTCAAGGTAGTATGAATGACCTAAATCATTTCAAATGAAAGTATTGTAAGCTAGATTTGAGATAATCCATTACTATGGGTTACATCATCACTTGAACAAGTAAATGGAAACAAAATGTCTGCCAATTCCAAAGATAGCGCCACCAACAACAATGGGGGGAACATGGATAAAACTCCAAAAACTCCCAAAGGAAGAAGTACTATAAGTTGGCTATACTGGGTTTTGCTTCTATTTCTTTTAGTTTTCCCATTTTTCAACAATTCCATTGGTACATCCAAAGAAATTGGTTGGTCCAAACTGGAGGACACCTTATTGGCTAAAAACGCTGTTGAAAAAATTGTGGTTATCAATAAAGAAGTCGCCCAGATATACATTAAAAAAAGTTTTTTGGACGACCCGGATATCAAGGGGGACAACGATAGGTTGCTATCCTCTGACTCGGGACCACAATATTACATCACCATTGGTTCCGTGGAAAGTTTTGAAAACAAACTACAACGTGCACAAGAGGATGCAGATATATCTGAAAAAATTGATGTACGGTACGAAACCAGGGCCAATTTCCTCACTATTTTATCATGGTTATTGCCCTTGGCTTTTTTCATTTTTATTTGGATGTTCATGTTCCGACGAATGAGTGGTGGAAACGGTGGTAAATCAATGTTCAATTTTGGTGAATCAAACGCAAAACTTACCGAAAAGGGAACCAAAAGCAAAGTGACATTTAATGATATTGCCGGACTCAAAGAAGCGAAGGCCGAAGTGATGGAAGTTGTGGATTTCCTTAAAAACCCGGAAGACTATACCAGATTAGGTGCCAAAATACCGAAAGGTGTTTTGCTTGTGGGTCCACCCGGTACAGGAAAAACCTTAATGGCGAAAGCTGTTGCAGGTGAAGCGCAAGTCCCCTTTTTCTCCATGTCGGGGTCCGAATTTGTAGAAATGTTTGTTGGGGTTGGAGCTTCACGCGTTCGAGACCTCTTCAAAAAAGCGAAGGCAAAAGCACCAAGTATCATTTTTATTGATGAGATTGATGCTGTTGGTCGTTCTCGAGGCAAGATAAACGCATTCCAAGCCAATGATGAACGCGAGAGTACCTTGAACCAATTGCTTACGGAATTGGACGGTTTTGGCGATAATACGGGCGTTATTGTTTTGGCCGCTACCAACCGCCCCGATGTTTTGGATAAGGCGCTTTTGCGCCCTGGAAGGTTTGATCGTCATATTTATCTGGAACTGCCCAACCAATCGGAACGCGCTGAAATCTTCAAGGTTCATATCCGTCTTTTAAAACTTTCAAAAAATGTTGATATCGAAATATTGGCCAAACTAAGCCCCGGTTTTTCAGGAGCAGACATTGCCAACATTTGTAATGAAGCAGCCCTAATTGCTGCAAGAAATAAAAAGAACGAAGTGGAGCAAGAGGATTTCATGGCCGCCAGAGACCGGGTCATTGTGGGGATGGAGCGTAAAAGCAAGATCATTTCTCCAAAAGAAAAAGAAATTGTTGCCTACCACGAAGCCGGCCATGCCGTTGCAAGTTGGCACCTAAAACATGTGGATTCCCTTGTAAAGGTTTCGATAATCCCTCGTGGGAAATCGCTCGGAGCTGCCTGGTATTTACCGGAGGAGCGCCAAATTGTAACCAAATCGCAATTTATAGATCAGCTGTGCGCCTCGCTTGGTGGAAGGGCTGCGGAAGAAATAATCTTTGGAGAGCCCTCTTCCGGGGCCTTGGACGATCTTGAAAAAGTAACCAAACAAGCTTATACCATGGTGTCCTACTATGGTTTGGATGATGAAATAGGCCCTATCAGTTTTTATGACTCCACTGGTGATAACGAACGCTTACTTGGAAAACCCTATAGTGAGGATATGGCCAAACAAATTGATCATGAAGTACGTGACTTAATCATGTCCGCCTACGATCGAACCAAAAATTTACTGTTACAACAGAAAGAAGAGTTGGAAAATTTAGCACAACTACTATTAAAAAAAGAGGTGGTGGACAAAGATGATCTTGAAAAACTCTTGGGTAAGAGAGGTGAAAAATTATTGGGTGAGGATACTGAAAAACCAAGTAACCCCAACTTTCTGGTAAATTATTTCAATCCTGGAAATAACAATTTTAGAGAACCATTCAAATAAGCGGTTACAGGCTTTTTGAATATAAAATAAAGAGTCATGGAAAATACATTGATTTACGATTCGGACCTCCATTTTGAACACAAACAATGGGAACGCGAGCTTGGATTTTGGAAAGATGAGCTAAAAACTTTTAAGAGCCGATTGAGTGAACTTATTGGTCGATATAAAGACCGAAAAGTGCTTGCCAAATTGGAACATTATCAAAATGAATTTATTTTACACGAAGGGGTCATAAACGATCTTAAGGAAACTATCGAAGAGCACGAATCCAATATGGCCGAACATAGTAAAATCGGTGAAGAGGCTTTGGATGTCTCTTTGGTAGAGAAGCATGTTGGCTTCAGAAAGAAAATGGAAGCCCAACGTCAAATTTATGCTGAGCTTAAAAAGGATTTTTTTGAATTTCTAACTAAATACTGGGCATAGTTACACGAATTTTTAAAATCTTAAGGCCGTTATCTTTAACACGGATCTATACTCTATGTCACCCACAAATGTCATGGGTAAAGTTACCTATGTAGTTACCCAAAATCACTCAAGACATAGACTTTTTATTTATGCATGGAGTCCAATGAAACAGGCAACTCAAAAACCTCAAGGGAAAAGTATGGCAAGGCAGCCAATAGATGATCAAAAATATCGGCCATTACATATTCATAATTTTCCCAACGTTTGTCGGAACTAAATGCATAAATCTCCAAAGGAATACCTTGCGATGTAGGCTGTAATTGCCTAACCATCAAGGTCATCTTCTTGTTGATGGCTGAATGATTTTCCAAATAACTGGTCACATATTTTCGGAATACCCCCAAGTTGGTCAGGTTTCTTCCATTAACCAATAGTTCCTTATTAATATGGTTTGATTCGTTGTAGGAATTAATCTGTTCACTTCTATTAGTGAGATAAGCTTCTACTAACAATATTTTTTTTAACCCCTCTATGTCTTCGTCCGTTAAAAACCTGATACTATTTTGACGGATAACCAATGACCTTTTTATCCGTCGACCACCCGAAACCTGCATACTACGCCAGTTTTTAAAAGAATCGGAAATCAGGGCATAGGTGGGTATTGTGGTGGTGGTCATATCAAAGTTCTGAACTTTTACAGTGGCCAGGCTTATCTCGACTACATCTCCGTCGGCCCCATACTTTTCAAACGTAATCCAATCCCCAATACGGACCATATCATTAATGGTAACCTGAATGCTGGCCACAAATCCCAAAATTGAATCTTTAAAAATGAGCAATACTACAGCCGAGGCAGCCCCCAACGCGGTAAAAAATTTCCATACCGTGGTATCGGTAACAATAGCGAAAATGGTAAGTGTTCCAACAATCCAAGCGAAGATCATAAACACTTGTACATAACTATTTATTGGCTTGTCCTTGAACTTGGGACGGGTTCTTAGATAACCATTGACACTTTTAAAAAACTTCCGAAGGATGATTAAAATCAAAAAAACGAAAAGTATCTTAATGGTCTTTAATGCAATGATCCCAGCATAATCAAAATCTGCAAAGGCCACTGGAACAAACTCAAGCAATACGGTCAGGGGTATTACATGGGCCATATAACGTGGAACTCGGTGGGCTACCAAAAAATTGTCAAAATTATTTTTGGATTTTCTGGCCAACCTTACCGATAGCCCGCGCAGTATTTTCCAAACAAGGACATCTAACAATAAAACAAGTACAAGGACCACAACAGCCAACACAAATAAATTGATATATGCAGCCAACCTCTCGGCCATTCCCGTATCAATCAAATAGTTGTAAAGTATACGCCCTAAGTTCTTATCCATAGTTTTCAATTGAAGAAATACAACACAAAACTAAGGGATTTAATCCACCTCCCAATAGAAGTAAATTATCATTTTATATGAGGGCCATGGTTATAAAGCAAAAAATAATTCAATTAAAAAATCAAAGACATTTGACTAATCATAAAATACCGTTTTAAGTCCTGTCGTTTTGGGCAAAAAAATTATATTTGCACACCTAAAATTCCGAAGGCCCACGTGGTGGAATTGGTAGACACGCTACCTTGAGGGGGTAGTGTTCGTAAGGACGTGCTGGTTCGACTCCAGTCGTGGGCACAAAAGAAAACCGCAAGAAATTGCGGTTTTTTTGTTTTATACACTCCCTGAAAAATCCCCAAATCTTTTCGCAAAACACTGATTTTTATAAGGAAGAATCCAAATTTTATGATAAAAAACTAGGACGGCATCTTTTAAATCGTAAATTTGTTTAACGTTTAATTAAAAAAGATGAACAACGTAAAAACTTCTTTTAGTATTCGCGATATGGAAAACCTTTCCGGTATAAAGGCCCATACCATCCGAATTTGGGAAAAGCGATATAATTTGTTTAGTCCAGAACGAACAGATACCAACATTCGCACCTATAATCTTGAAAGTCTTCAAAAGCTGTTGAACGTTACCCTTCTATACAACAATGGGTACAAAATTTCTAAAATTGCCAAGTTGGGTGATGAAAAAATCCCCGCTTTGGTGAACGAAATCATTTCTGAGAAAAGTGAAAAGAGCCACGCGCTCAATTCCTTCAAACTTGCAATGCTCAATTTTGATCAATCCTTATTCTTGAGCACCTACAACGAACTCATGGAAGATAAATCGTTCACTCAAATCTTCAACGAGGTCTTTTTACCCCTATTGAACGAACTTGGCTTGTTGTGGCAAACGAATACCATAAGTCCTGCCCACGAGCATTTTATATCCAATCTTATAAAACAAAAAATATACATCCATACCGAAAAGCTTCAATTTGAGGCTCCGACCAAAAAGGACGAGGTTTATGTGCTCTTTCTCCCAGAGAATGAGATACACGAGTTGGGATTGCTCTACATCAATTACCAACTGGCATTGCACGGTTATAAAACCATATATTTAGGTCAGACCATGCCCGTAGAAAGTCTTGAGGACTTACTTAAATACTACGGTAACATAAGGTTTGTTTCCTACTTCACCGTATCACCCACCAAAGATGACATTGATGATTACTTTGACCGATTCAGTGACCTATTGAAAAAATCATCAGGGTCCAAACTTTATGTATTGGGTAGTCAAATCCAAGAAGTTGGTGAAGATAAGCCTCTTGGAGCCATCAAAATATTTAAATCTATTAATCAACTAATAGAATCACTTTAATCCCAAATGAAAAAAGTAATCGTCATTGGTTCTGGTTTCTCATCTCTATCTGCCTCTTGCTATTTGGCGAAAGCGGGCTATGAAGTGGAGATGTTCGAAAAAAATGATACCGTAGGAGGTAGGGCCAGACAGTTGATTAAGGATGGCTTTACTTTTGATATTGGCCCCAGTTGGTATTGGATGCCCGATATTTTTGATAAATTCTTTGCCGATTTTAATAAAAAGACCTCCGATTACTACCAGCTGGACAAGTTGAATCCCGCCTATAAAATTTTCTTTGAGGATGATGTTATCACCATTGGTGATTGTATGGAAACCATATGTGCCGAGTTCGAACGTATTGAATCTGGAAGCAGTAAACATCTACAGCAATTTATAAGCGAAGCCCAGAAAAATTACGATATCGCCATTAACAAAGTTGTACTGCGTCCCGGGCTTTCCCCTTTAGAGCTTGTGACCAAGGAAACCGTTTTAAAGGTCGACCAATTTTTTAAAACTATTAGTCAGCAGGTTCGCAAAAGGTTCAAAAACCCAAAACTGATATCCACCTTAGAATTTCCCGTACTTTTCTTGGGAGCTAAACCGAGTAAGACACCATCTTTCTACAACTTTATGAATTTTGCAGACTTTGGTTTGGGCACATGGCATCCAAAGGGTGGTATGTACGAAATCATCAAAGCCATGAAAAGCGTGGCCGAAGAATTGGGTGTAACCATACACACTGATAGTCCAGCAACTCATATTTTGGTTTCGGACGGGGAAATTTTGGGCATTCGGAGTCAAGGAAAGAATCATTTAGGGGATTATGTGGTGAGCGGCGCAGATTACCATCACTCAGAGACTTTACTCGATAAAAAATACCGACAATATTCGGAGGACTATTGGGACAAAAAAACCTACGCTCCTTCCTCATTGTTGTTTTATATAGGCTTTGACGAAAAGCTAAAAAACATCGAACATCATAATCTGTTCTTTGATACCGATTTTGAAAAACACGCCCAAGAAATCTACGATAACCCACAATGGCCTAGCAATCCATTGTTTTACGCCAATTTTCCATCCGTAACGGATGCATCAATGGCACCAAATGGGAAAGAAACCGGCTTTTTCTTGGTTCCGATTGCTCCTGGATTGGAAGACACTCCACAACTAAGAGACCAGTATTTTGACATTGTGATGGACCGATTTGAAAAATTAACCCATCAATCTGTAAAAAATTCAGTAATTTTTAAGGAAAGCTTCTGCGTAAACGATTTTGTTGAGCAGTATAATTCCTATAAAGGAAATGCCTATGGTTTGGCCAATACATTACGTCAAACCGCCTTTTTAAGACCTAACCTCAAAAGTAGCAAGGTAAAAAACTTGTTCTTTACCGGTCAGTTGACCGTTCCCGGCCCAGGGGTCCCACCATCTCTTATATCCGGTAAACTGGTGGCTGATTTAATCCTTAAAGAAGTAAAACGATGAAAACTATTTTTGATGATGTTTCTTACCACTGTAGTAAGGTTGTGACCCAATCTTACAGTACCTCATTTTCGTTGGCCACCAAAATGTTGGCTCCTTCCATTAGGGCAGATATTTACAATATTTATGGATTTGTCCGTTTTGCCGATGAAATTGTGGACAGCTTTCACGATTACAACAAGACCAAACTCTTTAACGATTTTGAAAGGGATATGGAGAAGGCCATTGAAGATAAAATAAGCTTAAACCCTATTTTAAATTCCTTTCAGCATACCTATCATAAATATGATATTCCCCACCACCTTGTTGAGTCGTTCATGAAAAGCATGCGAATGGATCTGACCAAGAAGAATTACGAGACTTTTGATGAGTACCGAGAGTACATCTATGGCTCAGCAGACGTTGTTGGATTGATGTGTCTTTGCGTATTTGTAAAAGGCGACAAGGGAAAATATGAGGAACTAAAAGAATCCGCAATGGCCCTGGGCTCTGCTTTCCAAAAAGTAAATTTTTTACGGGATTTAAAGGCAGATTACGAGGGTTTGAATCGAACTTATTTCCCCAACACCAATTTAATGGAGCTGGATGAACAGTCCAAAAAGCGTATTGTAAATGAAATTAAAGCTGATTTTGCGCTTGGATATTCAGGAATAGTCCAACTGCCAGAACAAGCAAAATTTGGAGTTTATACTGCTTACCGATATTATAAAAAACTGCTTCAAAAACTGCAGAGTACACCGCCTTTAGAAATTAAAAACACCAGGATTCGTGTATCTAACTACCAAAAATTTGGTCTGTTGGCGCAATCTTATGTTAATTATAAATTACAATTGGTACAATGAAAGTAGCTCTTTGGATATTGATATTTTTGGCAACCTTTTGTTTTATGGAGTTTATGGCGTGGTTTACGCATAAATATGTAATGCATGGTTTCTTATGGAGTCTCCACAAAGACCATCATAAAAAGGACCACGACTCTTGGTTCGAGCGAAACGACGCGTTCTTTATCTTTTATGCTATTGTGAGCATGACACTGTTCTATTTGGGCAGTTACACTTCTTTTTGGTACGGATGGCCCCTAGGGTTTGGAATCTTGGCCTATGGTATCGCCTATTTCACGGTTCATGATATATTTATTCACCAACGCTTCAAAATTTTTAGGAGTGCTAATAATCGATATGCCCGGGGTGTCCGTAGAGCTCACAAAATGCATCATAAACACCTAGGAAAAGAAGACGGGGAGTGCTTTGGTATGTTGGTGGTTCCTTTTAAGTACTTTAAGAAAAAATAGCTATTCCGCCATCAACTTGTCCAATAGATTTCTGGTTTTATCAGAATTCCAATTGGCCGCACCTGTTTTGTCAACCACAATATTACCTTGCTTATCAAGAATAAAGGTCACAGGAATGCTTCCACTTTGCAATTCTTTAGGTGTTTGTGAGGCTTGAAAATAAACGGGCAAATCGTACCCTTTTTTCTCTAGAAACGTTTCTACTTTTTGCCTATCATCATTGGCTACAAAAGCAAAAGTAACTTTGTTCTTATAATCGGCATATAAATCCACAAAGCCTGGTAGCTCGGCAACACATGGAGGACACCAAGTTGCCCAAACATTGATTACTATAACTTCTCCTTGCTTTGATCCTAAATTTGATTGGTTTCCATCCAAATCAACAAGGTTCCAGTTGTAATCTTTCAAAGTGGCTTGTTCGTCCTTGTCAATGGTGCTTGGACTTAGCACGGTCGCCACGATTTTATTGACCCATACTCGTGGATAAAAACCCAGAGGCGTAAATAGTATAAGGACAATGGCCAAAACCCATATTCCATTGCTAATCTGTTCCTTAGTAATTTTCATTCCGCAATTAATTCATCCAATAGTTTATATACTTTTCTAGTGCTCCAATCAGAAATCCCTTCTTCATGAATCACAATGTTTCCCGATTTATCAATCAAATAGGAAGCAGGTACCTCACTAGCGTCAATGGGCATTTTTTCGCCTATGATCAAATACGTTACAGGAAATGTAAAATCATGTTCATCAATAAAAGCTTCAACTGGTTCCCTCTCTTCATTGGTGATGATATAGAAATCAATTCTGCCTTTATATTTGTCGTATAACTCTTGAATACTTGCAAGTTCGGCTTCTGAAGGCAAGCGCCATGACGCCCAAAGATTAATCAAGATTACATTGCCCTTGGATTTTTCAAAGTTGAAAAAGTTCCATTCCTCGTCCTTTAGTTTCCAATCGTAATCGGTGATTTTTTTCTGCTCGTTTTTTTCGATGACTTCAGGAGAAAATGCAAACACTCTATTCAACCATATTTTCCCGTAGTAACCAATAGGGGTCACAAAAAATGATAGGACAAAAAGAATCAATACTACATTGAGAATGGTCTTTTTATTAATCTTCATTGAAAATTATTTATCAAAAATTAAAAACTCCTGACATCTTAAACAACATCAGGAGTCTTTTACAGATTATTTTAGATACTATTAAGCATTCTGTTTCTTGATCAAGTTCAAGGCTGAACCTTCGTTGAACCACTTGATTTGAGCATCATTGTACGAATGGTTTGCCATAATGGTATCCTTACTTCCATCGGCATGCACCACTTCAAGTGTCAAAGGTTTGTCCGGAGCAAACGCTGCCGCATCAACAATGTTGAATGTATCGTCTTCCTGAATCAAATCATAATCATCTTCATTGGCAAAGGTCAAGGCCAACATTCCTTGTTTCTTCAAGTTGGTTTCGTGAATCCTTGCAAAAGATTTTACAATTACAACAGCAACACCCAAATGTCTTGGCTGCATAGCTGCATGTTCTCTTGACGACCCTTCTCCATAGTTGTGGTCTCCCACAACAACTGTTTTGATTCCTTCTTTCTTATATTCACGTTGCGTATCCGGAACACCTCCGTACTCCCCTGTCAACTGGTTTTTAACGAAATTGGTTTTTTGATTGAAGGCATTTACCGCTCCAATCAAAGTATTGTTGGCAATGTTATCCAAATGACCTCTAAAACGTAACCATGGCCCTGCCATAGAAATGTGGTCTGTTGTACACTTCCCAAAGGCTTTGATCAACAATTTCATTCCTTGAAGATCACTTGCCTTAATCGGTACGAAAGGCTCCAATAATTGCAATCTTTCAGAGTCTGGAGCTACTTTAACCTCTACTCCACTTCCGTCTTCAAGTGGGTCTTCGTAACCATTTTCCTTAACTTCAAAACCTTTTGGTGGCAACTCCCATCCTGTTGGCTCATCCAACATTACTTCTTCGCCATCTTCGTTAATCAACTTATCGGTCAACGGGTTGAAGTCCAAACGACCTGCAATGGCAATGGCAGCAGTCATTTCTGGTGAAGCTACAAATGCGTGTGTATTCGGGTTACCGTCGGCACGCTTTGCAAAGTTTCGGTTGAAAGAGTGTACAATACTGTTTTTTGGAGCGTTCTTTGGATCTTCATAACGTCCCCACTGACCAATACAAGGTCCACAGGCATTGGTAAAGATTTTGGCATCCAATTTTTCAAATATCTCCAGAATACCGTCACGCTCGGTGGTATATCTTACTTGTTCCGAACCTGGGTTGATACCAAATTCAGCTTTTGTTTTTAATTTTTTGTCCAAAGCTTGTTGTGCAATGGAAGACGCTCTCGACAAATCTTCATAAGAAGAGTTGGTACAAGAACCTATCAATCCCCACTCAACGGCCAAAGGCCAACCATTTTCGGTAGCTTTATCCGTCATTGTTCCTACTTCCGTAGCCAAATCCGGGGTAAATGGACCGTTTAGTAAAGGTTTCAATTCTGAAAGGTTGATTTCGATAACCTGATCAAAATATTGCTCTGGGTTGGCGTACACCTCTGCATCAGCGGTCAAATGTTCCTTTACTTTGTTTGCTTCATCAGCAACATCTTCTCTATCCGTAGCCCTTAGGTAACGCTCCATGGATTCATCATAACCGAAAGTTGAAGTTGTTGCCCCAATTTCAGCGCCCATATTACAAATAGTTCCTTTACCTGTACACGACATAGATGTTGCACCAGGGCCAAAATATTCTACAATAGCTCCTGTTCCACCTTTTACGGTAAGAATTTCAGCTACTTTCAAGATAACGTCCTTAGGGGCTGTCCAACCGGAAAGTTTACCGGTCAATTTAACACCGATCAACTTGGGAAATTTAAGCTCCCATGCCATTCCGGCCATTACATCCACGGCATCTGCTCCTCCTACACCAATAGCGACCATTCCCAAACCACCAGCGTTTACGGTGTGAGAATCGGTTCCAATCATCATACCTCCTGGAAACGCATAGTTTTCCAATACTACTTGGTGGATAATACCAGCGCCTGGTTTCCAAAATCCAATACCATATTTGTTGGATACAGATCCCAAGAAATCAAACACCTCTTTACTGGTTTCGTTGGCATGCTTTAAATCTGCCGCAGCACCATCTTTAGCTTGAATCAAGTGATCACAGTGAACCGTGGTAGGCACTGCTACTTTATCTTTACCAGCTTGCATAAACTGAAGCAAAGCCATTTGTGCCGTTGCATCTTGGCAAGCAATTCTATCTGGGGCAAAATCAACGTAATCCTTACCTCTTACAAAGGCTTTTTCAGGTTTACCGTCCCAAAGATGGGAGTATAAAATCTTTTCGGAAAGTGTCAGGGGCTTACCTACCAATTCACGGGCTTTTTCTACACGTTCCCCCATGGAAGCGTAAACACCCTTAATCATGTCTATATCAAATGCCATTATACAATTGAGTTTTTAAGATTTTCGTAATTCGGTAAATTTACTAAATCGTGCAGTAATTTGGAATTAGAATCACACTAAATAAGTGTTGATTTTCTCATTTTTTTATAACAATTCCGTGATAATTTTTTCCTCTGTGATACCTTCAGCTTCTGCTTTGTAGTTCTTTAGTATCCTGTGGCGAAGAATTCCCAAGGAAACTGCTTTAACATCCTCGATGTCCGGAGAGAACTTTCCATGGATGGCAGCATGTGCCTTGGCTGCTAAAACCAAGTTCTGTGATGCTCTTGGTCCAGCTCCCCAATCAATATAATTTTTTACGTAATCAGAAGCTCCTTCTTGATCAGGTCTTGTTCTATTTACCAATCTTACCGCATAATCCACTACATTATCCGGTACAGGAATTCGCCTGACCAAATGCTGTACTTCAATAATTTCTTCTGCATTGAAGAGTGAATTTATTTGGACTTCATCATCCGTAGTGGTGGATTTCACCACTTGGATTTCTTCTTCTATAGAAGGGTATTTTAACTGGATGGCAAACATAAAACGGTCCAATTGGGCTTCTGGCAATGGATAAGTACCTTCTTGCTCTATTGGGTTTTGGGTGGCCAAGACAAAGTAAGGTAGGTTTAGCTTATACTGTTTCCCTGCGATGGTCACCGCTCTTTCCTGCATGGCCTCCAACAGTGCAGCTTGGGTTTTGGGTGGTGTTCTGTTTATCTCATCCGCCAGAATAATGTTCCCAAAAACCGGCCCTTTTATAAATTTAAAATTGCGGTTTTGGTCCAACACTTCGCTTCCCAAAATATCGCTGGGCATCAAGTCGGGCGTAAATTGTATTCTTTTAAAATCAAGTCCCAAAGTTTGCGCAATGGTATTGACCATTAAGGTTTTTGCCAAACCCGGTACCCCAATCAAAAGGGAATGTCCTCCCGTGTAAATGGATAGTAGTATTTGTTCGATCACCTCTTCTTGGCCAACAATGACCTTGGCTATCTCTTTTTTTAACTCTTGGTGCTTTTTTACCAGATTCTCAACCGCAACTACATCCGACATACATTTATTGCTTTACCCAATTGTTTGCAAAATCGCAGCTTCTGCTCTCTGGATCTACATGAATGTATGTGTCATCAATATGATTGTCCATCCATTCCTTTATGGCCTTGAACTGCTTTTCTCTAAGTGCCAATTCTTGGATTTTCATATAATCTTTGGCAAAGTCCGCCTCGTGCTCATCGTAACGGTTGGAAATCTTCATGATCTTGAACTTGGGAGGCCCTCCTCTTTGATCATCTTCACGAATAGGTCGGGATATCTCTCCGTCCTTTAGATTTCTAACTTGATTATATAGGGTCGGATCCATTTTGGTAAGTTCAAAACGGGAATCAAAATTGATAGGGTTACGCAATAATCCACCATCAAATTTGGTTTCCTTTTCATCAGAAAAGTTCAAGGCTGCTTCGGCAAAGGTGTATTTACCGTCCAAAACCTGTTGACGGATGGTATCGAGTTCTTGAGTCGCCTTATCAATGGCACTTTGTGGAACATCAGGTATCATGAGTATATGACGAATATCTCGTTCCTGTCCTCTAACCTTTTCAACAAAAATGATATGATACCCAAAAATAGTTTCAAATGGCTCAGAAATCTCTCCTTCCCTAAGGCTAAAGGCCACATCCTTAAACTCTTTTACAAACCCTGTCTCTTTGGTGATGCTATAAAAACCTCCATTTGGCCTTGAAGCTGGATCCTCGGTATACAGGATAGCTTTAACCTTAAAACTGGATTCATTCTCCAAAACATCCTGTCGAATCTCCTTTAATTGGTTGATTACCTTTTGCTTCTCCTCTTCTGGAGCTACGGGCTGCTTAACGATTTGGGCTATTTCCAATTCTGCTCCAAAAACCGGTCTTTCGTCCTCAGGTATCTTTGAAAAAAATTGACGAACTTCTTCTGGAGTCACTTCAATTTCCTCAACAATCTTGCTCTGCATTTTTTCGGAAAGCATGCGCAATTTGTTGATTTCAAAAAGCTCTTCACGGAAACTTTCCATATCCGCCTTTTTGTAGTAACTCAACATCTTTTCAACACTTCCAATTTGTTGTGTCAACTGCTGAATCTGTCGATCACTTTGGGCATTTACCATATCATCGGAAACCAACAAACTATCCTGTACGGCTTGGTGGGCATACAGTCTATCTTCCATAAGTTTACCCAAGAGACTGCAACGGGTAATATCTTCTGTTGATGCACCTTGGTTTTTAAGGTCGATCAAGGTTTTATCAATATCCGACTCCAAGATCACATAATCCCCTACTACTGCGGCAATACCGTCCAATTTCACTTTTTTGGTCGTGCTTGTGGAATCTTTCACGCCCATAGCCTCATCGGTTTCCTGTGCTTGGACCATTCCCATCATTGCAATAAATGCAATGAAAAGTCCCTTATTTTTCTTTATCATAAACCTCAAATTCATTCTTCTTAATAGCTTCATCAATAATTTCGGTTTCCAATTTTCTAACGTAATTCAATCGTCTCCTGTTCAAAATCAATTGCTTGATATCTGGCTCCACATAATCGAACGGAGCTGTTTCATTGACTTCCAATACATTGGTCACCAAGCCCAAATATACCTCTAACGAATCTTGTAACTCAAAAAATTGTGATTTTTTTAAGTGGGTTTTTTCATTTGCCTGGGTCAATGGAGGAATTTCCTCTATTACCCGTGAAGCACTTACCCATATGGAATCGTTAAAGTGGATCTTTTTAAATTGTACTGCAATGGAATCCAGATACTTTTTATCCGAATCATCCCAGTTCTTGATTTTGGCTTCTACGCCATCCCTATCCAAAAACTGTTCCGACATGCCCACAAACCTCAACTGCACCAATTTTTCATTCAGTTTGAAGTTTTCCTTTTCACGTTCGTAAAATTCTTCAAGCTGACTTTTGGTAACAGCTGTATCTTGGGATTGATTCACCAAAGCCTCTATATACGCCCTTGTATATAAATCTTTACGGTAATCGGACACCAATCGGTCAAATTCCGCTAGTTTTTCTTCTGGTAGATTTATTTTTGACTTGGATAACAATAACTGTTTCGATGCCCAATTATTAATATAATTGGTCACAAATATGGTACTGTCCTCCGCAGTCATGTCATCTCTGATCAGGGAAGCAATATCTTCCTTATAGAGATAAGTGTCGTCTACCCTTGCCAAGGGTTCCTTTTCTTCATCCTTGTTAAACATACCTTCACAAGAAGAAATAAGGATTGCAAAAAAAATGCAAAGTAGGAAAAACGTATTTTTTTGGAGCTTAAGCATTTCGCAAAAATAACAATTACAAAATGCCCTACAAGAAGGTTCTAATTTCATTAACAGAATTTTTTGGACACATTTAGATGACCAGAAATTACTACATTAGTGCAAAACCAATCAATACATGAAGTACGCCTGCGAAATTGTTGTTGATATCCCACGGGAGGAATTCATTATAAAAATGGATAACCCAGATAACATGAAGCATTGGCAAAGAGGTCTTGTTAAGTATGAACAACTATCCAAAAATCCTGAACAGGATGGAGCACAAATGAGTCTTCAGTACAAGATGGGCAAAAGGGAAATGAATATGGTAGAGACCATCATCAAAAGAAACCTTCCAGAGGAATTGTTTACAACATACGACACCAAAGGCGTACATAACATTCAAAAAAACTATTTTAAGGAAGAAGGTGACACAACCCGTTGGATTTCCGAATCCGAATTTCAATTTACTGGATTTGGCATGAAACTGATGGGGCTTTTAATGCCCGGAACTTTCAAGAAACAATCCTTAAAATACATGCAAGATTTTAAAACCTTCGCTGAAACCGGTAAATCTGTAACCGACTCATAAAAACATGGAAAAACTTTTGGATAGAAAAATTAAGATTATTTGGGATTTTAGAGGCCCGACCGCAGCCCATACTGCCGAACACTACTTGAAACACTTAAAAGAATTTGTTGAGGTCGAAGAACTAAAATACGACCTTGCTGGCGTGGATCACTTTAGCTCCACGCATAGTATAGCTTATTTGGTAGTCGCCGAGTTTGAATTGAACGAGGTACGAAGTATTCTAAAACCGCATCGTGGCCAGGTTTTCAACAAAGAAATATAAATAATCCATACCCAAAAAATGGGACGTCACCCTTGGAAATCAAATTTCCTTGGGGCAACATTCCATTTTCTGGACTAGAATCATTTACGATCATGAAATTTTATCCAATCATTTCTGGTTGCACGTTCCAAGTTCCGTTTGCTAAGAGAACCTGATCAAAATCAATGCCCTCAATAGGTTTTAACGTTTGACTTGTTGGGTCATATTCTATTTTTCTACCCAGTTTCCATGACAAACCGGCCATGTGCGCCGAAATAGCTTCATCAAAACCTTCTTTGATACCGCAACTTACATTTCCTCCATTTTTTATGACACTCAACCACTCACGCATATGTAGGAAGGTGGAATCTACACGAACCCCATCAATATAGGTCCACATAAGCCCCTTGTCCGCAAAGTATTGCGATGTCGCAGATGAAACAGCATCCGTTGCATTTGCTGCAGGGTCATATTGATAGATAGGCACATTGGGCCTCATTTTTTCAGCTTCCAGCATATCGGCATATCGGGTAGATGCACCATCAGGCCATACGGTCAATCTATTGCCCAGTTCCATGGTTGCATCGTGCCCCATTAAAATCGTAGGTCTGTTGAACCCGTTGCCCAAAGTAGCACTATAGCAGAAGGTCATACCTTTTTCTTTGCCCTTGGCTTGACTGCTTCCTGTACTGAAATCCGGAAATTCCATGTTCACTTGTATCACATCGGGAACATTTCTACCATCGTTATGGGTGTAAATTCCACCTGAAGCACTTACCGATGAGGGAATGCCCATATTGAGCACACAGTTCAAACGGTCGTAATCGTGGGTCAACAAATCTCCAGAAAGTCCAGAGCCGTAGGCCCACCATTTACGCCATCTGAAAAAATGATTTTTATTGAAAGGTACTTTTGGTGCAGAGCCGAGGAATTGCTCCCAATCGATGGTCTCGGGACTAGCTTTTTCGTGGATATCGTAGTTCCAAGCACCATTATCATCGTTTCTATTGGTATTTGTTTGAATCAAGGAAACATGACCGAGCGTTCCCTTCTCCACAATATCACGGGCGGTACTGAAACTCAATGTTTGTCTATGCTGGTGACCTACGGCAAAAACCGCATCTGATTTTTGAGCAGCCTCACGCAACGTATAGGTCTCACTAACGGTGTGAGTCATAGGTTTTTCGACATAAACGTGCACATTGTTGTTCAAAGCTTCTATGGATATTGGAGCGTGCCAATGGTCTGGCGTAGCAATTACCACGGCATCCACCTCACCGCTTTGAATCATGTCCTTATAGGTCAGGTATCTTTTAATCTTATTATCATCTGTAGAGAAGGAATTGATAAACTTTTCTGCTCGTACATCGAACACATCGCAAATACCCACCAGTTTCACATTGAGTCGTTCTTGTGCTTCAAAATCTTCCAATCTTTTATTGTTGGGGTCTTCTTCGGCCGCCAAACGCATTTCTTCTTTCCATTCGTCGGTAGCAAAACCCAGGGCTCTTGTTAATTGTTCGCCTCGAATACCAAAACCTATTACACCTATACGAACAGGGTCCCCTCCTATTCCAGGAACCGCAGGTGGCAATGAGGGTTTTATATTGAGTTGTTCCAATATTTCCGAGCGTTTGTTTCTTGACCCAACAGCAGTTGCGGCCCCAGCCCACCATACAGCTCCAAGTACGGGCAAGCCTCCCAATCCTATTAAAAGGTCTCTTCTAGTCCATTTCATTGTTCCTGAGTTTTAAGTTTGTTCTTCCTAAGATAATCAAGGCCAAAGTATGCGCCCGTAGGTAGTTGATAAATCACAATTATAGCTACAAGTTCAATTAGGTTTTTATTGACCAACCAATAGTTTCCCTCCACGTTCATTTGTGCTAAACCGGGGAACGGTGGATGCGCCAGAAAATAAAGCGCCAATAGACCGACGCCCACAATGGCTCCGATACGCTCAAAAATTCCCAAGGTAAAGGTTACGCCCACTACCATAAGTGCTATTATGTTCAAAGTATCCACCCAGCCAATGGTTGCATCTCCTATCAGCATCGTAAAAAACCCTTCAAATGGTCCTTGTGCGGTGGCCAGATACCCAAAGGATGTCCATTCAGGATTGTACATCTTCACCACACCCTCAAATAAAAAGTGCCACCCTATAAAAATTCGAAGCAGGGTAACACTTGCTTTCAGTTTATTCTGATTTTGGTTCATAGTTATTATAGTTAATTGTACATAATTGTTGTTTCTTATAAGTGATTGGAATCAAAAATTGGAATTCAAACATTAAAGTTTTCATTTTGAAATACTAAAAGTACCCAACACTAATCCTATATACCATGACCGATGTCAGTTTTGAGAAATGGAAAAAGTTACAAAATAGATTTTAAGTGCTTGAAACACTTTAAGTCACATCAATTTTAAGAAGGGTTAAAACCAATGTAAACACCTACGGTCACCTATGTATGGATATTGGCGACTGTGCTTTGAAAAATAATAAAAAAGTAAAGTGTTGTCTCTAACTAAAACTTAGGCTGGCTCCCCAAACAAATCATAGTCCGAAGCATCCGTGATTTTAATGTTCACGAAGTCACCAATTTTAACGTAGTATTTGGTGGCATCAATAAGTACTTCGTTGTCCACATCGGGGGAATCAAATTCAGTACGACCCACAAAATGGTTCCCTTCTTTCCTATCGATAATACAACGGAAGGTTCCACCGATTTTCTCTTGGTTCAGTTCCCAAGAAATTTGGGATTGAACTTCCATGATGCTGTTGGCTCTTTCCTGCTTCACTTCTTCGGGAACATCGTCCTCCAAATTATAGGCATGGGTATTCTCCTCGTGACTGTAGGTAAAACAACCCAAACGCTCAATGCGCATTTCTTTCACCCATTGTTTCAAGGTCTCAAAATCCGCTTCGGTTTCACCAGGATAACCAACAATCAATGTAGTTCTAATGGCCATTTCGGGTACGGCTTCCCTAAAATCTTGCAACAACTTGGTCGTCTTGGCCTGCGTGGTACCTCGACGCATACTTTTAAGTATGGAATCCGAAATATGCTGAAGTGGGATATCAATATAATTACAAATCTTGGGCTCGTTGCGCATCACCTCTAAAACATCCATTGGGAAACCTGTTGGAAAAGCATAGTGCAGACGAATCCATTCAATCCCCTCAACTTTGGCCAAGGCTTGAAGCAATTCTGCCAAATTTCTTTTCTTATAAAGGTCAAGACCGTAATAGGTAAGGTCCTGAGCAATCAAAATCAGTTCTTTTACACCATTTGCAGCCAATTTTTCAGCTTCCGCCACCAAATCTTCAATCGGCGTGCTCTTATGTTTACCGCGCATTAAAGGAATTGCACAAAAAGAGCAAGGTCGATCACAACCTTCAGCAATTTTAAGATAAGCATAGTTTTTGGGTGTAGTAGTCAAACGTTCCCCTATCAACTCGTGCTTATAATCGGCACCCAATGCTTTCAACAAATTAGGAAGGTCACTGGTACCAAAATACGCGTCCACATTAGGAATCTCTTTCTCCAAATCTGGCTTGTAACGCTCGCTCAAACATCCTGTCACAAAAACCTTGTCCACATCGCCAGCTTCCTTACGCTGCACATAATCCAAAATAGTGTTGACGCTTTCCTCTTTTGCATTGGCAATAAATCCACAGGTGTTGATCACCACAACATTGCCTTCCTCTTCATGAGCTACCTCTTTATTGTTGGCACGTAATTGTCCCATCAACACTTCGGAATCGTAGACATTTTTGCTACAACCCAAGGTTACTACATTGATTTTATTCTTTTTGAGCGATTTTGTGCGCATAGTTCCTTAAAATGGAGTGCAAAAATACAATAACACAAAGCATTTCAATAACTTCAGCGTATAATTTTAGAAGAAGGAACTCTTATTGAGACTAGAAAGCTATACCAAACTTATTAATTCTGATACCCCTCTGGAATTTTTCGAGCCTTGGTCAGCTCTTCAAATGCCTTTCCAATGCGCAGCAAGTGTGCTTCTGAAAATGGTTTTCCGATAAAGGTCAAGCTTTCGGGCTCGCCATCAGTTTTGTAACCCATCGGAACGGCCAAAGCAGGATATTCTGCCACAGCGGCATAGCCTGCATGATAATTATTGATGCTCAAAACGGCATCTAGCTGCTTGTCTTCCATTATTTTGAAGAAGGCTCTTCCCGATTCTTTTAAATCTTTTTTTATTTTTTCAAATTGTTCTACAGTGGTCGAATCTGCCAAGATACCATCAAAACGAGCTTGTCCATAGGGTATCCTAACCAGAGAATCTTGCCGGTTGAATCTTACCACATCCTCTACAGATTCAACTTTAACAACATCCCTATCTTTTACCTGAGACTTCAAATAGGCTGGTAAATCTTGCTCCATATCCAAGTTCAACAAGGTGGTGAATCCTTCCAAAGGAATATCTTCTGATTCAAATTCAACGATTTGAGCACCTGCTTCTCGCAAAGCTTCCACATTGGTAGCATAAATGGAATCTCGCTCCATTAAGTTCTTCATCGCACCAAGACGGATTTCTTTAAGCGGTTCGGGATTCATCCAAGAAGATAAAATTCCGGGTTCTGCACTTACCGATTTATAATCGGCTTCGTCCTTGCCCAACATCGCATCCAAGAGAATGGCATTATCGGTTACATTTTTGGTCATTGGGCCAGGCGTGTCCAGAGTACTCGATATTGGTACAATCCCTGTACGGCTCAATAAACCAATGGTTGGTTTTAATCCTACCACGGAACTTTGGCTCGATGGGGAAAGTATACTCCCAGAAGTTTCTGTTCCAACAGCGCCCACTGCATAATTGGCTGCGGTAGAAGTTCCACTACCTGCGCTGGAACCTCCGGTATCAAAAATTCTTCTACCGTAGGGGTTCAAAGTTTGTCCGCCCACGGCACTTTGTCCGTTGGGGCATACACCACAAATAAAATTGGCCCACTCACTAAGGTTTGCCTTCCCTAATATTAACGCCCCCTTTTGCTTCAGACGTTGAACAATAAACGCATCATCAGTCTGATTTTCTTTTAGAGCGATGGCACCGGCCGTTGTCTTCATTTCGGCTGTTCCGATATTATCCTTCAATAAAATCGGCATACCGTAAATCAGGTGGTGGGTCTCTTTGCTTTCATCCAGTTGACGTGCTTCTTCCAGCACATTGGGATTCAATGCGATTACCGTATTGAGTGTCGTATTATTGGGTAGTTCATATTTATAGATTCTGTGCAAATAGAACAACACCAAATCTTCGTAGGTAAACGCTCCTGAATCTATATGGTTTTGAATGGTTGGAATATCCTGTTCCAAAACCAAAGGCTTCATTTTTTCATATTGCTCTTCAGTGAATTTGGACACTTCATCGTACAAGGGCAAAAATACCTCGTTCTTATCCAAAACCTTACTCTGGATAAACTTATAGCGCATCCGTGGACTTTCGTTATCCACGCTAGCCGCTACTTCCGATGAATCGTTGTAAGGTGTCCAAAGGACAATATCTTCCTTTGGTTCCGTGTTTTTTTGTTTACATGAAATAAATCCTATCAGTAGAAAAGAACAAAAGAGGTATTTGTACATGGCAGCCTATATTTTAAAAAATGAATCGACAAACTCATATTTATTGAATACTTGGAGATCCTCTATCCCCTCACCTACACCAATGTATTTTACGGGAATCTGGAATTGATCGGAAATTCCGATGACAACCCCTCCTTTGGCGGTTCCATCCAATTTGGTCACGGCCAAACTGGTTACCTCGGTCGCTTTGGTAAATTGCTTCGCTTGTTCAAAAGCATTTTGTCCCGTAGAACCATCCAACACTAAAAGAACTTCATGTGGGGCATCGGGAACCACTTTTTGCATTACCCTTTTTACTTTGGAAAGTTCGTTCATTAAATTTACTTTGTTGTGCAAACGTCCAGCCGTATCCACCAAAACCACATCGGCGTTTTCCGCCACAGCAGAGTTTAGGGTATCAAACGCTACAGAAGCAGGGTCACTTCCCATTTTTTGTTTTATGATGGGTACGTCAACCCGCTTGGCCCAAACTTCCAATTGGTCTATCGCCGCTGCGCGGAAGGTATCGGCTGCTCCCAATACAACTTTCATTCCCTTGTTCTTAAATTTATGAGCCAATTTACCAATCGTAGTTGTTTTACCCACACCGTTTACGCCCACTACCATAATTACATAAGGCTTTTTATCCTTTGGAATGGCTATCTCACTGTCCTCTCCAGCTTGGGTTTCAGAAAGCAATCCAGCTATTTCTTCACGTAAAATGGTATTGAGTTCATCGGTACCCATATATTTATCACGTGAAACACGCTCTTCAATCCGATCAATAATCTTTAGAGTGGTATTAACACCTACATCGGAAGTAACCAAGATTTCCTCGAGACTATCCAGCACCTCATCATCTACTTTGGATTTACCCGCTACAGCTTTCCCCAACTTACTGAAGAAACTGGTCTTGGATTTTTCGAGTCCCTTGTCCAAGGTCTCCTTTTTATCCTTCGAAAATATATTTTTGAATAAGCTCATCCTATGTTCTTTGAGAATGACCAAAGATAGCAAAGTAAGAGGAGTTTTGTTAAATCAAAATACACGCAAAACACAAGTATCCCATAAACATAATCTTATTTTATAAAAAAGTCCAAACTTCAACTCCTTAAGGTTTTACCTGAGTATTATAGGTCTACACAACAAATATTAGAGTGCTTTAGGGTACTTGTTTACTTTTATCTCGGTTTAGTTTTCTCAAAATTCTATGAAAAATCCAATCAAAAGGATAGTATTATTGCTGTTGGCACTGTTTTCCATAACAATTACAGCACAAGAAACGTTTTCAGATACATTTAGCTCGGTATCTTACGCAAACAATGATGGCACTCAGAACTGGTCTACCAATTGGCAAGAGTTTAATGATAACAACAATGCTTCAAGTGGTTATATAAGGATAATCAACAATGAGTTAAGGTTTGCATATATATGGTCTGAAAATATTATAAGATCGGCGGATTTAAGTTCCTATTCTACAGCTTCCTTGTCTTTTGATTGGCAAACATCCAGTCTTGAATCAGGAGAGACATTGGTAATCCAGATTTCCTCTGATGGCTCATCATTTACTACGCTGGATACTTTTTCGGGTACTCAAAGTGGAACTTTTGACCAAGATATCACCTCCTATATATCTAGTAATACCACCATTCGTTTTAGAAAAGGAGGAAATGACTGGTCTGGCAACAACGATCGTACATACATCGATAATGTTACTATTTCCACCACATCAGTTCCTCAGATAGATTCTGATGGGGACGGAGTTATTGACGTAGTTGACCTCGATGACGACAATGACGGAATCACTGATGAGGAAGAATACTGCTCCACTATTAGCGCATCTTTTCTTGCATCTTCGGATGTAGGGGAACGAAACGTGGTCATTAACCATACCGATACGGGTTACTTGCGAATAGACTTCTCATCTATGGACAATTCGTTTCAATTGGACATTAATGGCTCTACCGTTCATCCTTCCGTTCTAGAGTTTGAAAATGGAGCATTGGATGCCGGTGACGAATATTTTGTGTTCCAATCGGATGGAAGTTTTATAAGTCAACCCTGGGTGGCCAACTCTAATGGCATACCAAGACTAAGATTGATTGTAAATGAATTTGGCCAAATAAGTCTCTATGGTAGCCGAACTACTTCTTCCACTACACTGGAACTCATGGAAGCCCAAGGTGGTACAGCTTTTAACACTATTGCTTGGATACCCGGAAACAATAATACTTTCACCCTCACAAACCAACAAGGCCCAGGCCCTGAAGGCTTTACGGGAGAATTGTTCGCAAGTGCTATTTGTGATACCGATGGCGATGGAATCAGTAATGAATTTGACCTAGATTCTGATAATGATGGAATTTATGATATTGTTGAATCCGGTGTATTGAATGAGAGCGGAGTTACAGATAGCAACAACGATGGTATAATTGATGGGGCCACTGTGGGCTCAGGCTCAAATGGACTTTATAATGCAATTGAAGATGTTGATACCGATTATGCAATCCTCTCCTATTCCATTTTAGATTCCGATACTGATGGAAGTTACGATGCTTATGTGCTAGATGCTGATGGTGACGGATGTAACGATACGCGTGAAGCAGGATTTACCGATAATAACGATGATGGCTATTTGGGACCCAACCCCGTAACTGTCGATGCCAATGGACTAGTGACCAGCGGTTCCGATGGCTATACAACTCCGTCGGACAATGATTCCAATACAACCTATGATTACAGGGAAGCCGGTTCGGCACCAAACATTACATCGCAGCCAGTAAATACAACTACTTGTCCAGGTTGTACAACAACCATATCCGCTACTGTAACTGCGGATAGTTATCAATGGCAATATTACAATGGCGGCTCTTGGCTCGACCTTTCAGATTCCGGGGTGTACTCGGGAGCCACCACCAACACTTTGACCATAAATCCAACAACAAGCCAAAACAATGTTCAATATCGGTTATTGACCAACAACGATGAATATATTTGTGGTACTACAACTTCCAACACGGCTACATTAACCCTTCAGGTTAATACAGTAATTTCTAATCGAAGAATTACTTACAGAGTCAATAAGAATTGAAAAGGAATAATTATAATTTACCCCATAAAAAAAGCCGCTAAATAGCGGCTTTAATATTATCAAGGATTGTTTTCCTTATTTCTTGTTCAACCAGTCATTAACCATTTCCGGTGCCATTACAGACTCCACAAAAGTATATGCTCCGGTTTTTGG
The DNA here is from genome assembly GCF_051494225.1 of Flagellimonas lutimaris. Taxonomy (GTDB): domain Bacteria; phylum Bacteroidota; class Bacteroidia; order Flavobacteriales; family Flavobacteriaceae; genus Flagellimonas; species Flagellimonas lutimaris_A. Next base: position 32,746 of record NZ_JBNPYE010000013.1, on the reverse strand, counting down.
AGATTTAACCATTTTAATGGCCTTTGTCAATCTTTTTGATGATGACTGAAGTGTTGCTACTGTTTTCTTTGCCATGGCTTATATTTTTTGCCCTTTACTTTGTAAAAAGCTATTACTTAATTTCTTTATGAACTGTCATACGCTTAAGTATAGGATTGAATTTTTTGATTTCCATCCTATCCGGCGTGTTTTTCTTGTTCTTTGTGGTAATGTATCTAGAAGTACCTGGCATACCAGATTCTTTGTGTTCTGTACACTCTAAAATTACCTGAACCCTATTTCCTTTCTTTGCCATTGTATTGTACTTAAAATGCTTTTACAACTTACTTTTTGGAATTGATTTCCTTTAAGACAGCAGAGATTCCTTTTTTGTTGATGATTTTCAACCCACGGGCAGACACGTTCAAGGTTACCCAACGATCTTCCTCTGGAATATAAAATCTCTTCTTGGAGATATTCGCATCGAACCTCCTTTTAGTCTTATTGATAGAAAAGGAAACGTTGTTTCCAAACATCACCTTTTTTCCTGTTACTTCACAAACTTTAGACATCTCCCTAACTATTTGAGTGATTTTATTGAGGCTGCAAATTTATACCATTTTAATGGGACGTACAAAAATCTTTTTCAGAAATTTAAAATTTCTTTATACAATAGCTCAAAAGCCTTGTTTACAGACTTTTTTACAACCCTTTCTCGGTGCTTGCCCATAACAAATTTTTGGGCAAAAGTACCTTTTGGCGAACTTATACCTATATATACGGTTCCCACATCGGCATCAGAATCACCTTTGGTGGGGCCCGCATTGCCTGTGGTGGCTATGGCAAAATCGGTTCCCAACTTGATTTTTACATTGTTGGCCATGGCAATGGCCACCTCTTCGCTCACAACGGAGTGCTTATCTATCAGTTCCTGTGGCACCCCTAATAAATTCACTTTTGCTTCGGTGGCATAGCACACCATACTGCCTTTAAAGTAATTAGATGCCCCCGGTACCGAAGTAATTCTTTCCGCGATACTTCCACCCGTAAAACTTTCTGCGGTGGCAAGGGTCATATTTTTATTGGTAAGCAAAGTGCCGATTTGTTTTTCCACTCTTCCATCTTCCTCTTCTTCACCATAAATTATATCACCGATTAAAGGATATAGCTTTTTTACCTGCTCGTCAACACCCACTACCAAAGTTTCTTTATCGTTGCCTTTGGCTGAAAGTCGAAGCCTTACACTCCCAAGGTTGGGCAAGTAGGCAAATTTAATAAATGGAGGTAAATTGTTCTCCCAATCTTCAAGTTTCTCTGCAATTGCACTCTCTCCGAGACCATAGGTCATGATAGTTTTGTGTACAATGTAGGGTCTATCGTATTCTTCAATAATTTTGGGCAACACCGACTTTGTAATGAGATTTTTCATCTCATAAGGGACACCGGGAAGCGAAACATATACGGTCTCCCCTTTTCTAATCCATAATCCAGGTGCTGTCCCAAATGAATTGTGCAATACAGTAGCTTTGGATGGAACCATCGCTTGCTCTCGGTTCAAATCCGAAATAGGTGTTGTAATATATTTTTTGAAGAGTTCTTCAATATGTTTTAAAACGGCATCGTCCCGAACCAGTTCGTCTTCAAAGAATTCGCAAAGGGTGTGTTTGGTCACATCGTCTTTGGTCGGCCCCAAACCACCTGTGATAATGACTACCGAAGAACGTTCACCAGCTTCTTTCAATGACTTTAAGATATGGTCCTTATCGTCCTGAATGGACGTAATTTGATAGACAGAGACCCCAATTTTGTTCAATTCTTTAGAAATAAACGCCGAATTGGAATCTATAATCTGGCCAATGAGAATCTCATCCCCAATGGTGATGATTTCCGCTTGCATGCTATAAATCGAAGTCGTTTTTCAATTCTGTCACCACCTGAAGCACATCTTTTTTCAGAATGGGGAATTTTTCCTCAATCTCTTCCATGCTCCCGGTTGTTTTGCCCAAGGTTTCTATTTCAAGTGCCTTGGCCCTTGTGTGCTCCATGCCCAAAATATCCACGTTTGGTTTAATTTTGTGCGCTAGCTTATATATGTTTTCGTAGTCCTTGCTGCAAATGGCCTTTTCCAGGCTTTCCAGGTCCTCAGGAACTTCTTCCAAAAACACAGAAATTACAGAGACGATGAAATCCTCATCTCCTTCTGCCATTTCATTTATCTTATCGAGGTTGTATATCATTATCTTACCTTAATATCAAACATTTGTTCTCCTTCCAATCTACCGACAAGGTAATCATTTGGGCTTACTTTACCAACACCAGCAGGCGTACCCGTAAAGATGATATCGCCCTTTTTTAGCATAAAATACTTAGAAACATATGCTATAATTTCATCTATCTTCCACAACATCAAAGAGGTATTCCCGTCTTGAACTTTCTCTTCATTTTTTGATAAAGAAAAATTCAAGTTGTCCAAATCTTTAAATTTGTCCTTGGACAACCACTTACCGACTATGGCGGCTCCATCAAATCCTTTGGCCTTTTCCCAAGGCAATCCTTTGGATTTTAGTTTGGATTGAAGGTCTCTTGCCGTGAAATCGATGCCCAAACCAATTTCATCATAATACTTATGGGCAAATTCTTTGGAAATATGTTTTCCTACTTTTTTAATCTTCACCAAGACCTCTACTTCATAATGTACATCTTGGGAAAATTCGGGAATATAAAAATCCTGCTCTTTGGGTAATATGGCAGAATCGGGTTTTATAAAAACCACAGGTTCATCCGGACGCTCATTACTGAGTTCATTAATATGGTCTACATAATTGCGTCCTATACAAATCAGCTTCATAATTTGTTTATCGGGGGTTAACGCTTGCTTCTATTAAAACTTATTGTTGAGCTTGCTCAACTTTATCTGAGTAAGTACTTTTTTGGTATATAATGGAAAGTCCGCATTTAGGATCCAGCCAAAATAGCCCGGTTCTTTTTCCATGACCTCATCTACGGTTTTTCCTTTGTGCTTACCGAAAGAAAAAATTGGATTATCGTTTTCGTCCACGCCGATAAAACCTGCAAAATCAAGATTTTGTCTTCTTGTAGTGAACTCTGACAGTTTTTTAACGTCATTGTCCAATTCTGGATACCTTTCCAACTGCGCAAGTAAAACTTCATATGTAGCCAAAGTATCCGCTTCGGCGCTATGGGCGTCTTCCAAACTCTTATCACAATAAAATTTGTAAGCGGCCTCCAAAGTTCTTTTTTCCATTTTATGGAAAATAGTCTGCACATCCACAGAGACCATACTCTTCATATCAAAATCCACATCGGCGCGGAGCATTTCCTCCGCCAATAACGGAATATCGAACCTATCGGAATTAAAACCGGCCAAATCACTATCCCTGATCATCGCATAGATATCTTTGGACAACTGCTTAAACGTAGGTTCGTTGGCGACTTTTTCATCAGAAATTCCATGAATGGCCTCCGATTCTGCCGGAATAGGCATTTCTGGGTTCACCAACCATGTCCTGCTCTCTTTATTACCGTTAGGAAAAACCTTTAGGATGGAAATTTCAACAATTCTATCCTTTGCTACGTTGGTACCAGTGGTCTCCAAGTCAAAAAAGCAGATAGGTTTGGTCAATTGTAATTGCATGTGGGACTTTTTAAATAAAATTCACTCGGCTTCTAAATTAAGAATAGTGACAGGAATACGTACGATTTTATACTATATTTCCCTGTTTATGTCCCAAGCCTCCAAATAATCGGCGACCGATTTCACAAACATACCGCCCAAAGCACCATTCACCACACGGTGATCATAACTGTGCGAAAGATACATTTTACTTCGGATACCTATATATTCACCCTGGTCGGTTTCGATAACCGATGGTATTTTTCTGATGGCACCCAAAGCAAGAATCCCCACTTGCGGTTGATTAATGATCGGCGTTCCAAAAACACTTCCAAAGGAACCCACATTGGTCACCGTGTAGGTACCATCTCTTACTTCATCAGGTTTTAACTGATTGTTTCTGGCCCTATTGGCTAGGTCGTTCACCGTTTTGGCCATTCCTACCAAGTTCAATTGGTCCGCATTTTTAATTACAGGTACGATTAAATTGCCGTCGGGCAAGGCTGCCGCCATACCCAAATTGATATTTTTCTTTTTGATAACCTTGTCCCCGTCCAACGATATGTTCATCATTGGATATTTTTTAAGGGCCATGGCCACAGCTTCCATAAAAATGGGAGTAAAAGTCAACTTTTCTCCTTCACGTTCTTGGAACGCATTTTTTACTTTGTTTCTCCAGTTCACCACATTGGTCACATCCACTTCAACAAAACTTTGTACGTGTGCCGATGTGGATATACTTTCAATCATGTGATGGGCAATCAATTTACCCATTCGAGTCAATGGAATAATCTCATCCCCTGCTCCAACATGAACCTTGGATTCTTTTGGTTTGTCCGCTGTGGTTTCTTTTGGGGCCAACGGTGTAGCCACTTTTTCTGTTTTCGCTTCGGGTTGAGGTGTAGCTTCTACTTTGGTTTGGCTACCATTGGAACGACTTTCCAAATAAGCCATAATATCATTCTTGGTGACTCTACCTTCTTTCCCTGTGCCCACGATAGCCTCCAACTCGTCCATAGAAACATTTTCTTCCTTGGCTATGTTTTTCACCAAAGGTGAATAGAATCGTTCCGAACTGGAAAAATCGGGTGTCGAGGTAGAAACAGATTCTTTAACCCCTACCATTTGGGCTTCTAATTCCCTGGCTGGCACTTCTGCTGGTTCCTCAACTGACACTTCCTCATCGGTGCCATCATCCGCAACATTTTCAACTTCACCTTCTACTTGTATTACAGCAACTACCTCACCTACTTTTATAACGTCATCTACATCGAACCGCTTTTCCAACAATACCCCATCCACTTCGCTGGGAACTTCGGAATCTACTTTGTCCGTGGCAATTTCAAAGACGGCTTCGTCCATCTCAATGGTATCGCCCACTTCCTTTAGCCAATTGGTCAAGGTAGCTTCTGCGACACTTTCTCCCATCTGCGGTAATTTCAATTCAAATTTTGACATATTCGTATTTATCAAAGTGGTTTTGATTAGTATTTTACAAAAATACTAAAGAAATCGACTTATTTTTGATTTATGTTCATTAATTAGCTTTGATGGAATTTTCAAAAGGCACTCTATTAATTATACTCCGTCCCAAAGTTACTTCATCTGCATATTCCAGTTCATCACCAACTGATATACCTCTGGCTATTGTGGAAGTCGTAACCTCTAGGCCTTCCAATTGCTTGTAAATATAAAAATTAGTGGTATCGCCTTCCATAGTGGAACTCAAGGCCAAAATCAATTCTTTCACTCTTCCTTCCTTAACTTTTCTTACCAAAGGAGCAATATTGAGATCCTGCGGCCCCACGCCTTCCATTGGGGATATTTTACCGCCGAGCACATGATACAATCCATTGTATTGCGAGGTGCTTTCGATGGCCATAACATCCCTTATGTCTTCTACTACGCAAACCATGGTCTCGTCCCTTTTTGGGTTAGCACAGATTTCGCATACTTCGGTATCTGAAATATTATAGCAGTTTTTACAAAAGTTGACCTCGCTCTTCAATTTGAGCAACGCATGAGCCAATAATTCAGTCCTTTCTTCAGGTTGTTTCAGAAGATGTAAGACCAACCGCAATGCCGTGCGCTTACCGATTCCCGGTAATTGAGACACCTCATAAACTGCATTTTCCAATAGCTTCGATGAAAATTCCATAGCATCAATTCTCCCACAAAATTACGATTTTACTGTTACCAATTTACTTTCGTACTTTGCAAATCAAATTGCATATATGTCAGCCACACAAATTCTGTTGCTTATAGGTGCTTATTTCTTGGTACTTATCCTTATCTCATACTTCACAGGAAAAAACGATTCGAATGCCGATTTTTTTAAGGCGGGCAAGCAATCACCATGGTACGTTGTTGCCTTTGGAATGGTTGGGGCATCACTTTCGGGGGTGACCTTCATATCTGTGCCTGGATGGGTTGGTGATAGCCAATTGACCTATATGCAGGTAGTTTTAGGCTACTTATTTGGATATTTTGTGGTTGCCTTTGTGCTTCTCCCGCTCTACTATAAACTCAACCTGACCTCCATTTACGAATACTTGCACGATCGTTTTGGAAAGGTGAGCCACCGAACCGGGGCATTTTTCTTTTTTATCTCCCGAGTGTTGGGTGCCGCTTTTAGATTGTACCTAGTAGCCATCGTTTTACAGCAATTTGTTTTTGATGACCTTGGGGTCCGTTTTGAGTTTACCGTAGTTATTTCCATATTATTGATTTGGATTTACACCAACAAAGGAGGGATTAAGACCATTGTCTGGACCGATACCCTGCAGACACTTTTTATGATTTTGGCCGTAATCCTTTCCATTATTATGATCAATCAAGAATTGGGTTGGAGTTTTAGTGAGTTTTTGGCTTCAGAAGAATTAAAGAGTTACAATAATTTTTTGGTGACAGATAGTTTTTTAAACAAAAGCTATTTTATTAAATCTTTTGTCGGGGGTATGTTCGTGACCATCTGTATGACGGGGCTAGATCAAGATATGATGCAAAAAAACCTTACCTGTAAATCCTTGAAAGATGCACAGAAGAACATGGTGTCCTTTAGTTTTGTTTTGGTCGGGACCACATTTTTGTTCATGTTATTGGGCGCTTTGCTTTTTATATACGCAAAAAGAGAAGGCATAGGAATTCCTTTAATGGACGGTACCCCAAAAACAGATTTATTATTTCCAGAAATTGCATTGAATAGTGGTTTGGGACTGGCCCTCTCCATTACCTTCATGCTCGGTTTAATTGCTGCTGCCTACAGTAGTGCAGATAGTGCACTAACTTCATTGACCACTTCGTTTTGTGTAGACTTTTTAAATGTTCAAGAGAAAGAGGACAAAGAGCAAAAGCGCATCAGAAAACGCACCCATATTGTAATGAGCGTAGTGTTGGTGATTGTAATTATTGCGTTTAAGTACATCCTCAGCAGCAACGTTATTGATAGTTTGCTCACGGTTGCAGGTTATACTTATGGCCCATTATTAGGCCTTTTTGCCTTTGGCATTTTCACCAAACACAAAATTAAAGATGATTACGTTTGGATAGTAGCAATTGTTTCGGTGATTACCATAGTTTTGATTGCCAATGTACCCACAGATTATTTGGGAGGCTATCAGGTTGGTTATGAATTGTTACCACTCAACGGTTTATTAACTTTTATTGGCCTGTGGCTGATTCGAGCCAAAAAATCGGATACAGAGACTAGTATTGCCCAGTAGCGAGTAGAACCAAAGTGCAAGCCACTTCAACCTCAATCCCAGCATTTTCAAGGATTTTGTAAAACTCTGGATTTTCCGTACCAGGATTAAAAATGACCCTTTTGGGATTAAGATCTATTATCTGTTGATAATACTCCTTTTGATTTTTTGGGTTTAAATATAAAGTTACCGTATCAATATTTTGAAAATCACGCAAGTTATCCTTAATTTGCACATCTGATACAGTTCCCCCACGTATCCCAAATGCGGTTGTTTCTATATTTTTTTCAACCAGCCTACGAATTGCTGTGTTGCTGTATCTTCCCGGGTTTGTAGAAGCCCCTACGACAAGTGTCTTTGGCATTTGTTAATTTTTGTGTTAAACTTTTATATGGACTGTAACTTATCATGAAAAAAGTCGTCTATATTTCATATATTATTGTCATTGGTAAGACTGTATTTTTATAGTTAATGGTTAGTGTTTAGTATAGCTTATCAATGTTTAACCCCGGTATTTTTACCGGGGTTTCTTCTTTTTAGAAACTTTTTCTTTTTGTCCTTTCAAAATACAACCCCTTACAAAGGTGTACATTACATAATCTTTTTTTGTTAAAGAATGTTAAAACAATAGTTAACTGTAACATTCTTGGTGTTCGGGCGTCTTAAAAATATCATCAGTCAATCAATCTAATCATCAATCAAAAAACGAACTACTCATGAGACATCTGAGCCTTCTATTCGCACTATTGCTGTGCATGACATCCCCATTTATTTCTTTAGCAAACGACCCTGATACGGCACTGGGCATTATCAACGGAAAAGTTGTTGACGATGCTTCAAACCAGCCTGTGGCCTATGCCGCCATTGTAATTAAATCTGAGGATGGCACAAAAACCATTACCGGAGGGATTACCACCGAGGACGGGAACTTTGAAATTAAAAAGCTGCCCGATGGGACCTTTATTTTTGAAGTACAGTTTATTGGATACAAAACTTATTCCCAAAAACTAATAATAGCCAAGGGAAAACGAAATCTTAATCTGGGCACTGTAATCCTAGAGGAGGAAACCAAAGAACTCGAGGGCGTAGAAGTGGTAGCCGAACGCACAACCATAGAACAGCGTGTGGACAGAAAGGTAATCAATGTAGGGAAAGACCTTACCACCGCTGGTGCTTCGGCATCGGATATAATGAACAACATCCCTTCTGTAAATGTAGATGCCCAAACCGGGGACATTACACTACGCGGAAATTCTAATGTACGAGTTATGGTAGATGGAAAATTGTCCAACGTACCAGTGGCTCAATTACTGAAACAAATTCCGTCCACATCCATAAAATCCATAGAACTTATTACCAACCCTTCTGCCAAGTACAATCCAGAAGGGATGAGCGGCATCATCAATATTGTTTTGCACAAAAATGCAAATATTGGCTTTAACGGAAACATAAACATGGGCCTTACCAAAGGTATCGAGGCCAAGTTCAATAGCTCTGTGGATTTGAACTACCGTAACGGAAAATTCAATTTCTATGGAAACTACGGCAACAATATTGGGAAGTGGGTCAACGACGGAAGTATTCTTCGGGTCGAAGAAAACTCGCGTCAAAAGTTTGATTTCTTCAACAACAACAAATCACATCTCTATAAATTGGGCGTAGATTTTTATCTAAATGATAAAAACACGATTTCCTTTTTTACCAATCAGAACATTTATGACGGGAAAGGAGATGGTAAAACTCAGGTTACCTATTTCAATGATCCATCCAGAAACGTAACCCAATTGTTCTTTGATGATTCCAATAACCGCAGCGAGCAGTACAATTTTGACTATAAATTGGATTTTAACAAGGAAGGTCACAACATTGAACTAGAAGTGGACCACAACCTGTTTGAAAGCGAACAAGATGCAAATTTTAGCTCCACGGGCGCATCTACCTATCCTGATTATATGGATTTTGTGGATACCGAGCGTACACAGACCACTGCCAATTTGGATTATGTAAACCCATTGGACAGTATTTCCAAACTTGAACTAGGGCTACAATCCAGAAATTTTGAGACCAAGGTCGATTATTCCTCTACCGGACAGTCTTTCAACTCAAACGGCAACTTGGCACCAATACCATCTACCAAATTTGTGTACGATATGGATATTTATTCCGCCTACGCCACTTTTGGACAATCTTACGAGAAATGGTCCTATCAAATGGGTGTACGTATCGAGGACGTACAGGTAAAAGCGGATACCAATGCCGTACGTGCCTTTACCGATAATTATACAGAGATCTATCCATCTGCATTTGTTACGTACAAACCTAACGAAAAAGACCAGTTACAAATTAGTTATAGTAGACGTGTAGATAGACCTGGGTTACAACAAGTGAATCCAATCCGAGAGTTCGCCACGCCATTGATTTCTTCTTTTGGAAACCCAAATTTGGTTCCCCAGTTTACCAGTTCGTACGAGGCCAATTACACCAAAAGAATCAAAAATGGTAGTGTTACCGGAGGTGTTTTCTATAGGAGTATTACTGACGAAATCAATAGGGCCATCTATATCGATCGTTTGGATCTGAACAAGACCATCTTGACTTTTGACAACTTTGATAAAACCTCCGCCTACGGGGTAGAGTTATCCACGAACTACAAGCCCGTTAAATGGTGGAACATTAACGGTAGCTTTGACATGTTCTCACAGACTCAAAGAGGACTTACGGAAACATTGAGTACTACTGGTCCCAACCCGACCGAGGATGATATTGTAGAAGAAAGGGTGAAAGTTGACAACACCGCTTGGAATTTAAGGATGAACAACAGCTTTACCGTGACCAAAAAACTGACACTTCAAGCCTTTGGATTCTATCGCGGTAGAAACAAAAGTATACAGTTCGATGCCAATCCGATGTACTTTGTGAATTTGGGAGCACGCTACAGCTTTGCCGAAGGCAAGGGTACCCTAAGTTTTAATTATAATGATATTTTCAACACAATGCGCTTCGGGTTCGAGGGGAGCTATCCTTACGCTCAAGAAGGTGCTTTTAACTGGGAGAGCAATAATGTATATGTTGGACTATCTTACCGATTTGGAAGTGGAAAAAACCGTGCCAAGTCACGTAAAAGAAGAGATAGCAACACCAAACAAGGCGGTGGCGGTATCCTATAAAAAAGTATTGATGCCCCATATTCGAGTGTTGGTTGGTTATCTTGTGAAGGCATCAATCAAAAACCCCGATCCTAAAGGATCGGGGTTTTATTTTTATTTTTATTTTATGGGATTACCACCTTATAATCACGCTGCCCCAAGTAAAGCCGCTACCAAAAGCAGCTAGAACCACTAAATCTCCTTCTTTGATTTTTCCTTCTTCCCAAGCCTCTGTCAAGGCAATAGGAATGGATGCAGCAGTGGTATTTCCATATTTCATGATATTGTTGAAAACTTGATCATCTTTCAACCCAAACTTCTTCTGGATGAATTGTGATATCCTCAAGTTGGCTTGATGGGGAATCAACATATCGATATCCTGCGGGCCAAGGTTATTGGTTTTTAACCCTTCCATAATTACTTCACTGAATCGAACCACCGCATTCTTAAAAACAAATTGTCCGTTCATGTAAGGGTAATAAGAAGTATCCTCAGGGTCATTATCTGCGATAATATCGTTTACCCAGCGTTTTCCCATACCAGGGGCGACCAAAGAAAGCTCTTCGGCATGTTGTCCTTCAGAATGTAAATGAGTGGATAGGATTCCTTTAGATGTATCTTCCTCTCGAGTCAACACAGCAGCCCCTGCACCATCACCAAAAATTACGGATACGCCTCTACCTCGAGTGGTCATGTCCAAACCATGTGAATGTAGCTCGGAACCAATAACAAGTACATTCTTGTACATACCGCTTTTTATATATTGGTCCGCCACAGAAATAGCATATACAAAACCCGAACATTGGTTTCTAACATCCAGTGCACCCACAGTCTTAAGCCCTAAATCGCGCTGAACCAAAACCCCTGGGCCAGGGAAATAATAATCAGGACTCAGGGTAGCAAAAACGATAAAATCAATATCATCTTTATCAATTCCTGCACGTTCTATTGCTTTTTGGGCCGCCTTTACCCCCATAGAAGTAGTGGTATCGGTACCTTTAACCACATGACGTCGTTCCTTAATACCTGTGCGTTCTTGTATCCATTCGTCATTCGTGTCCATCACTTTAGACAAATCGTCATTAGTGACCACATTTTCAGGGACATAAAATCCCAATCCTGATATTCTTGAGTTATACATTACAAAGTGCTTAAATATTGAATCTTTAAAAAATACTGGGTTAAGTAACGGAAAAGTAAAAAATATATCCCAAGAACTGGATATTTATTAACAAAATTAGTCCATGTACTTTTCAAAATGACTTACCTCCACCCTAGCCTTTAAGTCGTGCAAGAGATTATAAAGTCCAAAAAATGTGCGGTTTATGTACAAGAAGTGTTTGGACCCCCTGTTTCCGTTCATTTTACGGATTTGTTCGTCTTTGGAATACCGTTCGCTAAGATTTGCAATTTTGGACCAGAAACCTTTATCACCAAAATCGAATGTTTCCTTATGAAATGGTGAGGTAAAAATGGTAAGCATCTCCTTGAACAAGGCCGTGAAAAATTTCAATTCCTCCTCAGAATCGGTTGGAGTAAGAATTTCCAATTCGTACAATTTCTCCATGAAGATTTTATCATTATTGATGTTTTCCTCTTTGGCCAACTCAAAATAAGGTACATAGAACTCTTCGGGTATTTCTTTAATGCAACCAAAGTCGATAGCAATCAATTTCCCTTCCGAACTCACCAAAAAATTACCTGGATGCGGATCTGCATGTACCCTTCTCAACTTATGGATTTGGAACATGTAAAAATCCCAAAGGGCCTGCCCCAATGTATTGCCCAAATCAGTATCAAAATCTATTTTGGTAAATTCTCCCAAATGGGTTCCCTCCATCCAATCCATAGTCAAAATACGCTCACTGGACAGGTCTCTGTAGTATTTAGGGAACTGCATATCTGGAATTACGGAACATGCTGTAGTAATTTCATCGCTTTGCTCCAATTCCAAAATATAGTTGGTCTCCTCAACCAATTTGTGCTCAACTTCCTTGAAGTATTTTTCAGAATCCTTTCCCTTTAAATTGAACATTTTAATGGCAACGGGCTTAACCAAGGCCAAATCACTGCTGATACTTTCCGCAACTCCCGGGTATTGAATTTTTACCGCCAGTTTTATCCCATCCTTTTCAGCGCGGTGCACTTGTCCAATGCTGGCAGCGTTGACGGAATCTTTTTCAAACTTATCAAAAATATCCTCCGGATACTTCCCTAAATATTTTTTGAAGGTCTTACGTACCAAAGGTGCCGACAATGGCGGAACTGAAAATTGTGACAAGGAGAATTTCTCCACGTAGGCACGAGGCAATAGGTTTTTCTCCATGCTGAGCATTTGTGCCACTTTTAGGGCACTTCCCTTCAAGCTCTTAAGGCCATCATAAATATCCTCAGCATTGTCTTGGTCCAAAGTATCTTTTGAGGTCTGGGGATCAACCAACTTTTTACCATAGTATTTTACGTAGTTGCCCCCTATTTTAACCCCTGTTTTAACAAGCTTTCCTGCTCGTTCAATTTTCCCTGTGGGAATGGTATCTAAACTTTTCATTAGCCTTATGCGAATTTTTCCTTGTACAGGAATTTTCCAAAGTCCACGATTTTTTCCAATGGTGTACTTTCAAATATTTGAAAAACGGTAGTTACGGACTTCTCTATGGCTATGTCCGTTTTTTCCAAACCAGGAGAACCATCCTCCATCCAGAACTTTAAGATAAAAAGAAACTGCAACCACGCACCTTCCGAAAATAAGGGTGCATTGTATTTAAATGCTTTGAGGTTTTTCTCCTCGTTTCTTTCCTCAATTAGGGTAGAGGCAAAATCCTTGAACCTTTTGCGAAGCCCTTTAAGTTGCGCCAAACCTTCAAAGGAGTATTTATGTTCTTTCATTATGAACAAAACATAGCTCCGGTTCAGGGTCAAGTTTTCAAAGAAGGTAAAGAAGAAAGTAAGCATCTTTTCCTCATTCGTCATGGAGGCATATTGCTTATTCTTTTGCATCAATCCATAACTGTTGTCAAAAAATTTGTTCCAAATGGATTGCTGCAGCGTTTCAAAGGAACCGAAGAAACTATAAAATTCCTCTTCCTTTATTTTATGTTCCTTGCAGAATTTGAACACCGAGCTTGGCACCTTTTCATTTTCCAATACAGACTCCATGAACAAGCTTACAATTTTATCCTCGGTGATTTTGGATTTAGTAGTATTTGCCATTTTTGGTAATTTTTGAAGGGTTAAAAGTTGGCAAGGAGCCGCAATCGAGCTTTTAAAGAAAATGCACTTCCGAGCGAAAGTGCATTTTCACAACCTAACCAATAAATAAACAAACTTGTTATAGTAGTACTATTTCATAGCAATTTTCCCATAACATCGTAAAGATACGTGTTCTGTTTAATGTTTTTTATTTTTTAATAAACAAAGTTTTGTTAAAACTTATTCGTTGAAGGAATTATAGTAGTCAAATGTCAGTTTGTCATATTTGGCATTCTGGTATTTTTTTTGACTTAATAGAACTAAAAGAATAAAACAATAAAAACGATGGCAACAGGTAAAATCAATGTTTCAGTAGAGAACATTTTTCCCTTGATCAAAAAATTTCTATACAGTGATCACGAAATTTTTCTAAGGGAACTTATTTCCAACGCTACGGATGCAACCTTGAAATTAAAGCACCTTACTTCTATTGGAGAAGCGAAAGTCGAATATGGCAACCCCATGATCGAGGTGAAGGTGGACAAGGACAACAAACGTATCCATATTATAGACCAAGGTATCGGTATGACCGAAGAGGAAGTGAAAAAGTACATTAACGAAGTAGCTTTTTCCGGTGCGGAAGAATTTTTGGACAAATACAAGGATGCCGGGAAAGATGCCGGTATTATTGGGCATTTTGGTCTTGGTTTCTACTCTGCTTTTATGGTAGCGGAAAAAGTGGAAATCATCACTAAAAGCCATAAAGATGAGCCAGCGGTACATTGGAGCTGTGACGGTTCGCCCGAATTCTCCATTGAACCTAGCGACAAGTCAGAAAGAGGAACCGAGATTGTGCTTCACATTGCTGAGGATTCTACCGAATTTTTGGAAGATGCCAAAATCCGCGAATTGTTGGTCAAGTACAACAAGTTTATTCCCATTCCAATCAAGTTTGGAACGAAAACGGAAACGCTTCCAAAACCCGAAGGTGCCAAAGAAGAGGATGCTGCACCTACCCAAGAAGTGGACGATATCGTTAACAATCCAAACCCTGCTTGGACCAAGCAACCCAACGATTTAAGTGATGAAGAGTACAAAAGCTTCTACCGTGAGCTTTACCCAATGCAGTTTGAAGAGCCGTTGTTCCATATTCACTTGAACGTGGATTATCCGTTCAACTTGACCGGAATTTTGTACTTCCCCAAATTGACGAACGACCTCAGCATTCAAAAGGATAAGATTCAGTTGTACCAGAACCAAGTGTTCGTAACGGACAACGTTGAGGGTATTGTTCCAGAATTCCTGACCATGTTGAAAGGTGTGATCGATTCTCCGGACATTCCTTTGAACGTATCAAGGTCTTACCTTCAGGCTGATGGTGCCGTGAAGAAAATTTCCTCTTACATCACTAGAAAGGTAGCAGACAAATTGACTTCACTCTTCAAAAACAACCGTGAGGATTTTGAGCAAAAGTGGAACGACATTAAAGTAGTGATAGAATACGGAATGCTTTCCGAAGATAAATTCTTTGAAAAAGCGGACAAGTTTGCCCTATACCCTACCGTTGATGGAGATTTCTACACCTTTGAAGAGTTGGAAGCCAAAATCAAGGACAACCAGACCGATAAGGATGATAAACTTGTAGTACTTTATGCTTCTGACAAAGAGGCACAACACAGCTACATAGAAGCTGCCAAGACCAAAGGTTATGAAGTGCTCTTGTTGGATTCCCCGATTGTACCACACTTGATGCAAAAATTGGAAACTTCTAAAGAGAACTTATCTTTTGTACGAGTAGATGCCGATCATGTGGACAACCTCATCAAAAAAGAGGATACTGCTATTTCCAAATTGTCCGAAGAGGAAAAAGAAAAGCTAAAGACCGAGATTGAAGAAGTGACCAAAGAAAAAGGGTACACCATTCAGATGGAGGCTATGGAAAGTAGTGCTTCGCCATTTATTATCACCGAACCCGAATTTATGCGAAGAATGAAGGAAATGCAGCAAACTGGTGGCGGTGGTATGTTCGGAATGGGCAATATGCCTGATATGTATAACCTTATCGTGAACACCAACCACGAATTGGTCAGCGAGATCCTGAACACCAAGACCGCTAAAAAACGGGAACGGTTGATCAACCAATCCTTGGATTTGGCACGATTGTCCAAAGGATTGTTGAAAGGTGAAGAGCTCACGAACTTTATTGCACGAAGCTACGATATGATCAAATAAGCATAGTTTTTCGATAATCAAAAACGCAAAACCGCTCATTATGAGCGGTTTTTGCATTTTATGTTTATCTTGGTTGGACAAACCAATCAAACCGTGGTCAACAACGATTACAATAGTCCAACTTTTAAAAAATTATTGGATTCCCTTCAGCAGCAAAGCTGGGAGTTGGAATTGATCATTTCGGGTTTTGCCATTTTTGGGCTCTTTACGGCATACGAACCGCTTCGAATAGAAATGATCAATGCGCAGAACGAAGATCAAACTTATCGCTTCGTTGTATACTTTATCTTGAACATTGCCTGCTCCATTCTTTTGTTCAACCTGTTGCTCCATGTTATCTTAAGAGGGTTATGGATCGGCGCATTGGGGCTCCGGTATGTTTCTGGTGATATCGAATTTGAAAAACTTCGCTACTCCGAACGCTTTACCAATTATTTAAAAAAGCGCATCATTTCTTTTGACAGATATATTGCCAATCTGGAAAACTATTGCAGTGTACTTTTCGCTATTTCATTTCTGCTGATATTTTACGTGCTGGCCATGACCATGATCATACTTTCGATTGTGTTTGTAGCCAGTTATGTCATAGAAGGGGATCTGTTCCCGAAAGGGTTTGGCAGTGTATTTGGGGCCTTTCTTATCATTTTTATCGTTATCGGAATGTTTTTAACCTTTCTCGATTTCATAACCCAAGGTTGGTTAAAAAAGAAGAAGTGGATATCCCGAATATATTTTCCCGTTTATTGGATTTTCAGTTTTATAACCCTTTCGTTTTTGTATCGACCTTTGGTCTACAATTTTCTGGATAACCGTTTCGGAAAACGACTGATCTTGCTTTTAGCTCCGATATACATTATTATTCTATTGATAACGAGTTTGGAATACAGGTCATCCAATTATCTTGATAAAGAACATCAATCCTCGAGCCTATTTGCCAAAAAGGAAAACTATTTTGATATGCTCACCGAGGACGGCGATTTTCCAGGACAAGTGGTCATACCTTCCAAAGTAATAACAGATTCCTATTTAAATATTTTTATCCCTTTTTCCGAAAATATTGAAAACCGTGTGTTTGCCTACAATGATTCTTTGAAACCGGAAGACGACCGCAGAGGACTATCCAGCAGCATCGATATCACCACAAACTGGAGCGACGAAATTACCAGTGCACGTCAAAAAGACAGTATCCGTAAAGTCTATCTGAAAACTTTCAATGAGATATATTCATTTCGAATTGACTCTCTTGACATGGACGAGGATTTTATCCTGACCACGGGCATAAAAAACATCCTTGGATTTGAAGCCTTCCTTAAAATATCCAATCTTAATGAAGGTAAACACCTTCTAAGGCTTCGGCGCAAAAGAAAGGAAAAAGATACGGTGATAACTCGTACAGATGTTATCGTGCCTTTTTGGTATTTTAAAAACTAGAACTTTATGGCACCTTGGCACCTTTACGTAATGGCCGGCATGTACATATTTGCCGGTTCTATGCACTTCATAAAACCTAAAATGTACATGAGGATAATGCCCAGGTACTTGCCCAACCATAAACTATTGGTCTATTTAAGTGGTGTTGCTGAAATTTTACTGGGAATTGGTGTATGCTTTGATACCACTCGAAAACTGAGCACTTTTGGAATTATATTAATGTTGGGCGTGTTCTTATCGGTGCATTTTTATATGCTTTCAGGAGAAAAAGCATCCGCGGGAATTCCTAAATGGATTTTGGTAGTTAGAATACCACTTCAATTCTTCCTAATGTATTGGGCGTATTACTATGCTTATCTTTAAAAAGCTGTTTTATTCAGCTGCTTTTTCAACCAAGGTACCTGCGCAAAAAACATAAGCCCCAAAAACAGAAAACCGTACACCATAATTTTGGAGGAACTGTAATGTTTAAGCCATCCCCAATCACTTTGGAACCATACTCCCATATTTAAATTTTTGAACCAACCTTGTCCACTGTCCAACCCAACCTGTGAACCAATGTAAATGAGTAAGGCAGTAAAAGCAACAAATGCAAAAGACAAAACCTTACCCGATACTATGGGCTTATATTGAAAAACTTTATTGGGCGCTTCCACCTCAATTTTCCGCATCACATTTTGGGTAAAATCAACAGAAGGGGACTCCAATGGAGCATCTTCCATCATTTTATTTACCAAAGCTTCTAGTTTTTTATTTTCTAGTTCATCCATTGCTCTGCAATATTTCTTTGTTCACATTCTTTTCCATAACACTGGCCAATCTTTTTCTGGCCCTAAACAACCTTACCTTCAAAGTGTTTACCGGAATATTGGTTGTTTCCTCCATTTCTTGCAGGTTCTTTTCCTCAAGATAAAACAAAGTCAGCACTCCAGCATCTTCTGCCGATAATTTTGACAGACATCGTTCTATCATTTCGCTGCGTTCAGCCATCACCATTTTGTGATAGGCCGTATCCAAATCAGCATAGGCAATTTGATCAATATGATTCAAATCCGTATGCATTCGTTTCTTTTTATTTTTTTTAATCCTGTCCAAACAGGTGTTATAGGCTATTCGATAAACCCATGTGGATACTTTGGAATCTCCTTTAAAATTCGGCAAAGATTTGTATACCTTAATAAATACATCTTGCGATACTTCCTCGGCCTCCTCTCGATTGCCCAACATTCGTATGGCCAGCGTAAAGACCAAATCTTTATAGCCATCCACCAAATTGGAGAACGCATGGGTGTTACCCCCACGTATTTCCAAAATCAGTTCTTTTTCTTTGTTGGTCAGCATTGTTCATTGGACGCCAAAAGCGCTATTTAGGTTACACAAAACCTAAATTTTATTAAAACATGTAACCTTATTGTAAAAAGTGTCGTCATAGCTTATGAACAAATAAATTACAAATAATCATTAAAACGAACAGTTATGGGATCAGAAGTAATCATTATACCTATTATTTTCGGAGTCATTTTGGCGATTGCCTACCTTTATTATTCAACCAGAAATAAAGAACGGTTGGCCTTAATAGAGAAAGGTGCGGACGCCAGTATTTTTGTACGTGGAAAACGAGAAGGTGCAGCGCCTTTCTGGAAAATCATCATCCTAAACCTTTCTTTATTGTTGATGGGTATTGGAGTAGCTATTTTTGTAGCCTCTATTTTAAGTTACAATTTAGGGGTTGATGAAGAAGTGGCGTACCCAGGTACCATCTTCTTATTGGCAGGTGTTGGACTTATGGTAGGTTTCAACATGACCAAGAAATTGGAAAAGGAGGATTAATCCTTTTCTACATCAATTAATTTTGAATGAAGGACCACCGCCAAAAGCGGTGGTTTTTTATAACTTGCCGGTATGAAAGTTATTTCCACAAACCTCGGCGAGCCAACTAAAATTGTTTGGAACGGTAAAGCAACCTCAACGGGCATCTATAAATTCCCTGTTGAATCACCTCTTTTTTTGGATTTAGAAGATGTACAGGGCGATACCGTTGTCGACCGCAAGTATCATGGTGGAATTTTTAAAGCATGTTATTTATTTTCCGGTGACAATTATCCTTATTGGAAAGCAAAATATCCTCATTTGGATTGGAACTGGGGCATGCTTGGGGAAAATTTGACGGTAGAGGGATTGGATGAATCTCAAATAAGAATTGGAAGTACCTATAAACTCGGTACTGCTTTAGTACAGATTACACAGCCTAGAGAACCTTGTTACAAACTTGGCATCCGATTTGGGAACCAAGACATTTTAAAACAGTTTATAGATCATGGCCGTCCAGGAACATATGTTCGTATTTTGGAACCGGGAACCGTATCTATAGGAGATACCATGGAGTTGGTGGAAGAATCAAAAGCTCCTTTGACCGTACAACAATTCTATAACCTGCTTTTTTCGAAGACCAAGGATCAGGAAGTGTTGGAAATGGCGATACAAAATGAAGCACTTCCTTTGAAAAAAAGGGAAAAACTTAAAAAATGGGCATAAAAAAAGGGGCCTCTCGGCCCCTAATGCACATAAAAATTAACTAAACAAACTATCTTACTTCCATAGTCTTTTTGTAGGTACCAAATTTGTCTACTACTACTATGGTATATTCATCTTTGAAGGCTTTTTCGAAGTTAAAAGACTTTTCAACAACGATGTCACCGTCGATAGCTTCATCAAAAACAAGTCTGTCTTCGCTATCATATACTTTTAAAAGCACCTTACCTTTAGAAACATTCAAAAGGTTCATCATAATCTTTTGACCTTTCTTTACAAATACTGGGTCAAGGTTTACTTTTACCAAGTTCTTTTCAACCTCATATTTGGCCACTACTTTTTTACCAAAGTCGGTTGCACTTCCGTTGGCCATACCCAAAGAGGATATCAAAAGGACTGCGGCCACTGTTAGGTTCTTTACTGCTTTCATAACACTTCGTTTTTTTATTATTACAATACAAATGTATGCCGCAATCCCGTACAGAAATACCACCATCTTTTCCAGTTTATATGCTATATTAACATGCTAAGTGATTTAACAAAGTATTAATGATAAAATAGCATAACTTTATGGTAACATTGTAGATATTTGCATGATAATTAGTTTTTTACTTTATCATATCAGAATAAAAAATTGCACTAAATGATTCAAAAACCAGCATTTGAAGCAATAGCCCCAAGTTTTGGTCACTCATTTACGTTTCAAAAGTTCAACGCAAACAATGAGAACAAAAACAATGGCTGGCATTATCACCCAGAATTGGAGTTGGTATATGTGAACGGGGGTTCTGGAAAAAGGCAAATTGGTAGTCACGTATCCTATTATAGGAACGGAGATCTTATTCTTATTGGTTCCAATTTGCCGCATTGTGGTTTTACCGATAGGCTTACCGGTAACAAAAGTGAAACATTGGTACAGATGAAAGTTGATTTTCTGGGAAGTGACTTCTTCAATATTCCAGAAATGAAAAATATTCAAAAGTTGTTCGAGGTTGCCAAGGGTGGTATTGCCTTTTCTGGAAAGACAAAAATGAAGGTTGGGGAAAAAATGGAAATCTTGGAATACCAGACAGATTTTCAACGGTTACTGTCCATCCTGAATATATTGAACATTCTGGCCACCTCTCGTGAAATGAATGTGTTGAATGCGGAGGGTTTTTCCATCGAGACCGAAGTGAAGGACAACGACCGTATCAATATTGTCTTCAATCATGTAAAAACCAACTTTAAAGAAGATATAAGCTTAGAGCAGATTTCCGACATGGTGAGCATGACCGTTCCTTCCTTCTGTAGGTATTTCAAAAAAATCACGAACAAAACGTTTACTCAGTTTGTAAATGAGTATAGATTGGTTCATGCATCGAAATTATTGGCAGAGCAACCCATTAGTATTACCCAGGTATGCTATGATAGTGGTTTCAACAATTTTTCCCACTTCAATAAATCTTTTAAGGCATTTACTGGGCAAAACCCTTCGGAATATAGAAATCAATTGAAGACAGTTTTGCAGTCCTAGAACATTTATCCAAAAACATCATTTAACACCTTGGCCAAGCGCAAGCCTCCTTTTTGTAGCTGCTGGAACAATAGATTATTGTATTCGTACGAATAACGGTACCCTAGTTTTTCCCCAACTTCAACGGAGTCATAAAGGTGGCCACATATTTCATGGGATTCATCCACCCAATCGTATATGGTACCTTCTTGTATCTCCTTTTTCTTTTTTCGGCTTACCTCATCCAATTCCGAAGCAAGCTCTGTATACGTCATCCCATAAGAATCTATCAAGTTCTTATCCCATACTTTATGTAGGTTGCTTCCTTGACCAAACCATTGCACCTGTATATCATTGCCTCCTTTATCCTCTGCCCTACTTGCATGCATAGGTTGATGAAGGTCTCCTATGAGATGAATCAACATTTTTAAATGAAATATGCGGTCTTCCCTCGAATTATTTTCGTCCTTTACTTTTGCAATGCACTCTTCAATGGCCATTACAATATCCCCATACTTACTTTTTTCAGAATCTTTGTAACTCTTCCCCAAGGGATAGTTTACATAATGCCAGGCTGAATATTTAGAATATGAACGATCCGCTTTAATATCGTCGGCAAATGTGGAAACAAAGGCAAGGCTATGACCATCCAACAGATCGTTCAGTGCTCTTGTGGCTTTTCTGGTTAAATGGTTTTGCGCAATTTGACCCGTAACTCGGTGTCCTGTTTTTGACCAAGTAACATTGCCAAAAACAATAACAGGAAATAAAAATAATATCAATAAGGTTTTTTTCATTTTCTAACGTCTCTTAATAAAAGGAGTGGTTTAAAATAATTCGTACAGCTAATTTTTGCAATGTTTTGCCAAACAGCAATGTATTTTAAAATTTTGGGATTTTTTTAACTATGTAACTCTTAAATTTGAAACTCCAACTAAACTCGAACAATGTTAAAAAAATGTTTTGTACTTGTTACAATTCTTCTGCCGTTTACACTCCTATCTCAATCAAATTCAAGAAGCCTTACCGTTAAATATGTCAATGACATTATTAAGGTAGATGGTATATTGGACGAAAGCATTTGGGAAACATCAGAAAGTGCCAACGATTTCCATCAATATTTCCCAAGTGACACCACTCTTGCCGAGCAGCAAACAGAAATTAAGATGCTGTACAACAATACTACCCTTTACGTAGGGATAAGAATGGAAACTGAGGGTAATGACTATGTAATTCCATCTTTGAAAAGGGATTACCGGGCAGGTGGAAATGACAATATCAGTTTAATGTTCGACACCTTTAACGATGGCACCAATGCTTTCCTTTTTGGTATGAATCCCTATGGTGTACGAAGGGAAGCTTTGATTTCCAACGGAGGCTCTGGTCCTAGTGGCTTTACCACCTCATGGGATGTCAAGTGGCAAGGGGAGGCCAAAATATATGACGGATATTATACCTGTGAGATCGCCATCCCCCTAACATCCTTCAAGTTTAAGCAAGGAGAAACCAAGTGGCGTTTCAACAGCTATCGTTTTGACATGCAGACCAACGAAACCAGTACATGGATGGAAATTCCCCAAAACCAGCTCATTTATAGTTTGGCATTTATGGGTGATATGGTATTTGAAAAACCACTCGGAAAATCCAGAACACCAATGGCGCTTATTCCATATATAAATGGAATTGTTGGAAAGGATTATGAAAACAATGATGACCTTAGCAAGTTTGATTTTGGTGGGGATGCAAAGATTTCGATAGGTAATGGTATGAATCTGGACGTTACCCTTAATCCCGATTTTTCAAATGTTGAAGTCGACAATTTAGTTGCCAATCTTACCCGTTTTGAAGTCTCCCTGCCCGAAAAGCGTCAGTTCTTTATAGATAATAGTGACCTCTTTGGATCTTTTGGAAGTCAAAGAGATGCCAATCCGTTTTTCTCCAGAAGAATAGGTATTGCCGAAAACAAAGATGGGGAAACCATAGAGAATGGAATTGTGGGCGGTATTCGTCTGAGCGGAAAATTAAATCAAAATTGGCGCCTTGGTCTATTGAACATCCAAACGGAGGAAGATGAAGAAAACGAAATTGCCAGTAACAACAACACCGTTTTGGCACTCCAGAAAAAAATGTTTTCTCGCTCCAACCTCAGCTTTATTTTTGTAAACCGTCAAAGTTTTGGTGATTACGATTTTTTGGAGGAAACAGATAGGTACAACCGTGTTGTTGGGTTGGATTATAATCTGGCATCGCCAAATAATACATGGACGGGCAAGTTTTTCTACCATAAATCCTTTGCGCACGATATTGGCGACCGAGATGCATCCGGAGGGGTAGATCTACGATATAATTCCAGGTTTTTCAACTTTGGTGTTCGGGGAAATTTCGTTGGGGACGATTTTCGATCAGACCTCGGGTATGTCCGAAGACAAGATATTGTAGCTGCAAGACCCTTTGTAGAATTTAATTTTTGGCCACAAAAGGGAAAATTGAACTCCCACGGTTTCCGTTTTAGCCCCAACGCTATTTGGAGACCTACCTTGGATTATATGAACACAGATTATGCAATTTTTTCCAGTTGGCAGGCCAAATTTAAGTCACAAGAAGAATTTTCGGTCAGGCTCTTCAATAGATACACATACCTTACCGATACTTTTGATCCCACAGGAACCGATGGCGGGGTAGAGTTACCGGCCAATGTCGGGTATTATTACACCAGCTACGAAATGGAGTTCCAAAGCGATAGGAGAAAGGTATTTTCGTATTCCGTATCACCAGGTTATGGTGATTTTTATAATGGCACTCGATTTGTTATGGAAGGCAATGTAAACCTTAGGCTTCAACCAACAATGTTGCTTTCCTTGGCTTTCATCTATAACAGCATTAAACTACCCCAACCCTACGAGAGCGAAGATCTCTTGTTATTGAGCCCCAAAATCGATGTAACCTTTAGCAAGTCGGTATTTTGGTCTACATTGATACAGTATAGCAACCAATTGGACAATCTAGGGTTCAACTCCCGATTGCAATGGCGTTTTGCTCCACTTTCCGACCTCTATTTAGTATACAATGACAGTTATTTTGTCAACTCCTTTACGCCACGAAGCCGTTCCATCAACTTAAAGTTGACGTACTGGCTTAATATTTAATAAGAACCAAAGGGTTATTGTATTTAAAGGTGAAGATATAACACTAACCAATCTATGAGAAAATTAATTGCACTATTTACCATATTTTCAGTTTTACTTTTAAATTCCTGTACCTATGAGTGTGATTGTGAAGTTGATGATGACGGAAATATTGAATGTCCTTGCTAAAGTTATCAATCATTGAATGCCTTTAATCTTGATTGTTTTAAGAAATGAAATAGTCTTAAGATACCCCAACGATTTTCCTATATTTGGGCAACTAGCTTAAAAAATATATGGACCAACTACCGTTTACCCAGGACACTGTCATCTTTGGGCTCCTTTGCCTTTGTTTAGGATTTGTTTTTTACACCTCATCCATTAAAACCGGTTTTTGGGGAAAATTTTACCGTGTGGTCCCCGCCGTATTAATGTGTTACCTATTACCAGCTATTTTGGCAAGTGTTGGCATTATAGATGAATCATCATCCAATACCTATTATGTGGCAAGTCGCTATCTATTGCCTGCAGCTTTAATTTTGATGACCCTTAGTATTGACCTCAAGGCAATCATAAATTTAGGATCCAAGGCATTGATCATGTTTTTAACGGGAACTGTGGGTATTGTAATTGGCGGGCCCATTGCCATATTGATAGTTTCCATATTTTCTCCCGAAACGGTAGGCGGTGCAGGCGTGGATGCCGTTTGGAGAGGATTGGCCACTATTGCCGGCAGTTGGATTGGTGGTGGAGCCAACCAAGCCGCCATGCTCGAAGTCTTTAAATACAATCAAGAAAACTATGGAGGTATGGTCCTCATCGATATTGTAGTCGCCAACCTTTGGTTGGCCATAATCTTGTTGGGTGTGGGCAAAACTGAAAAAATAGACAGATGGCTCAAGGCAGATACTTCATCCATCGAAGACCTCAAAGTAAAAGTATCCACCTATACCGAAAAAATTGCACGGGTCACAACCCTCAAAGATTTCATCATGTTGCTATTCTTTGCTTTTGTCGGGGTTGGCGTGGCTCATTTAACAGGTCATCATTTCGCCAACTTTCTTCAAAATAATTTTGAAGTCATCCGAAACCCACAAAAAATATTGTCCTCCCTTGGATCTGAATTCCTTTGGATGGTCGTATTTGCCACCCTTATCGGTATTGGACTTTCTTTTACAAAAGCCAAAAATTATGAAGGTGCGGGTGCCAGTAAAATTGGTGGTGTTTTCATTTATATTTTGGTAGCGACCATCGGTATGAAAATGGATTTGGGCAAGGTTTTGGACAACCCCGGACTTATTGCCATCGGGTTGATTTGGATTACCATTCACGCTGGTCTACTTATTTTAATGGCAAAGTTGATAAAAGCCCCATTCTTTTTCTTGGCAGTAGGGAGTCAAGCCAACGTTGGTGGAGCAGCTTCCGCTCCTGTTGTAGCGGCAGAATTTCACCCATCCTTGACCTCTGTGGGTATTCTTTTGGCCGTTTTTGGCTATGTTGTAGGCACCGCTGGAGCATATTTATGCGCTTTGTTGATGGAAGTCGCCTCGAATGTTTAATTATTTTCAGAAGATTATGCATATTTGCCCTGCTAAAATTATATGATGAAGCGGATATTGTTAGTATTGCTAGTTGGAATTACCGTACTGTCTTGTGAAAAGAGTACGGAAAACACCATGACCGTTAGTGGAAACATTAAAGGACTCAAGAAAGGAACCCTCTATTTGCAACAATTTAAAGACTCCACACTTGCCGTTTTGGATTCTTTGGAGATAAAAGGTGACGGGGCATTCAGTTTTTCCACCGAGGTGGAGGAGCCAGAGGTATTTTATCTCTATCTAAAAAAAGAAGACAATAACGATATTAATGATAGGATTACTTTTTTTGGGGAATCTGGAAATATTGTCATTAACACGGCATGGAACACTTTTGATACAAATGTTGAGATTTCAGGTTCCAAATCCCACGAAAAGCTTTTGGAGTTTTACGATATGGCCTCAAAGTTCAATATTAAAGAGCTTACCTTGATTCAAGAAGCATCTTCTCCCAAATTGCAAGAAGATTCCGTTGCGATGGATTCCATCCAAAGATTGATCAATCAAAATACCGTTAATAGATATCGCTACGCACTCAACTTTGGTCTCAACAATGGTGATTCCTATGCTACTCCCTATATTATGATGACGGAAGCCAGTGAGGCGAATCCTAAGTACTTGGATTCCATTTACAAAGGGTTAGCACCAGAAGTGGCCGCATCTAAATACGGAAAGGAGTTTAAAGCATTTTTGGACAAAAAGAATTAAGCCTCAAGGCTGTTGAGCTGCTCAACAAGCTTGGTGGCCTTCTCCTCTAATTCCGTCCGTATGGACTTGAAATGCGTTTTGGTGTCATCTACCTTTTTTTGATTGATTTTGTCCATTAGGGTATCATATACATCAATGGCTTCATCAATTATTACGGTCCCCTCTTCCGACTCTTTGTTTCCGGAACCGGCTTCCCAAATGTAGACAGCTTCAATAATGTCTCCCAAAACAAAATTGACATCTTTTTTTAAATCGCGAATACTTGGCATAAAGCGGTAGTTTTGTTTAAAGATACCATTAAATGGTAACTTCTAAAAGTTTAGCTCCTTGGGCATCAATATTAACATAACTACTTGATGCCGAAATAAGAATAGTTTCCCCATTCTTTATGGATGCGCTTCCCCAATCATTTTTGATCGTGGCCTCCCCACCAACACACATGTAAATGGTAAAGGAATCTCTTTGTGATAAATCTTGCTCCAAGGAATTGCTCAACTCCATAAAGTTGGTCTTAAAATAAGGACAGTTCACCATAGGGTTCACCGTATCTTTTTGCTTTGGGTAATCTACCTTAAAGTCGTCCTTCTTTTCATAGTCGATGGCGTCCACCGCCAAACTGGTATGTAATTCTCTAAGATTTCCCTCTTTGTCCCTACGGTTGAAATCGAACACCCGGTACGTTATGTCCGAGGTTTGTTGGATTTCCGCCAAAAGCACTCCTGCACCAATGGCATGGATTTTTCCTGTATTAATAAAGAACGTGTCCCCTTCCCCAACTTCTTCATAGTTCATCAAATCTGTTAAGGTCCCTTCTTCAAGACTCTTTACGTATTCTTCCTTTTCAACATCTTTATTGAACCCAACAATAAGTTTGGCTCCAGGGTCGGCGTCCATAATGTACCACATCTCTGTTTTGCCGAAGGAATTGTGACGTTCTTTGGCCAACTCATCATTCGGGTGCAATTGTATGGAGAGATCTTGTTTTGCATCAATAAATTTGATGAGTATGGGAAACTCATTACCAAAACGTTCTACAACACTTTTACCCAAGAGGGCTTCACCTTGATTATCCATCAAACTTTGAAGCGAAGTGCCCGCTAAATCACCATTGGAAACTTCGGATATATCACCTTCTACTCCAGAGAGTTCCCAACTTTCGCCGGTAATATCGCTTTCAATAGGTTTATCTAAAACATCGTTTAACTTGGTTCCTCCCCAAAGTCTTTCCTTAAGGATCGGTTTAAATTTTAAAGGGTAAAGATTCATATTATCCAGTGTAGGTTACAAAATTTCGTGGGGTTTCATAGAGTACTACCTCCAACTCCTTAGCTTCATCAATGTGTGGTCTTAGTTTATTCCATACAACCACGGCTATGTTTTCTGCAGTAGGGTTCAAATTTTCAAATTCGGGTACGTCAAGATTTAGGTTTTTATGGTCTAAAGCCTCTTCAACATGTTCTTTAATCAATTCCTTGAGAACCTTTAGGTCCATTACAAAACCAGTTTCGGGGTCTATTTCCCCAGTAACGCTCACAATAAGATCGTAATTATGACCGTGATATTTTGGGTTATTGCATTTTCCGAAAACAGCTTTGTTCTTTTCATTGTCCCAGTCTGACCTATGTAATCTGTGGGCCGCATTAAAACTAGCTTTTCTACTTGCTTTTACTTTCATTGTACCAGGGTGTTTTCCATGAGATGGTCGTAGAAACGTTCAAAAATAATTTTGAACCATGCCGTGTACTCATCAGGATTCTTTGAAATATCCTTTTTTATATCTTCAGGAAGCATCCATTTCCAATCGGCGACCTCATTAGGATTGATATTAGGTTCTTCTTCAAAATAACCCACCATTACGTGATCGAACTCGTGCTCGGTGAGGCCATTGTCGAAAGGAGCCTTATATATAAAATTGAAAAGTTCCTTGAGCTCTGTTGTAAAGCCCATTTCCTCCATGAGCCTCCTTTTACCTGCATCGATATTGCTTTCCCCTTCTCGTTGATGGCTACAACAGGTATTGGTCCATAACAATGGGGAGTGGTATTTGTCCTTGGCACGCTGCTGAAGCATGGTCTCACCCTTGGCATTCATTACAAAAACCGAGAAGGCCCGATGCAGCATCGCCTTTTCATGAGCTTCCATTTTTGGCATTAAACCAATGGGCTCGTCCTTTTCATTTACAAGTATCACTTTTTCCTCTCTCATGAGGTAAAAATATGACCTTTGCGATAAAATAACGGGAATAGGTAACTAAATTCTTCCTAAAAGAATCGTGGGGATTTCATGTTTCCGATATTTCTAATGAAATCATACCTCAATATAATTTCAAAGGAACCATCATTAAAAGTGGCTGCCCCAAGTTCCGTAATTTCACGGTCATAAGCCAAGCCAACCATAAGTTGGTCGGACAACATAAAGCCTAAAAGACCACTAAATGCAGCATCCCAACGGTAAGCCGCCCCAGCAACAAACTTTTCGTTGAACATAAAGTTAGCAGAAAGGTCCACTTGTAATGGCGCTCCTTGAACCGCCTTGGTCAGTAATGTGGGCTTGAATTTTAACACTGGATTTAGGTCCCAAACATATCCTGTGATGAGATAAAAGTTCATCTGCTCCTTGGCAGTAGAAACCGAAGAGGAGTCAAAATGTGTTGTTTCCAATATTCTAGGAGCTGAAATACCGGCATAAAACTTATCGGTATGGTAATACACACCAGCCCCAAGGTTTGGAGAAAACTTATTTTGAATATCTTGTTGTGATTGTAATTGTGGGTCAATATCAAATTCATCAAGCTCGGAATAGCGAATGTCCAACATATGAGCACTAGCTTTTAGTCCAAAACTCAATCTTCCTTCCCAAGAGGTTTGGATGGTATAGGAAAAATCCACATCAAAATAGGTCTCCGAAGTGGGTCCAATCTTGTCGTTAACAATGGATAGGCCCAAACCAACTCCACGATAACCGACAGGTGTATGAACATTTAAAGTCTGTGTCTCCGGTGCTCCATCGAGTCCCAACCATTGGTTTCGGTACAATGCAGCTATACTCAAATGCCCCCTCGACCCCGCATAGGCCGGGTTAACACTTACTGTATTGTACATGTATTGGGTGTACTGTGCATCTTGCTGCGCTTGCATGTTTCCCAACACCAAAAGCATTAGGGCAAGCAGCCATTGAATTTTTCCTATAAAAAGTTTGTTCATCACAGTAACCATTGTTTATCTGTTAATGTATATGTAACCTGTAAGCTGTTTCATATTTCCTCCTTGTTCTTGGTAATCTATCACGTAGAAATAAGTACCTACGGGAAGTTTATTTTCTTGATCTACGGTAACCCTACCTTGGGAAGTACCATCAAATACGTTTCCATTGGTATCGTATGCCCTAGTCTGATATACCATCACACCCCACCTATTATAAATTCTCACAGTGTTGTTCGGGTAATTTTCAAGTCCATTGATTTCCAAAGTATCGTGTACTCCATCCCCGTTAGGTGTTATAACGTTTATTACATCAACAACCTCTTCCTCTACGGTGGCCTCGCCCAAGTCTGGATCTAAATAATTGGGTATGCCATCTTCGTTGGAATCGTCATTTGCATAGTTTCCGTCCCCGTCCAAATCTTCGTCAAAAGTCTCGATACCGTCGTCGTCGTCGTCGGAATCCCTAAAATCAAGAATTCCATCGGAATCAGTATCTGGCAATGCTAAGCTTGGGTCATCCATTTCGTCATTCACGTCAATATCAATTACGGTTTCCCCTTCATAACCATCATCCAAACCATCGTTATCCTTATCAGAACCAATTAGTTCAACATCTGCAATTCCATCATGGTTCTGATCGTGTCCTTCAATAGCATCCGGTACATTGTCATCATCACTATCATCATCCACATAATCTGGAATTCCATCATTATCGGAATCAACAGGAATCAATCCTAGGTTTCCATCATTCTCATAAGCATCATCCAGTCCATTACCGTTGCCATCGGCCATACTTGGTAGAATGTAACCCAATGCCGGCTGTGCCTCAATATTATCAGGAATACCATCATTATCACTATCAATATCCAAGTAATCCGGTATACTATCGCCATCAGTATCTGTTGGGTTGGTTGATGGGTCATTGTCATTATCGGCATTCAAATCCTCGAAACTGTCCACAATCCCATCGTTGTCACTGTCCAAATCAATTCCTGAAGGACTGACTATAACTGAAATGGTTGCTGTACTGCAGTTTCCATTGGTATCACATACCGTATATTCAAAAGAATCGGTACCTGTAAATCCAGGGTTTGGCACATAGGTAATATTATCATCGGATGGATTATTCACTGTACCGTTATCATTTAATACAACGGTTCCGTTTGATGGGTCTGTTGCAGTGATTGTTCCAGAAGTAGGTATATCGTTATCGTTTGCCCTCCAGGATACCACAGCATCCACCCCAACATCCGTTGACACTGAATCATTATTGGCGTCCACAATTGGAAGTACATCCAAAGTGACCGTAGCCGTACTGCAGTCTCCAAAAGAATTACAAATGGTATAATCAAAACTATCACTTCCATTGTAATCTGGATTTGGTGTATAAGTCACTACATCATCGGTCGGGTCATTTGGAGTTCCATTTTCATCAATAGTTACTGAACCGTTTGAAGGATCGGTTGCAGCCAAGGTTCCCTCTATGGGTAAATCCGAATCATTATCAAATATATCTGCAACAATTGACCCGTCTTCATTCACTGCTATCATGTCGTCCAACAGATTAGCTGCTTGACTCATACATACCACAGTGAAGCGTGGTAATTCCGTGCTGTTACCAACTTTTGTTATGGTAGCCACGTATCTCATTACTGTTTGGGTGCTTGTAACGGTTGGTCTGGTTTGGTCTCCAGTCAAAGCTGGACTCCAGCTTACAGTTGCTCCAGAGGGAACACTCGCTGAAATATCCAAGGTCACCTCATTGTTTGGCCCGTCACAATCTGTCAAGATAAAATAACCCGTTGCATTGGAGCCACATAACGTACCATCGTAAGTAGCAAAGTAAACTCCTGGCTGGGTGGCTTCATAAAATGAATTGGTTCCCAATACAGTTGCCGTATCTGATGCTTCGTACCATTGATAGTTATTCTCGTCTCCAGTATCTGGTGCCTGCAACAGAAACTGGGCACTTGCAAGATTTACTCCTGCAAAGAGAACAATCAGTCCTATGAGTAAAGACTTATATGAGGTATTTGATTTCAAATCGATTTGTCTTTAATCATTATTATTTTACCACAAACACCACGTTGATCAATGCATTATAATCTGATGGTTGTGCTTGGACCGTATAGGATAGATTACCATTTGCATCTATTGACATACTTCCTGTATCAAAAACAGTAGGGTCAGCATATGTCACATAATAATATAAATCTGTGCGAGCATAAGTTGGTATCGCAGATGGAGCACCAGTACTACCAATTGTTGGGGATCCATACTGATCAATATATTCTTGGTAAAGATCAAGATTAAAAGTTCCATTGGTTGATGCATCAATTGCAATTGATGGCGGATAAAAGATTCTAGCTGCTTTGGAGGTAATTGGAGCTATATCTTGAATAACCTCCTCCACTGTGGCTTCTGTTGCCCCATCTCCATCAACATCAACAGGTGAATCTGAATCCACTTCTGATGCTACTTGATTATCTGTATTGATATCTGTCAATGGGACTTGTAAAGTACCGTTACTATCTTCAATCTCGAGATTTGTGCCATTGACCTCAAAACGAGTGTTTATTTCGTTCGTAGGGTCCGCGTCCGCATCGTCCGTATCAAGGGCGGCAAGCTCCGCATCCGTCGCAAAGGTACCGTCAAGGTCTTGGCTAAGGGTGCCACCGGCATCCGTCACCTCGATGGAAGTTCCGTTGAGGGATACCCCGGTGTTGTATTCGTTCGTAGGGTCCGCGTCCGCATCGTCCGTATCAAGGGCGGCAAG
>NZ_JBNPYE010000012.1:0-94301 GCF_051494225.1 Flagellimonas lutimaris | reverse complement strand
TCCGACACCCGGAAAACCGAGTCCCTGCATCAAAATGGTTCTTAATAATTCTCTTTACGCTGTCGTTACAATATGTATATGAACTTCTTTATTTCTTTAAACTCAAAAGGACACTATTCTCAGTAATCCCCCCTCGTTAACGCCCTGCCTTATCAGCTAAGCGGGTGCAAATGTACAACTGTTTTCTAAATCGGCAAGCTTTTTTGAAAAAAAATTTCAAAACATTTTCTTAACCTTAAAAACAATCCTTTTACATGAACTTTTCCGTTTAACACCTTAGTGTTTTTCGGGCTGCAAATGTAAAATGTTTTTTTTGATCACACAATGCTTTTTCTGTGTTTTTTTTCAATCCTGTCGACTCATCAAAACAGTATGTCAATAAGCTTATGAACTCACCGAAAAAACAGACTCTTTGTTGTTTTCGGGCTGCAAATGTAACATCATTTCAACAACAAACAAGAGCTTTTTTTGACTCCTCCGCATATTTACTTTCAACTCACTGAAAGTGAAACATATAAAAATACAACTTTTTTAAAAATTACAAAAACACCTTCCCTTTTTCTATTCTTCAGTCTAAAAACCAATTGAACCCACCTATATTATTGTAGAAAATTAGTATATATATAAAAGTAAGTCTTGTAGCATCTATACAAGGTATTATCTTTGTCCTCTCGATTATAAAAAAACAGAAGTTTAAACAACATGATAAAGATCACACTGCCAGATGGTGCTGTAAAAGAAGTTGAAAAGGGAACTACTCCTTTTTCCATTGCCCAAAGTATTAGCGAAGGGCTTGCGAGAAACGTTATTTCTGCAAAATTTAATGATACTACGGTTGAAACCTCCACACCATTAACCGAAGATGGCAGATTGACTCTTTATACTTGGAACGATGATGAGGGCAAAAAAGCATTTTGGCACTCCACCTCCCACGTTGTGGCCCAAGCATTGGAAGAACTCTATCCTGGTATAAAGTTGACCATAGGCCCTGCTATAGAAAATGGATTCTATTATGATGTGGATTTTGGAGATGAAACTATTTCCGAAAAAGATTTTCCGACAATAGAGAAAAAGGCACTGGAAATTGCTAGAGGGAAACACGACTATACCATGAGAAGTGTTTCCAAAGCGGACGCCCTTTCTTATTATAAAGAACAGGGGAATGAATATAAGGTAGAGCTCATCGAAAATCTTGATGATGGCACCATCACTTTTTGCGACCACAGCACTTTTACCGATTTATGCCGTGGCGGCCACATTCCCAATACAGGAATCATAAAGGCAATAAAACTATTAAGTGTTGCGGGGGCTTATTGGAGAGGCGACGAAAACAATACACAGTTGACCCGTGTTTATGGTATCTCCTTCCCAAAACAAAAGGCACTAACGGAATATCTCCATCTTTTGGAAGAGGCCAAGAAAAGGGATCACAGAAAATTGGGCAAGGAATTGGAACTCTTTACTTTCTCAAAAAAGGTAGGTCAAGGTCTTCCTTTATGGCTGCCTAATGGTGCTGCGCTTCGGGAAAGGCTGGAACAGTTTTTAAAGAAAGCTCAGAAGAAAGCAGGCTATGAAATGGTGGTAACTCCACATATTGGTCAAAAAGAACTATACGTTACCTCTGGCCACTACGCAAAATATGGAGAGGATAGCTTTCAACCAATTCACACCCCAAAGGAGGATGAAGAGTTTTTGCTAAAACCCATGAACTGTCCTCACCACTGTGAGATATACAATAGTCAACCTTTTAGTTATAAAGATTTACCGAAACGCTATGCTGAATTCGGTACCGTATATAGATATGAACAAAGTGGAGAGTTGCATGGATTGACAAGAGTAAGAGGGTTTACTCAAGATGATGCCCATATTTTCTGTACAACGGAACAACTTAACGATGAATTCAAAAATGTAATCGACCTAACCTTATATGTATTGAATTCTTTAGGCTTTGATAATTTTACAGCGCAGGTATCGGTAAGAGACTTGGACAATCCTGAAAAATACATAGGAAATACTGAGGATTGGGAGAAAGCGGAGCAAGCAATCATTGATGCCGCAGAGGAAAAAGGGTTGAACTATGTGATTGAAAGCGGTGAAGCAGCATTTTATGGTCCTAAGTTAGATTTTATGATCAAAGATGCCCTCGGAAGAAACTGGCAGTTAGGAACCATTCAAGTAGATTATAATCTTCCTAAACGTTTTGATTTATCCTACAAAGGAAGCGACAACGAACTGCACAGACCAGTAATGATTCACCGTGCCCCATTTGGAAGCATGGAACGATTCGTGGCACTGTTACTGGAGCATACCGGTGGGAACTTCCCGTTGTGGTTGATTCCAACACAAGCTATCGTACTGCCCGTCAGCGAGAAACATGAAAAATATGCTGAAAAAGTTTTGAATTCGCTAGAAAATCACGAAATTCGCGCGCTCATTGATAACAGGAACGAGACGGTAGGGAAAAAAATCCGTGAGGCAGAACTCAAAAAAATCCCTTTCATGATCATTGTTGGGGAACAGGAAGAAGAGTCTGCCAGCCTTTCTGTAAGAAGACATGGAGGTGAGGATTTGGGTAGTTTGAGCGTAGATACATTTTCGGGCTTGGTAACTACTGAAATAAATAGTACCTTAAAGTCGTTCTAAAAAATTAAGTTTAATTAAAAAGTTTACGTCATAGCAATTAGAAGAAGATTTAGACCCCAACCAAGGAGGGAAAATAAAAACCCTCATAACATCAATGAGAAAATAAAAGCCCGAGAAGTAAGGCTTGTCGGCGATAATGTTGAAATGGGTGTTTATCCTATTTCCAAAGCAAGGGAAATAGCCAACGAACAGGAGTTGGATTTGGTTGAAATATCTCCAAATGCCGAACCTCCGGTTTGTAAGGTCATGGATTATAAAAAATTTCTTTACGAACAAAAGAAACGGGACAAGGCCATGAAGGCCAAAGCAAGTAAAGTTGTTGTAAAGGAAATTAGGTTTGGTCCACAAACGGACGATCATGATTATGAGTTC
Source organism: Flagellimonas lutimaris (assembly GCF_051494225.1). Taxonomy (GTDB): domain Bacteria; phylum Bacteroidota; class Bacteroidia; order Flavobacteriales; family Flavobacteriaceae; genus Flagellimonas; species Flagellimonas lutimaris_A. The sequence goes on along the minus strand of NZ_JBNPYE010000012.1, from coordinate 91,286 downwards.
AAGAAAAGACACGCGGAGAACTTCTTGAAAGATGGTGCCAAACTAAAAGCCTATGTATTCTTTAAAGGACGATCTATCGTTTATAAAGATCAAGGCGAAATATTATTGCTCCGACTAGCCCAAGAACTCGAAGAGCTTGGAAAGGTAGAGCAAATGCCTAAATTAGAAGGTAAGCGTATGACCATGTTCATTGCGCCCAAGACAAACAAAAAATAAAAACTGAACCCTGGTTCGGTATAATAAGCGGAGTTAAATACTAGGAAAATGCCTAAGATGAAAACAAAATCCAGTGCCAAGAAGCGTTTTAAGCTTACAGGAACTGGTAAAATCAAAAGAAAGCACGCTTTTAAGAGTCACATTTTGACAAAAAAATCTAAAAAGCGTAAGCTAAAGTTGACCCATTCCACTTTGGTTCACAAATCGGATGAGGACAACATCAAAGAACAATTACGTTTAAAATAATTGTTCACCGGTACATTATTTATTAACCATGGAGTCGGGCCATAAAAGTTCTCAATAATTGAGACGCCTGCTACAAAAAAATGACACATTATGCCAAGATCAGTAAATTCAGTTGCTTCAAGAGCTAGAAGAAAAAAAGTGATGAAGCAAGCCAAAGGTTACTTTGGAAGACGTAAAAACGTTTGGACAGTAGCCAAAAATGCGGTAGAAAAAGCAATGCTTTATGCTTACCGCGATAGAAGAAACAAAAAGCGTACTTTCCGTTCCCTATGGATTACCCGTATTAATGCTGGTGCCAGAATGCACGGAATGTCTTACTCTCAATTTATGGGTAAGGTGAAAGCCAATGGAATTGAACTTAACAGAAAAGTTCTTGCCGATTTGGCCATGAACCATCCCGATGCTTTTAAAGCCATTGTTGAGAAAGTAAAATAAAAAAGTTAATATAAACTTACCCCGCTTATTTAGATCCCGCCTTGTGCGGGATCTTTTATTTTACGGCTTTTCCGTACACAGTTTGTTCTATACTGCCCTTAAATTGACAACCCTACCCCTATTGTCCATAAGCCGTAATCACCAACTTTCTGCCCGAAGCATGGTTTCGATGTTCGCATAAATAAATTCCCTGCCAAATTCCCATATTTAATCTGCCCTGGGTTATGGGCACTTGTACCGAAGCTCCCATCAAAGAGGCTTTGATATGAGCTGGCATATCGTCCGCACCTTCATAATTGTGTACATAATAGGGTGCATTTTCGGGTACCATGGTATTGATGTGACTCTCAAAATCGGTTCGCACCGTTGGGTCTGCATTTTCATTTATGGTTAAACTGGCCGAGGTATGTTTAATAAAAACCTGAAGAAACCCCGTATTGATTTTTCGAAGTTCCGGGATGGCATCAATCACCGTGTCGGTAATCAAATGAAACCCTCGAGCATATGATCGTAATTGTATTTCTTTCTGGTAAAAATCCATACACAAAAACTGTTTGTTCCGAAATTAATATAAAGTTTACCAAAACAAGGGTTCAGTTCGGTCATTAACAAATAACTTTGCAGCTTAATTAGTTGCAATGGACCTATCACAAATAAAAATGGTGGTTACCGATATGGACGGAACTTTGTTGAACTCCAAACACGAGGTAAGCCCCCGGTTTTTTGAAATTTACGAAGAACTCAAAAAGAAAAATATAGCTTTTGTTGCCGCAAGTGGAAGACAATACCATAGTATGGTCGACAAATTGGAGTCCATTAAAAATGAGATCTTGGTCATTGCAGAAAATGGTGCCTTAATCAAAAAGCAAGAGGAAACCTTACTTACCACTCCCATAAATAAGTCTGAAGTCAATCGAATTCTTGATACCGTACGACCATTGGAAAATGTACATCCAGTGCTTTGTTGTCAAAACAATGCTTATGTTGGAGGTGACTCCAACGAATTCTTGGAAATGCTTCGTGAATACTATTCCGAGTTTGAAATTGTAGAGGATCAAAAACAGGTTAACGAGGAAGTACTCAAAATAGCTATCTATCATTTCGAAAACTCCGAAAAGCACATTTATCCCAATGTGAAACATTTGGAAGGTGACCTTAAAGTAAAGGTTTCTGGAACCAATTGGGTAGATGTTTCCGATTTGAATGCCCATAAGGGTTACGCACTCAAAAAAGTGATGGACGAATTCCAAATCGCTTCCCACGAAATCATGGTCTTTGGAGATTACAACAACGACCTAGAAATGTTGGAACTATCCGATTACAGCTTCGCTATGGCCAATGCACACCCCAATGTTTTAAAGACCGCCAAATATACTACTCACAGCAATGATGACTTTGGTGTAGAGCGAATTTTGGAAAAGTTGCTTTAGCAATCAATTTATTGACCTACTCCCCCTAAAGTGATTTGCTTTTGTAAAATTTGTACCTTAAAGGACAAACCACAAAAGCAACGCTATGGCACCTCTAAAGAAAGAACAGATCAAACAAGAAGTCTTTGATCTCTACGATAAATATGCACACAACCAGTTGAGTCGTAGGGAATTTATGGAAAAACTTTCGGTTTACGCAGTTGGTGGTATTACAATCGCTTCTTTGATGAGCTTTGTAATGCCCAACTACAAAGACACACTCACTGTATCTCCCAACGACCCAGGATTGGATTCTAAGTTCATTACCTATAATTCTCCAAAAGGCGGTGGTGATATCAAAGGATTGTTATCTAAACCAAAAGATAGCAAAGGTAAAATTGGAGGAGTTGTTGTAGTACATGAAAATCGTGGACTCAATCCTTATATTGAAGACGTAGGAAGAAGAGCTGCTAAAGCTGGATTTATTTCCTTGGCACCCGATGCCCTTACGCCACTTGGTGGTTATCCCGGCAATGATGATGATGGTAGAACACTTCAACGGCAACGAGACCGTAATGAAATGCTGGAAGATTTTATCGCCGCCTATGAGTATCTCAAAAACCATGAGGATTGTAATGGAAAGGTTGGGGTAGTCGGTTTTTGTTTCGGTGGATGGATTTCCAATATGATGGCCGTAAGAGTTTCCGATTTGGCCGCAGCGGTTCCATTTTATGGAAGTCAACCTGCGGATGATGAAGTAGCACAGATCAATGCACCTTTATTGATTCATTATGCGGGATTGGATGAAAGAGTGAATTCCGGGTGGGAAGATTATGAAACCAAACTAAAAGAATTGGACAAAGACTATGAGGTCCATTTTTATCCCGATGTCAACCACGGGTTCCACAACAATACCACCCCACGTTTTGATGAAACTTCAGCCGATTTGGCTTGGAAAAGAACCATCGAATTCTTTAAAGAACACTTGAGTTAGGTCTTCTGTTTCTTTTTTCGGGCAGCAGGAAACAAGACGTTGTTCAAAATTAATCGATACCCAGGTGAGGTTGGATGTAGTTCCAGTTCCGTTTTGGGGTCCCCTACCCTATGCTGGTAATCTTCTGGGTCATGACCTCCATAAAAAGTAAAGAATCCTTTTCCTTTAATACCATGGATGTATCTTGCCTCTCCATTGATTTTATTCTCACCTAGAATCATAACCGTTGGCTTGACCTGACTTCGTGTGTATGCTGTGGTCTGCCCCATAAAACCTTTCACCAAACTGGTATGATTTTGTGTCAACATAGTGGGCACCGGGTCCCATTTGGCAGAAAATTCCATTAATGAAAAGTAATCGGACTCTTTAGGAACATTTGCCCTTTTATTGGTCATGTCAATAGAAGAAAACTCATATCGAATTGGGTTTCGCTCCAAGGTAAAATTGGTAAACGCAAAAGTGTTGCTAAAATCCAATTTAGCCTGATAGTTAGCGTCCGAAGGGTCTCCATCGAACATAGGTTCGCAAATATCAACTTCTTCTGCCGCTAAGGCAATATCAAAACTATCGGTGGCAGAGCACATGGCAAACATAAAACCTCCACCAATCACATAGTTTCTAATTTTAAGGGCAACGGCCAATTTTTCGTCGGATACTTTGGCATACCCCAAACTTTGGGCCAATTCCTCGGCTTTGGCTTTGTCTTCTATATACCATGGGGCCGCTCGATAATGGCCATAAAAGCGTCCATACTGCCCCGTGAAATCTTCGTGGTGCAGGTGCAACCAATCATATAGTGCCAATTTATCTCCTAATACCTCAGTATCATAAATAGTGGTGTATGGTATTTCGGCATAGGTGAGCACCATGGTAACGGCATCGTCCCATGGCTGGTTCCCCTCTGGGGAATACACCGCAATTTTTGGTGCTTTTTCCAAAATAACTGCATCTTGATTTTGGGAGGGACTACTTATATCGTCCAAAATTTGTGCTGCCTGACCATCAGAAAGGACCTCAAATGAAACGCCTCGAATTTGACATTCTTTTCGGATGGCTTCACCATCGGGCAACATAAAAGAACCGCCTCGATAGTTGAGCAACCATTGCACTTTTTGCTGTTTCGCAAGTACCCAATAGGTAATCCCGTATGCTTTTAAATGATTTTCTTGCCCCTCCTCATCCATAGGAATAAGGATAACGGAAGCAAAAGATTGAAATGTAAGTAGTAAAAAGAATGCTAAAAGTACACCTCTGGACTGCGCTCGAGGTGACAGGAAAGTTATTATTTTAGAAAGGTACGTCGTTATCATCTGGGCCATCATCACTGTTCATTGAACTACCAAAAGCATCATCCGCACTGGGAAGGTTTGGTGTTGCAAAGGGATTCTCTTCGTCCGCATTCATCTTCGATTGGAATTCGAATGGGGAATCAAAGTCATCCAAGTTATCAAATTTACCCAGAGCGCCCACAAATTTTAACCTAATATTTTCTAAACCTCCATTACGGTGCTTGGCTACAATAAATTCTGCTTGACCTTGTGTGGGGGTACGCTCTTCATCGTCCCACTCGTCAATTTTATAATATTCCGGCCTATAAATGAAGGATACAATATCCGCATCCTGCTCAATCGCCCCAGATTCCCTCAAATCCGAAAGGATAGGTCGCTTGCTACCTCCACGGGTCTCCACGGCCCTGGATAACTGGGAAAGGGCAATTACGGGAACATTTAATTCCTTGGCCAGTGCCTTTAAGTTTCTTGAAATCGTTGAAATCTCTTGTTCACGGTTACCTCCTTTTTGACTTCCTCCAGCGGTCATCAACTGCAAATAATCAATAATAATGAGCCTAATACCATGTTGTGAAGCCAATCGCCTTGCTTTGGCTCGCAGGTCGAAAATAGAAAGTGATGGGGTATCATCAATAAACAATGGTGCTTTTTCCAAAGTTTTCACTTTAACGTTCAACTGCTCCCACTCGTGTTTTTCAAGCTTACCGGTCCTCAGTTTTTCGGAGGATAAGCCCGTTTCGGAAGAAATTAAACGGGTAATCAACTGTACGGATGACATCTCCAAAGAGAAGAAAGCCACTGGAATTTCTGAGTTAACCGCAATGTTGCGCGCCATGGATAGTGTGAGTGCCGTTTTACCCATACCCGGTCTTGCCGCAACAATAATTAAATCACTGGGTTGCCAACCTGAGGTCAGCTTGTCCAACTTATCGAAGCCTGATGGAATTCCACTCAAGCCCTCTTTATTCGAAATTTCTTCGATCCTTTTCTTGGCCTGAATCACCAAATTCTGTGCTGTTTCAGCGGAACGTTTTAAGTTACCTTGCGTAACCTCGTACAATTTCGCCTCTGCATTGTCCAAAAGATCAAAGACATCGGTCGCATCACTATAGGCTTCCTCAATTATATCGTTGGATATTTTGATGAGGCTTCTTTGAATATATTTCTGAAGAATGATTCTTGCATGAAACTCAATATGCGCTGATGACGCTACTTTTTGAGTGAGTTTTATCAAATAAAAATCACCTCCGACCGCTTCCAGCTTACCATCTTTCTTTAATTGCGACGAAACCGTTAATAAATCCACTGGTTCGGAAGTTTCAAACAAATTGAAGATGGCCTCGTAAATATGTTTATGGGAATCTTTGTAGAAAACATCAGGATGAAGAATATCAATTACTTCATCCACCCCTTTCTTGTCAATCATCATAGCACCTAACACAACTTCCTCTAAATCAACAGCTTGAGGCGGTATTTTACCTCTCTCTAGATTGATAAGGGTGGATTTTTCCACACGATGTCCTACGATGGGGCTAGGTTTTTCCATGAATACGAAAGTAGCTAATTAACCTTTAGTTAACTTTAATTTAGACAGATACGATTTCCACAGGTACTTAACAATTCAAATGTTGATAACTTCAAATACCTGTTAATAACATAAAAAAAATCAAGGATATAACCTAATGAAAAAGGTGAAGCCTTGAAAAACAAGATTTATTCGCTGAAAACTCCCATTTCCGCATATTTTTCCATGCGTGTTTTCACCAATTCTTTTGGTGATAACTTTTTGAGTTCTTCGAAATGGGAAGAAATTTTGTTTGCGACCGTTTCAAATGTTTTTTCCCTATTGGAATGTGCTCCACCCAAAGGTTCTTTTACAATCTCATCGACCAACTTCTGCTTTTTCATATCGGTAGCGGTCAATTTCAATGCATCGGCCGCTTGCTCCTTGTATTCCCAACTTCTCCAAAGGATAGACGAACAGGATTCTGGGGATATTACGGAGTACCAAGTGTTCTCCAACATAAGAACCTTGTCTCCAACACCAATGCCCAAAGCACCTCCAGAAGCTCCTTCTCCGATGATAACAACAATAATCGGAACTTTAAGGCGTGTCATTTCCAAAATATTACGGGCAATGGCCTCTCCTTGTCCTCTCTCCTCAGCTTCAATACCGGGATAAGCTCCAGGAGTATCTATAAAACATACAACAGGTATCTTAAATTTTTCGGCGGATTTCATCAATCGAAGTGCTTTTCGGTATCCTTCCGGATTTGCCATGCCAAAATTACGATACTGGCGTGTTTTGGTGTTATACCCCTTTTGCTGACCAATGAACATATAGCTTTGGTCTCCAATTTTACCAAGCCCGCCCACCATGGCCTTGTCATCTTTTACATTTCTATCACCATGAAGCTCCAAAAAGGTGTCTCCACAAATGGCATTGATGTAATCCATGGTATAAGGCCGATTGGGGTGCCTTGACAACTGGACTTTTTGCCAAGCGGTAAGGTTTTTATAGATATCCTTGCGGGTTTGATCAAGTTTCTTTTCGATTTGAGAGCACGTTTCTGTAACGTCTACATCACTTTCTTCCCCAATTACCATACATTTTTGAAGTTGGTCTTCAAGTTCTTTGATGGGGAGTTCAAAATCTAGATATTCCATGGGAAGTCTTTTATTTTCACGAAAAACAATGGGGACAAATATATAACTTTATGGGATACTCCCATGAAATATACAAGTCTTTTAACGCCAACAATATACAAGATTGTTAACGGATTATCGCTTAGCTTTCATAAGCATGTAAACAGCAAAAACACCAAAAAGAAGGTTGGGAATCACAACAGCCAACAAGGGTGAAAAACCTGATTGCTCTGCCAATGTTCCAAAAACCTTATCAAAGAAAATGTAGACGAAAGCGACACCAATACCAAAAGCCAAATTAAGTCCCATACCACCTCGGCGTTTTACGGAGGACACAGCAACGGCAATTACCGTAAGGATAAACGCGGCAATAGGCAGTGCCCATCGCTTATACTTTACCAAAACGTAGGCATTGATGTTGGATGCCCCTTTTCTTCGCTGGTCATCAATAAAATCGTTCAGCTCAAAAAGGTTTTTGGTCTCAGCAACATAGGAAACCGGGGTTAGGTCATCTATCTGAAAAGAGAATACCGTATCCAATCGCCGTTTAGCGTTAATGTACTCAGTTTCATTTCTAACTTCCCGTTTTTTATAGTTGGTCAATCTATACATACTGTCCTTTTCCACCCATCTAATATTACTTGCAGAAATTTTATACTCCAAGTTTCCAATGGTATCGAAATGTTCATAGGTAAAATTGTAACCAATCTGACGGTTAGGGTCAAAACTACTCACGTAGATGTAGTCTTGTTCATTTAATTGATTGAAGATATTCTCGGTTACCCTATCCCTTTTCCCTTTTTTAAAGTATTTGTACTCAAACTCGTTAAAACCGATACTGGCATGGGGCACTATAAACATTCCCATCATAAAAATAAGAATGGCGACCAAAGTGGCTCCTACAAAATAGGGTCTTAAAAAACGCCCAAAAGATACCCCTGAACTTAAAATGGCCACAATCTCCGTGTTACTGGCCAGTTTTGAAGTAAAAAATATAATCGATAGGAAAAGGAAAATGGGCAGCAATAAATTCCCGATTACCAAGGTAAAGTTGCCATAGAACACAATCACCTCGGACAAGGGCGCCTCATTGTCGATGATCTTCCCGATTTTCTCCGCCAAGTTCGCCATGATACCGATAGGGACAAAAAGCAAGAGCATCCCCATAAAGGTAATCAGGTAGCGTTTTAGGATGTATTTATCGAGTATGGTGAACATTATAATCTTTTATCCATTTGGTTAACCATCTTGGTTTTCCACTCCAAAAAATCTCCAGCTAAAATACGTTCTCTTGCCGTACGCACCAACCACAAATAAAAACCAAGGTTGTGAATGGTGGCAATTTGCTTACCCAAATATTCATTGGCAGCAAACAAATGGCGAAGATAGGCCTTAGAATACTCGGTGTCCACAAACGTGATTCCCATTTCATCCAAAGGCGAAAAATCGTTTTCCCATTTTTTGTTTTTGATGTTGATGGTTCCATGAGCCGTAAACAACATACCATTTCGGGCATTACGGGTAGGCATCACACAATCGAACATATCTACACCCAACGCAATATTTTCCAAAATATTGATTGGAGTACCAACACCCATAAGGTATCTCGGTTTGTCTTCCGGGAGAATATCGCATACCAACTCCGCCATTTCGTACATTTCTTCAGCAGGTTCCCCAACCGAAAGTCCCCCAATCGCATTACCTTCCGCTTCAACAGAAGCAATATATTCAGCAGACTGTTTCCTTAAATCTTTGTAGGTTGAACCTTGTACAATAGGAAAAAAACTTTGAGAATAATCATAAGTATAAGGTAGCTTTTCCAAATGATTGATGCACCTATCCAGCCACCTGTGCGTCATGTGCATGGAGCGTTTGGCATATTGGTAGTCACACGGATAAGGTGTACACTCATCAAAAGCCATAATAATATCCGCTCCAATGGTACGCTGTATTTCCATAACATTTTCAGGGGTAAAAAGATGACGAGATCCATCAATATGGGATTTGAACTTTACACCCTCCTCCTTTATCTTTCTATTGTCGGACAATGAATAAACTTGATACCCACCGCTGTCGGTTAAAATTGGTCTATCCCACCCCATAAATTTATGGAGCCCACCGGCTTCTTGTAAAATACCAGTTTTCGGTCTTAAATAAAGATGGTATGTATTTCCTAAAATTATATCAGGATTAATTTCATCCTTTAATTCTCGTTGGTGAACACCCTTTACCGAGGCAACGGTGCCCACAGGCATAAATATGGGAGTATCAATAGTACCATGATCAGTGGTCAATTCCCCTGCTCTAGCCTTAGTTTTGCTATCCTTTTGTATTAAGGTAAAATCCAATTGTTAGTTTTAGAACCGCAAATATAACTAACTCAGTATGGTTGTTCCTTAACAAAAAAATAAAGTTTCTGAGCATAAGATATTTAATATGTGTATATTTTACACTTGTTTTCCACGAATAATGCAATTACATTTGAATCCTAAATTAAAAGCACAATGCCGAACACGCAAGAATTACAGGACCTGGCAGTACAGGTAAGAAGGGACATTTTACGAATGGTCCATAAGGTAAATTCGGGGCATCCAGGGGGTTCTTTGGGCTGTACTGAGTTTTTAGTAGCACTTTATAACGAGGTAATGGATTTAAAAGATGGGTTTGATATGGATGGAATCGGAGAAGACCTCTTCTTCCTTTCCAATGGGCATATTTCTCCAGTTTTTTATAGTGTTTTAGCCCGAAGGGGTTATTTCCCCATTGAAGAGTTGAACACCTTTAGACTTATTGACTCCAGATTGCAGGGTCACCCTACAACCCATGAAGGATTGCCAGGCGTTCGGGTAGCTTCTGGGTCATTGGGGCAAGGAATGTCCGTTGCCATAGGAGCCGCACTTGCCAAGAAACTGAACGGTGATGATCACTTGGTATTCAGTTTGCATGGTGATGGTGAATTGCAAGAAGGCCAGAACTGGGAGGCCATTATGTATGCTGCAGGTAACAAAGTGGATAATTTAATCGCCACGGTAGACCGCAATGGGCAACAGATTGATGGTGCTACCAAAGATGTTCTTCCCTTGGGTGATGTTGGTGAGAAATTCAAGGTATTCGGATGGGATGTTTTGGAAATTGAAAACGGAAACGATCTTGAACAAGTAATTGCTGGCTTGAACGAAGCCAAGAGCAGGACTGGAAAAGGAAAACCGGTATGTATTGTTATGAAAACCGAAATGGGGAATGGTGTCGATTTTATGATGCATACCCATGCATGGCACGGTAAAGCGCCAAGCGATGAACAATTGGCTACCGCATTGGAACAAAATCCAGAAACCTTAGGCGATTACTAATTTTTAAAAAGACACAATGACTAAATATACAGATCAAGGAAAACAAGATACCCGAAGCGGATACGGTGCGGGAATGACGGAACTGGGAAGAACCAATCCAAACGTAGTGGCACTTTGTGCTGATTTGGTAGGGTCGCTTAAGATTGAGACTTTTATTAAAGAAAGTCCAGAACGTTTCTTTCAAACAGGTATAGCAGAAGCCAATATGATGGGCATCGCCGCTGGTTTGACCATTGGCGGAAAAATCCCTTTTGCCTCTACCTTTGCAAACTTTGCGACGGGCCGTGTGTATGACCAAATCCGTCAATCCATTGCATATTCCGATAAAAACGTCAAAATATGTGCTTCCCATGCTGGTCTGACCTTAGGTGAAGACGGTGCAACACACCAAATTTTAGAAGACATTGGTTTGATGAAGATGCTACCTGGAATGACAGTTATCAATCCATGTGATTTTAACCAAACAAAAGCCGCTACCATTGCCATTGCCGAGCACCATGGTCCTGTGTATCTTCGTTTTGGAAGACCAAAAGTAGCGAACTTTACCCCTGTAGACCAAAAATTTGAAATCGGTAAAGCCCTTATGCTTAATGAAGGTGCCGACGTTACCATTATTGCTACAGGACATTTGGTATGGCAAGCATTACTTGCTGCCGAGAGTTTGGAAAACCAAGGAATTTCTGCAGAAGTAATCAACATACACACCATAAAACCTTTGGACGATAAGGCAATTTTGGATTCAGTTAAGAAAACAGGCTGTGTAGTAACCGCTGAGGAGCACAACTATTTGGGAGGACTTGGAGAAAGTGTTGCAAGAGTATTGGCTAGCCACCATCCTGCACCTCAAGAGTTTGTGGCCACACAGGATACTTTTGGTGAAAGTGGAACCCCCGATCAACTTATGGAGAAGTACGGTTTGAACAATAAAGCCATAGAAGCTGCCGTTTTAAAGGTGTTGAAGCGAAAATAGTTTCAATAAGATATTCCTATGGAATATTTTTCAATCTATTAAAACAACACTTATGAAAAAAACTTTTTTAGTAGCGGTATTTGCCTTATTTGGATCAGCCGTTATGGCCCAGAGTGGTTCAGGATTTGGTATCAAGGCCGGTTTATCTTACAACAAGAACGGTGATTTAATCAGTTCTGTTGGTGATGGAGGACAAGATATTGTCGATGGAGCCGAAGGAAAAACAGGTTACCACTTCGGTTTTTGGGGGAAATTGGATTTTCCAAAGATTTACCTAAGACCAGAGTTGGTATATTCCAAAACAAAGAGTTCGTATGATGTAGATGGTGATTCCCAAGATTACGATATTTCCAAATTGGACATGCCCGTGCTTTTAGGCTATAAATTGATTGGCCCCTTGCATATTTTTGCAGGTCCTGCTTTTCAATACACACTTAAAAATGATTTAGGAGATCTAGAAGTAGAAGATGTAGAGAACGACTTTACCGTGGGTCTTAATACTGGTATTGGAGTTAATTTGGGCAAATTAGGATTGGATGTACGTTATGAAAGAGGCTTCTCTAAGAACGAGGCCGAATTTATCGGAGCAAACGTTACTGATATTTCTGGTAGGGTTGATTCAAGGCCTTCGCAAATTATTTTTGCGGCATCGCTTAAACTATAACAACCGTTTGTTTGAACACATAAAAAAGCCCAGCTGGAATGCCAGCTGGGCTTTTTATATTTTATATACTTTTCTAGTTGGAATCTGGGTCCAAATAATCCGGAACGCCATCTCCATCCGCATCTGGGTAAGGAGAAATTATGTTGCCGTTGTCATCGGATATCTCTTTTCGCGTTGAAACTCCATCGCCATCATCATCCGGATCACGGAAATTAGGTGCTGGATTAAATCTTTCTTCATCCAGATTTGTATTGTCATCAAGCAAGTATCTATTATTGTTCAAGTCCTCCATAATCGATGGAATTCCATCATTGTCACTATCGGTATCTTCCACAAACAATCCTAATTCTACCTTAAAAAGTACAGGCGCATAAGTGCCAGCAGCGCCTACTGATCTATTAAATGCCGCCAAACCAGAAGGCATCACAATAATTGCCATACCCCTATCCAAAATTTCGTAGGTACCATCTGCATTTTCTACCACCTGACCTGGGGTTCCCGCATTCATGTTGGAAATTCCATCTCCGTACCCCCTGTATGTAGTAGGTAGTTCCTGCCAAATAAAATCTTGGCTTTCATCAAACAAAGTACCGTCCAATGCTGAGCCCTGATATCTTACCAAAGTGGAATCCGCATAGGTTGGACTACCTCCACCTCCTTCCATTACTTCAATATAGTAATAGGTATGTGGAATATTTTCCTCTTCTGAACTCAAACCTAATTGCCCTGATGAAACATTTAAGGTTACAGCCACAGCATCTTCCATCATAGGTCTCTTATCTGCATTATCGCCAGCAATGGTATCGATAACTATTTTATAATCGAAACCTTCTGGAGGAGTTGTAAAGTCATCATAATTATAAAAATGGGTATTCAAAAACTCCTTGATGGTAGCATCATCTTCTGGAGAAACATCACTCAATAAGCTTGGTGGCACCTCAATGACATCATTACCATCATCTTTGTTACACGATAAGAGTGTGGCTGCAAAACATAAAAAAAATAAAACTCGGTACTTCATCAAGTCTGATATTTAGGCGCGCAAGATACAATTTTCCGTTATTTTTGCTTTGTCCATTAACAAAGAATTGCGAAGACCATGCGAATAGACAAGTACCTTTGGTGCGTTAGATACTTTAAAACTCGAAGCATTGCGTCCAATGCAGTAAAAAAGGGGCATGTAAAAATCAATGGAAGTGCCGTTAAACCTTCCAGAGATGTATTCCCAATGGATAAAATTGTTGTTCGTAAAAACCAGATTGATTATCAACTTACGGTTTTGGACGTTCCAGAAAGCCGGGTTGGAGCCAAATTGGTGGATATTTACCGTAAAGACACCACTCCAAAAGAAGCCTTTGAACACAATGAATTGCTACAATATGCCAAAAAGCACTACCGAAAAAAAGGTTTGGGGCGTCCTACGAAAAAAGATCGTCGAGATTTGGACGAATTTATCGACGAACCGGAATAAACTGTTTTTATATCTTTAACCCAAGCATGAATCACTATGATAAACCGTATTCTTACCCACGATCAAATACAACACATTGCAAAACGAATCGCTTACCAGATTTATGAAACCAATGTAGATGAAAAGGAAATTGTGGTTGCGGGAATTAATGGTGGCGGAGACAGTTTCGCCAAGAAAATAATCACGGTTTTGAAAAAAATCACCGATGCCGAGATTATTTTATGCAAAGTGGATATGGACAAAAAGAACCCTTTGGAAAGTGGGGTCAGCACTTCTCTTAAAGTAGAGGATTACACCAATAAATCCATCGTTTTGGTTGATGATGTACTAAACTCGGGCACCACCTTGATCTATGGAACCCATCACTTCCTAAAAACTCCGATAAAACAGCTAAAAACAGCTGTACTGGTAAACAGGAACCATAAAAAATATCCCATCAAGGCCGATTTTAAAGGTATATCGCTCTCAACATCCCTAAATGAACATATTAAAGTGGATTTTGAGCCAAAGAATAATGCTGTGTATTTAGAGTAGCTCTTTGATTTTTTCCACAACTGTTTCCGCATCTATACCATTACAGTCCAAATTGTGCTTTGCCTGCAGGTAATAGGGCCTGCGTTCAAAAAGATGCTTTCCAATAAATTCTGGCAGTTCTTCCTCCCCAATGTTTTTCACTAAAGGTCTCTCTTCTTTTTCTTTGGAAAGTCTTTCCACCAAACTTGGAATACTCAAGTTGAGATATATAGAAAGGTCAGATTCTTTTAAAATGGTTTCCATATTATTTCCATAACATGGAGTCCCCCCCCCTGTTGAGAGGACAATAGATTCTTCCTTATCCAAAACTTCGGACAGTATTTGGTGCTCAAGTTTTCTAAAAAATATTTCACCTTTTTCAGAAAAAATATTTTTAATGGATTTTTTTTGATGCTCCTCAATATACTCATCCAAATCAATGAACTCTACTCCTAATTGCCTGGCCAACAATCGTCCAACGGTCGACTTTCCACTTGCCATATATCCCAGTAAAACTACTTTCATTTTCGATATTTTTATCCGATTTTAAAAAAACACAAATTTATCATTAATTCACCTTGGAAAATAAATTATTGATGTTATATTTGCACCCGCTTAGCCAAACAGCTAGGCACAACTTGAAGACCTGATAGCTCAGTTGGTAGAGCATCTCCCTTTTAAGGAGAGGGTCCTGGGTTCGAGCCCCAGTCAGGTCACTTCTAAAAACCGATAGACTTAAGTTTATCGGTTTTTTTGTTTTATGACCTTTCCTCTTGGTTTTAAAAGTTCACAAAACGTAGACATGCGATTTTTGGTAAAAATCATTCTTCAAGGATTTTACTTTAGGTACTTTTTCTTCTTAAATTAAATTTGTCAAAGGTAAAATATGGGGCTTGCAGCACTCCACTTCGTTACATTCACCATTATATCGATTTCTGATTCATAAAAGGCTTTTTTTAACCACCGTTTTATTGAACTTTCATTGTTAAACGAGCCCGTTGATTCTACACAGTTTACTTTTTCCGTACACTTAAATAGTTTACCTTATATACCCTTTATTACCCCTTTAATGAAGTTCAATTTCTCAATACCGATTGACCACTATTCCCTCCTTTCACCGAAAACCCAGTTTTTATAATTGGAATTTTCCTACATTTAAAAACAAAATAACATCTGCCCAAAGCAATCAATCGTTTTATAAACCTGTTTTCTTTTCATGTACATTTCAAATACCAAACCGACCAATTTTTACTTGCTATTTATTTTAACTTTAATTTTCTCTTGTTCAAGTGGAGAAGATTCAGAGTCTCCACTACCCGAACCACCAACCAATGCAACCTGTGAGGGTGCTATATCTGTAACACTACAGGAGATTGGAAGTAATTACTTAAATCTGAGTTGGAATACAAATGGTGATTTCTCCGAATTTGATATTGAATATGGAGCAGATGGGTTTGCTATTGGGCAGGGAACAAGAATACAAGCTGGTACAACATCAATTGAACTTCAAAACCTAGAACCAAATTCTGAGTATGACATTTATGTTCGTGGAGTATGCTCAAACACCAATGGGGATTGGACTAATAAATTATCCTTTACAACACAATGTAATATGGAGTATTACGAAGGAGATATAACACTTTATACGCAAGATGATGTTAATACATTCGGAGAAATGTGTTATTCAGGAGTAAAAGGCAGTTTGAGTATAAGGGGATATGCTGATAATTCAGAATCCCCAAAAATTACAGATTTAAGTCCGCTTGCCAATTTACAGGAAGTAACAGGTTTCATTTCAATAGCAAACAATGAAGCCTTAGAAAATTTAAGTGGATTGGAGGGTTTAAAAAGAGTTGGACATCTCTACTTAAATTCAAATAAAAAGCTTTATTCGATAGAGGCCTTAAGTGGACTTGAAGAAATCTATGGGGAAATGACATTGTATAGCAATCAGGATACGGAAGGTATTGCGATTAATTTTTGCCCCGCTTTAAAAAGCTTAGAGGGTCTACACAATATAACTTCTGTGGTTAGGTTGACAATTATGTCCAATGATTCATTAGAAAATCTAAATGGGTTAAGAGGACTCAAAACTATTTCTGTACATGCAACAATAGAGGGAAATCCGTTGTTGACATCAATGGCTGGTTTAAATCAGCTAGAAAGCGTCGGGCACAGACTTAAGATTAGACAATTAAACTCCCTTGTTTCTCTAGAAGGGCTTGAGATGTTAAAAATTGTAGGACAATTTGATATTGAAGTTAATGAATCCTTAATTTCTTTATCTGCAATCTCTAATCTTCAAAGTGTCGATGAATTTGACATTATCGGTAATAACTTGGAGAACCTTGATGGAATTAATTTGGATATTGTAAAAGAAGACTTTTTTTTGGAAACTAGAGTTTTAAAAAATTTAAATGGAATTTTAGGGACATCAACCACATCCAATCTAAGAATTTATTTCTCCAGTCTTATTTCTTTAAATGGGCTAGAGACCTTAGAGTCGGCCAAGAGTATTGAGATTTCAGCTAATAGTCAGTTAACCGATCTTTCTGGTTTGGAAGGACTAAGAAGTATTGATGACAGGATATACATAGGTATGAACAATCAACTTAGTAACTTTTGTGCTTTGGACGGCCTGATCAACATTGGTGGCTTTTCTGGAGAATGGTCAGTCGAAAAGAACCCCCTTAATCCTTCATTGGAAGATATGCAGAATGGCATTTGTAATTAATCTCTCAAAGTTCAAATAAACGATTACAACCAAAGAACAGATTGTTGAAAAAGCTAATATTGATATTATTCTTTGGACTTTGTGCCTGTAAAACAGGATTTGATTCCTCTTCAACCAATACAACTTCAAAAGAATGTGTTGAAAAGGAACAAATGAAAACTTTAGAAAAGGCGGTAGAATTGTTTGAATTTAAAATTGAGGACCAATATTCTGAGATTTCTAAGGAAGCAGCTTATTTTGAATTCATATCCGATTGGGCAAATAATGAATTACCTATGAATTTTTTTAAAGATTCATTGGAATTGAAGATTAGGAATTTGAATATATGGGCAGAGTCCAATCGCTCAGAAAAGGATTTGGACTTGGAGAAAAAATTGTACAATGTTGACTCAATGAATCCCATTCGAGTCAAATTAAACCCTGATTTTTCAGTTTGCCTTGCGAATAAAATCGATTGGATGCATGGGACTAGCAGTTTTTTGAGAGTGAATTCAAAATATCGGTTAAGTCCAAAGCTTGCTAAAAAGCAATTGTACAGAACAAGTGAATATGACTTAAAAATATTTGAAAATAGGTTGGCAATTGTTCTTGGAGTTTATTATCAAACTATGTTTAATATCAATACTACAGTTGTCAACACTTTAGATAATTAATTTTTTTAAAGTTTAAATAAACGATAAGGACCCTCCCATTAAAGTGTAATCATTAAAAAGTTAACAATTCCCCTTCCATATATTCTTCATTACCAGTTAAATTACCCTCAATATCATAATAATACACAGTTCCATTTCCATTGATCAAGGTTCCTTTTTTCATTGGATTTCCCTTTCCGTCAAAACAGGAAATCACCTCCATAAGTCTTTCCCTATTAAATAACTTGACCATGTATAATTGACCGTTTTCAAAGTAATACTCCCATTCTCCATTCCTGCCACCCGTTAATGTGTTACCCTTGGCTTTTAATTTTCCGTCTTCATAAAAGAACTTCCATTCTCCCGACTCATATGAATCTTTAAAGTTCCCCGTCGAAATTAAACCACCATTCATGTTAAACTCTTTATATAGCCCTTCTCTACTGCCATCAACATAGGTTTCCAACTCATGTTGCTGTCCATTTTCATAAAAGGTCTTCCATTCCCCTATCTTTTTTCCATTATGGTACGTACCAACTTCTTTCAACTGTCCCGTTTCATAATTTATTTTCCAATTGCCATGCTCCTTTCCGTTTGCATAGTTCCCCTCTTCCAACAATTGACCTGTTTCATCGTATTTGACGTAATTCCCATGTGGTTCTCCATGCAAGTATCCTTTGATTTCCTCCAACCTTCCGTTTTCATGATATGATTTCATTTCCCCGTCTGGTTTGTCATCCACAACATTGACCATAACAGCCAATTGACCATTTTTATGATAAGCTTTCCAAAGTCCAACATGCTTACCGTTCTTCATCATCCCAACTTCTTTCAATTCACCAGTATCGTAATAGGTTTTGGTTTCTTGTGCATGTAAAATTGAACTTAAAACTAGAAAAAGGATAATCGAAAGATGCTTCATTATTGACTATTTGATTGGTTTATATAGTTGGGGTTAAGAATTGGTCTATTTAGGAACGATAAAAATACAAGTAAAGTATCCAGTACTGTTTGCCGAACTATAGATTTTAGAATTTTCTTCTCAGTCTAGTTACATATCACCATTAAAATTCGTAACGTGATTGTCCATCAATTCAACACAACTATTCCAACAGTCCAACCCAATTGCATAAAAACCATATCTTTAGAGAAACCAACCTCCAATGATCAAGTTCTTCAGGAAAATCCGTCAAAACTTGCTTTCAGAAGGCAAAACTGGAAAGTATTTGAAATATGCTATAGGAGAAATAATTCTTGTTGTCATCGGGATTTTGATAGCCCTTCAAATCAATAATTGGAACGAAAACCGTAAGAACAATCTACTAGAACAACAGCTGCTCAAGGCATTGTTAACCGAATTCGAAACGAATTTGGTCAACTTGGATCGGGTTATAAACTTCAACGATTCCAATATAAAAAACAGCGTTAGTTTAGGTCGATATACTGGACCATCACTTTCAGATTTCAATGAAAAAGAACTCTCTGAACTAATGGTGGGCATCTTTAAAATTGAACCTAGGTTTACGCCCTCACAAGGCACAGTGATGGAAGTCATTAATTCAGGTAAGCTTTCTGTATTGTCGGATGCGAAATTGCGCAAAGCCTTATCAGATTGGCAATCTACCTTGGAAAGTGTCAAAAGGCAGGAAGACTATGTAGTGGAAAGAAGGGATTTGGCGCATGAATTCTTTTTAAAGGAGGGGAATTTCCGAAGGCACCTCAATATCATCAACGACCCCTTACTGGATGCCAAACCAAGTCGTTTTAAAAACAATGATTTAAATTCCTTGAAAATGAAGAATTTGAAAGCCAACTCTATTTATTCATTGTGGCATCAGAAAATTTAAAGCAGGCTTTTTATTTGCCCTTGAGATCCAAAATAGTAGATATAATTAAAACGATCGAATCTCAGATTAAATAATCTAAATGAACAATTGGCCTTTCTAAAAGTTCAAATAAACGATGAACCTCCCATGAGAATTTTGAAATGCAAATAACCTTTAGGAAATCACTTTCTATACTTATTATTCTAATCAATCTTTATTTCTTGTGGTGCACATTGGTAATTATAATGGATAAAGGAGGGCCTATGGGCTTTGGAATAATGATATTGCCTATAACTCTATCGATAAACTTATTATTGATTCCAGCTATTATAAATATCAGGGATAGCCGAAAAAGCAACTTTTTGACAGTTATTAATTCATTGGGTTTGATTTGGGCATTATTCTGGTTAATTTTCTTTTTACAAACCAAATAAGTTCAAATAAACGATTTACATAACACTTTGAAACACGACATAAAAATTCTGGATGATTACCTTAATAGCGGAGCCAAGGCTTTAGTTGGAATATTTATGATTTGGTTATTTTTTGGTTCACTTGATATATTTCGAAACCCTCTTTTTCTAAAGGACCTCGTTATTGGGGTTTTGTGTTTCGCAGGATTGATTTTTCTGGGAACTTTAATGTTCTCGAAGAAAGTAATCTTAATCGAAAATGGAGCAATTTATCAAGGGTTAATATTTGGGAGTCGAGTGTTTTATAAAAAGCTTATCGATATTGGAAATTGTAAAGCTCTAAAAGTTTATGATTTTACAAATCAAATAGTAATTCCTTGGTGGATAAGTGTGACTGCAAATTTATGGACAGACGAAAAGGCCTTTACGTTTAAATTGGTAACACAGCAGGGAAATGAAAAATATTTGATGTCCTTTAAAGGTTCAGATTCTAAAAATGATGCAATCGATTTTTTTAAAAGGAATACTGATTTAATAATAAAGTATTGCAAGTAAGAGAAGATATTTTTTCTATAAATTAAAGTTCAAATAAACGATGGAATTCAATTGTTTTCCTTCTAGTTTCTAATCTTGGTTATGGTCGCCAAAGAAATTTTGACCCTTTCTCTCAAGCTGTCAAAATCTCCCGATTCCAAAATTTCCTTGCTTATCAGCTTTGATCCCATGCCTACACAGGAAACACCTGCCTCGAACCATGCTCTAAGATTCTCTTCCCCGGTATCAACACCTCCGGTTGGCATTACCTTGGTCCAAGGTTGTGGACCTTTGATCGCTTTTACAAATCCAGGACCATAGACAGATCCCGGAAAAAGTTTTATTATCTCGCAGCCCAGTTCCTCTGCACGGTTAATTTCGGTTAAGCTGCCACAGCCCGGTAAGTACAATATCTTTTTTCGATTACACGTAATCGCTATATCTTCCCTTAAGGATGGTGTGACCACAAAGTTTGCTCCCATCTGGATGAACAATGAGGCCGCTGCGGCATCGGAAATCGAACCTACTCCCATGATCATTCCCGGGAGTTCCTGCAATGCATATTTGCTCAGTTCAAGGAAACTCTCGAACGCAAAATCGCCCCTTGCCGTAAACTCCATCAATCGGGCCCCTCCTTCGTAACAAGCTTTGAGCACCTTTTTTCCCAACTCTACATCGGGATGGTAAAATAATGGTACCATACCGGTGTCTTCCATTGTGAGTGTCACTTCAATTCTTGAATATTTTGCCATAGTTTCTTTATTTATCTTGCCACTCTTCCGGAGGCATCCCCTCCCATCAATTTTTCCACTTCTTCCACGGTCACCAAATTGGCGTCTCCCTTAATGGTATGTTTCAAACACGAAGCGGCCACCGCAAAATTCAGTGCACGTTGGTCATCGTTCGGATAGTTTAGCAACCCATAGATAAGGCCACCCATAAAAGAGTCTCCGCCACCTACCCTATCCACAATATGTGTGATTTGGTATTCCGGCGATTTGTACATCTTCTTGCCGTCGTAAAGTACACCGGCCCAAGTGTTATGGGAGGCACTTATTGACCCACGAAGGGTTGTTATCACTTTTTTGGCATTTGGAAATTTCTTCATCATCTGCTGACAAACAGAAAGAAATGCCTCCGCTTTTACATGCTCTCCCTGTGTAGTGATGTCCAGTCCTTCAGGTTTAATCCCGAAATGCTTTTCGGCATCTTCCTCGTTCCCCAAAATAATATCGCAATAGGAAGTAAGCTCGGTCATTATGGATTCTGGCTCCACACCGTATTTCCAAAGTTTGGCCCTGTAATTCAGATCGGTGGAAACAGTGACACCATGTTTCTTGGCTGCCTGTACGGCTTCCAGACAAACGTCGGCGGCACCTTGTGAGATGGCTGGGGTAATTCCTGTCCAATGGAACCATGAGACCCCATCAAAGACCAAGTCCCAATCTATCATGCCTTTTTGAATTTCGGCCATGGCGGAATGGGCCCTATCATAAATTACCTTACTGCCCCTACTAACTGCTCCAGTTTCCAAAAAGTATATGCCCAAGCGGTCTCCACCAAAAACAATTTTTTCAACACCCACACCACGCTTTCGCATTTCCATAAGTGCACATTCCCCAATATCGTTCTTAGGCAACCTCGTAACAAAATCCACTGGAATACCATAATTGGCCAAGGAGACCGCCACATTGGACTCTCCGCCCCCATAGACCACATCAAACGAATTGGTTTGTGAAAATCTTAAAAAACCGGGAGGCGACAACCGCAACATGATCTCTCCGAATGTAACTACTTTATTCATTATTCAACATTTATCCAATTGTTCTTTCCTGTTTTTATTCTTGCGTTCATTGGTTTCAGCCTTCATTTATGAATTGCATTAAAATTAAAATATTCTTTTGCATTTTGATAGCAGATGTCGACCACCATTTTTCCTATTAAATCCATTTCCTCTGGCAATTCACCTTTCTGCATCTCTTCCCCCAAAATATTACAGAGCACCCTTCTAAAATATTCATGTCGTGGATAGGAAAGAAAACTTCTAGAATCGGTGAGCATGCCAATAAAACAACTTAACAGTCCCATATTGGAAAGTGCGTTCAACTGTTTTGTAATACCATCTTTTTGGTCCAAGAACCACCAACCGGACCCAAATTGCATCTTTCCTTTTATACTTCCGTCGTTGAAATTGCCGATCATTGCGGCTAACATTTCGTTGTCTGCCGGATTCAGATTATACAATATCGTTTTGGCAAGGTTGTCATTGGTATCCAATGCATCAAAGTAGCGGGACAGTGTATAAGCCTGTGGATAATCCCCTATGGAATCCCATCCGGTATCTGGCCCCAGTTCCTTGAACTTACGGGAGTTGTTGTTGCGAAGTGCCCCCAAGTGAAATTGCTGTACCCAACCTTTGGCATGGTACTGCTCTCCCAAAAACAACAAGAGTGCGGTCTGGTACTTCTCAACTTCTTCACGAGTCAGATTTTCTTCTTTTCTACCCTTGACAAATATAGATTCCAATTCAATATTGGAAGCTTCCACAAATGGAATATAATTCAATCCATGGTCTGATAATCGACACCCATTTTCATGAAAATAGGCAATCCGTTTGGCCAATGCATCACATAAAGTTTTATAGGAGGTTATTTCCATACCACTTATCTCTCCGAGTACATCCAGATATGAATTGTATCCTTCATGTGAAATCAGTAAGGCTTTATCCGGTCTGAATGAAGTACTTATCTGTACTCCAAAATCACTTTTTGCAAGTTGATGATGATGCTCCAAGGTATCCGTTGGATCCTCGGTGGTACAGACCACCTCAACGTTCATGTTTTGAATGAGATTTTGGCAACTGTAGGCCCCACTTTTCAATTTTACGGATGCTTCTTGGTAAATTTCATGGGCTGTTTCTTTGTTGAGCAACAAATCAATATCAAAATATCGCTTGAGTTCCAAATGCGTCCAATGATATAGTGGATTTCTTAAGGTATATGGAACTGTGGCTGCCCATTCTTGAAACTTTTCCCTATCATCGGCACTACCGGTAATAAACCTTTCATTGACACCTACGGCCCGCATGGCCCTCCATTTATAATGATCGCCCTGAATCCAAACTTGGGTAAGGTTCTCAAAAATATGATCTTTTGCAATTTGGGCCGGGGAAAGATGACAGTGATAGTCAATGATGGGTTGCTTTGCCGCATACCCATGATACAATTCTTCAGCATATTTGTTATGCAGTAAAAAATTATCCGTTATAAAATTCTGCTTCAACTTCTTTTCCATGTTCGGTTAATTATTGCTGCTTCTAGCAGATTCCCAGGCTATCCCAATATTTCATGAATCATTTTATCATCCGTTTCCACAATGGTATTCCCATACATGGCATCGAGGCCCATCTGTACACAAAGTGCGGCCATGGCTCCTGTTTTTGCATTGGATATGGGCAGGGTGTTGTTCACAATATTGTCCCTAAAATCGATCAAGGCTTGTTTACTGGGGTCCTCATGGTCAAATTTTACAGGTATGCCTCTACCTTGGTCCCAGTTCAGGGTTGCCCCCGAAACGCCATCGACCTCGCCTATTTCTTTTTGATAACTTCCTTCTGGATAATACCATGCTTTTACATAATCCAAAATATAGGTACCTTTGTCTCCCATTACCTTTACTTTATAATCGCCCATGGCGTTACTGGTCAAACATGTGAACGATGCCCTCACACCTTCGGGGTAGCTATAAATAAGATGGATGTTATCGTACGTTTCCCTGCCGTCTTTCCAATAATCAATACCACCTATCCCCATCACTCTTTCGGGCATGGAACCGAGTACCCAATTGGCAAAATCCAATTGGTGTGAACAAAGTTCGGCCAAAAGCCCACCTGAAAATTCCCGATACATCCGCCAATTGATCATGCGCTCCCATTTGGGGTCGGGCACGGGTCTTCGCCAATTATTGTTTCTGTTCCATTGGCATTCAAAAGCGGTTATCTTGCCAATTTTACCTTTTTTGATTTCATCCACAATATGGGTGTACAATCGGGAACTATGATACTGGTGTCCCGCTTGGAAAATGGTTCCTGAATTTTCGGATGCGTGGACTATGGATTTTATCCCATCATAGCCCTTTGCCATGGTTTTTTCCCCATACACATGTTTGCCCGCTTTCAGGGCTTCGACCACAATTTGGGAATGCGTACTGAACGGGGTTGCCACCAATACGGCATCTACGTTCTTATCTTCCAACAATTTTTTATAATCCGAGTAGCCTTTGGCCTTACCTTCCACTTTGGAAAGGCCAGAGCTTAACCTGAAAGGTATGATATCACTACAGGCCACCACTCTCATATTCGGGATTTGATTGATGAAAGGGATAAGTCCACCGCCGCGGTCTCCTGTTCCAATGACACCTACATTGATGGTTTCGTTGGCACTTGGTGTTCCAAACCCTAAAACCGTTGGAGCATATAGGGCCGCTGAACCAGCCAAACTACCCTTTACTAAAAAATCTCTTCGTTTCATTTTTATTTATAGTTTTGGTTCCCATCCATTTTCATATGTTCTCTTCCAGCTTTGCATGGCTTTTTCACTGTTCAACACCTTGCCCGTTTGGGTATCTATTTCGATGGTATGTCCGGCATCGTAAGCCATATTCCCCAAATGGCAGAGCATGGTGGAAACACTGGCATCCCTTATATCGGAATTCAGGGAAGTATCTTTTCGGATGGCATTGAAAAAGTTGGCCACATGATCCACATCCAAGCCGCCGATGCCTTGAGTATTAAGGGTGGCACTAATGGTAGCTTCATCTTCCTGTTTCAACAACTTGCCATCCAAACCATATAATTTGTAAAAGTTTCTACTCAATTCCATAACGCCTTTACTGCCGTATATCGTTATGCCCCGTCCAGGTCTTTCCGGTTTCATGATACCACGGCTATGAGAGGTCCAAGTGATGAATTTATTTCCTGGAAAAGTATAGGTCACTTGTTGATTGTCCGGGTATTCCCAATCATCATCATAAGTATATTTTCCACCAAAGGCGGTCACCGTTTCGGGCAGATCCACGCCCAAGGCCCATCGGCAAATATCAATCTCATGGGTACCGTTGTTATGAATCTCTCCCGTGCCCCAGTTTCGGAACCAATGCCAATTGTAAGGGTGGATATTATCTCTGTAATCCTCACGGGGGGCCGGACCTTGCCATAGTTCCCAGTCTAGGGTTTTGGGTACATCTATCAATTTTCCATGCCCTATGGATCCACGATTATTGGAGTAATAAGCCTCTCCTTTGAACACGTTGCCTATCACTCCCTTTTTGATATCCTCAATAGCCATTTTGGAAGTTTTGGCCGATCGTTGTTGATTTCCCATTTGCACCTTTTTTCCATACTTGTTCCGTGCCGCTACCAAAAGGTCATTTTCATAGGGATTGTGGCTACAGGGCTTCTCCACATAAACATGCTTTCCCGCTTGCAGGCCCATAATGGCCATAGGTGCATGCCAATGCTCTGGCGTAGCGATAAAAATGGCGTCCACATCCTTATCTTCCAATACCTTCCGAAAATCCTTTTCCACCTTTGGTACGTAACCTATATGTTTTTTGCACCATGTATTGTGTTCTTCAAGAATCTTGTCGTCAACATCACAACTGTACAAAATCTTGGCGTTTGTATCTTGATGGATGGCCAATACATGGGCCTTACCTCGGCTCCGAACACCGATAACCGCACAATTGATTTGATCGTTGGCTCCCAGAATCCGGGCATTGGCCCAAGAAGGAAATACCATGCTGCCCAATGTTACGGCTGCGGTTCCAGTTGTTGTTTTTTTTATGAAATCGCGTCTTGTGGTCATCATTTTACTGCTTTTCGGTGGTTTTTATCTTAATGTTCCTGAAACTGACCCTGTCCCCGTGGTCTTGCAACAAGATGGGGCCTGTCGGCGCCTCTCCAAAATTGGGCCAGACCACATACTTGCTCTCGGAAACCAATTTTTTGAATTCATCGCTTCCCCTTTCATATTCCAAGACTTTCATTCCGTTGAGCCAATGCTCCACATGCGCGCCTTTGGAAACTATATGGGCCGTGTTCCATTCCCCGATGGCATTTGCAGGCTTGTTGGGGTCGGCCTTTATAAGATCATATAGGGAGGCCAAGGTACGGCTACCTTCATGGTTGCCCAATTTGGCATCTGGGTGGACGGCATCGTCCAAAATCTGATATTCCAATCCAATGGATGATCCCGGACCTTTGTTCAAATCGGTGTTTACGTAATATTTGATGCCGCTATTGGCTCCCCTGGTCAGTTTAAAATCTACCATAAGTTCAAAATCCCCATATACATCGGTGGTGACAATATCTCCACCGGCCGCCGATTCTTCCCCTCCTGAGGATAACACCGTTAATTCGCCATTTTCAATCACCCAACCTTTATCTGGAAAATCGTCCAATCGGGCTCCGCGCCAACCATTTGTGGTCTTACCATCCCACAACAACTTCCAGCCATTTTTGGCCTCATCCACATTCACATGGTTTTTGGTCTCCACCGCTGCCAAAGGCATTGGTTTAGCATATTTTGAAAGGCTATCGGTCAAAATTTTGATGTTGCGCCAGGCAATCTCGGTTCCTTCCTTTTGGTCTTTTCCAATACTGTGCACCTGAAGGGCTATAAAGCCACTTGCCGTCTTATCATCGATCAAATGG
The DNA here is from genome assembly GCF_051494225.1 of Flagellimonas lutimaris. Taxonomy (GTDB): domain Bacteria; phylum Bacteroidota; class Bacteroidia; order Flavobacteriales; family Flavobacteriaceae; genus Flagellimonas; species Flagellimonas lutimaris_A. Next base: position 64,232 of record NZ_JBNPYE010000012.1, on the reverse strand, counting down.
GCTGCCGGCACACCGTTGATCCAAGTTTTTATAGTATCGCCAAGGGCCTCGATACGATAATGGTTCCAATCGTTTTGTTTGAAGGCTTTTTGTGCCTCTGGATTGTTGTCCAAGGTAACTAGCCAACCTCTTCTGCCTTCATCATAAATACCAGCACTCCATGCCCTATCGGATGGATCGATTTCAATCTGATACCCATGGACCCGCCCATTTTGGTAATACGGGAAACTATTGCTTCGAATCTGAATACCCGAATTCATGGTAGAGTCCACTTTATAGTCCAACTCTAAAATAAAGTCGTCATACATTTTATCTGTTGTCAAAAAGGAATTGGGTGTATCATGAACCGTTGCCCCAACAATTTCCTCCCCGTTAACGGTATAATTGGCTTCACCTCCCTTTTGATTCCATCCGTTGAGGGTCCCATCGTATAAATCGACCCAAGGTGTATCGTCCTTGGGAGCTTTGGCACAGGCCCAGCATAATAGAAGCGCCAGTGCACCATATGTTAGTTTGTTCATTTTATGTGTCATATTTTAAAATTTACTTTACAAATTGATTAAAGTCCAAACAAACCGGGAAGCCATAGGGCCAACTCTGGTATATAGGTAATGAGAAACAATGCCAAAATCATCGCCACAAATAGGGGCAGCAAGGGTTTGATCACTTTTTCTATGGACGTCTTTGCTATTCCTACCCCAACAAAGAGAACCGAACCCACAGGTGGTGTGCACAGACCAATACAAAGGTTCAAGATCATGATGATGCCAAAATGCACAGGGTCTATTCCCAATTTCGTCACAATTGGTAAAAAAATGGGAGTGAATATGAGTACGGCCGGGGTGATATCCATAAAGATACCCACCACCAACAATATCAGGTTTATGATAAGCAACAAGGCAATCTTGTTATCGGTAATGGACAATAGTCCTGAACTGATATCCTGCGGAATATGTTCAAAGGAAAGCGCCCATGACATGCTCATGGAAGCCGCAATCAGCAACATAACAACCGCTGTGGTGGTCGAAGCATTCAAAAAGATATGGGGCAATTTTTTGAACGTTAACTCCTTGTAGACAAATCCCAACAAAAGACTATATAACACGGCAATTGCAGATGCTTCTGTTGCTGTAAAAATACCCGCGACGATGCCCCCGATGACCAAAACCAACAAAAACAGGCTAGGTACTGCATCAATGAAGGTTTTAACAACCTGGCCCAAGGAGCTTCGTTGTCCCGTGCCATAACCTTTCTTTTTGGCCCACAACATGGCGACCACCATGAGCAACAGACCGGTTATTAGCCCGGGAATGTATCCTGCCAAAAAAAGTGCAGCAATTGATGCTCCGCCACTTGCCAAGGAATACACAATCAAAATATTACTGGGGGGAATCACCAATCCTGTTGTGGCAGAGGTGATATTGACTGCTGCTGCAAATTCCCTATCATATCCTTCTTTTTCCATTTCCGGTCCTAGAATACTTCCCATTGCCGATGCCGATGCCATTGCCGATCCTGCTATGGCTCCCATAAACATGGCCGATATAATATTGATCAAGGCCAGGCCTCCCGGTAAAGCCCCAACCAGGGTTTTGGCAAAGGCGATCAATCTGTGGGCAATTCCCCCTTGATTCATTAATTCGCCGGATAAAATAAAAAATGGAATGGCCAATAAGGCAAAACTATCCAAACCAGTGGCCATCCGCTGCGATATGGTGGCCAAGGCCGGTAATGTGGGAACGCTCACCAATAACGTCAGCATGGATGAAATGGCAATACTCCAGGCCACAGGTGTCCCTATAGCCAAAAGGCTCACAAAGCTGATGATCAAAACAAGTAAGGGTATATATTCCATGGCGCTTAATCGAATATGATATCAAATATTTTATTATAAACCACTATCAATCCACTCAAGGGAATTACGACGTACACATAGGCCAAGGGCAGCCCCAATGCCGGGGAATACTGTTTTAGTTCATATGTGGTATAGACCAGCCAACCACCTCCTGTAACCATGGCCGCAATACAAAAGAGGATGATGAAACCAGAGACCATTCTTTTCAACAATATCTGATTTTTGGCATTGGCCCGTTTTGCCAAGACATCGATGGCCACATGGCCTCCTTTTCCAGATACATAAGCCGCTCCCAGCAATCCCAGCCAGATCATCAAAAATCGGGCGAGCTCATCGGTGAAGGCGCTTGGTTCTCCCATAACATATCTGCTGAATACCTGCCAAAGCACATTCAAGACCATTAGGCCCATCAGTAACACAAGCGTGTAAGCCAAAATATTTTCCAATGTTTTTTTGAACCCCATCAGTTTGCCAATGATTTGATTTGTTGTATCATTTTATTCAATTCTTCATCATTTTCATAGGTACTGTACATTTCTTTTGTCATTTGGATGAATGGTTTTTTGTCCGGATACGAAATCTTTACCCCGGCTTTCTGCACCTCTTCCAAAGCCTCGGCTTCGGATAACGCCCATAACTTTCTTTGATGTTTTAGGGACCGTTTCACAGCTTCTTGTACCCATTCCTTTTCCTGCGCTGTAAGTTTGTCCCAAAATAGGGTACCCACGATCAACACATCAGGGGAGAAGGTATGTTCATCTAACGAATAATAGGGACACACCTCATAATGCCTTGAAAGGTAAAAACTAGGGAGGTTGTTCTCAGCACCATCAACGACACCTTGCTGTAGCGATGTATAGAGCTCTCCCCACGAAATAGGTGTTGGGGAGCCCCCAAGACTTTTGACCATGTCCACGGCAGTAACACTTTCCATGACCCTGATCTTAAGCCCTTTCAAATCTTCCGGGGTGTTTACAGGTTTTTTTTCGGCATAAAAGCTTCTGAACCCTGCATCATAGTACCCCAATCCTTTTAATCTAAATTCTTCTGAATTATCCAATAATGCTTGGCCAATGGGTCCATCCAGTACGTTAAAGGCATGTTCTCTGCTTTCAAAAAGATAGGGCAACCCCAAAATACTGGTCTTGGGAGCAAAATTTTCCAAAGTAGCGACGGACACCTTGGTCATATCAAGACTGCCCAATTGGATCAATTCCAAAATTTCACGTTCGGTACCCAACTGTTGGTTGGGATAAATCTCCACGTGGATCTTTCCTCCGGAAATACTATCAAGGTCTTCCCCCATTTTCACCATGGCCCTATGCACGGAGTGGTTTACATCCAAGCCATGGGCCAACCGGATTGTCTTTGTCCCATTATCCTGTATACAGCCTGAAAACTGTACAAGAATGAAGATCCACAAAACAATCCTGATAAATTTCATAGTACTATTTTCTTGATATAGCTTTTGTTCTCATGGAAAAATTAAATGTTTCACGTTGCTTTACGCCCAAGATTTTTCAATACCCAACATCAAACCCCTTAATTCTGCCAATCCTCGGAGACGGCCAATAGCCGAATAACCGGGATTGGTCTGTTTTATTAAATCGTCCAGCATTTGGTGACCATGGTCTGGACGCATGGGCATTCTTGTGCGACCGGTCCCACTACTTTTACGTCTTGCCTGTTCTTCCAAAAGCGTCTTCACCACACCATACATATCCACATCCCCATCCAAATGGTCAGCTTCATAAAAATTGCCCTCATCATCCCTTTTGGTACTTCTTAAATGAACAAAATTGATGTGGCCGGCCAAGCGTTTTGCCATCCCGACCAAATCATTATCCATCCGAACACCATAGGAACCCGTACAAAAACAAAGTCCATTATTAGGACTTTCATAGGCTTCCAAAAGAGCTCTTACGTCAGATTCCGTACTTACGACCCTGGGCAGGCCCAGAATGGGATAGGGTGGGTCATCTGGATGAATGGCCAGATAGACTCCTGATTTTTCTGCCGTTGGTACGATCTGCCTAATAAAATCATATAGATTTGTCCGTAATTCCTCTTCACCAATGCCATCATAAGCTGCCAAGGCATTTCTGAATTGGTCCAGTGAATAACCTTCTTCCGCACCGGGTAACCCTGCAATAATATTGGAGATCAATTGGTTCTTCTGTTGACCATCCATTTTTTTGAAATGTTTTCGGGCATCATCAATCTGCTGTTCGGTATATTTTTGAAAAGCTTCGTTGCGCTTCAAAAGAAAAAGTTCAAAAACGGCGAACTCAACACTATTGAAATACAATGCTTTTGAACCATCTGGAAGCTCATAAGTCAAATTGGTGCGTGTCCAGTCCAGAACGGGCATAAAATTGTAGCAAACCGTATCGATACCACATTGGCCCAAGTTCTCTATGCTTTTTTTGTAATTCTCGATGTAAAGTTCAAAATCCCCTACTCGTCTTTTTATATCCTCATGTACTGGAATACTTTCCACAACGGACCATGTAAGTCCCATGGATTCTATTTCTTTTTTCCTTTTTTCAATTTCATCCATTGACCAGGTTTCCCCATTTGGAATATGGTGTAGAGCCGTGACAATACCAGTTGCGCCGGCCATTTTAATATCTGCCAAGGAAACGGGATCATCTGTCCCATACCATCGCCATGTTTGTTCCAATCCCATGTTCATCTCTTCTTTATACACCACTAAAAGCACTAAATCCACCATCGATAGGAATGATGGCGCCAGTTACAAAACTGGCAGCATCGCTAATAAGCCAATGAACGGCTCCATGCAGCTCATTGGCATTTCCAAAGCGTTTCATGGGCGTATTGTCGATAATTGTTTTGCCACGATCGGTATAGCTGCCATCTTCGTTTAAAAGTAACTTCCTGTTTTGATTGCTGATGAAAAATCCCGGGGCAATCGCGTTTACCCGAAGACCTTCCCCAAATTTCAGGGCCAGTTCGGTTGCCATCCATTTGGTAAAATTATCAATGGCCGCCTTGGAGGCCGAATATCCCACAACGCGTGTAAGCGCCCGAGTGGCTGCCATGGACGATACATTGAGAATACAACCATGTCCCTGTTCCGCCATTTGTTTTCCGAAAACCAAGGAGGGAATAACGGAACCATCCAAGTTTAATTCAGACACTTTTCTAAAGTCCTCCATATTTAAATCGAAAATGGTCTGGCTCTCTCCAATTACTGCGCCGGGCATGTTGCCACCTGCTGCATTGATGAGCACATCGATTCTTCCCCAAGTATTCACAACTTGGTTTTTTACTTCCATCAAGAAATGATTGTCCAATACACTACCGGAAAATCCTAGGACATGGGAGTATTTCTGTTTTAGTTTGTTTACCCTGCTTTCCACCTTGGTTTGGGTCTGCCCCAAAACAACAACCTTAACCTTTTCGGAAAGTAGGTACTCGGCCATACTACTGCCCAACACCCCGGTACCACCCGTGATTATGATAACTTTCCCTGATATATCGAATAATATATTGCCCATCCTACATTTCGAATCAAAGATTTTGATTCATTTTCTTTTAAAATTGTTATTTCTGTGTACTTTTGACACAGATGCTAATTTATAAGTTTTATAACAATAAAAAAATCAAATGCGCAATAAAAAGGTATCTGAACAACAGATTTTACAAAATATAACAGTAAAAGCTGATTCATTCGAATGTTCGATAACGGCCGATATTGCGGTTTTTGGCTATGTTGACCATCGATTGAAGATATTGCTGACCAAAAGGTCGGTCGGTGAGTTTACAGACCATTGGATGTTACCAGGCGGAGTAATGGAAGCCCATGAAAATATTGAGGATTGTACCCATAAAGTTCTTTTTGCGCTGACTGGTGTAAAGAACATCCATTTTGAACAGGTGAAGGTCTATTCGAGTATAAACAGACACCCTATTAAACGTGTTATCACAGTTTCGTTTTATGCTTTGGTACGACCAGAAAACCATCCTTTATTTCTTAAGGGCAATGTGGAACAGATTGCTTGGTTCGATATGGATGAGATTCCCAAAAATTTAGGTTTCGACCATGCCCAAATCATCCATGATGCCCATATGTTCCTCAAGAACAACCTCAAGGACAGATTGGTCATGGGGGAATTGCTCCCCAAAAAATTTACGTTGTCGGAACTACAGGGTCTTTATGAAGATATTCTTGGGCTTGAATTGGACAAACGAAATTTTAGAAAACGAATTTTCCAGATGGGAATTCTTAAAAACACCGGGGAAGTAAAAGTGGGCGTAAAAGGGGGACCTATTCTTTATGAATACCCTTTGGAGAAAAAGCCATAATTCTCTCCGAGTAGATTTTTGATTATGGTAATGGCACTTCTGCATATATAAATCAAAACAAATGGTGATCCTTCTTTGAGGATTTCTTCACCGTATCACAGAAAAATAAAAAAGGGTGTAGAATTGAGTTCTAATCAATAATCATAAATTATAGACGGTAAACCCATTATAGGTGAAGTTTAACCAAACGATGGGAATCGTGCGGCAACAGGGGTATCTGCCACTGCCCATATCGTTTACCGTTTTTAACAGGCCAACTGGGTCATTGGTATTTCTCCGCTCTTTTCAACAATTTCTCCAACCCGGGTTCATTCGGGTCGTGGGGCAAACCCGGATGGATGCACATGGCCGGGCATTTCTCTGCTGCAGCAACGATCTTTGAGTATTTGTCGCCTTTGGGATTGTGCACGTGGGCTTGTTTGTTACTGTTGTATTTAAAAACATTGGGCACCGCATTGATACAATCGTTGCAAGAAGTACAGTCATCGCTTTCCACCCAGGCCACTTTACTCACCGATACTTCTTCCTTAGGAGTTTCCTTCGGAGCCGGCTCTGTTTTAACGGATTCCTGATCCGCTTCCAATGTTACGCTAACGGGCACCGGAGCGGTTGAATTGACCGCAAGGCTGGCCAAGTCGGTTTTTCCTTCCATGAGTGCAAAGAGTATATTGTGGATGGATTTTTCAATGTCAGCTGATCTTTGGGTTTCATACTCCTCGTATAACCGCGCTTCCAGTTCTTTTAGTTCTACTTCCTTGGCCTGTGTCCACTCAGCTTTGGACCTCGACAACTTATCTTCAAAATGCTGGCTCTTGACACCTCCGAGTTCCTGTAAAAAACGCCAATAGTCCAGCCTACTTCTTATCCGTTGAAGCCAGGATGCAGGAATGGCCGCCCTATGCAGTTTGTAGTCTTCATCCACTACCCAAATGATGGGTATCTTTCCTATCTGGGACTCCAGATCGGCTGAAAGATAGTCTACTACAGATACCAGACTTTCCTTTTGATACCAGTCGGGAATAATCTCAAGGGCTTGCAAATTGAGCGTTTCCATAGCAAGATAATCCGCAGAGCTCAGACTAAACTGTTCCGTATGCTTTCCACCGGGAATTTTGATTTCCAGAACTTGATTTGGATATAAGAGATCGCATTGTGGATTGTCCTCCAAATTGAAATGGCTTCCAAAATCCATCCCGGCCTCGATATCGTAAGTCAGGCGTGGAAATTGTCGGCTTTCGATCGCCCTATGAATCCTGATGGGACAACCGGGGGCGTCTTCCGATCCGGCATCCGGCAGCAATACGTTCCAGAGTACCGGTGCGGTGGCGTTCAGCCCATCACGTAAGGCATTTTCAAAAGCGAAGGGGTCTTCAATACTTCCCTGGTACACATAGGCATTTCTGCGGAAGATGGCCAGTGATGCAATCTCCAATGCGCTTTCTTCCAACTCAGAAGATACGACAGGTAAATTGATGTCGTTCAATGTATTGATGGCGAAAACCTTAATAAAGGCACCGTCTGACAAAAGGGAAAGAAAATCCTTTGGCTGTTCGGCAATACTGCAGCTCTCGTCAATGACAATGACAGGGGGAAAATATTTGATATCCCCAGAATTCAGATAGGACGGGGCGAATCCTGCAAAATAGGCATCGTGCAAAGATTCATCGTAGGTCTGTCCTATTTCAAGCTCCGCCAAACGCATCGCCTGGATCAGTGCTACAAAATTCGACAATTCCTTTTTTAAATAAACTTTGGCATGCGAAATGGCGTCAGATTCCACAACCTCAATAGTTGCCTGACCGAACACCTCTTTAAGGTCATAGCTTTCCAGTAGTTTTTTTGTGATAAAGATCTTATTGGGATGCTCTGTATAAGATTTCACAGCGTTGGAAAGTACCTTTATGCTATCCCGAATTCGCTTGAGTCTCGCCTTTGGCAGATCTGAACTAACCCTGCGAGGTGCGACATCCTGTACTTCGTCTAAAGACAAAAGGTCCCTGGCAAACTCAAAATGCGTACTGTCCTTTTCCCGGCCCTTATCCTGAAGGTCGACAATTTCATTCAATCCGGATAGTTTCCGTTGGATATCAACAATGAACTCTGAAAAAGGTGCAATTCGCGCTTTCAAATGAATATTGAGCAGATGAAAAGGAGTCCGTGCACCAAAACCCATGATAGACCCTTTGTAGGATAGGAGTTTTTGTTTTATTGGATCTAATTGTTTTTGAAAATCCTTGGGTGTGTCGTCGCCCAGAGCATTGCCCAATATGTCCATCAATTCATGAACCTGGGAACCATAATTAAGTTCCGGTTCAGCCACTCGCAGTTTCCCTTGAAGTGACAAGAGGATGGAAGGGAGTTTCTCCATCAAGACTTTACTGATGTCCGCAGCACAATGATTTGAGATCAATACTTCGAGTCGCTCATGAAGGCTGCAGAGATTGTTTTTTTCCAGATCGAATAGTACCGGATAGTGCATGGCAGGTACTATGTCCCACAAGCACGGGGCGGACAAAATCGGTGCCACGGTAATATTTTGGCAAAAGTCCGTTTTTACACCCTGCACAAAGTACTTGTGCAATTGATCGCGATAGCTTTTCAATTCCTCATTCTGAGGTGCGGGTTCTTGCTCTCTAGTAAGCACGACGTTCCTATCGGCATAACAGTCGAGGACCTGATCCGCATTTGAATTATTTATTTCGTTCATTACACTGAATTACTAGTACTATATTGATCCAATAAGGATTCCAGATTCTTCTTTTTTTCCTCGACACCCATTCCGAGATTGTGAGCTCCATATTCATCATAGCGGGCGTTGTTGGTATTTTGATATAGCAAACCGATTGGAATGCCATTATTGATCTCCGCGTGTTCCCTGGCCTTGTGAATATTGGAAGGATCGTGTTCGATTACTCTACTAAAGGCTTTCCTGGCCTTTGGTTTTAGATTGATCCCATTTTCATGTGAGAGCAGGATAAGGTTTTTCGGGTCGACAGCAATATCACCATAGAGATCGCGCATAAACGCAGGGCACCGTTGAACGATGCGCACAAAGGCGAGGCCGGGATGCTCGGCCGCTTTTCGTATGGTCGCATAGAGGTGAGCGGAATTCCAATCCACGGTTTGCGCCACGAAGGAGACATTGGCCAATCCCAAGGTAGTTTGTATCGGGTTGATCGGAGGAAGGACGGAACCCCTGGGGTGCGTATTGGAATGGGTGCCCAACGGGCTGGTGGGTGAAGTTTGTTTTTTGGTCAAACCATAAATGCCATTATCAAAGAGCAATGCCACCATTTTCATATTGTACCGAATGGCATGTACCCAGTGCGCTGCACCAATTGAGCAACAATCGCCATCTCCGGTTACAACAAAAACGTTGAGGTCCGGTCGTCTGAATTTCACGCCACTGGCTACCGGGAATGCTCTTCCATGAAGGCCGTGAAACCCATAGGTTCCCATATAATGTGGAAATCGACCACTGCATCCGATACCGGAGACCACCACCGTTTTTTCAGGTTCATATTGCATGTCCTTGCAGACGCGCTGTACCGTGGTGAGTATGGAGTGGCCCCCACAACCCGGGCACCAGCGGGCTACGCCTTTACCATAATCCTCCATACCATAATCATGGTCAAGGGAGGGGACGGAACATAATTCATGAGTTTGTACAAGCATAGCATTACAAGTTTTTATACTTTGACTTCCGAGTTTTCAATATTCAATTCGCGCTTGATCATTTTCAATACCTTTTCAGGGTTCAGGGGTTGCCCATAGACATTGCTGAAACAATCGATATCCATGTGTGTTTGTGCCCTAAGGAGCCACGCCAACTGCGCATAGCGGCGATTCTCCTGATTGATCATTGGATGGCCCAGGGTATCGCTATAATTGATCTCAACGGTGATGACTTTTTTGAATCTTTTGAAGATATCAACCAATCCCGGAACAATGGGAAAAAGAAATCGCAAGTGCAAGCTGCTTACCTTTAGTCCTTCGGCACGGGCATCGGTCACGGCTTCCTCTATGGCACCAAGTGTAGATCCCCAACCAACCAGCAGAATATCACCTTCCGGGTCACCGTTGATCTTTGGTGGTTTAAGGCTTTTCTGGAAAGAGGCGATCTTTCGGCTTCGGCTTTCAACGCTGGCCTGATTAATGTCCGGGTCGTATGCCACCTTTCCTGTCTTTCCATGTGCCAGTCCCGTTACAGTATACATACCGCCTTTCTGCCCCGGAATCGGTCTTTTGCTGGTTCCTGTATTTTCATCCCATCCAAATGGCCAGGCCCCATCCTTCCATGGGCTCTGATCAATGGGATTGGTCAGCCACAAGGGGTCGATTTTTGGACGCGGGAAGGGTTGTACCCCTGTTGCCAGGTTCGCATCACTCAATAATATGACGGGCGTGCGGAATGATTCGGCAAGCTTGCGTGCCAAAACTACAAAGTGAAAACACTCTTCGATGGTAGCGGCTGCAAGCACTATTTTTGGGGCATCCCCTGCCTCCCCGTAAATCGCTGCCAACAAGTCGCTCTGTTCAACCTTCGTCGGCAATCCGGTAGAGGGCCCCCCTCGCTGAACATCGATTATCACGAGCGGGATTTCAGCCATGACGGCCAAGCCGATAAACTCGGTCTTGAGTGCCAATCCAGGTCCCGAGGTAACCGTTACTGCCGGTTTTCCTGCGAAAGAAGCACCGATCGCAAATCCGATTGCAGAAATCTCATCTTCTGCCTGATGCACGATACCCCCGACCCTTTCAAAATTTTCGGCCAGGTGATGGGATACGGATGTCGCAGGCGTTATTGGATACATCGAACACAGTTCAATACCCGATGCCATGATGCCCATACTGAGGGCTTCATTTCCGTTCATGACCACCATATCATCATCCACATCCATCGGCGTCACCTCATAACGAAAGGGAAGATGTGCTCTGGCCCAATCATATCCTGCATGCAACAACTTGATATTCAAATCTATTACCGCATCGGTTTTCTTTTTAAAGATTTTTCGGATCTGATTCTCCGCCTTGGGGATGTCACGATCGTACATATAACAGAGCAGGCCCAGGATCCACATGTTTTTACCTTTGCGGGGATCAGGCATTAGTTTCTGACATTCCTCTTCCATGGGGATCTCGACCACCTGTATGCCCAATTCCTTAAATTTCAGTAGTGCTTCCGAGTACTGCTGTCTAATGGTTTCCTGTTCGCTTTTGGCCCATTTATTCTCGATAAACATCAGGGTATTCCCATTATAGGCATCTTGGCGGATTCGACCGTACACCACCTGCTCATTGAGGGCGATCACCAGATCTGCGTGATTTCCCATATTGCTCACTTTATCGGAACCGATACGCACCCGGATTCCGGAGGCGCCTTCTCGGGAGCGTGCGGGTGGTTGTATTTCTGCCGGAATGATCTCAACGGTCCAAACACCATTTCCCATTTTTGCGGAGATTGCCCCGAAGCTCTGTCCACATTTTTGGGCTCCTTCGCCTGAATCGCTTACGATTTCAACAATCGCTTGTTTGATTTTCCTGGGTTTAATCCGGTCGCCCTCGTTCAAGATATCACCACTGACAATGTAATCCATATTCTCTTGGCCTTTTGATTAAAAACAGCTTCAAAGTAGCAAAAACCAGATTTACATTAAATGATATATATCAACCTTTAAAATTATGGATCTAAAGAATTCCTCGACGCTCTGGGTAGGGGTTGTTCATTCATTGAGTTAAGGAATGACCATAGTTCGGTCGTCCCGACAAAATGAGGTAATATGCTTTTCTTTTTTAATATGCTTGTGCCATCTGGACTTGGACATTGAGAAAAAACCTTGTCCGCCTTACAGGTCTCTTTGAAATCCTTTTAACAATTGGTTTACTTATCCCTAAAGTAAAAGCAATAAGTGGATGAACTTTAATCAACTTTCTATTAGTACTGTTGCCAGCAAATATTTATGCATCAATACAAAATGTAAACTATCAAAAAGGAACATTTGATGGAAATGGGGTTTCCTATCTTTGTATTAGAATACTACTGCAATTTCTTTTTATTGTTTCGGCTTATATTAGTTCAGTCCGAATTCCTTAAGAATATGACAATGGGTAACTTATAGAAAATTCCTACATTTATAAAAGTTCAAATAAACGATTCGAAAGTAAATTGTTGGCAAACGTCATAAATGGGTAAGGAGAAAAATAATTTCATAAAAGGAAAGCACTGGATTTTAGTGCTCATTATTATTGTTACTTCTTACGGAATCTATACAGGTATAGAGGATTTGAAATATGGGAAGGAAATCTGGACGGATGAAAGTAGAGGAATATTAATTGATAATTGCTTGAGGGAATCGAAGGATATGGCAATTAAATATCGGGAATTGACTTTTGAATATTGTAAATGTTCTGTTGAAAAAATACAAGCGGATTTTACTCAGCAGGAATACATAGAAATTAAGGAGGAGGAAATTGAAATCCAGAAAAAGAAACTACTTCCAAGTTTCGAAACTTGTTTAACAGAATATCAGGAGAAAATCAAGGAAGAAAGAATTAAAGACTAATACATAATAAAATTCAAATAAACGATTCAAAAGATTGAAGCTAAATCAAATGATAAAAAAACTAGCAATTCTATACATATTCGTCTTATCATCAAATTTTATCATATCTCAAAATGACATGATAAAATCATTGGTGGATAAAACTGATAGTTTGGATTTGGATATGTGGGATTTAGTGGATTTCGCCAAACAAAATCTAGAATCCAAGAATGATCAAGCTCGATTTTTTTATCAGTGGATAGGGTCCAACATTGTATATGACGATGAACTTTTATCAAATTTGGACAAAGGTCTTGTTTCAGATACTGCTTTCTGGGAGAGTCAGGATTATTATAGGGTTTACGAAAATCGCAAAGGTGTTTGTGCAGGTTATGCTGGACTATACAAATGGTTCATGTTTGAAATAGACATAGAAGTTGCAATTATTTCAGGACATATAAGGGATGAAAGGAATCATTATTTGGAATTGGATGCTGATGATAGTTTTAGACATGCATGGAATGCTATAAAATTGGACGGTAAATGGATTTTACTGGATTCTACCTGGGGTACTTCTGGTAATCAAGGAGTTTCAGATTTTTATTTTGACATAGATCCAGGGTTAGCCATTATCACCCATTTTCCTGAAGAAAGCAAATGGCAATTATTAAAAGAACCTTTAACATTGGAGGAGTTCAATAGGTCAAAGTTCATTAAACCCTATTGGTTTCAAATTGGTTTCAAAGATATTCCTGTTTTAAAGGAGGATGCCAACTATTATTATTTAGTATATAAAAGCAATCCTAATAAGAATTGGTCTATAAACCTGATGTATGGAACTGATAATCGCAATTATCAATTTATAAATGACACTGTTCAAATTGAGCAGGATGACTTTACCTATGTTAGGTTTAATAAATCGAATATACCACCAAAAGCATATTACAAGATGGATTTAATTTACAAAGACCAAGACAATGGAACTTCAACCTCAATATTCAATGTTTTTTATTTTAAAACATAAGAAAGCCGATTTGTTAACCAATTTGTGCAACAAACCAAATAAAGTTCAAATAAACGATATAAACAGGTTGTCCCTAATTCACCGTATAGAAAGAACCTAAAAAAACCAGTAATGGAAAAAATTATCAGTAAATTTTTTTGTCTCTCGTTGATTTATTTAACAATTAGTTGCTCAAATGATAACGAAAATGGGCAAGAAGTAGATATCGATTTGACAAATGGCCTTATTCTTCAAGCTCTATTGGATGGAAATGCACTTGATACGAGTGGCAATATGCGAAATGGTGAAATAATTGGAACTGTCAGCCCAATAGCAAATAGGAATGGTGAGGAAAATGCAGCTTTAGATTTTAATGAAGATAACGGACATATTGACTTTGGTAATATACAGGAATTGGAAATAGACTACAATTCTACAATTTCCATCTCTGTATGGATAAATCCAAATGGTAATCAAGTAAACTGGGATACTATCCTAAATCAGTTTTTTCAAGGACCTCCCCCTTCCGCACCTGGAAGCCTCTACCTGGGTTTAAACCCCAATAATCAAAAAGTCAGATGGAATATTCTTGGTTATACGTTGGAGTCTTCATTTCCAATCCAATCAAACGTATGGACGCATATCGTAGTAACATATGATAACAGAAAAGCTGATTTATATATCAACGGGGATTTAGACGGTGAACTAAATTTTGGACAAGAAACTTTATTGTTTGGAAGTGGAGCCCCATTTAAAATTGGGAAACAGAGTTTAACTTCTAGTAATGCTTCTGGATTTAGTGGATCAATTGATGATGTCAATATTTTTAACAGGCTGTTAAAAGAGAATGAAGTACAGGCATTGTATAATAAAAACTAAGCACAACAGAGCACTAAACCAAATTGCACCTATCGCACTACCCAGAATATCGCCCTTGTGCGGGCATCGAGCCAAAACAGTACACAACTCATGCTAAAAGCAATTTGGCACTGTAATTGATACTCCCAACAACACGAAATCCAACAAGGATACGTCCGCTCACGCGGACTCCTTGGCAAACCACGCCATAAGATGATAAGAAGGAAAGTTCTTTTGACATGGTTGAACGGATTTCGTTATATTTCCGTAGAAATCACAGCACTACGTTTAGCGCTCTGTTAAAGTTCAAATAAACGATACTGACTGAGCTCCTTCTGACGTATATTAAGTCCAGACAACTGTTACCAAAGGCGGTCATAACCATATACCAAAAGTGGGTTTAATAGGTTCTTGTTCAAATGACACGGACAGATAGCATTGCCCTTTCCTAGAGTAAAAAAATAGCTTGAAATGATTGGCATAAATCATTGACTCATTTTTGTTCAACTCTAGTTAATTCCTTGCTACAATCATCCGAACTTGATGTTTCTAGGACATTTTCTTTTACTATGATGGTTTCATCCTTCCAGGTTTCCTTGCCTAAAGTGTTTCTCCATTTCACCTGTCCCACATAGGTGCCTGGACTTTTTTGGGAAAGATGGAAGCCTACTTCATCCAAGGTAAACTTGTACCTTCCAAGCCCCCCTAGTTTTGAATACCGTCCTTCTATTTCTCCATTTTCATTGGTATAAAAAGTAACTACACGTCCATCACATCCTTCCCATGATCCAATGATATTCGGATCGGTGGAAGTCACTATTGGGTTTATAGATTTACAGCTGACCCATATGCCCAAGCTTAGGGACAGTAATACGATGAAGTTTATTTTCTTTACTTTCATTAGTCTTTTCTTTGATATTTATCTTTCATAAATTCAAAATACATATAGCCAAAACGGTCGTACCAGTCTTCAACCCCGAACTTGGCCTCACAAATATTGAGTTCCATCATGGCGTCGGCCAAGCTCTGAAGAAACTCGCCATATTTTTTGTCATAAGCCTGTTCAAGTTCTGTAACGGATTTTTCTATATTTCTCCGTTGTGTTTGCCAGGCCAACCCACCTACTCCACTGGGTGTAAAACCAGATACGTCATCACCAAAAGAAATTGCGGCATTGGAAAAGTCCTTCGTACATTTATAGATTGTGGCAAGCTTTTCAAACTGGTACCGCATGTTGTTAAACTTCTTTCGGGCTTCAAAAAAACATTCGGCGCACTCTAGATCTTCCTCCTCCGAAATGTAGCCGTTATCGTCAAGAGATAAATCAGTGCAAATGGAGGGAATGGAGGGTGCCTGGGTCGGTGGAGTGGAACTGATACATTTACCCAATCCGTTGTTATAGGTATCATAGAGCAATTTAACGTTGTCCCATTGTTTCCGTATCGTGGCGATAGTCTTGTCTAAATCATTGACTGCTTTGTCCACAGCTTTGCGCTCGCTCTCCAAGGCCGCTAATTGGCTCATGACCATTGCATGTTTTGAATTTTGCTGCTTCTTCCAATTTTCAAACTCTTCCATGGTCAACACAGCACCCCCATCTTGACCAAAGCTTGATAACGGCACTAATGATAGAAGCACCAAAACCACTGCAGTCCCTTTTCCTTTTCTTCCCATAAGCTTTCCGGCCAAAATACCAATGACCAGTAAAGCAACCCCAAGGGCAATGTACAACAGGTAATTGGTCCCACCTCCATCACCGCTCGTCCCAGCAGCTTCGCTGGGTGCGGGTTCACCACTGGATGTCATTTCATCTTCATTGATCGACCTAAAGGCACTGCCCAAATAGGTTTTTTTTTCGGGGCTGGCCACCACTGCAATGGTATAGATTGAATTGTTGGGTTGCTCCGGCTCTATTTTTATTCCAAAACTTCCCCAGGTACGTATTTTGAAGTCCGCTACCCCATCTCGTGCATTGCCAGTGTTTTGCTGGGCCTGCACGGCTTCCCAGTTATCTTTTGCCAAACTTACTTTTAATGGAGTGCCGTCTACACTGGTGACCAACACATCAACAAAATTGTAAAGGTCGTGGCCGGTAACGTAGTGGTACATTGCGGAATCCTTTAGTCTATTAAAATAAACAATGCCAAGTTCCCCTTCGTGCCCCGTTCTAGTGTCTGCCAATAGTTTCAATTCTACCGGCTGAATCGCTTTGTTCAAGGTGAAAGGTTGGGCATATCCCTGAAACGCACCTATAAACAAGAGGCCAAACAACAAGATGTTTTGCAATAGTTTCATCTTAATTTATTTTTGGTAGTGATCAATAAGATAGTTGGCAATTTTGTACGTATTCTGTTTCTGTTCTTCCCTTTGGGAGTCTGTCAGTTTGGGACCACTGGTATTTAAATAGCTATAGCTGATTTTTATAGGGTTTCCATAGTTGGTGTTTAACAGTAGCAGGAAGCCCTGAACGGGATGTCTTTTTATATAGGTATCCCCAGATTCACTTATGTGGACATCGACCATCTCGTTCTTTAGCCCACTTTTTATTTGGTCTTCAACAATGTTCTTGTCTCCCCACTTTTCAAGGCTTATTCCGTAGTTGACCGTAAAATTGTCTGGATGGGTCACTTTATACCAACAATTTCCTTGATAGTTGCTTTGTTCCTCTACTTGATCATTGCTGTATCCCAACGCCTTGGCCAATTGTGAGGTGGTAAGTTTGCAATTTTCACTTGGAGCGTATAGTTGGGTATAATCCCCTTTTTGCTCCAAATCCATTGCGCTGGCAGCTTCCAATTTTACATCTGTCCCGGAACTCTCTGTGGTTGATTTCTCCTTTTTTCCGGTATTGCCGCAAGCAGCTATTAGCAACACGCCCAAAAAGGCAATGGTAATGTTTGATACTTTCATAATGTTGTTATTATGTTTCTTAAGGCACTCCTATTTTTGAATTTGGCTTACAGTTAAGCCTATTCATCAATTCTATCAACTTTAATATTCGCTATCTCCAATGGTTCATACTTGATATAATAGTTCTCTGCCCCCGCTATAATCGGACTTATCTTTATCTCTCTGCTATCACCAATAAAATCGAACATAATTTCGTCGTATTGGTTATTGATGAACCACGTATCGTTATATCTTCCTGTGACATTGGTCATCACTTTTTTGTTTCCGTATTCCCCAGGTTTAAGTTTGATGATCACGCGGTATCTTTGTCCGGCCTCTGGATTGAATTGCAAAACCAGATACCTCATTTCAGGTAAAAACCCTGGTGCTCCATTGTTTACTCGCGGATAATATTTGTTTTCTGGATACACACTGATGTATCTGGGGGACTGCTCAAATTTTCCAAAATATGACACTACCTTCATATCCTTGTCCGTCATTCGTCCAGGTTCAATTTCCCATGATTTGTTATACTTAAGCCTTAGTAAAGCAGAACGGTCATATGTGGTTGCGGGAAGCTTTGCTATTTCTTTTGCATTAAGGCTTTCAAATTTTTTCACGTCTATCCTTTGCGGCTTGGCAATGATTTTATTGCTCAAATCTATTTTGGAGGTCTGAGAAATATTGATGTTTGTGTTCTTGGGCAACTTTTGGGCAGTTATTGTACATAATCCCATTAACAATGTTATTAATGATATTCTCGCCTTTGTTTTCATGATGATGGTTGAGTTTAAAATTATTTGCCTTATTGATGTTTATTTTCTTATTTAATTATTCTTTAGAGAAATGTGTGCTTTTGATGACATTGTTTTTATTCATAATCTTTAGCTTGTATTTTCCCTTTTGCAATTTGTTCACGTTCAAATAAATCTCATATCGGGGAACTTCTTCAAGTATGCCTTCATACCTCTTTTTCTTCATGGTGATATGAAGTGTTTTTGCGTTAGTCAATCGGTAAGGTTGAATGAATGGGTTGTAGGCCATCATTCAACGCTGGAGCAAACATAATGGCACATAATGCTGAGGGCTATGAATTATGTATCAAAGCCTATGAAATATGTAACAGGGTAGAAAAACCTTGGCCTTAAGGAGACTCGGGAAGGTTATTTTTTACTGAATTCAGAGGGAGATGTTCCATAGGTTTCCCTAAAACACTTTGTAAAATAGGAATGATCGTTAAAGCCTACCTGATAGCCAATTTCGGAGATATTGGCATCACTTTTTTGTAGTAGTGAAGCGGCCAATTTTAGCCTTTGGCTACGAATGAATTCCGTAGTGGTCTGTCCCGTGAGCGCTTTTAACTTTCGGTGCAGTTGCATTCTGCTCATACCCAAAGCTTTTGCAAAATCTTTTGAATTAAAGTCCGATGCGACCAAATGATTGTCCAAAACATTTTGAAGGGACTCCAAGAAGCGTTCATCATAAGAACTGATGGATATGTCCTTTGGGGTTAAAATAATCTCTTGACTAAACCGCTCCTGTAGTTTTCTGCGGCTCTCCAATAAGTTTTTGGCAGTCTGCTTCAAAATTTTGTTGTTGAATGGCTTGGTCAGATAGGCATCGGCACCTGTTTCCAATCCTGTCAGTTTATTTTCATCACCGGCTTTTGCCGTGAGCATTAGAATGGGAATGTGGGACGTAGCATCGTTGGTCTTACAATTTTCGGTCAATTTCAGTCCGTTCTCTTCGGGCATCATCAGGTCTGTTATGATAAGATCGGGAACCTGTTTCAGTGCTTTTTGAAAACCGGCGCTTCCATTATCGGCTGTAACAATATTAAATTCGTCATTAAAAATAGAAGAAACGTAGTTGCGTAAATCCTCATTGTCATCCACTAACAAAATAATGTCCCGGCTTTCATCACTTTTCGTACTGGATACTTTACTCTCATCTTCAACGGCATCTGTATTTTCTTGATAGGTTTCCTTTAAAGTTATTGATTTTGTGCCAGTTACTTTTTCCTCGTTTGAGTAGTCGGTTTCAAGTATGGGCAATTCTACGTGAAATGTGACACTTTCCGGACCGCTCTTGGTCTCAATCTTTCCTTTATGCAATCCGACCAGTTCTTTGGTGAGAGCTAGCCCAATGCCCGTGCCTCTTTTATTGGTATGAATTTGGTGAAAGCGGTTGAATATTTCCAGTAATTCTTTTTTTGTTAGGGATACACCTGTATTTGTCACCGTTAATGAGAGAACGCCCTCTATGATTTCCGCCTCAAAATTTATCTTGGCATTTTGTGGGCTGTATTTTAGTGCATTGCCCAAAAGATTGCCAACCACCTTCTGAAGTATGTCAGCATCAAACCAATAATGATTTTGATCTTTGGAGATTTTTATTTGGAGTTGTTGGGACTTTTTTTCAGCGCTGAACAAGAACGATTCCGCCTGTGATTTCAAAAAAGTGGACAATATTGCTTTACCTACATGCAATTTGTAAAATCCTGATTCCAGTTTTGATAGGTCCAGCAACTGGTCTACCAAAGTGGCGAGCTGTTGGGTGTTCTTTTTGACAATAGTCAGGTTCCGTTTATCTTCTTGGCTTAGTTCAGCACGCTCCAGTTGCTGTGCTACCGGACCCTGAATCAAAGACAAAGGTGTACGCAGTTCATGGGATATGTTGGCAAAAAAGTTTGATTTGGCCACATCCAGCTCTCTTAATTTTTGATTCGTTCTTTGACGGTTGCGATAAAGCACAAAGAGAAACAATACTGCCACGGATGTTAAACCTATTCCTCCCAAAAAAAGATTGCGCTGATTCCTTTTTTGTTGTTCGGCAAGTTCATTTTGTGATTTCAACAGTGCTATTTCTTGTTCTCTCTTTTGTGTTTGGTATTTGGCTTCAAGGTCCAGTGCAAGGCTTTTTTGTTTTCTGGCCTCTAGAGAATCTTGCAGAACGAATGATCGTGCATAGTATTCGACAGCTTGCTCAAAGTCCCCGGTTTTTCCATAGGATTCTGCCAGGTTTTTGGTGATTCCCAGCAAAACACCACTAGAACCGGCATCGGCTTGTTTAAAATAGGCATAGGCGTCTTCAAAATATGGTACGGCCTGTTTATAGCGCCCAATTCTTAGAAGAAACCCAGCGTAGACCCGATTGGCGTTAGCAATTTGATTAGGGTCCCCTGTCTCAGTGAGCAGGGCAAGCCTTTTTTTATAGTAGGCATCGGCTTGATCATAATTATTGAGGTCTGTCTCTATAATACCCAAGGACCAATAAATATTGGCTACGTTTTCAATGGAACCGTTGCTTTTAAAATATGCCAAGCTTTTTTTAAAATAGGGCTTGGCCTTTTGATATTCCTTTCTTTGCCCAAAAATATTTCCGAGCATGATATAGCCGTAGTGTTCCTGATCGCTATCATTTATTTCCGAAGCCATTTGTATGGCGTTTTTAAAATATCGTTCGGACTTTCCGATATAAGAAGTGTCCTGTACGCTGTAGGTCCTTAAGAGTACTTTGCCTAGATTGAACAAAGCTTTGACAACATATGGGTTATTTTCTCCAGAAAATTCTGCAATGGAATCTATTTGCTGGTAGGTGGCTATTGCATCAACATCTTCAAACTTTGAATAATGTATGTTTCCAATGGAAAGCAGTGCACTGGTGGTCACTTCGGGCAAATTGTTCTCCATCCCCAAAGCGATGGCCTTTTGGGCATAGTGCTGTGTGGAATCGTAATCTCCTTTGTGAAAGTAGCTATTGGCCACCTCACTTTGCGCTTTGCCCAAGAGTAAAGGTGAGGACATATTTTTTGCAATTTTCAAATTTTGCAATGCCAGCAGCAGTGCATCATCATATGCTGAGATTTTTGACAGGGAGTCTATTTGTGATTGGTTGGTCAAAAACTCTTGGGGTATATTTTGACCAAATGATGAAATACCTATTGATGTAAGAATGCAAACAAGATTATATTTATTTATGGCCATTTTTTTCAACACTCTTAATCACTAAGTTAACTAAAATATATCTGGCTTAAATTAGGTGCAAGGAGTATTGGTCTTCATCTTGGGGGTCAATTGACCTTAAAATAGTTTGATGGGATTTAAGAGGACCTGAGATAAATCAGAGTTTAAACAAACGACAACTCATCATTTCAATTCCAACCATTTATATCGATTTAATTATATTTGAGGTGTTGAAAGCGATTCAACCATAAAAGTTCACAAATCGTCAACAATAATTGTGAACTCTTTCAGGATATTGATATACACTGGGCTGATGAACTTAGGTTCTGAACCCAGTCAGGTCACTTCTAAAAACCGATAGACTTAAGTTTATCGGTTTTTTTGTTTTTAGCCTATTATTAATTTAATATGGTAAAAATAAAGCTCACAATCCGGCAACATATTATCTTGACTGAAAATGGGGAGATTTGAATGTATGGTTGGTTTGACTTTCGCAGGAGACTGTTTAATACAAAAACTTGTCTCTATGAGATCAGGTAACACATTTTCTATCCTTTTTTGGTAATACGGACCGATGTGCGGAAATCAACAAGGAAGCAAGCCTTAATAAAAGATCAAATCTCAATGGCAATAAGACCAACACCCGCCATACTTGTGCAAAACAAAAAAGAACCTCATTTTCCAAATAGCCTGCCACACTTTTGCAACTACCGTTACCCTATTCAATGGAGTTCCTATTGAAACAATATCTAAAATGCTAAGTCATACAAAATTGGCCACAACACAAATCCAAGCCCAGATACTTGAGAAAAAGGTAAGTGAGGAAACGATATATGTCTTGAGACATTCAATGATAAGTATTCGAATCGTGGCAAAACCAATAACTTAAAAATAAACAATTGTTATTGTATTTTTCTGACCTTCCAAATATGAAGGTATCGGTTTAAGGATAAGAGAATTGATTATTAATCGGCCTCATTTTTGGGAAAGATTTATACTTTGGAAGACCGCAGTGTTTTTGACTAAGGATAAGGTTATTTTCACCTTATCCCCGTCAAAAACGAAATTGATAATTAACTAAATAGATAACTTATGAATATCTTTAAATGCCTACTTACCTGAATGCAACCACAACATCCCCTACATAAAATTTACCTTCCTTTTCTTTAATCGAGCTCCCAGCAGGAATTTCTACAATCAACCTTGCTTTCTTTGCAGAAATATCAATGCTACTATTGCTATCGACACCCTCGGAAATTACCTGATGTGCAATGGCATCGTATAGGTCAACTTTTTCGTTACTTTGACACACATACCTGACTGTTTTGGAGGTTTCATGAGGGTTATAGAGCAAAAAAGTAGGATAAGATTCCTTTCTATAAAAATCGGTTGCCAGACAATCCAACTTTAATATACCGGGCACATCCGTTTTTTCAATGATTGCTCCTGCAATTCCAACATGACCACTACCATAAACACTAAACTGAGAGACATCCGGATTGTCCGGTGTCCAATGTGGTCCGTCACCAATTGCTATTGGAGCTTCAAGATCGGAATAACCTTCCAGATGGGCATTCTTTATCAAACCTTCATAGGCAATTACACCTTTGGTGTACTCTTTTTTATTGGGCAAGGTCTGATGCGCATCGTCCATTTCATAGGGATAAAAGAATTTGGATGCATTGGCCGCATTCAACATCCATTTTCCAATGGTCGTCGCATACCTGGGATCATATCGTACCATCGGTACTAAAGGCCACATGGTATCGTAGGTGTTCATCAAAAAAGCAAAGCCGCCATGATCGATCGTACTTCCCACCAATCCCGACACATCATAACCATTCCAATTGTCCTCTAGTACACCCCAGCCTTCGCGACATACCGATGTTCCATCAAATGTCCAATCCAATATGTTATGATAATCATAGGATGTTCCTTCTTCAGCATTCATCCGTGCGGCTACATAAGCTCCGAAGGGCATTAGTATTTCATAAAAACGATTTTCCTTTTGGGAAAGAAGTGCCTCCAAGGAAGACTTTGCCGCATCTAGATACTTTAAATCACCGAACTTTCGGTAAGCCGCATATAAAACATAAGCATGGCCAGCCGCGGCATCCTCTTGGTAACAAATCCAATTGTCTTTGGGTTGGAGCGACCCATAATCGAAAAAGGTATGTCCATAATTTCCTGCCAGTATGGAATCGGCTTTTTGAAAACGATCTGCAATGGATCGTTGTATCAATTCAAAATCATCGTGCTGTGGATAGAAATTAGCTACACCATAGAAAAGGAGGTTGGGGTAAATGTCATACCACCAATCCCTTCCATAACCTCCGCCCAGTAAAGCAACATCTGGCCCTGTATTGTTCATCACAATATTCCAACCTGTATCGGAATTAAAATAGTTCTTCAACATGGCCACATAATCTTCCCCATGCTGATCTGATTTGTCGATGCCCACCAAAGAAGCACCAAGAACGGAGCTAATGGTGTTCAAGGATTCATGGAACATACCCTGGTGATTGTCTGGTCCCTGCCTTGTATCACCTAGTGCAGTATAGATGCCAAATGTTTCTTGATCAAAATTTTTCCTCGACCCATCCTTCCAAATCAAAGGCCAATGTTCCCCTGTTTGGGTGCTATCATATACAACATGATCATAGGATAGTGCCAACTTTTTAAAATCCAAAATTTTATAGGGTCTGGGCATAAAAGGCATGCTATCCACACGATCAATGCTCATTTGGGATACCGATACCGCTTCGACCTTTTCTTTGTTTTGACAACCAATGATAAGTAGCATTATGGTTCCCAATACAGTAAGTATTCGTTTATTCCATTTCATGTTCTAGTTCTTTTTGTTTCTTTAATAATTGTTTGGCTATTACTATGGATAACAATTGTACGCCCCCTATAATCAAAAGAGCATATCTAAGTGCTATTTCCACACTTCCCAAATAGGCCAGCCCCAAAAATGTCATCGCTCCTACAAAACGTCCTACATACAATCCAAATTCATGGTTTAGGATATAAGAGAATTCATTTCTTCCTTCAAATTTGGACAAAACATCGATCAATTTTAATTGTATGGGAAAATAAGCAATGTCCAGCACAGGACGTGCAATCAATAAGAACATCATAAATAGAATAACACCCATGGTGCTAAAAAACAGTCCATTGAAGATTGCTGCTAAAAAAAAGCAGACCAATCCCACGCTGAATATAAGCAATCGATGCTTTGGTTTGGAGTATTTCCCCAGCAAAAGCATAACCAATGCCGCTACCAAAGCTCCTATAGACTGCGCAGTTCCCAAGGCACCCTCAGATCCAAAAAAAGTCATCATCAACATAGCTGGAGCGGTTACAATGAACCCTTGTGCCAACCCCTTAAGCAAAGACATTTGAATCATCTTTTTCCATATCGGATGAAATTTGAGGTAGAAAAATTTCTCGCTCTTGGGTTTTTCATAAGATCCCATGTGAAAAACCACCGAGGCCAGAATAGTAATAACAAAAACAATTATGGTCACTGTTTGGTATCTAAGATTCACTCCTTCATTGGCCAACGAGTCCCCATTGACCAAATACCACCCAACCATGATCGGTACCAAGACACCTGTTACGGTATAACAAAAAGTATCCAATCCATAATAAAAATTACGGGTTCTATCCGCTGTGGTTGTCAATACCAAATAATCGCGGTTGGACCAGTAGAGGCCAAAGGACATTCCCATAATCAATCCTGCTAGGGTCAATCCAAAATAACTTATCTCTTCCAAAGACATCATGACCACCATGGAAATCCCGCTCAAGAGCATACCCATTGAAAATAGTTTCTTGATGTTCACCATGTTCAATAGATAACCATTGATTAAAAACGTCAGGGGAATTCCCGAATATATGGCCAATTGATACAGCATGACCTTGGTTGGGTCATTTGAATTTCGCATAATGTAAGACGCCACAAAGATATCCACTATGGGCAGCACAAAAGCATACACGAGATTTGTGATGATAAGAATCTTGGCGTTTTTGGAGAAATCTCCCCACCCTACTCCAATTGATTTTTCCATTTATTTAGTCTAAAGTTTTGAGTATTTCTGATATAGATAGTGTAGCCAAAGCCACATGTTCATCCGATGCCCCATAATACATATGGATATCATCACCATCGATTACATGTCCATTGGTAAAAATGACCTCTCCAAAAAAACCAACCTTTTCATAAGTTTCCTCGGGTTCCATTATTGGGGTTTCCGATCGTGAAATCACCTTAGAAGGATCTTCGAGATCTAATAACAGGGCACCAAGACAATATCGGTGATGGTGGTCTGCACCATGATATATGGCCAACCAACCTTTTTCAGTTTTAATTGGAGCCGCCCCCGCACCAAGTCTTGCACTATCAAATCTATTCGGACGGGTTCGGGCGAGACATTTATGATTGCCCCAATGGATACCATCCATGGATTCGGCAATCCACATGTAATTGCCCCCAAGTTCTGGACTGCTCGGTCGGTGAAACGCATAATACTTCCCTTTGATCGTTTGCTCAAAAATGGCACAATCCTTATTGTGAGGACTTAAGATCATACCATGGGACTTAAAATTTTTCCAATCGTTTGTTGTCTTCATCCCTACGCCCACTCCATTAGAGGATACCATGGTATAGGTGAGATAATAGGTGTCCCCCATCTGTGACACCCTACAATCCTCAATACCATAGCTTTCGTAGGTTCCTTGTCCAAAGATTGGAGGAAACTCCATGGATTCCTTAAAAGTGACACCGTCTGTACTGAATAAAATCCTAAGATGCGAAATCGTAGTGAGGTACTGTTCCCCATCGTAGGTGATTACCCTCGCATCGGAATTGTCCAACTTTGGATCGTCCAAGGAAAAATCCTTTATTTTCAATTGCCCTTTTTCATCATATATGGGTACCGAAACCAATCCTTCCTTCTGATTGGTACGTTCGGCCACCCGAAGCACCATGCACGTTTTTTCCTTGTACTTAAATACCCCCGGGTTGAGCAAACATTCGATTGTCATTTCAGGTTGGCTCGGTTCGAGATCATTTGGAGACAATAGCGGGTTCTGCCCATGACGGGCCACTATATTTTTCATGAATAAATATCTTATGGTTTGTTATGGTATGGACCTATTGGAAAGCAGTGAAACATTTCACTGCTTTCCAGTTCCTGTTTAGGTCCTCAGAAGTTAGTATCCTGGATTTTGGGTTATAGATCCACCTGATTTATCGATATCAGCCTGTGGAACAGGATACAAATTGTTGTGCGATTGATAATTTTTCCCTAATCCCTGTAGGACGGATGATGCAATACCCCAGCGTTTGAGATCATTGAAGCGTTGTGATTCGAATCCAAGTTCCACCCTTCGTTCGGATTGTATCCATGAACGCACTTGCGCCTGATCATTGGAATTGGGCCTTGGGGGCAAGGTTCCAACCGGTACGGATAGCCCGTCAGCAGTAGGCGTAGTTCTTGCTCTTTCCCTAACTTGATTAATAATGGAAACAGCATCAGCGGTATTGCCATTTTCGTTCAAGGCCTCGGCCTTCCAAAGAAGAACATCCGCATAGCGTATATAAACCTTATTGCCAGGAGAATCATCGTTTCCTTTGTAATCACTGATGGAACCCAAAATTTTGGGTGAGTGCTGGTCGGCCACATTTATGGTGTATGCCAAACGTGGGTCGTCAGATTCAAAGGCAGACAAGAAATCGTCGGTGGGTGCAAAGAACCCCCAACCTTCCACAGCTGCCAATCCATTGCCATTGGCCGGATTTTCGCCAGAACGATGGTCATAGGCAAAAATTACTTCTTGATCATTGAACTCCTTACTCGCATCAAAGGCATCAAAATAATTACTGTTCAGGTCATAAAAACCTAAATTATCCAGATCTGTTATCAAGTTCAAAACCTCGGGCCAGTTTTCATCATAAAGAAACACTTTGGCCTGGAGTGCAATGATAGCCCCAATGGAAACCCTCCATGGGTCAGTGGCATCATTCTTAATTTGTGGTGCCAATCCTTTGGCGGTCTCCAAATCCAATCCAATCTGTTCCATTATCTCTGCCCGAGGAGCTCTTACCGATACGGAAAAAGCCTCTTCAAAGGAGTCAGGAGATTTCAATATCAGGGGAACGTCTCCAAAATTGTTCACAAGGTCAAAGTAATAATAGGCCCTAAGAAAATATGCCTCCGACAAAAGCTGGTCCCTTCGTGACTGGGAAATTCCGGTTTTTTCTACTATTTCCGAATCGGTCAAAAATCCAATGGCCAGATTACTCCTGCTTACACCTTCAAAATCATAGGTCCATATCCCATTAAAGGCTTGGTTCTCTGGTGTAAATGCAAAGTTGCCTATTTCATCCATCCAAGCTTGATCCCCATCAGGGTTCCATTTCTTGTTCATGTCGTTGGCGGCCATATCCTGTAAAATAATATCATTTCGGAACACTGTTCCAAGGTCCCATCGCCAGCCCGGTATTATGCTATTAAGCGTATTTCGTAATGGATAATAAGCGGATCTCACGGCAGATTCCACAGTTTCTGAAGTAGGATCGGTATCCACTTGGTCCAAGGTTAGCAATCCAATAGGGTCATTGTCCAGTTCACTGGTACAGGAAACTGTAACCGCAAACGGAATAAGAAACAGAAGGTTTTTATAAAACTTTTTCATTTTGATTTCTTTAGTGGTTAGAATTTTGCATTTACGCCAAACAAAACTGAAGCAGAGCTCGGATATGTACCCTTATCTATCAAATCTGTCGTCTCCGGGTCAAGTCCGGTATAATCAGTAATCGTCCAAAGGTTCTGACCGGACAAATAGAGCCTAAGGCTGTTAATACCCTTGATTTCTTTCAGGGTATACCCAAGTTCTATGTTCTTGAGCCTAATATAAGATGCATCTTCAACGAAAATGCTGGATATCTTACTACTCCCATTATCTTCAAAGGCCACCCTGGGAATGCTGTTGGAACTATTTTCACCGTTCCATGCACCTAATATGGCCGTAGTATAGTTGAAGGGGCGCGTATCAAAATCAACTATTTTCTTTCCATCGTTATAACGATCTACTCCTTCTACCCCTTGGAACAGGTATGAAAAATCCCATCCTTTGTAGGATGAAGTAAAGGACAGTCCGAAGGTTAGGTCCGGTATGGGCGATCCTATGAATCCACGATCATTATCAGCACTGATAATCCCATCGCCGTTAAGGTCTTTGAACCTAATGTCGCCAGGCTTAACAGAAGGGTTGGTCGTACCGCTAAGATGTTGGTCAATTTCAGCCTGATTCTGATAAATGCCCTCCATCTGATATCCATAATAGGCATTCAAGGAACGACCAACAGTGGTACGTGATACCTCGCCCACAATATTCGGCAGGTTTGGATGTAATTTCTCCACTTCGTTGTCCAGTGTGGCCAAGTTGGCATTGACACTATACTTGAACTCCCTTTCGGAATTCTGATAGTTGATCGAAAATTCAAATCCCTTGTTTCGCACTTCCCCTGCATTGAGGATGGTCGGTTCCACATTGCCTACCACGGAGGGAAGGCTTATGGGCAATAGGATATCACTGGTATTCTTGTTAAAGTACTCTACCGTAAAGTTCAATTTGTTCTGAAAAAATGCAGCATCAACCCCCACATTGACCTGTTCGGAACTTTCCCATTTTAAATCTGGATTCCCGAAACGGTTGGTCTTGACAAGACCGTTTTCTTGACTGATGAGCGTAAGATAGGTGTAGTTGTCAATTTCTTGGTTTCCAAGAATACCCCAACTTGCCCTTAGCTTTAAGTTTGACAGCCAATCCACATCGGTAAGGAATGTTTCGTCGGAAATTTTCCAACCTGCCGATACGGAAGGGAAATATCCCCATTGGTTGTTCTCGGCAAACCTTGAGGAAGCATCTGCCCTAAGATTGGCCGTAATCAGGTACTTACTATCATAAGAATAGGAAGCTGATCCAAAATAGGAGAAAAGAGCCCACTCAGATGCCGAGCCGCTATTATATAGATCGAGTGCCGTACCCCCATAATCCAGATAACGGAACTCATCGTTGGTATATGGAAACCTGGTCCTACTGGCACCAATCGAGGAATCATAGTTGGTAATATATTCCATACCCAGCAAAGCGCTCAGACTGTGTTTTTCTTTCAACAAGGTCTGGTAGTTAAGTGTATTGTTAATTGTCAAGGTGAATGTCTCTCCCCTTGATTCATTTAAGTTGTTGGGTCGATTCTGTCTTCCTTGGCCGGCATCAATGGCGTTGCCACCTCCGTCGTCATCTCCATAGTTTTCATTGAATATCTTGTTGTGAAAGAAAGCAAGATCAACCCCGACATTGGTTCTAAAGGTCAAGTTCTTATCCTTTAAAAAACGATATTCCCCAAACACGTTGCCAAACGTTCTATACGATTTTTCGGTATGGTCCGTAAAGTAAGCCCTGGCTATTGGATTGCCTACCAATTCATACATACTTCGTTGTAAACCAACGTCGTATCCTGTATTGGTAAAGAAGGGCAAATCGGTGAAAGGGTCCCTTTCTGAATAGGTAGGGTCGTTCACATCCTTATAAACTGGAATTACAGGCGCTCGTAGAAGCGCAAAGCGAATTAAGCTTTCCCCTTTGGAGGCCACTAGATTTCGTTTGTCATAAGAAAGCTGTACGTTGGTGCCTACTTTTAAACGATCGTTCAAATCAGCACTGATGTTCGTACGATAATTGATTCTTTGGTATTTGTCATTATCATACACCACAATACCATCTTGACCATAATAGCCCAGAGACATTAAGTACTGTAATTTTTCATTGCCACCACTTGTAGTCAATTGTAAGTTTTGTGAACGTCCGGTCTCAAAAAGTTCATCCAACCAATCGGTGTCGGCAAAATCGGAACGACCACGATCCGCAGTGTATGGATTGTCTCCTGTATAGGTATTGTTCCATGCCGTTTCCAAGGTATTGATATACTGATCTGCATTTAA
Source organism: Flagellimonas lutimaris (assembly GCF_051494225.1). GTDB lineage: Bacteria > Bacteroidota > Bacteroidia > Flavobacteriales > Flavobacteriaceae > Flagellimonas > Flagellimonas lutimaris_A. The sequence goes on along the minus strand of NZ_JBNPYE010000012.1, from coordinate 33,777 downwards.
CAAATTTGGCAGGTTTACAGCCTTATTAAAACCATTGAAGTAGTCAACGTTAAAAGACATTTTTCCTTTTGCTCCTTGCTTAGTGGTAATCAGAACAACACCTCCTGAGGCCCGAGAACCATAAATGGAAGCTGCAGCCGCATCCTTTAACACCGTGATCGATTTGATATCCGCTTGGTTCATGAAAGAAATATCGCGTGAAGGAATTCCGTCCACAACGTATAAGGGATTATTGTTTCCTATGGTACCTTCTCCTCGGATTCGAATCTCTACCGGATCACCGGGAGCTCCGGTACTTGCGGTAACTTGTACTCCCGCAACTTGTCCTTGTAGTGCCTGGGACACATTGGGCACCCTAGTTTTTTCCAATTTCTCAACATCCACAACGGCCACGGCCCCTGTAAGATCTGACTTCTTTTTGGTAGTATAACCCACCAGGACCACCTCACCAAGTTTTTGGGTGTCCTCCACAAGGGTAATTTCGATAAAACTATTGTTCCCAACAGATACTTCTTGGGGGACAAAACCGATGCTGCTGATTACCAGCACATCGTTTGAACCTACGTTCTCCAGAGAGAAGTTTCCGTCAAAATCGGTCGCGGTCCCTTTTGAGGTTCCTTTTACAACAATACTGGCTCCTGGTATGGGAACTTTTCCATCTGACACATAACCGGTAATATCCTTTTGGGCATGTGCGCTAACCATCCCCACAATCAAGAAGAGCGTGATGGTCATTACTTTTAAAATCAGTTTAGATTTCATTTTTCGCAATATTAGTTTGTTTGAATTTGTTAATGTGCATTTAAGCTGGTGGTAATTTGTGAAATTATCATCCTTCTCAAATATATGTACGGTCCTGTACAAGGGTGTGCACAATTCTTCCAAAAGTGTACACCTCCTTTTAACTCATTCTATTTCAATTACATAAAAGGAATAAAGATGATGTATCGATACTACAGAAAAGTTGATTAAACAAAGTCTTTACATAAGAAAATTGACTTTGTTACTAGAGGGATAAGAGGAACTTTAAAGATTATTACGAAGGTGTTCCAAGGGTTATATCCCCTTCTACACTTTTCTTGTGGAACAACTGATAATCTTTGGGCGTTTTGTGATATAATTTTTTGAATTCCCTATGAAAGTAGGACCTATTGTTAAAGCCAGAGCGAAAACATACTTCGGATACGGTTAAATTAGATTTTTGCAAGAGCTGGGAAGCATGGCGCAGACGCATTGTTCTAATAAGGTCTCCAGGGGAAAAGCCCATTAATTCCTTGGTCTTCCTATAGAGTTTGGAAGTACTAATGCCCAGTTCTTTTTCCAAAAAACTACTTTGGAGGTTTTCATTGTTCAGATTGTCCTGAATCAGAGCGATAAGTTTTTCGATAAACACACGATCCTCATCTTCTGTGGCAAGCCCCACTAAATTTTCAAAGGGCGCACCCTGTGAAAAGTGCTTTTGAATATGTTCCCTTTCTTCCAAGAGCTTTTGAATCCTAAGTAAAAGGTAATCTGGGTGAAAGGGTTTTGAGATATAATCGTTTGCACCGCTATCAATTCCTTCCAGCTTATTCTTTATGGAGTCTTTGGCCGTAAGCATAATAAATGGAACATGACAAGTGTCTAGGTTTCCTTTTACCCGTTTACAGAGCTCTACACCGTTCATGATAGGCATCATCACATCACTTATAATCAAATCCGGTTCCCTGTTCTTGAGTTCTTTGAGGGCCTCTCCTCCGTGGGACGCCATACGCAAGTAATACTTATCACCCAGTAGTTCTTCCAAAAGATCTTGCACCTCCGGATCATCTTCTACCAAAAGAATGTATTTGTTGCCCATACCGCTATATTGATCCAATGTATCCAACTTCTTATCTAGGACCCCTACAGTTTTGTCCTCTTTTCCTTGGTCGGCAATGTCTTTAAGTTGAGGGGATATCGTGAAGGATTTGGCTATGGTTTTTGCTGGATTGACACCCATGTTATGACAAGGAAGTTCGACACAAAAAGTGGTTACTTTTCCCAGTTTACTTGCGACTGCAATATTCCCTTCCAAAAGCTGCACCAATTTTTTTGTATATGCAAGCCCGATTCCAGTTCTGAACATATTGGCCCCTACTTCCTTATCTTGCTCCAGCAAGTAGAATTTTTCAAAAATCTGTTTTAGTTTTTCCTTGGGAATTCCATCACCAGAATTGGCAATATTGAGTTCAAGGCTTTTTTGGCCCTTAAGTTCCGCTATTTTTATATCCAATTTGATATTGCCATTGACAGGGGTGTATTTAAAGGCATTGGAAAGTAGATTGAAAACAATCTTCTCCAACAAGTCCTTATCAAACCATCCCATAAGGCTTTTGGGAAGTTCGACACTATAATCGATGTTCTTTTTAAGGGCAAGTTCATCAAATAGTTCCGCTATTTGTTCGATTAAATTGACCAGATCGAAATATTCCTTCTTAATATTTAAATGACCATCCTCCGCCTTTCGAAATTCCAAAATCTGATGGGTCAGAAAAAGTAGCCTCGAAGTGTTCTTCTTCACCATATCAAAATACTTTCTTGTCTTGTTGTCGAATTGCATTGTTTCCCCGAGTCTTTGGATGGGCGCAACCATTAATGTCAAAGGGGTCTGGAGTTCATGGGCAACATTGGTAAAGAAATCCAACCTGTTTTCATGCGATTTCTCTTCTTCCTTCCTTATAAGAATACTACGCCGCAAGGATTGTTTTTTCTGATAGTAGCCCATTACAAAAAGTACAAAGAGGATAAAAAGCATTATGTAAAGGGTCCATGCAACACCTGACCGCCAAAAAATCGGTGCAATCTGAAATTGTGCCGCTTCTACTGGATCACTCCACACCCCATCACCATTGGTCCACTTGAGCCATAAAGAATACTTTCCAGGTGGGATATTGGTAAAAGAAAGATTCGTGCGTGTCCCAATCTGTTTCCATTCTGAATCAAACCGCTTTAATTGATAAGCATAGCTACACTTCTTATTATTTATAAAAGTTAGGGCGGAAAATTCAACATTAAGAAAATTTTGATCATGCTTTAGTTGTATAAGAGGGGTGGTGCTCTCTTCCGGACTTATCACCAAATTCCTATAGTAAGGTTCACTTCCATCCTGTCCGATGATCCTATTAATAAATAGGTTTGGCACCTGGTCCAAAACATTTATTTGCTCGGGAATGAAATAGTTAAACCCTTTACGCCCTCCCATAAAAATATAATCTGCACCCGAATAGGCAGCACCGTCGCCGAACTCATTGTCCTGAAGCCCTTCTTCCTTGGTGTAGTTATAAAAAACCTCTTCCCCGATATCCCATTTGGACAATCCATAGTTGGTACTTATCCATAGGTTGCCTTTTTTATCCGAAGTGATTCCGTGTATTGTATTACTGGGTAAACCCTCCTCCACCGTATAATGAGTAAAAGTATCTTCTCCTTTGTACACATTGAGACCAAAACTTGTACCTATCCAAAGATTACCGTTACTGGTCATATGCATGCACAATATGTCATTGTTCGAGAGACTTTTTGAATTTCCCTCCTCATGCCTATATACCTCAAAAGTGCCCTTATTTTTATCGAAAAGATTCAAGCCTCCCAAGCGTGTTCCGATCCATAACGTATGATGATCCCTTGGAATGATCGAGAAGATAATATTGCTGCTAATTTCTCCCTTTGTCCCACGATTTCCGATATATTGGTCGAAACTTTCCAAAGTAGCACCATTTTCGGTCCGATTAATTTTAAGCCTAACAAGTCCGTAACCGCTTGTACCTGCCCATATAACCCCATCTTTATCCTGATATAATGTATATACGGACTTGAATCGGGTCTGTTCGGGAACACCTTCCACATCTTCCCAAGCTATTAACCTATCCTTTTTTAGATCAAACAATGAAACACCCGGTCCATCTGTTCCCATGACCAATAGACTGTCCTTGGTAACTAGAAGGGAATACACCGCATTATTGATTGAACTGTTGTCTTGGTTTAAGTTCTGGAAATCAAATTTACCTTGTTCTGTATCCAATAGATCGGGAGAAAAACGAAATACACCCTTACCTTTGGTACCCACCCAAAGGGAGTGTCCTGGTATTTGAAGAAATGAACGAACGATGGTACCTTCGAACTCAGGTAATTGCCCACTTGATACGCCATAAAAGGATTTACTTTTTGGGTAAACCTTAAACACCCCTTCCCCATCAGTGGCTGCCCAATAAATTCCTTCGGCTCCATGAAAAAGGGAAGTTAGTTTGTTTCCCTTTAAAGTGTCCAACCATTTGGGGTTGGACAGCTTTTTATCTATGGTAATCAAATAATGCTCGAGACCTGTAGATATGACCACTCCCTCCTCTAAATTGCCAATAATTGAGGTTGGTTTACCAATACCAAGCTTTTGAAGGTTTCCATTGTCCATCGAAAATATGGAAGGAGATTCTTCCGGATCGATCAAAAGTATATTTTGATTGTCCAAAATTTCAAAATCGAGCACATCGTCCAGGAGCATGGAATGACCTACAGCCCTGATCAGTCCAGCTTCTTCCTGAAGTTGAAGGATTGAAAATTGACCAGAGGCATCCAAAATAAGGAGTTTGCTTTCCGCCAAAAACTTCATCTGAATGATTGGTGACTCCAATAATGGATCTTCCCAAATTTTCTGAAAAGATGTACCGTCAAACACCCCAATCCCCCACTCTTTGGCATAGGCAAAAAGTTTCTTGCCCGGTGAAAGGGCCATATTGAACTCGGTATCGGTCAGTGCCGCCTTGTTCTTATTTGAAAAATAAAAACGGTTGAAATTACCCGAATGTTTATCATAACGATTTATCCCGTGCAAGGTCAACACCCATATGTTTCCCTGTTTATCCTCGGCCACCTTCAATATCACTTGATTGCTCAAGGAACTATCATTGTTGAGCTCTGGCCTAAAAACCTTGAAGGTACGACCATCATAACGATTGAGCCCGTCCCAAGTCCCCAACCAAAGAAGATTATTGGAATCTTGAAAAACGGTATTTACAGAACTATGGGAAATCCCAGAGGTGTTGTCCAACTGTTCTATTCCATAATCAGATTCGGAGACTGCAGTATGTGTTGCCGCTGAGGATTGCTGAAAAAGTAAGCAACCGTAAAGATTTGGGCAGCAGTACAGGCCGAGGACCATCACGATTAGTACTATAATATGTTTACTGCTCCTCATGGAATAAAAGTATAAAATATTTATGCCTTTGTAATCTCCCCTTGTTATCAAATCGTTCCTTCAACCAGGCATTGCGTTTCAGATTAATCTTGCCCCTTGAATCCTTTATGGCAATATGGACATAAGTACTCAATTCTAAAGTTTTGACGGTAATAAGACTTAATCCTTTAGTTTTTTTTGAAGTTTCGTGCCTAGGCTATATTTAATACTGTTGTGCCATGGGTCTTTTCAGCTAGGATTCAAGCTGAGCTTTGTCATCGTAGCACATAATTGAGGTATTTGATAATTCCGGTGTTTAGTAGCATTGAAATCAAATTATATTACAACTAATCACATTTTGTATCCAAAAAGGATTGTAATGGACAATTGAATTAGAAATTATACCATGGCCCAATTTACCGGAAATAAACGAAAAGCCACTTACATTGGCCCAAATAGCACTCTTTGACACTACCGTAACATTATCAAATGGTGCTCTCATTGAGGCAGTATCAAAAATGCTCGGCCATAGCAAATTGATCACTACTCAAATATCTGCTAGGGTATTGAAGAAAAAGGTAAGTGAGAATATGCAGGCTTTTTTCTTAGAAACAAGTTGAAAAAACCAACAGCCTAAGCAACGAAAACCCGCTATTTAAGACAAACAACAATTGTACCTGAAAATAATTCACCCTCTAGGCCAAAACCTGGTTAAATGCTATCGAAACAACCTTTGTGTTTTGGCTAGAGGATGAATTATTTTAGCTTATTCTGAAAACACAGTATTGTTTTCAATAGCTATTGCTTCAATTTCAATCAACGCATCGGGTGAATATAATGAGCTGATTTCTACAATTGTATCCGCAGGATAAGGTGCTTCGAAATACTTTTCCCTTAAGGCTACTATCTTATCAAAATTCCCCATATCCTTTAGGAAAATAGTTACTTTAATAACATTTTTAAGACTTGACCCACCGGCTTCCAATACTCTTTTAAGGTTGGCAAACGTCTGTTCAGCTTGTAAATCGAAATTATCTTTTCCAATTAAATCACCATTCTCGTTATATGCTGCCTGACCAGAAATGTAGAGTATATTGCCTACCTTATAACCTTGGGCCAGATTAAATGGTTTGTACGGGTCAGGATTGATTTTTATTTGTTTTACTGTTGTCATAGGATTTATTTTATTGTTTTTTAAATGTTTGGTACTTGCCTGTGAGGTGCTTAATTTTTCATTTGTATAGTCCAAAGCGTTATCTTTTGAATTACCTTCCTTGCAACTTGTCAATAACATCATGATAATAGCGATGAAATAAACCTTTGAAAGGTTTGAAACTGTGCGTTTTCTTATTCTGGCCATCTCAAAAATTGTCTTTTAAGAATTGGCTATAATCAGCTAACTGTTTTGCTGTATCAGCATTTTTTTCGACATCATGAAACTGAAGGGAGGTATGTAGTTTTATGCCTAAATATCTATTCATACCGTGAAAGCCCGAAAGAGGACCATTATCTACACTTGTCTGATCAAAGAGTTCACCAGGAATGGTAAATGCTCCTTGTGGCGCATTCCAACTTGTTGTTATTACATATTGCTTACCGTGTAATAGACCACCCGTACCATAGTTGATCTCTGGATTGTTCGGGTTTCTACCATCACTTGTCCACATACCATTACCATATCCGGCCGTTAGGACTTCATCCAAATACTTTTTAAAATTAAAGGGTACTGCAAACCACCAAATAGGCGTATGGTAAATAATTATATCTGCCCAAATAAATTTTTCCACTTCGGTCAATTCATTGTAACCATTATTTATTTCAGTAGTTTGGACTTTATATTTTTCCGCATCTGAAAAATGAGCTTTTGAACTATTGAACAGCGATTTATTGAATGTTCCTTTTGAGATGGCAAATTCGTGCCAGCCATTAATTATTAATATGTTTTTCATATACTTTACATTTATTATAATGCAAAGATATCTGCGATACATGTATTATATAAATAATACAATTAATACATTTGTATTATAATTATAATACAATGATAAATTTAGAATGGTACAGAACATTTAAAGCGGTCTATGAGGAGGGTAACTTGACCAGTGCTTCCGAAGTGCTGTTTTCCTCGCAACCAGGTGTGAGTTTGCACATTAGTAATTTGGAAGCTTATGTGGGTTATAAGCTATTTGAGCGCACTTCCAGAAAAATGGTTCCTACAGAGCGTGCCATCATTTTATACGACTATATTATAGATGCGCTGAAAAAACTTGAATATACAGAACACTATTTTAGAACAAGTAAAACCAATAAAAGAAAAACATTAAGTATAGGGATGTGCTCGGAAGTTTTTCAAACTTTTTTTGAACCTCATATTGGCCAATTGGAGTTTGATATTATTGCACACTTTGGTGAATATCCGCAGATGTTAAAGGAATTAAATGAGGGGATATTGGATTTGGTCATTACTCCTGAACAGATAGAAAACCCTTTATTGGTTTACACCCCATTTTTTAAAGAACAAATATTGCTTGTAGCTAATCCATCTACCGATACTTCGGTGATGGAGGCTTATATTGAGGATGAAAATTTTGATGGTTTAGAACAGGAATTAAAAACCCAAGTTTGGTATGGTTCAAGTAATGTTATAGGTTATTCCAAAAAGTTTTGGCATCAAAATTTCAAGAAAAAACAATTGTACAAGCCCAATTATTTAGTACCTAATATTATTTCTATTATCCGTTGCCTAAAAGCTAATAAAGGTGTTGCTCTAGTGCCAGATTTTCTGTGTAAGGAAGCACTGCAAAAAAAAGAACTTAAACTAATTTGGGAAGGTAAAGAACTTCTATTTAACACTTTTTGCTTTGCCGTTAAGCAGCAAAACAAATTACAAAATGAAATTGAACAGATTGAGGATTTGGTTTTAGGAAAAATTCTATGAGAATTGCAGACTCATAACTTGACTTTATTGGCCGGGTCAACGACAACAATGGCATAAGGTACCATTACCAATTTTTACTCTGGGTATCGTGTTGACATTTTTTCACTATCTCTTTATCGTTTCCAATAAGAATATCGCCCTTCCCATGATATTTTTTTCTTCACATGACATTGGTCCAGTCTTTTTCAATAAAGACAAATGGGATAGACCTTAATGGCATCTCCTAAATAATTCCTCCGTTCAGATTAGGGGCTCAGAAATACTGTTTTTATAAAAACACAGCTGTATTTTGGGTACAAATCTTTATAAATAGTTTAACAAAAAAAAATGTAATAAATAAGTACCAACGATACTAATGGACAAAATCAAATTGAATCGACATATGAAAAAACTATTTTATTTTTTATCAATTGTATTGGCAACATCCGTATAGGCTCAAGGTCAAAATCCAATCTTGACCCTCGATAGCCATCCTGTCGACAAAAGCTTGATCAAGGAAGAAACTTATGAAATGGCGTGGTACATCGCACATATTATATAGACCAAAAATCACGTAAAATATTGAAACAGGAAATTAATCTAGGTGGGCGAAAAATGGTTATGGAACTAGTGGATTAACAACAAGGGTTCCCCTGATATGGAAGTCAACGAAAATCGATTGGACAATTGCACTATCCTCTAGGCCGGAACAAAACAAAGGTGTACCCTTTGTTGGCATTAAAATAAGTTTGAGCAATATCCATATTTGACTTATTGGCAATTTCCTCTATATCGCTCCAAAAAAACTTCTTGGAAACTTCGGTATGAACAGCTTCAAAAACATCAAAACAAACTGAGAAACCATCAGAAAATTCTACCGTTTGCTTTTTCAAACTTACAATTTGACTGGAAGCAATACCCGTCAATGGATCGTAAAAGGGAAAATGATCAAATTGTTGAATGTTAAAATTAGCTCCCAATTCCCTGTTCATTCTTTCCAACAAATTAAGATTGAACTGTTTGGTTATGCCTTCACAGTCATCATAAGCGGCCAGGATTTTTCTAGGGTGCTTGACAAGGTCGAAAGCAACTAAAAAATAATCTTCTGTTTTTAGCTTTGATTGAATAAACCTAAAAAAACCAATGGCATCCGGTGTAGGGTAATTACCAATGTTGGCTCCTAAAAAAAGCACCAATCTTCCATCTGGTGTTGATGGCAAGCTTTTGTAGGTATCAAAATAATTACCTGCTATACCTTTATACCTTACCTGTTCGGCCTCGCTTTTTATTTCTTCTTTGTTAATGGACAATGCGTTATCGGAAATATCCATGGCAACATACTCCAGTGAATCAAAATGTGGCTTAAACTGTTTAATCAGATGTTTGGTTTTTGTACCATCGCCAGCACCCAGCTCTACAATTTGCAAATTGGAATGGACTGCTGAAATATCTTGTCCTATTTGCTCACTTTTGTTTTCAATAATCTCCATTTCGCAACGTGGAAGATAGTATTCCTCCAATTGCATTATTCTTTGAAAAAGAGCATCTCCTTTGGAGTCATAAAAATAACGAGAAGCAATTTTTTTTGGTGATTTACCGAGTCCCTTTTTTACGTGGTCAAAAAATTCCTGCATTTTGTATTACTTTTTTGCAAGTCTTATTCCAGAGAAAATCCATCTGCTGGAAGCGTGAAAAAAATTACGGTACGTATCTCTCTGGTGACCTTTTGGAGTGGCGACCGAAGCGCCACGCAATACCATTTGGTTGAGCATGAATTTGCCATTGTACTCCCCAAGTGCACCTTCCGCCTGGGTAAAGCCCGGGTATGGCAGGTAGGCCGAATTTGTCCATTCCCAGAGTTGGCCCCAACGTAATTTCTGAGCTGCAACTTCCCATTCAAACTCGGTAGGTAATCGCATTCCTTTCCAATTGGCGAAGGCATAGGCTTCGTACATAGAAACATGTGAAAGGGGGAGGTTGGGATTTAGCCTTTCCAAGCCATTAAAATGGTAATGCTGCCATTCTCCATCCTTGAAATGCCAATAAAGTGGGTGTTTAATGCCATTATTCTGAATAAAATGCCAACCCTCATCATGCCAATAGTTGAAGTTATCATATCCGCCATCTTCCATAAATTCTAAAAATTCGCCAATGGTCACCAGCTTGTTACTGATGTCGAAGTCTTGCACATAGACTTTATGCACAGGTAATTCATTGTCAAAACAAAAACCATTTCCTTGATGGCCAATTTCATATACGCCTTCCTCAAAGGAGAGCCATTGGTGACTTTGACTTTCTTCCTCTAAGGTGAAATATTTTCCAATGCTGGGAAATGTGGGTTGTGTTCCTAAAATATATTTGATATCGTACGCCAATAATTCTTGATGTTGCTGTTCGTGATTGACACCTATTTCTACTAAGTGCAACACTTCAGCAACAGGTTTGTTTTCCAATACTTTTTTGATGGCTGCAGTGACGTATTTCCGATATTCATAAATTTCAGAAACGCTGGGGCGGGTCATTAAGCCGCGATCTTGCCGAATTGTTCTTTCCCCCATATTGTTGTAATAGCTATTGAACAAATAGGCGAAATCTGGATGGAACACCTCATAGTTTTCGTCATATTTTACCAAAATAAACTGCTCAAAAAACCATGTGGCATGTGCCAAATGCCACTTTGGCGGAGACACATCGGTAATGGGCTGCACCACGTAATCTTCCGTTTTTAATGGACTGCAAATGGTCTCTGTTTCCAGTCGAGTTTTTAAAAACCGTTTTAAAAGTTGCATTATTCTTCAATTTTTACGCCTTTCCAAAAAGCAAAGTAGTCCTTGATTCCTTTTGCCAATGCCGAGGGTTCTGGGTAGTACCACACCGCATCCTCGTTGACCGCCCCATCCACGACGAGTGTTTTGTACTCGGCCGTACCTTTCCAGTGGCAGGAGGTGCTCGTATCGCTATCCTTAAAATATTCCGAATGGATACTTTCAGGAGGAAAATAATGATTGTTTTCTATAAGAATTGTGTCAGCGCTCTCTGCGACAATTTGATTGTTCCAAATGGCTTTCATAATGTTTTATACTCTTGTTAGTGATTCCAGCATCGTAGGAATAAGTTCCGAAACGGTGGGGTGTGGTTGTACGGAGTCCCTTATTACTTCATAACTCTTGTCCGCGTTCATGATGTTTATAATACCACTTATGATTTCATCTCCACCTATACCAAGCACAGTGGCACCTAATATTTTTTTGGTTTTTGCATCCACCACTACACTCATATAACCTTTGGTTTCCCCTTTTTCTTTGGCGCGAGCAATTCTACTGAACGGACGATGGCCAATCAGCACATCCAACCCTTTTTGCAATGCTTCCTTTTTGGTGATACCTACTCTGCCAAGGGGCGGATCTACATAAAGCCCATAGGTGGTAATTCTATCCGAAACCTTACGATTTTTTCCTTCAAATTTATTTTCTGCAATAATTTCGTAGTCATTGTAAGCAGTGTGTGTAAATGATCCTTTTCCATTGCAATCTCCCAAAGCATAAATACCTTTCACGTTGGTTTCCAAGTAATCATTCACTTCTATGAATCCCCTATCGTTTGTTTTTACACCTGTTTTTTCGAGTTGTAAATTTGACGTGTTCGGACGTCTTCCAACGGCCAACAAAAGGTGGCTTCCTTTAATTTCTATCATTCCGTCCTTGGAACAATTAATACGGGCAGAAATGCCTCCATTCCCATTTTTATTGGCAGCAAGACATTCGGCCCCTAGCCTGAAATCCACATCCTCTTCTTCCATGATTTGCTGAATGGTTTGGCTGGTTTCTTCATCTTCCCTACCGATAATTGAGTTTCCCTGTTCAATAATAGTGACTTTGGAGCCCAAGCGGGCAAACATTTGACCAAATTCCAAACCGATATAACTTCCACCGATTACCACTAAATGTTCTGGCAATTCCTCCAATTCCAGAATACTTTGATTTGTAAGATAGGGAATGTCTTCGTATCCATTGGGAACAAATGCACTACCGCCAACATTGATATAAATTTCATCAGCAGTCAATAGTTCGTTGTTTACCGCAACGATTTTTTTGTCTTCAAAACGGGCTTCACCTTTAAAAAAGGTAATGTTTTCATTTTTTTCCACACCTTGAGCAATACCGTCCACAGATTTTTTTATCAATACATCTTTTCTTGCTTTAATTTTCTGAAGATTGGCTTTGGCTCCAACTGGGATTTCAATCCCTAATTCTTCGCCGTGCTGTGCATCCCACATACGTCTAGCACTGGCCACATAGGTTTTTGTGGGTGTGCAACCTACATTCAGGCAGGTTCCTCCGAAATGCTCCTTTTCAATAAAAGCTACTTTTTGACCCTGAGAAGCTAGTTTGAAAACCAAAGGGGTCCCTGCTTGCCCTGAGCCGATTATAATAGCATCAAAGGTCTTAATTTCATTGCTGTTCATCATTTACTCTTTTAATGTTATCCCAAACAAAGCATTTTGTTTCTGAGGGCATTTAGTTGTGATATCTACAAGATTGTGTCGTTTTTTATGGATGAAATTGTCCTTCAATGCGATTTTTTTTGGTATGCTTTCAATTTTCTCTTCATCAAAAGTATCTCTCACCAAACCATAGGGTCGTCAACTTCTTTTAGATTCATAGGACACAATACTATGTCATCCACTGGAAATTTGAGCAGTGAAATGGTACTTCTCCTTAGTTCTGGGTTCTCATTATTCCTTATTTCGGTACAACAAGGCTGCAATGACAATAAAGCCCACACCGGTAAGACCTGGGGCAGGAATGCCCCCTTTAAAAGAGATGAAAATCATAGCAATGGCTATAAGAATTAAAAGAACCAGTAATGTGTTTTTCATTTTAATAATGTTAAACGGTTAATGAATAAGGCGTCAAGAATATAAAAAAAAGAATACGGTTTACCACCTTCCCCAAGGAAAAACGAATAAAGCTAAACCACCATTAAGTCATTGAACAACAATTTACTAGAATAAAATACAAGATGGTACAATTTAACAGCTTTGGCGGTTTTCATTTTCAAATACATCCAAAAAAAGGCCATTTCCATTAAAAAAAATGGCCTTTCCAACAACCTAAAAACAATCAACAACTTTTTAATTAGTCGTAATAGTAACCCTAATCATTTCAGCTATTGATGGTACATGAGCGTTGGCGCTTTCTTCCATTGCTACAGTTCCATTTTCATCAACACCCGTATTTGCAGCGTTTTGACGTGACGGTTGGTTATTTCCAGCCCCCGAAACATTCTCGATGGCCACTGCGAATTCTGCTCTCCCATCGTGGGTCAATGTTACTTTCATACCATCGCAATATCATCCCCCACGTGGTATCTTGTTGGCTATCGTTGGGCACCTTGCTAAAAAGTTTTATAAGTTTTGATTTTACTGTAATAGTAAATTGCAATGTTTTATGTTGTTAACATCCGTAAATTGATTACCATTAACAGCCTCTTGTTCAGAGAAAAGTGCATTCGGCAATTTCCAAAGTCAAAAAAACGTAATCCCCCCTAAAATGGATCAATCCTATCCAAATTGTCAGGACAAACGATTTTACCCGACCATAATAGTCAATTATCAATAGATTTATCCATGAAGTATCTTGTACTATCCGTTCTAATTTTTACACCACTTGTATTTAGTCAATCCCTACCGATAGAGCAGAATTTTTCCCAAACAGGCGAATTAAACTCGCATGTAGAGGATAAATACCCGGACCATACCCTATGGCAATTCTTGTTGGACAAATATGTGGACGATTCCGGCCATGTAGACTACAGTGGGTTCCTAAAGGACAAACAAGTATTGGAAGGATATTTGAACATTCTAGAAGAAAATCAACCAAATCAGCATTGGGACAAAAATGAAAAGTTATCCTATTACATCAACCTTTACAATGCCTATACTGTGCTTCTCATTTTAGATAATTACCCAATCAAGAGCATCAAAAAAATAAATAAACCTTGGGACCAGAAATTAATCCCTTTGGATGGCAGCAAGATTTCTCTTGGTGATTTAGAGCACAAAATACTCCGAAAAATGGAAGAACCAAGAATCCATTTTGCCATCAACTGTGCTTCGGCATCGTGTCCGAAATTATTGAACAAGGTCTATCTTCCAAAAACATTGGACCAACAATTGGATCGTGCGGCTCACGAATTTATTAACTCCGAAAGGAACCAAATAAGCCAAAACCATTTAAAACTTTCAAAAATCTTCAAATGGTACAAGAATGATTTTTTGAACGGTGATATCCAAAATTATATAAATACATATACCAACATCAATATTTCTCAAAACGCCAAGGTGGATTATTTGGAATATGATTGGAATCTTAATGGTATGTGAAGTAATTTTTCCTTATGACAAACATTGTTATCCCAGTTTTTTAACGAATTTAAGGGTATCCGCAAGTTAATCGACCACCTATTTTGCAATCCATTTGGCAACTGTTTTTACACTTGACCCTAGGGCTAAAAAAAGCAATCTAAATTTAAAAAATGAATAGTAAGAAATATATAACGAGAGGTGAAGGACTTCCTAATTGGTCCAACCCTATTAGTCACGCCGTCGTAGTAAACAACATGTGCTTTGTAAGTGGTCAATTATCGGTAAATATTGAAGGGAAATATGTTCAGGGCACAATATTGGAGGAAGGCAATCTAGCATTCGCCAATTTTTTTTCTGCGCTAAAAAATGCTGAATTCGAAAAGCAAGATATTGTCTTCATCGACATTGCTTTTGACAATCTAAATGATTTACCGGTAATAAATAAATTGTATATGGAGTTATTTCCCGAGGACAAAAGACCTGCAAGAACTATATATCAGGCTCAAGCTTTGCCATTTGGTGGTAAAATCAAAATAACGGGAACAGCAGTAAAAGATTTAGCCTAATCAAGTAAAAATTGGATTGGGCGGCCCACGAATTTATCTACTCCGAAAGGAACCAAATAAGCCAAAACCATTTAAAACTTTCAAAAATCTTCAAATGGTAGAAGAATGATTTTTTGAACGGTGATATCCAAAATTATATAAATATATATACCTACATCAATATTTTCCCAACGCCGAGGTGCATTATTTAGAATATAATTGGAATTTTAATGGTACGTGAAGTAATATCTCATAATGATTAGCATAATTATACCGGTTTATAACGAATCCAAAGGTATCCGTAAGTTGATTGAATACCTACATGACAACACATTCGGCTATATAGGGGAAATCATAGTTGTGGATGGTGGGAGCACCGATGACATCAAAGCACAATTGATTGGTTATTCCAATATCCAATATATCAACACTGAGAAAGGAAGGGCCAAACAAATGAATGCAGGAGCAAAAGTTGCCAAGAGAAATATTCTTTATTTTTTACATGCGGATAGTTTTCCTCCAAAATATTTCGACCGGGCAATCTACGAAGTCTTGCTCGTGAATGAAAGGATCAAAGCCGGTTGCTTTATGCTGCGATTTGACAGTAATCACTGGTGGTTAAAACTTATGGGATGGGTAACGGCGATCAATCACAAGTCTTGTAGGGGCGGTGACCAATCCCTTTTTGTGGACCGCGAACTTTTTTTCACACTGAATGGATTTGATGAAAATTATGAGGTCTATGAGGACAATGAATTGATAAAAAGACTCTATCGATCTACCAAATTTAAAATAATCAGGGAACCAATTACTACCTCAGCCAGACACTACGAAAAAATAGGTGTTTGGAGGCTACAATGGTTACATTTAAGAATTTACATAAAAAGATGGTCCGGTGCAGGGGCCGAAGAATTAAACTCCTATTACAAAAAAAGCATTGAAGATTTAAAACTGTTAAACCGTAATTAATGGTGCACATTTGCATCAGTATCATTTATAGGATTCAAGTTGGAATAAATGCCACAATTTTTTACGCTCTACTGTTGATAAAAGCTAGGAGGAACATCTATTTTCCAACTTTGACTGGAATGTGACCCTAAGGAATATTTTTTTAGCATTGTATTCCATGTCAAATCAGTTGATCATATGGTATAATGATTTCATAATTCCAATGCTCCTCGCAATATCTTTTTGGAAGGAATAACCAATACAACCGACCATATCATTGATGAAACTGGAAAAAATTACATTTAAGAACAGGCAAGGCCACGAATTGGCAGCAAAATTGGAATTACCAAAAATGTCCCCAATAGGATATGCCCTTTTTGCCCATTGCTTTACCTGTAACAAAAACCTAACCGCTGTTCGAAATATTAGCAGAGCTTTAACCAAAAACGGTATTGCCGTACTTCGCTTCGACTTTACAGGTTTAGGTGAAAGCGAAGGAGATTTTGAAAACACCAATTTCTCCTCAAATGTAGAGGACCTTGAGGATACGGCTGCCTATATGAAAGAACATTATGAGCACCCTTCCATTTTAATCGGTCATTCCCTAGGGGGAGCCGCCGTGATCTTTGCTGCGGCACGCCTTTCTTTTGTCAAGGCCGTGGTGACTATAGGGGCACCTGCCAGTCCGGAACATGTCACCCACCTTTTAAAAGATGGTATTCATCAGATATTAAAAGAAGGGGAAGCCTTGGTTAACATAGGAGGTCGGGAATTCAGGGTCAAAAAGCAGTTTTTGGAGGATATCCAGGATAAAAATATGGCCCAATCCATTCAAAAGATGAAAAAACCTTTATTGGTCATGCATTCCCCACAGGATACAACAGTACCCATTGAAAATGCAGCTCAAATATACCAGTCTGGTCGGCATCCAAAAAGTTTTGTGTCATTGGACGGTGCAGATCATTTGCTCTCTAAAAAAGAGGATTCGCTCTACGCAGGCCAAATAATTGCTGCTTGGTCACATAGGTATCTAACCCAAAATGAAACCCGGTAACATGAAAACCTTTGATCAGGAAATTATATTTATTTACAATGCCAAATTCAATATTTTTAGCGCCTTAAGCGATTTTGCGCATAAAATGCTATCCCCCTCGACCTACCCCTGTTCGTTGTGCCAGCTCACCTATGGAAATATTGGTATCAATAAACAATGGGCCCTATTCTTGAAAACGCTTCCGTACAATAAAACTTTCTTGCACAAGGACGAAGCCATTGCAATCGAAGCCATTTACCTTGCAAATCTCCCCGTCATTTTGTTCAAGAATAAAAAAGGAACCATCCAAGTATTAATGACCGCGCAAGAGTTGGATCAATTGACCTCCCTAAAAGACCTTATCGAGACCTTAAAATCCCAACTTGACAAACATGTGGAAACCTCATAAGATCCCCACATGTTTTTAACTTATTGAAGAGCCTATCGACATCCATTGAAAGACCTCAACCTCATTAGAATCAGACCAAAATTTCTTTTGCTTCTTGCAAAAGGGTATGGCGCTCCTCCACATTCAAAGACAGTGGTAGTTGGGCCAGTCCCAATATTCGTCTCAGAACCTCAGTCGCCATGAACTGAAAACAAAGTTCCTTTTGTAGTGGTGCCCTATCCATATAGAATTTAAGAGCTTTGTCAATAATCGTCTGGGGTTGTGCTGCCAGTTTTAGGTGTGCCAAGGTTACACCAATTTCAAATTCGGGCTCACCAAAAAAGCAGAATTCTGGGTCAATGATCTTAATACCGCCACTTGTATTTAGCCAACTTCCTGGAAAATAATCTCCATGCAATAATGTTTTTCCATCGATTAAATAGCGTTCACCCAATTGTTGTACAATATTGATAAGTACCTTGTCTTGCTTAAATATATTGCCTACTTCTCTCAATCCTGGTATTATATCATCCAAATTCAATCCATTTTCCTGGAGGTAAGGAAAAACAAATATGTGTTCGTGGTTGAGCCTACGCATTTCGCGATTGGGAATTTTTATATCCGTTGTACCAAGATGAATGTTACTATGTAAGTTGACGGCAAAAGCCATTATTTCTTCCAACTCACTTTCTTTTAAATAACGTTCTTTTTGATACAGGAAAGAGTAATCAATCCCATCCCCCAAATCTTCAAGGTTCAATACATAATTCTCTTTATCTACTCCCCTAAGTTTGGGCATCTGTGCTTTTAGAATATCATACTGATCTATGAGAGTGTAAAATTCGGCTTCTCTTAAAGATCTATCTACTGGAGCTGGTACTTGTGGATACTTCTCCACATATGCCCTACTTTGTTTTATAATAAAGCTTCCTTGATTGGTCCGCACACGCAGCGTAAAGTTCATATTCCCTGCTCCCGGGGTCTCCACCGCCAATACCCTTTCTTCTTTTTTTAACCAACCTTGGCCGCACAGATAGTCTCCAAGGGTATTTATATCTGTTGTTATTGTTTCCATAGCACTATAAGGTATTTACCTTTTTAATTATCCTTAAGAAAACTTTTTATCAATCTTTCGTGATAATCAGGTACAACGTCATAACAGTAAAGTATAGGAAATCCCTCACTCTTATCACACAAAAGGTATTGTTTGAAATTTTGTTGTTCATCTTTCAATTGCATATCGTTCTTATGGATTTCCAATCTTGCTACAAGTGGTTCCATAACAATATCCTCTGGTGCTATTAGATAATGACTGGCCAATACATCGAATGGGTTAAAACCGATATCTCCGCCATCCTCCCATTGTTGCAACCATGGTCTGGATTTTTCCGACAACCAATCATTTCCGGGAGTTCCGTTTTTCAGCTGATCCAAATCTTTGGCCGTTAGCCATACTTTATTCGAAATTTCAAATGGGCAAAGAACCACTTTTACCCCTCGCTGAAAAAGGATACGGAAGCCATCGTTGTCCAAGTCAAAATTCAAATCGGGAGCATGGTATACCGGGTTACCAATTTCAAAATAGGATGTTGGGGTTCTTCGACCCGCGACCAGTACAACCTCTTGAATCCTCGATACTAATTCTGGGTAACGAAGCAAGAGTAGGCCTACATTGGTGGCAGGGCCAATGGCCAAAATAGTCATTGGCTCCTTTCTCAGGGCTTCTGCCATGGCTTCAACTGCATCGTTGGTTTCAACCTGCCCCAAATCTATCCTTTCCCCTGCACCTTTGTACACGGGAATGGGATAAGGCGAAAATTCACGTACCATTTCTTTGCAGAGCCTATAAGCGTCATCAATTCTGGTATTACCAAAAACGGCACTGATACCGATAATATCGATGTTATCCGCCTTGAACAATTGCAGCACTGCATAACCATCATCGACATCGCTATACCCTTCTCTATGGTAACGCTTCATCCCTACCGCAAGATCGGTATCGACCCATACTTTCTTTTTTGGAGCTATTGGATGCGTTGGTTCTGTTTCGGCCTCAGTGAAGTCTTTTCCAGCTCCTGTTATAGTCGTAGGGTCTGGAGTAGTCCCGTATGATTTCCAAGAGGTCTTGGCTTCCAATGGGAATGTTGCCAACAAAGTTAACATCAAGAATAGTACAGCTACTTTTTTATAAATTTTCATTTGTGATCTTTTAAACAAGTTTACATTTCCCACCAACTCTTCACATTGATATTATCCCCGCCAATGCGTGAAACGGCTTGATCATAATTTTCTTTGTTGGCAGCTTGTTCCGACTCTGGATACAGGTAACGAGAGGGATATTGATTATCGTTAAAGTTGTCAAGTCCCGGTATTAGTGCGGGAATACCGGTACGTCGTATATTGAACCAAGCCTCATGCCCTACCATAAATAAGCTTAGCCATTTTTGGGTAAGGATTTTTTCGAGATTTTCGTTCATTCCCCCGTTGAGGGCAATAACTTCCCTTGAAAAATAATCTCCCGGGACCTCTGTACTATAATAATCAAAATGTGCTTTTATACCATTTTCATAATAGGTTTGGGCATTTCCCGTTATATATCCCCTTTCCACAGCTTCTGCTAGGGCAAATTGCACCTCTGAATATAACATGAGCTGTGCATCCACTCCATCGGGAACTGCCCGGAACCTATCCGACATATTGGAAACATCATTGAGTACGATACCCATTTCACTTATGGTCTGGGTGCTTAGTCCATTGGGCATTCCTTTAAATTCTGGAGTGCCGGCCAGTAAGCTTTCCTGTGTGGGATTGAAAAAGACCGCGATCCTAGGATCGTCCCAATTCTTTAATGTCTGTTCCACTGTCCCACTCATTTTAAGACCTTGGTATATCCCTGTCGAGGCACTGAACAGCGGGAATTGGTTGGGTGCTGAACTTAAATAGGGTACAACTGCATTATCCGCGTTCGATTGCATGAGCATATCCTCATCTGCTAGCTGCTGCAGGTCACTAAAATCGCTGATCTTTTTGCTTATCCGGAGATAGTAACGTACTTGGAGCGAATTCGCAAATCGAATCCATTTGGTCAAATCATTGCCGAACATAATATCTCCACGAATACTTTCAGTGGTATTCTGAAGTTTTGCTACCGCGGCATCCAACCGGGCAATAATTCCATTTTCCGGGTCGGTGTATATACTTTCTTGAGTGTCATATATAGGTGTAAAATTAAAATCTGCAAACCCAATAGCTTCAGAATAGGGAACATCGCCCCACATATCGGTGAGTTGTGAAAAAAGATAGCTACGTAGGATTTCTGCCACTCCATCATAGGCTTCATTATATCCGGGCAAAGTTTCCATGGATTCCAAATCAGCCAATAAACTGTAGATCAAGTTCCAATATCCACTATTGCTTCCCAGTTCATACCTATCTATCCGCTCAAACTCGACATCTGCATTAAACTGTGCCAAATAATTATTGAGCCTCAGACCTTGATTATAGGTGTGTTCATTACTTTCGGCCGCTATAACGTTGGTCAATAAAAATTCCGGGCTTACTTCTTGTGGTTCGTTCGGATTGTCGTTTATGGAATCGAAGTCTCTTGTACAACTCACAACTAACAAGCCGAAAAAGATTAAAATCAGAGATATATTTTTCATAGGTTATTCTTAAAAATTGGTCTTAAGGCTTACACCAAAACTTCTGGTTGATGGATAGGAAAAATCCTCAACGCCATATACAATATTGCGTTCTTGCAGGGCATTCAATTCTGGATCAAAATGCGGGTTCTCGGTAAACAACAATAGATTGCTTCCTATCAGTCCAACCTTCAGGTTTTCCATTCCCAATGATTTGGCTATTCGTTGGGGGAAAGTATAGTAGACACTAAGTTGTCTCAGTTTAACATAGGAAGCATCGTATAGGGCACTGGCTTCATTGCCCCGATCGTAAAATGCGTTGTTGAACCTACTGGCGGCCACTGCGGTAGTATTGGGAACATATTGTGGATTGCCGGGAGTACCCACATTGACCACACCATTTCCCACAACACCATTACCATCCACAAATTGTGTGTTTTCCGAACCTCCTTCACGTCCCAGCAAGGTTTCCTTTAAAACTCCGGACGTACTTCCCAAGGCTTTGGTACGCGATACGATCGTACCTCCCTGGCGCCAGTCGAACAAAATGGTAAAGTCAAAGTTTTTATACGAAAAACTGTTATTGAAACCCAAGGTGAAATCCGGGTTGTAATTTCCCAATTTGCGCAAATTGGCATCTTGCACGGGCAACCCATTGGCATCATAAAGGTCTTGGCCATCGATCTGTACAAAACCGGTACCGTACATATCCCCTACCCGACCACCTTCTCGTGCAATATAGAAGACGGTATTGGAACCACCGCTTCCACTAAAAACGTTGGCCGTTGCGGTTACAAACTGGTCCACACCTGCCGGTAGTTCTGTAACCACACTTCTAAAGGTGCTAAAGTTTACGGAGGTGTTCCAAGTAAAATCGGTAGTCTTAATCGGTGAGGCACTTAGCATCAATTCGAGCCCTCGTGTTCTTATCTTTCCCCCATTTTCGTTAAAACTATTAAAGCCTGTGGCATTGGAAATAGGTCTGGAAATAATCTGGTC
This sequence comes from Flagellimonas lutimaris, assembly GCF_051494225.1. Taxonomy (GTDB): domain Bacteria; phylum Bacteroidota; class Bacteroidia; order Flavobacteriales; family Flavobacteriaceae; genus Flagellimonas; species Flagellimonas lutimaris_A. Next base: position 11,748 of record NZ_JBNPYE010000012.1, on the reverse strand, counting down.
CTTGCTCACATTTTGGTATGCAGATCCCTCAAACTGTATCCTTCCATTCAAGAACCAAGCTTCAAGTCCCAACTCATAGGCATCCAGACGCTCCGGTTTTAAATTGGTATTCTTTAGTACAGTTTCATTGGTCACTCTAAAGTTGGGACCGTAATTTCCATTGAGCTGAAACGTTTGGGTGTTTTGAAACGGATCGGTATCATTGCCCACCGAGGCAGCACTCAACCTAAATTTTAAATAAGAAAGTTCTTCTGGAAGCTCTAGGGCATTGGAAGCAATAAAACTAAGGCCGGCCGAATAGTAGCCAAACGAGTTACTTCCACTTGGCAAGGTACTGCTCCAATCATTTCGATAGGTGAAGTCGACATATAGTTCGTTCTGATACGCAAAATTGGCCGTACCATAGATACTGTTGATTCTTTTGTTAAGGTTTTCGCTGTTTCCCAATAAAGGAGCCCTTGAATTCGCCAAGGTATAAATTTCAGGAATGGCCAATTGTGATGCTTCTGCAAAGGAATAATTGATTTTTTGATCTAGGCGATTGGCGCCTGCAGTAAGGGTATAGTGCCAATCCTCATTGAAATTGTTCTTATAGGTAAACAAAAAATCCGTGTTCAACTCCCTAAAACGAACATTATCCTTTCGAAAAGACCCAAATGGGTTTGCATTGGTACTTACCGCCCGACGAAACTCCCTGTTTTCATTATAGGTATCCAAGCCAGCTCGTACCTTCAGCGAAAGATGGTCGGAAAAATCATAGGTTGCGGATACATTGCCCAAAACCCGATTTTTATCAAAACTATTGGTGTTTTCAAAAAGGGTCAGATAGGGGTTGGTCAACCATAGGTAATTGATGTCAAAATGCTGTCTACCGGTCTGACCTGCCTGCCAGTAATCTCTAAGGGATTCAATATTGGTCTGTCTTCCAGTCCAATTAAAACCATAGAGCACATTCTCATAGCCATACCCCAAGTTAGGTCTATTACCACTTCTTGTATTGATATAATTGACAAAAGTATTGACCTGGAGTTTGTCGGTTAAAATCTGGTCCAAACTCAATGCAATTCCATCCCTTTTAAGATCGGTATTCGGTATAATCCCCTCATTGCGCAAATTACTGTAGGACACCCGGGTACTACCTTTTTCGTTTGTACTACTAATGGCAATATTATCTTGATAGGTTATTCCAGTTTCAAAAAAATTGCGCACATTATCCGGTCTGGCCACCCAAGGTGTCGGTGTAATGGGAGTAAAAGATCCATCGGGCAACCTACGTGAAAGGACATCACCCGCACGAACGGGATTACCGTTGATATCTACAGAGGGACTGTCAAACTGAGGAATCAACAACCCTGCGTCCAATCTCGGACCATAACTACTGATACCTCCATCACCAATTCCTGCCCCTGTACCATCTTGAAAGGCATAAGCTCCATTGGATCCCAATCCATATACATTTTGATAATCCGGTAAGGTAAGCAAGGTCTCAATTGTAAAATTACTATTGATGCTCACGCCAAAGCCTTTGGCCCTATTGCCCCGTTTAGTAGTGATCAGGACCACCCCGTTTGCAGCCCTTGCTCCATAAAGAGCGGCCGACCCAGCTCCTTTTAAGATGGAAATGGATGCAATATCATCCGGACTGAACTCGGAACTGCCATTGCCAAAATCCACTTCTTGTAAAGCCCCATTATTAACCAAGTCACTTGTAATCTGCTCGTTGCTAATAGGAACACCGTCCACCACGAAAAGTGGTTGGTTGCTTCCGCTCAGGGAATTCTCACCTCGAATAATAATTCGGGAGGATGATCCCACACCACTGGAACCGTTGGTAATCTGAACCCCAGCGACCTGGCCTGCCAAACTATTTACGATATTGGTCTGTGGAACCGTCACCAATTTGTCCGAACTTACGGTAGATACCGCTGAGACTAAGGCCCTTTTATCTTTTTCTATGCCCAGCGCGGTGACCACCACTTCATCCAATTGTTCTTGAGAGGCCGTCATTGCCAATGTCATGGGCAACCGTCCATCTTCAACTTGAACCGTTAGGGTTTTGAATCCTATAGAGGAAATTTGAAGAGTAAACCTTTTGGAAGGTATCACCAACTCAAAATATCCATTTTCGTCGGTAGTCGTATAATTTTGAGTGCCTTCTTCATATACCGCAGCATATGGAATAGGTAATTGGTTGTTATCCAATACCCTGGAACTGTACGTGTTTTCTTGTGCGAACGAGGTCAACACAAATAATTGCAATACTGCAATCAGTATTGATTTCATATATTTTAGGTTAAATTAATTGATGATGCAGTTTTGTAGTAGCTTTCAGCAACTGCTATGTATGTTTACAACTTAAGTAATTACATTACAGGTGGCGCCCTGAGGCCCACATATAATGGTTTTAATAAAGATGGGGCAAGATCATTGGCAGTGTCCCAAACACTTTTCATGGTTGCTTTAATGGCCATGAAAAATTTACTCAATATTGTTGTGGGATTTGACACGGCATAATCGACCATATCCTCCAAAGTGTCTATATCTTTAAGCTCTTGTAAAATTTCAGCATCTATTTTTTGAGCATTGATATAGTCTTGCAGACCGTTGAACAAGAATGAAGTCTGCCATGGAAGTCCCTGTAACTCCCTTTTATCAAAAAATTCTTTGTTAAGGCCAAAAAGGTAAATACCTCCATCGTTGGAAGGACCTATTACCATTTTTTTCGAACCCAACTTATGAATGGCCTCTTGTAATAGTTGAATGGTTAAATCCGGGCTATCGTTCCCGATGGAAACCACATTATCATACCCTGCATCGAAAAGCTTTTGAAAGGCATTTGTAAAACGGGTTGAAAAATCATTGCCCGTTTGTTCGTGTTCATCTATCCAAAAAATATCGATTCCACTTTCGGAAGCCAACTTTCTCGTTTGCTCGATCAACACATTGAAAAAAGCAACATGTGCTTTCCTATTGCCCCTATCAAAAATGGATTTCCTTGATATTTCCCTTTCAGCCGAAAGAGAAAATACAAGCAAGGCTGTATTATGTTGATCCAATTTCATGATGGTTATTACTTAGCTTCCTATATGCGAACTATCCCGTATTTACAATAGAACAGTCTATAGGTCGATAGGAATTTCCAATACTTACGTGGATAAATAAGGGGATTGGTTCAAATTAAGAAACTATTATGTCAGGAATTCCTCAAAATCAATACTAAGGATATACAGTGAAAAATATTACCCGTAATACACCAAAAATGAAAAAACAGAAAGACATTTTCACTTCTGACATTGCCTTCACTCCTACCATTAAAGCACTACAAGAACAATATGGTTCAAGAAAGGCTTATGCCCAAATGGAAAGTAAAAGGGGCTGGCAAGAGGAGCTTTCTCCTCCCATAATTGATTTTGTTGAAAAACGAGACTCATTTTATATGGGCACCTCAAATCAACAAGGACAACCATATATCCAGCATCGAGGAGGTGCACCTGGTTTTTTAAAGGTCATGGACCCGAAAACATTGGCCTTTGCCGATTTTTCAGGAAACCAACAATATATAAGTGTTGGCAACCTTTCCGAAAACCCAAGGTCATTTATTTTCTTGATGGATTACCCTTCAAGGACCCGGGTAAAGATATGGGGCGAGGCCCATGTAGAATTCAAGGATAAAGCACTGATGGAATCCTTGGCAGTGAATGGCTACTCCGCCAATGTAGAGCGTGCCATCATATTCAAAATCAAGGCTGTTGATGTTAATTGCCCTCAGCATATCGTCCAACGATACACTTCCGATGAAATTGACCAAATGGTAATACCCTTAAAAGAACGTATAAAAGAATTGGAAAACGAATTAAACAAATTAAAATGAAAAGAATAGCAATCAATGGGATGGGACGAATCGGTCGTGCCTCTCTAAAAGTAATCCTTGAATCCAAAGAATTGTCCCTTGTGGCCATTAATGACATTTTACCTTTGGAAAATTTAGCATATCTACTCAGGTATGATAGTACCTACGGACCATATAAGCGCGAAGTTTCGGTTTCAGGGGATGCCTTGCTGGTGGATGGTATAAAGATTCCATATTTTACTGAAAGGAATCCTGAAGATCTCCCGTGGAAAGATCTAGATGTTGACGTCGTCATTGAAAGTACAGGCATATTTACCCAAAGTGAAGATGCCGCCAAACATTTGAATGCCGGGGCAAAGACAGTCGTAATTTCCGCTCCGACCAAAAGTCAAGACGTTCCAACAGTGGTTCATGGTGTGAGTTCTTCGTTAGGTGAAACCTCGATTTTCTCATGTGCCAGTTGTACTACGAACAACATTAGCCCCATCGTTGAAATCCTCAGTCGTAGGGTTGGAATCCACAAAGCAATCATGACCACCGTTCATGCTTATACGGCATCCCAGAGTTTGATGGATGGAGCCTCTCCAAAAAACTACAGGATGGGAAGAGCTGCAGCAGACAATTTAGTTCCTACCAGTACCGGCGCCGCAATAGCCACCACAAAAGCATTACCGGAATTTGTGGATAAATTCGATGGCGTTGCCATACGTGTTCCTGCAAAAGTAGGTTCCATATCCGATATGACCTTTGTAACAAAGCGCAACGTAACCCCGGAAGTAGTAAACGAAATTCTGGAAGCCGAAGCTTCCACAGAGCGATATCGCGAAGTGTTGTCCACGACCCGAGAACAGTTGGTTTCTTCAGATATTGTCGGAAGTCCCTATGCATCCATTGCAGACCTTAATATGACCAGGGTTGTCGACGGCGACCTATTAAAAGTAATGGCCTGGTATGATAATGAATGGGGATTTACACATCAAATGATTCGTCTTATCCGAGACTTATAACCTAAACATCAAGGTTTTTTACTCGTTCTGTAGATTAGAGACGATGCCCGGACCATAGATAGATTAAAATGGACAGTAAAAAACGATGAGGTTTCAAATCCTCAATGTCTTTTCGCAAAACAAAAAGGGCGGCAACCCTGCCGGAATGGTGCTGCATGCAGACCAGATAACAAGAGAGGACAAACCTGTGCACACCCAACTGGGTTCCACAGGTTTTCCATTTATAAAAATCACAACTATCACGGCATTAGCACAATCCAACATGATGGAATTAGGGGCCAAAGCTCCCGATTTCACACTATTTGATACCATATCACAAAAACCATTATCCCTATCGCAATTGAAGTCAAACGTAGCTACTGTGGTTGCTTTTATATGCAACCACTGTCCTTTTGTTCACCATATTAACCATAAATTAGTGGAAGTAGCCTATGAGTATCAAGCCAAGGGCATGCAGTTTATTGCCGCTAGTAGCAACGATGTGGAGTACTTTCCAGAAGAGAACTAACAAATGCATTGGATGCACTGTTGGGCAACAACGAGGTTGCCAAGGTTCAATATCCAAGTATCGTCTGTAGTATTAAATGGAAGTAAATACAAGGTTTCTTGATTTATGCCGTCCGGGTTGACGAGTAAATACTTTCAAGAGTTTATCTTATGCAGGTGTCAATATTCCCTCGTTGCATTTTCATTTTTCCATGCTACTGAATACACCTTATCGGTATCCCCTGATCTTAACTACTTAAAAAGGCTACGAGTAATGCCATTGGTCTTTTTGACTTATAAGGAATATTAGGAATTATATATAAAAACCGCTATTGCCGACTTGTGGTAGAGGAGTATGGAATGTCGGTATAGCGGTTTTCTTAGTAAATCAAACTAAAATGAGAACCATTAAGGGGTAAAGGTTTTAAACTTCTTCATAGTTTGCCAATTCTTGTTGGCCTGGGCAATATGTTTGCTCTTGCCCTCTTTTTCCCATACTTTAACAAAATCACCCTCGGGGTTTACTGTAAACAGATAAAGTTTTCCATCAACAATCCGGAAACTTTCGGGATTCGGACGATATTTACCTCCCAAGGAAACAGCAAAGGCACACCAGCCACCATATCGCGGTTGGTACTTCTTGGGATTGTTTTGGAACAGTTTTAACTGTTTTTGATTTACAAAATAGTAGGTCAGCCCATCATAACTTGCTTTGTAAGCCTTTTTTCCCTGTTCAGCTTTTCCTTTATCAACATAGGACACGGCACTATACCCCTCCAGGGCAATCATACTATCGTCCGTACTGTAACTATGTGACTGTGCCTGCATTGTACACATCCCAAATAACAGAACACAGATGGAACCTAATAGACATTTTCGAACTTTGATTGAAATCGATGCTTTCATATTAAATAGTTTTAATGTTTTTTATTCTTCGGGCAAATTAAAAACTCCGTAAGAGGCAAACTGTGGTAAGTTTGTGGTACTATCTGAAAATAGCTCTTCATTGAAAATCAAATTGCAGATAAGGGAATTCTGTTTCACATATTGCTGAGTTTATAAATAGCGTTCGTGTTCTTTAATTGGATAATCATTGATACTAGCGTATCTTTTTTGCATAAGCCCGTGTTCGTTAAATTCCCAATTCTCGTTACCATAGGCTCTATACCACTGCCCCGATCTATTGCGATACTCATACTCGAACCTAACGGCAATTCTGTTATCAGTGTGGGCCCAATATTCTTTTTTAAGTTTATAATCCAGTTCGTTTTCCCATTTGTTTTTGAGGAACTTTTGGATTTCTTCACGTCCATTGATAAAAGTGGAACGATTGCGCCATTCACTATTCAAGGAATATGCCATGGAAATTTTTTGTGGATCTTGGCTGTTCCAAGCATCCTCGGCAAGTTGTATTTTCTCTTTTGCGGTCTCCTCGGTAAAAGGAGGCAACGGTGTTTTTTTTTCAGTCATCATGTTAAGATTTATGTTCCTTTTGTTTAGGATACTTATATTTATAGTATAGGGTTAAGCACGCTATACCACAGCGGCAGAGAACCAGTTGTAGATTGAACCAAAAGTTTTGCATCACACATCATTGTTTAATTCAACCAATGATCATTCAAATAGTGTTTTATCTTTTTGCGTGCCCGGCTCAATGCTACCCAGGTATTCACTTCGTTAATTTCCAGCGTGTCACAGATAGCTTCGGTACTATATCCCTTAATTTTTAGGCGCAACACCTGCTTTTCTCTATGACCTAAAAGTTCAAGACCAGAGTTAAATACCTTGTATAGTTCATCTGCATTCTGATATTCTGTTATTTCGGCATTATCAGGTTTGTTGTTTAGGTTTTCCCAATCATGCCAAGTTGGATAATCGGAGACGCGCAGTGCATTGTGCATCACCTTACCTTGTCGAGAATAGGCCTTGCGATAATAATCCATGATTTTATGGTTCAAAATCGAGGTAAGCCAAGAACGTTCGGTGGAATCACCCCGAAATCGGGGTGCCGAACGCAAAGCGGCCAAATAGGTCTCTTGCAACACATCTTCCACCACATCTTCGGGAAGTTTTTTTATAGCCATTGAAAAAAGATAGCTCTTGTAGCGATTGGACCATAATTCGGGATGGAGTTGAACTTTATTTTTTATTGTAGTTTTCATAGTATCAGTTATTGGTTTAATTATGAATTTTTGATGTATATATTAGACTTTATGACCTTTTAATCGCTTCAATTTCCGAGGCAATCAATTTTTGGTACTCAGGTCGTTTTTTAAGAAACTTTATTATTTGCGGGTTAGCTGGGATTATTTTAAACTCCCCTCGAATGGAATATTCCATCACTCGCTCTATCAGCGCATTTCCAACCTCTATCCTGTTAAGGTATTTGCTTATCTCCAGACGCTTTAGGTTTATACAGTGGTCTTTAACCATATCGTACTCGAGGGAGGCCAATTGACCATTGATATGGAATTGGAAATAGTTTTTGCCCTCATTGCTTTTAAAGACCAATGGCAATCGATTTATATTGGTTTCGTAAAACATAATATTGTTGGTATTTAACTCGTAATAGAAAATATAAAATTGATATTCAACTTAAAATCAATTGGTTAAGAATAGGAGACACGAGGCGTACCTCCTATCCATTTCAACTAAACAAACACTAACCAGAACTTATCTTAAAGCTTATATGTCCTTTTCAATTCGAATGGCAGCCCACTATTCTTCCGCAAGAATCTTTTGCGATTCCAGCACTTCTTCCAGTTGGCTTGTAGTGTAGACCACACTTGCCATCATTACATAATTTGTTTGCGCCGCCTGATCCCCGTCAAGATTGGGCAGTTTGGCCGATGCTGTTGCATCTCCTATCACGGCAATCTCAAAGCCGCATTCCAACAGCTCCCTCATGTGTGACTCCACGCATAGATTACCGGACATACCACCGAGGATGACTTTATCAATTTTTTGCTTCCTAAGCTGGAGTACTAAATCATTGTTCTGCGGGCCAAACACCTTATGTGGGCCACAAATGGTTATTTTTTCCTCATCCATGATATAGGGTTTATAGGCAGGAAGCCAATCGGCACCTGATCCTTCAAAACCATCAACATTCAGTTGATCCCCCCTATCGAACATATTTATGTTGTGCATCAATTTCTCCAAGGTTCCCTCAAACTGCCACCCGTGATCATGTTTGTAATAGTAGTGTGGTGAAATAAAGACATGAATACCATTCTCAGCCCCAAGACGAAATAAGGATTCTATATTATCCACAGTATTGTTTTCCATAACGCTCTGCCCCACTGCTCCCCAAGCCACTCCTTCTGGACTCAAAAAGTCATTTTGGGGATCTACGATTACAATTGCTGTGTGTCGATCTATTTCAAAACCGGATATGGGGAGTTGTGCCTCTTTTTTACCTTGATTCGCTTTTTCGGTAGAACTCATAGTTTCCATGTTGCCTTTGTTTAAATGTTGATTTACTGCGTAATAACATTGTAAAACTCACAATAAGCATGGACTCATTTTATCTGAAATTTGCCAAAATGTTTTCATTTTGCGGTTTTCTGTCATGACCAAATAGATAGATTGTAGATTATCCTTAAATCGATTTGATCAACTAAAAACAATTCATGGGTAGTGCAGAAAACTTGATAAGAGTTATTTCGAAAGATTTATTCAAATAACCCGGTTAAATGTGATTGAAAAAATATCGGTGTCGAGGGTAGCAGGATATACTAAATAGGTATACCGTTTAAATTGTTGAATACCGATTGGCAATTATGTTGGGGATTTTACTATTGACCTTTGTAACCAAAAATAATTGTAAAGACCAATTAATCCGTTCTATTTTTTCTTGGTTGGGTCACTTGAAAATTGAAGATATGGCGCACCTTGCACCTTTCGATCTGGAAAACGAGCTTGAGCTTCATCTTGTGGCATCTTTGGATCTACAATAATATCGTCTTTTGGTTTCCAGTTTGCCGGTGTGAGAACTTGATGATCTGCATGCATTTGAAGTGCATCTATTGCCCTTAATATTTCATCAAAATTACGTCCTATGGACATGGGATAGGTAAGATGCAGTTGTATGTATTTATTAGGATCGATTATAAATACCGAACGAACCGTTTTTTTGTCGGAAGCTCCCTTTTGGATCATACCGTATTGTTGAGCTATCTCACCTGTCTCATCCGCGATAATCGGGAAGCGTACGGTAACATTCATGGATTTTTCGATATCTGATTTCCAATCCATGTGGGACTCCAAACTATCTATGCTCAACGCAATGGCTTTTATGTTCCGCTTTACAAACTCCTTTTCCAATTGTGCGACCATGCCCAATTCGGTAGTACAAACTGGAGTGTAATCCTCTGGGTGGGAAAAAAGTAACCCCCATGCGTCTCCAAGCCAATCATGAAATCTGATCTTACCCTCTGTTGTAGCGGCCTTAAAATCGGGAGCCAAACTGCCAATCCCTAAAGTCATTTGCAAATACTTGATTATGAATACAAAATAGAAATAATTATTCAAATTACTCTATATTTAAAGGGTTAATTCTAACATTGCCCATCATGACCCGCCAGATCCGTTCGATAATTGTGGATGACGAACAGCGACATCACGATATTCTTGGAAAAATGCTTGAGACATTTTGCCCCAACATTCAGCTTGTTGGGGATGCCTTCTCCGTAGATGAAGCTGTTGCCCTGATTCAATCCGAGCAACCAGAACTGGTTTTTTTAGATATTGAAATGCCCGAAGGCAATGGGTTTACACTCTTTGATCATTTTGAGGAACCTGCTTTTGAAGTGATTTTTACTACAGCACATGACCTTTATGCAATCAATGCCATTAAATATGCTGCTTTGGATTATCTGTTAAAACCCATCAACATTCAAGAACTTAAAAATGCCGTAGCACGTGCGGAGAAGATATTGGCAAAGCAAGCACCCTCAAGAGAAGAAGAATATCAAGTTTTACGGGAGAACACCAAATTACAAGATCGAAATTATACCAAAATTGCGTTGAGGTCTTCGGAAGGCATCGATTTTGTGGAAGCAAACCGTTTGCTCCGCGTGGAAGCAAATCATGTATATTCCAATTTTTACCTTGATAACGGCAAAATGATAATGGTATCAAAACCTTTGGGCGATTTTGAACCCTTATTGGAATCCTTCAATTTTTTCCGGGTACACAAATCACATATGGTGAATCTTAATCATGTTGAAAAATATGTCAAGGGCAAAGGTGGATATCTAGTACTTAAGGACGGGTCGCATGTGGATGTATCTGTCAGAAAAAAAGAAGCACTATTGAAAAAGTTAGTGTAAATCGTTGGGAAAGCAAAGAGTTACCTGTGTGCCAGCAGGCTCATTTTCTTCCTCCAAATCCTCAATGGCAACACTGAACACATCCACGCCGAACTCCATGTTCAATAACTCAAGTCGTGCCTCAATATTTGACATAGCGATAGAATGGTGGTGACTCTCAGAAATAGCCGATGCAAGTGCCCTTCCAATACCATTGTCCTTTATGGAACAATAGATGGATTTCTCTGTTTCCCATACCTTTAAAACAAGTCGACCTGGCCTAGTGGACTTTCGAAGCCCGTGAATAATGGCGTTTTCCAAATATGGCTGCATGAGCATCGGCGGAATCATTATATTTTCGGGAGTATCTATATTGACGTCAACTTCATAGTCGAACACATTGTTAAAACGTGTTCTTTCAAGCTTTAAATAGGTATCCAAAAACTGGAGCTCTTTGGATAGGGTAATGTGGGGAAGCATTGAATTCTCTAAATTCTGTCTCATGAGGCCTGCAAATTCAGAAAGGTAATTCAACACTTTTTCTGTTTCGTTTGCCAAAACAAATTCCTGTATGGATGAAAGGGAATTGAAAATAAAATGAGGATTCATTTGTGAAGACAACATTTTCATCCGAGCTCTTAGAGCTTCTTGTTTTTGCTGATGTATTTCATTTTGGTGAAATCGAGAAGCGGATATCACAGACTGGACCCTGGCCTTTAAGATTTCATGATGTATCGGTTTTTTTATATAATCGCTTGCACCAAGATCAAAACATTTTGCCAGTGTTTCATCCTCTTCCTCTGCACTAATTATAATCACTGGAAGTGTTTTATAGGTAGGGTCGGACTTTATTTGTTTGAGCAATTCAAAGCCACTTATTCCTGGAAGGTTGATGTCCAATAGGACTAAATCAAATTTTTGACTTGACAATCGTCGGAACAGAAATTGCCCCTTCGGAATAAATGAAATATGATAACCAACTTGGGCCAAAACATGGTTGACCAGTTCCAGGACCTGTCGATTGTCATCTACGACGAGGATAGAAGTGTCTTTATACATTCAATGTGTCCGTTAAAAATTCTTGCAAAGCCAC
>NZ_JBNPYE010000011.1:0-98035 GCF_051494225.1 Flagellimonas lutimaris | reverse complement strand
GGTTACCACATATGGGGTTGCCGTTGAACCGTCGCCTGTGACGGTATTTATCCCTGCCCCCGTAACGATTGTCTCAGTTCCATCAGCTGCGTTGTTCGTGATCTCGGTGTCGACGTAGTTTTTTGTTGCGGCGTCCTGTGGGTTGGTGGGGTCGGTCACATCGGTTATCGCGTTGTTTCCCGCACTTGGGTCCAATGTAAGAACATCTGTTAGGTCCTGGGCCTCCGTTGCGGTTACCACATATGGGGTTGCCGTTGAACCGTCGCCTGTGACGGTATTTATCCCTGCCCCCGTAACGATTGTCTCAGTTCCATCAGCTGCGTTGTTCGTGATCTCGGTGTCGACGTAGTTTTTTGTTGCGGCGTCCTGTGGATTTGTTGGGTCTGCCAAATTAAATATGCTTTGGTTGCCTAAATCAACATCGGCCGCCGCAGCTCCAAATCCACTCAAGGGAATGTTTGTTTTGTCAAGCTTTGCATTGGTGACGTTTCCATCCGAGATTTTTAGTGTTGTCACCGCATCATCTGCTAATTCAGGGGTGTCAATACCTAAAGGTGCAACATCCAAAGTATAAGGGTCTGCCTCGGAACCCGCACCTAATCGTTCCAAGGTTGTATCAAAAGGGCCTACTATTTCGTTCCCAACAATACTATCTTTCTCCGTAATCCCCAATACGGATTCGTTTACCAAGGTCCATTGGCTTCCGTTCCATTGGAAAATGTCTCCAGGTTGCCCACCGGTAGCATCGGCTAATTTGCCGATGGTTACCGATTTGGGAGCCAAAAGCCCCGTGGTAATCGATGTAGGCTGGATTTTTGAGTCAGCATTTATAGACTGGGTTACAATATTTGCCCCAGTGATCTGTCCCACTTCATAATTGTAATTGACGCTGCCATCTGGATTGTTGGTTTGGGTAATAACAACGGTGCTGTCCCTTGCTTGTGGGTTGAGTAGACTTAAATAATCCGCTCTGGTACTTACCGTAAAGGAGTTGTCGAGTTCTTCGCAGATGTTGATCCACTCCGTTCCATTGTAATAGTGCAGACACTCTTGATCGGTGTTGTAGACCATGGCGCCGGGCAATGGGTTGATCATGCTCATTTGGGCGTCGGTCACTCTGGTAATTACCAATACACGGGTTGTGCTTTCCAGTTCAAGTACAGAGGCGGGGTCCAAGTTTTGCGGGTTGTTCCCGATTTTTACCTGAGCGTTCAGCGTGTTGATCAAGAGTAGGCCAATGATCAAGGATACAATTGAAGTTTTCACAATGTTTGTTATTTGAGGATTTCCAAACGTAATAAACAAAACTAACCTTATGTTTTAATTTTTTTAATAAATACCGCCAAAACACGTAATTCAAGGGTGAATGGAATTCGCTTTGGTATATTTGTAGGATTAGAATTAACAAAAGTTTAGAACGGCTTAATTTTTTTTACGAGCTCCAAGGGTTTTCTTTAACTTGTGCTAAATACATTAAAATGAAAAATATTTTTTTGATATTGTTCTCTTTACTTGTGTCGGGTTGGTCCTTGGCACAGGATTCGCGCCAAATGCTCAGGGGCAAGGTGCTCTACAGGAGTTCAAATGTTCCTAATGAGAATGTTATCAATTCCACTAGTGGACATGCTACGATTACCAACGATAATGGAGAGTTTGTGATAGCGGTACAAGAGGGAGACCAGTTGGTGTTTACCGCGGTAAACTACCAATTGGAGGTGGTTACCATTACCTCCGAAATATTGGCGAACAATCGTTTGGTGGTGGAAGTAACGGAAAAGGTGCAAGAGTTGGACGAGGTGGTAGTTACCCCGGAAAACCAAGAAAGGTTCCTACAGGTAAAAAACGAAGATTTAAAGGAGTTCAACTACGAAATAGATAGGGGCACCGAAGTGGAAAATATTGCAAACTCCAGGGTTACGCGAGGTATGAAGGATGGTCTTAACTTTGTGAATATCTTCAAAGCATTGTTTAAATCACAAGAGGTCAACGGGCAACAAAGAGCTCCGTTAAAGGTGAGCGAAGTGCTTCGACATGTGTATGACGATGAGTTTTTTGTAGTTGACCTTAGGTTGCCACAGGACAAAATTGACGCATTTCTTTTGTATTGCGACGACAAGGTTCCTTCGCAGACCTTGCTCAGAAAAGAAAACGAATTTCAATTAATAGATTTTCTGGTTACCCAAAGCAAAGAGTATTTGGCAACTTTAAATGAGGAATGAAAAAATTCTTTATTGCATTGGTGATTTTCTCCGCCCAATGGGGTTTTGCCCAAGAGGGTGATGGCAAAGTATTGCAGGGAAGAGTTACCAGTACGGACAAGGATGTTGTAGGTGTAGTGGTTCAGAATATTACCACAAAGGATGCCGTTATCACCGATTTGGAAGGCAACTTTTCTATTCGAGTCCGGGTAAATGATACCTTGGTGTTCTCCGCAGTACATTTTTTACGGAAATCCATACCAGTTTCCAAAGCATTGTTCCAATCCAACTTTGTAGAAGTGCCCATGCAGGAATTTGTGAACCAATTAAAGGAAGTGGTCGTAAGCCCATATGATTTAACCGGGGACTTAAGTAAAGATATAGATAGGGTCACCTTGGAAAAAGATGTGAGCGCGGAAGCATTGAATTTGCCCAATGCCCACCAACGGGTGCCTACTCAAAATGAGCGAAGGCTGAAACAAGCAACTGCAGGAAAGTTCAACGTGGGAATGCTATTGAATCCACCCATCGACCCACTTATCAATGCGATTACCGGTCGCACCAAAATGCTAAAAAACAGGGTGAAAGTGGACAAGAGTTACGCGCAGACACAGCGCGTTCAGGGATATTATGCTGATTCACTTTTTGTAACTACCTTAAAAATCCCCATGGAAAAAATTGATGATTTCATGTATTTCTGTGAAGTGGACGAAACTTTTCAGGCTGCTGTGAATTCACAGGATAAATTGAGGATATGGGATGTGATGGTACAGAAAAGCAGAGCTTATCGCGAAAACAACAACTTGGATTGATTTCTTTAGATGTCTGATGTCTGATGTCTGATGTCTGATGTCTGATGTCTGATGTCTGAAAAATAGTTTGGCAGGTAAATTGCAGAAAGAATCATAAAACTGTAACATTGTTGCACAATTAAAGTCTAATAACACATGATGAAACTGAAAAAAGCAAAAATGTTGATTTTGCCTTTGGCAATGCTTTTATTTATGTCTTTCTCATCCGCCCATAAATTTTATGTAAGCGTTACCAATATGGTTTATTCGGAAGAAGACAGCGCTTTCCAGATTACCAGTCGGATCTTTATAGACGACCTCGATAAACTTCTTAAAGAACGTTATGGCATCGAGGCCAAACTGGCCACTCCAAAAGAATCCAAAATAGCCGATGAGTACATCGAAAAATATTTTAGGTCAAAATTCGTGGTCGAATTGGACGGGAAGGTTGTACCGTACAACTTTCTTGGAAAAAGGTACGATACCGATGTGGTGATCTGCTACCTGGAAATTCCCAACGTAAAATTATCCGAAGTAAGAACCATGTCAGTGCAGAATGAGGTGCTGACCGATTTGTTTGATGAACAGCAAAACGTGGTCCATGTAAAGTGGAACGGGAACAAAAAAAGTTTTGTGTTGATCAGGGAGAACAATAAAGGAATGTTAAACTTATGACGTATTCTTAACATTTGGTTAAAATATGTTATTTTTCACCGTTATAAAATCAGATAGAAAATGAACAGATTCAAGTATTGCTTAGCTTCCCTGTTGTTCCTTTTTGGAGCCGTGGTTATGGCTCAAGAAGAGGGAGACGTTAAAGAAGAACGGGAGCCCGGTCACTACAACCAAAGTAAATTTAAACAATTGTACGAGGAATTTTCCTCTCCAAACACTTACCGGTCCGCTTCTGGCGCACCCGGTCCAGATTATTATCAACAACAGGCGGATTATGTCATGGACATCCACCTAGATGATAAAAATGCCAAAATTAATGGTGAGGAAACCATTACTTACCACAACAATTCACCAGATGATTTAGAATTTCTTTGGGTACAATTGGACCAAAATGTACGTGCG
Organism: Flagellimonas lutimaris; assembly: GCF_051494225.1. Classification (GTDB taxonomy): domain Bacteria; phylum Bacteroidota; class Bacteroidia; order Flavobacteriales; family Flavobacteriaceae; genus Flagellimonas; species Flagellimonas lutimaris_A. Next base: position 93,969 of record NZ_JBNPYE010000011.1, on the reverse strand, counting down.
AAGGATTCCAAGTCACCACTACGTAATGGAAACGGTGTAAATATTGCTTATACAGCAGGTAACTTCACCGAAGCATACATTAACGAGCCTTTCGATGGTGGTTTCAATATTGAATCGGTAAAAGATGATAGTGGAAAACCATTGTCTTATACCATCAACCAAACCATGATGCGTATCAATATTCCACAAGCACTTAAAAGTGGTGAGAATATTTCTTTCTCTATCAAATGGTGGTACAATATTCCTGATCATACCGTAAACAGGGCACGTTCGGGATATGAGTATTTCCCAAAAGATGGAAACCGTGCTTACGTAATTGCACAGTTCTTCCCAAGAATGGCTGTTTACAGTGATGTAGAAGGATGGCAAAACCATCAGTTCTGGGGAAGCGGAGAGTTCGCATTGCCATTTGGTAACTACGATGTGAGCATTACCGTTCCTGCAGATCATGTTTTGGATGGGACAGGAGAACTTCAAAACCGTGATGATGTATTCTCCAAAGATATGATGAAGCGTTACAAGCAGGCTAAAAAATCTTACGACAAACCTGTAATCATTGTAACCCAAGAAGAAGCCGAAGCCGCTGAAAAAGGTTTCTCTACCGATACCAAAACTTGGAAGTTTAAAGCTACCAATGTTAGGGATTATGCCTTTGCCACTTCCAGAAAATTCATCTGGGACATGCAAGCCGTTAAAATCGGAGGCAAAGATGTAATGGCAGTATCGCTTTATCCAAAAGAAGGTAACCCACTTTGGGAAGAAATGTCTACCAAAGCTGTGGCACAAACCTTGAATACTTACTCAGAACATACATTTGATTATCCTTATCACAAGGCAATTTCAGTTCATGCCAAAAACCAAGGTATGGAATACCCGATGATTTGCTGGAACTATGGTCGTCCTAACGAAGACGGTACCTATTCCGACAGAACAAAATATGGTATGATCAGTGTGATTATCCACGAAGTAGGACATAACTTCTTCCCAATGATCGTTAATTCCGATGAGCGCCAGTGGGGATGGATGGATGAAGGTTTGGATACCTTTATGCAGTATTTGGCAGAGCAGGATTTTGGGAAAAACAATCCAGAAGTTATTGCTCCGAACGAAAAATACCCTTCAAGAAGAGGTGAGCCTTCAAAAATTGTTCCTTATATGAGCGGAGATCAAAGTTTTATCTCGCCCATTATGTCCAACCCGGAAAATGTATACCAACTTGGGCCAAACGCCTATGGTAAACCTGCGACTGCCCTTAATATTTTAAGGGAAACAGTAATGGGTGAGGAGTTGTTCGACCATGCCTTTAAAACCTATGCACAACGTTGGATGTTTAAACACCCGACCCCAGAGGATTTCTTCCGTACTATGGAAGATGCTTCTGCAGTGGATTTGGATTGGTACTGGAGAGGATGGTTCTACACTACCGATTATGTTGACATAGGTGTAAAAGGAGTTAAAAAGTACTACGTGTCCAACAAACCGACCAAGGAAATGGAAAAATACATGGCCGATAGAAATCTTACCGAGGCTGATTTACCACCATTGGTTTACTTGGCGGAAGAGGATAGCGAAGATTTTGCTCCAGAACTTAAAGGAAAATCTCCAACAGAGACTTCCCAAAACTTGAAGGAATTCATGATGGACAATATGACCGAGGCCGAAAGAGCTCAGGTTAAGGAGCCCAAGTATTTCTACGAAATTACTTTTGACAAGCCAGGAGGCATTCCAATGCCATTGATTGTGGAGTATACCTATGCCGATGGCACAACCGAAAGCGTTACCTATCCTCCAGAAATTTGGAGAAAGAATGATGCTGAAGTAAAAAGAGTAATGGCTACAGAAAAAGAATTGGTAGGAATCGTAGTAGATCCAAAATTGGAAACTGCCGATATCGACACTACCAATAACTCTTGGCCTAAGAAAGAAGAGAAGTCGGACTTTGATAAGTTCAAAGAAAATATCAAAGGAAAATAGTAAAAGAAAAAACTATGTTAAGAGCCTCGTGATTTCACGGGGCTTTTTTTATTTTGAACCTAAGTTCTCATTATATTTGTGGCATGCAATTTCTATTCATTAGCGGAGCTGAGATTTTTTTCATCCTATTTATTGTGGTGATGGTGTTTGGTGCGGACAAAATTCCTGGAATAGCCAAAGGGCTTGGTAAAGGAATGCGCCAATTAAAGGATGCCACGGAGGATATAAAGCGTGAAATCCAAAATAGCACGGATATTGACACTGATTTCACCAAGGATATTCGTAAGGAAATCGATGATGTTAAGAAGAATGTAAACGAAGTTTCCGGCTCCATCAAAAGAGATCTTAATAAATAAATTTCCCATGTTGGAAAAAATGCTCAAATGGGATAGAGACACTTTTGTTTATCTCAATGGCTTGGGCATAGAGCGGTATGATGTTTTTTGGGCCACAGTGACCAACATTTCTACTTGGATTCCCCTTTTTATCCTATTTCTCATCTTGTTTTACCTGAAATTCTCAAAAAAAGAGGCCTTCTATAAATTTTTGACGGTTCTTGGATTGGCCATCTTTATAACGGTCATTACCCATTTGACCAAAATTTCGGTAGCAAGGTTAAGACCTAACAATACCGAAGAAATCAATACCCTGATCCGTATTCTAAAAACGCCAACGGATTATAGTTTTTTCTCTGGCCATGCGTCCAGTTCGTTCTCCATTACCATGTTGGTGTTCCTTTTTTTGAGACAAAAAGTAAAATGGGCGATACTATTTTTTATATGGCCCATATTGTTTGCCATGAGCCGAATTTATGTGGGGGTACATTTCCCGATTGATATTATTGTTGGAATGGTGGTAGGTTTGCTGTCCGGATGGCTTTTTTATTGGCTGTATCAACGCTTTATAGCACCCTACTCAACGTCAGTCCATCCCTAATGGGTAACAAAACCGTTTCCACCCGAGAATCTTCCTTCAATTTTTGATTGTATTTCAAAAGGGCATCTGTGGCCTTGTCCGATTTCTGTATGGGCTCGACCACTTTCCCAGACCAAAGCACATTGTCCGATAGAATAACGCTGCCAGGTTTTGTTTTTTGTAGCACCGCCTCAAAATATGCATCATAGTTGACCTTTTGCGCATCAATAAAAACAAGGTCAAAGGTCTGATTCAAGCTTGGGATGATTTCCAGGGCATCTCCAATATGTTGTTTGATTTGAGGACCAAATCCACTTTTATCAAAATACTTTCGTTGCATTTGATGAAGCTCCTCGTTTACCTCAATCGTATGCAGTTCACCCTCTTTTTGAAGCCCCTCCGCCAAACAAAGAGCAGAATAGCCCGTATAGGTGCCTATCTCCAAAATATAGTTGGGGTTGATGATTTTGGACAGCATACTTAATACCCGACCTTGAAAATGTCCCGTGATCATTCTGGGTTGTATCACTTTTAAATGGGTTTCTCGGGTAAGTTCCTGCAACAATTCCGGTTCGTTTTCCGAACTGTTGGCAATGTAACTCTCCAAAATGGGTGATAGGAAATGCATGATTTATTTTTCGCAAAAATATAGAAAAGAACTACATTGGAACAACGATTAAAACCTGTTGTGGTTTGATATAAAATTCGTCAGTTCGAGTAATTTTATAGAAAATTGTATCGAAAACTGAATTTTGAAGTTCAAAAACCTATTTCTCGATAAAAAATCCTTTGCACGATTTCACTCGAATTGACGGTTTTTGTGAAATCAATCCAAATCCCACAACGAATTGATTAAAGCAAAAACATTCCATGACGTTACCAAAGGTAAATATACGAACAGCAACGTTGGATGATCTTCCCGTGCTGCTAAATTTTGAACAAGAAATCATAAAAGCCGAACGTCCGTTCGATGTAACCATAAAAGAAGGGCCGGTCAGTTATTACGATATCGGCGAAATGATTCAAGATTCTAAAGCCCATGTGGTTGTTGCGGAGTCGGAAGATAAAGTTGTGGCCTCGGGCTATGCTATTCCCAAAAGGGCCAGACATTATTTAGATCATGAATTTTATGCCTATCTCGGTTTTATGTACACCGACGAAGATTATCGCGGCATGGGAATCAACGCTTTAATTGTAGAAGAATTAAAAACCTGGTCCAATGCCAATGGTCTCAAAGAAATTAGATTGACAGTATACAATGAAAATTTGCCTGCAATCAAGGCATACGAAAAAGTAGGCTTCAAAAAACACATCATTGAAATGCGTTTGGAGTAATTTTCTTTTCTTCAGATTACTTCCACATATCGTATTTTTGAGGAAAACCAAAAAAGAATGACGTTCCAAAATACGCTTGAATTAGCCAAAAAACTGGATGCTTCCGATAAATTGGCTTCCTATAGAAACGAATTCCACTATCCACAGGTCAACGGAAAGGATGTGATTTATTTTACGGGAAATTCCCTTGGGCTTCAACCTAAGCGCACCCAAAAATTTGTGGATGATGTGATGAAGGACTGGCGGGAATTGGCAGTGGAAGGTCATTTTTACGCCGATAAGCCTTGGTGGGACTACCACGAAAGACTTGCCGAAGGGTTGGGCAAAGTGGTCGGTGCCAAGCCCGAAGAAGTATCGGTAATGAACACGCTTACGGTCAACCTTCATTTTTTGATGGTTTCTTTTTATCGACCCAATAAAAAACGCTTCAAAATTATTTGTGAGGAAAAAGCATTTCCGTCCGATCAGTATATGTTGCAAAGTCAGGTTCGTTTTCATGGATTGGATCCCAAAGAAGCCATTGTAGAGGTAAAAAAGCGGGATGGCGAGCATGCATGGCGCACGGAGGACATCATCCAAAAAATCAATGAGGTAGGGGATGAACTTGCTCTTGTATTAATGGGTGGTGTGAATTACTATAATGGCCAAGTATTGGATATGGAAGCCATTACCAAAGCAGGAAAGGATGTAGGTGCCTTTGTGGGCTGGGATTTGGCCCACGGGGTTGGGAATATAAAATTGAACCTGCATGAATGGGGCGCAGACTTCGCCGCATGGTGCAGTTACAAATACATGAACAGTGGCCCAGGTAACGCTTCGGGAATCTTTGTTCATGAAAGGCATTTGGGGAAAGAGGACATCCCTCGTTTTGAAGGCTGGTGGGGCACCAAAAAAGAGACCCGCTTTTTAATGAAGCCCGAGTTCGACCCCATAGAAACCGCCGATGCTTGGCAGGTAAGCAATCCGCCCATACTTTCCATTGCGCCCTATTTGGCCTCTCTGGAAATATTTGATGAGGTCGGGATGGATGCCCTTATCGAAAAGCAAAAGACCATTGTGGCCTATTTGGAATTTGTGCTACATGAAATTGACAAGCAAGTGGGCAGTACTTTTGAAATCATTACCCCAGAGGCCAGAGGTTGCCAACTTTCAGTGTTTTTGCACGGGGAGGGCAAGGCCATCTTTGATTATTTAATGAAAAATGGTGTCGTTACCGATTGGAGGGAGCCCAACGTTATACGATTGGCCCCGGCCCCTTTGTATTGCTCTTATGAGGATATGTACCGTTTTGGACAAATCTTGAAAGCAGGAATACAGAACAAATAATCACAAAGCACTAAATGAACCAACCAAACCCTTTAAGTATATGAAATCCCTGTGGCTTATTTTGTCCAATCCTAGATATTTTGGAGCGGCATGGGTGTTCACCAGTATCAATATTTGGTTTGGGACTTGGGCGATATATATCCCCACCGTAAAGGAAAAGTTGGACATAGATAAGGCCGATTTGGGGATAGCTTTATTCTGCTTGTCTCTTGGTGTTTTTACCATTTTTCCTGTGGCCTCCAAGATTATTAACAAGCTTGGAGTTGGTAGGGCCTCGTGGTATGGAGTTGTAGGTGTCTCCGTAACGGCCATGTTGCCACTTATGGCGCCCAATTATTATTTGTTGATGGCCGCCTTGTATCTTTTTGGGGCCAGTAACGGTTTTATTGATATAGCCATAAACACCTTGGTCACAGAGATTGAAAAGGAAGACAAGCAAAACTTTATGTCCGCCGCGCACGGCTTTTTTAGTTTGGGCGGTATTTTGGTAGGACTGGGCAGTTTCTTGATTCCGGTGATTGGAAGCCCTGTGCTGCACATGGGCATAACCGTGGTATTGGTATTTGGAATTAATTTTTTTCTAAAAAAACATTACATCCATGTGGTGGCCGCACCCGTGGAAAAAGAACCTTTTAGCTTCAAACTATTTAAGCCGTTGTTGCTCTTGGGCATTATAGGCTTTGTTTCCTTTGGTAGCGAAGGTGCTATAATAGACTGGAGCGGGCTCTACCTTAAAGAAATGACCATGGCCCCTGAACTGCTCATAGGGGCGGGATTCTTGGCATTTTCAACGACTATGACCTTGGGAAGATTTCTGGGGGACGGCATCAGTGCGAAAATTGGCCCCATTAAAATTGTGGGACTGGGTGCTTTTATTGCGGCCATTGGCTTTGTTCTTGTATTGACGCAACACACCACATGGTCCATTATTGGTTTTGCCTTTAATGGCTTAGGTTTTTCGGTGATTGTTCCTGAATTGTTTCGGATAGGAGGCAATGTAAAGGGAGTGGATTCCTCCCAAGGAGTGGCCTTTATTGCAGGGGCAGGCTATATTGGGTTTTTGTTGGGACCCGTAATTCTTGGGTTTATAGCAGAAAATGCTTCGCTCAATTATAGCTTTATCTTGCTCTTGTGCCTTGCCCTTATGGTTTTGGGGATTACGTTTTTCTTACGTAGGAGGGGTAAATAAACTATTGGTTATTTGAACTTATCAATTCAACTTCATTGTTGCTTCAAACTGTTAGTGCTCGGAAATCTAAAAATCCAAACACCGACTACAATAGTTAATGAATATATTAAAACCCAAATAGTTTGATTAGACCAGCTAGTAATAAATCCACTATCCACAAAATAAAAGGTAACCCAAACTGATAGGAAAGAATAAATGGAAAGTATCAATTTCCTTTTCCATATTGAAATCCCCGAGTTTAAATTTCTTTGAAGAAACCAAAAAATTATCATCGCTGGGATTGAAAATATGAAGCCAACTATAAACATTAAAACTATGATTCCGGAAGAATTTAGAATCTCATTTGGACTAGATTGATTTATAATAACTCCCAAAATAAGTAGCAATAAAAGTGGAGAAACGATTATTGTTAAAACCCATATTTGAATTGTGTATCTCACTTCGAGTTTGAATCGTTTATTTGAACTTTTGTTTCACTCAGTTCTTTCAGGTTAGGGTTATTCATCCATTTCACTTTCTTTGTTCAAGAATACACTTCGGTTCTTCCATAAAAAATAGGAAATCCAGAATGAAGCTAGTGCAAAAGGCAAAAATAAAATTGTTCCGGGTGAAATTGAATTCGAGAATAAATCCCTAATTATTACAACCGTGAGCGAGTACCAATATAGCGAATTGGCCAAAAGTGCAGCTAACCAGCCAATTCCGGTTTTTTTCCAAAGTCCTATTGATCCGATTATCAGAAGAGGGGCCGACCATAAAAAATCAGCAATTCCAAATCCATACGTTGTGGCAAGATTTATCTGATCAGCACTATTTTTTGTTGAGGTGATGGCGGGCAGTTTAATGAAGGCGGCAATCCAAAAGAGTAAATGTAATATGGCTGCGATACCATTAATGAATGAAATTACTTTAATCCACCTGGTTCGATTATTGGTTGATCTATTTTTCATTCCCTTGTAAATTTCTATTAACTATGTTATTAGGATTTAAAATACATTAACATACGCCCAAAAAGGCTTAAAATCGATGTAAAGGATCATCCTTTATTTATACATCAATTGGATTTGCCTAAATATCCAAGAATCGCAAAATAACATAAAATAAGGATGGACATAATAGGCATCCTATTCCTGTGTAAAAGGTAGAGGTCAATGCCCCATAGGGAACCAATTCTTCATCCGTGGCCGCAAGTCCTGCCACCACACCACTGGTTGTACCGATCAACCCGCCAAAAACGATGGCTGCATGTGGGTTGTCCAATTTTATTTTCTTGGCTATTAAAGGTGTGCCAATGGTCGCAAAGATGGTCTTTACCACCCCTGTTGCCACACTTATGGCAATTACATCTGAACTTGCCCCAATGGCCGTGCCCGTTACCGGACCTACTATATAGGTGCAGGCCCCGGCCCCAATGGTGGTAAGACTCTCGATATTGGTATAGCCCATGCTCAACCCAATCAAAACCCCCATGGTAAATGATATAAAAACCCCGATGAGCAAAGAGACAAGCCCAGCCAACCCTGCTTGCCTTATTTTTGAAAGATCAGCGCTCATGGCAGTTGCCACCACAGCAAAATCGCGAAGCATCGGTCCTCCAAGTAATGCCATCCCCGCAAAAAGGGGAATATTTGAAATACCTTTTTCGTCACCCAAAAAAGCAAGTGATAGCCCTATAATAATCGCTATGGCAACCCCAGGGATTTTTTTGTTGGTAATGTATTTTGAAACCCAGGAGGAAAACAGCATGATGATCCCCACACAAAGAAATGCAAATACTAACCCATTTTTTCCAATGATGGTATTGATGATTTCCATATGTTATTTTTTTGGGGAGTCTGTACTCTTTTCTCTTCCAATCTTGGAAATCAAAGGAACCATTAACATGCATACCGCTGTGGCACTAATACCGAGAATAATGGCCAAAAATCCTCCGGAAAGTGCCGCTTTTACATTTAGTGTGGAGGTCATTGCCACAATAATTGGAATGTACATCGAACTCCAAAACCAAATACCTTTTTCCGTTTCTAAAACCAACCATTTCTTTTTTCGGAGATAAATGCTGGAGGTCATCAACAGGAACATGGCAAAACCCACACCGCCTATGTCGCTGTCAATATTGATGAGGTGGCCCAATAGGCGGCCCAACAGTTTTCCCATTAGAAAACATGCGGCCAACAGTGCAACTCCGTAGATTTTCATTTGTTTTATTGATTAGTGGTAAATAGTTCCTTGATATTATTCTTGGTGACCTTGCCCATAACATTTCTAGGTAAATCAGGCATGACCATATATTTTCTTGGTGTTTTATAGCCGGGCAATTTTTTGTGCAACCAAGATTTTAGCTCTTCAATATCAAAATTATCCGTCTCGGCGACAATAGCGGCCCCAATTATTTCTCCCCATTCCAAATCTGGAATGCCAACGACACCACAGTCCTTTATTTTGGGATGTTTACGGAGAACTTCTTCTATTTCCAATGCAGAGATTTTATATCCTCCGGATTTTATAATATCCACCGAATTCCTCCCAAGGATTTTAATGCTGTCACCATCCAAAACTGCAATATCACCGGATTTAAACCAACCCTCTGGTGTGAATGCCTCTTGTGTTGCTTTGGGCTTGTTCCAGTATTCTTTAAAAACATTGGGGCCTTTAATCAGGATTTCTCCGGGTTCATCATTTTGGACAGGCTTATGGTTCGCGTCGCCTAATCGAATTTCAACCCCGGGTAAGGGCTGTCCAATATGGCCTGGCTTTCGAATACCATCATAAGGGTTGCTGATGGCCATGCCCATTTCGGTCATCCCATATCTTTCCAGTAAAATATGACCACTTATTTCTTTCCATTGCTCTAAAACACTAATGGGAAGAGCAGCGGAGCCGGAGACCATAAGTCTAAACTTTTTGAGGTTTTTTGAAATTGATTCTTGCTCTGATGGGGTTAACTCCTTGAAGTGGGCAATCAATTTAAAATAAATAGTGGGTACGGCCATAAAAACATTTACCTCACCTTTATTAAATACATTATAGACCTCTTCGGGATTGAATTTAGGAAGGAATTCACAACAGGCTCCGCTCCATAGCGCGCAACTTAGCATATTGATAATACCGTGCACATGGTGTAGCGGGAGTACATTGAGTACATGGTCGTTTTTATTCCATTTCCAAGAATCGACCAATGTGGTTATTTGAGCTTCGATATTGTCGTGCGTGGTCACTACTCCCTTTGGTGCACCAGTTGTTCCACTGGTATAGAGAATCAGGGCGCTACGGTGCATCTGAACATTTGGTAATTGCCCTTCTTGGAAAATTATTTCAGATAAGGGTATAAAATTGATTTCACTGGTATTAAAAAGCGGGGCCAACAGCGGTCTAAATTCTTCTGAAAAAATAAGGGTCGACGCTTTCGTATCATTAAGAACATATTCAATGGAAGGCAAAGGGTGTTTTTCGCAGAGTGGTACGGCAATGCCACCGGCTCTCCATATTCCCCATTGGATTTTTGCATATTCAAAACTAGCGGGTACAAGAAAGGCTATCCGTGCTCCATTCAAGTCTTTTTGCCCGTTCAGTAATTTAAGTGCTACGTTTTTGGATTCTTCTAAGAGTTTATCATAAGTATAACTCTGACCTTCACTTTTGATTGCCGTTCGGCCAGCAAAATCAGTGGCTCTTTCAATTAATTCTATCATTGATTATTTGGTTGGTAAAATTCAACAATCGAACTCATTATGCGGAAAGATGTTTCTAATTTGTCTTTCGGCAACCTAGAATAACATGGCTTTTAAGTAGTCTTATAAAGTTCGAATGTTCAGTTAACAAGATATGAATGTTTTACAAGCTTTCAAATAGAACCGTAAATCTTGCTCAACCCAGTTTTTCAATCGCATTTTTAAGCTTTTGTTGTATTTCTTGGGCAACGGAAGCCAGCTTTTCATTTTTAACGGCAATCATCGAAGCTACGGGATCTACAGCGGCTACTTCAATTTCACCACTTTCATTTTCTAGAACAACTACATTACAGGGTAAAAAGAGGCCAATTTTTTCTTCATGGGTTAGTGCTTCGTAGGCAACAGGTGGATTGCATGCGCCCAAGATTCTATATTTTTTAAAATCTACATCCAGTTTATTCTTTAAGGTTTGGGTGATATCTATTTCGGTAAGGATTCCAAATCCTTCATTTTTTAATTCAAGAGTTACTTTTTCAATAGCCTTCTCGAAATCTTTCTCGTTTAATATTGTACTAAAATAATAGCCCATAAGTCTTCTATTTTTGGAATTATATAAGTGCTGTATATCACCTATAAGGTACTTAACTTTTATAAGATATTAAATCGTTTAAGATTTATTTTAATTCTATTTTTGAGTCAAGATTGGATAATATTAGTCCACCTGTTCTTGGGAATTTTCGTCCAGAAGGAAGAAAATACCCTAACTCATATTGCTCGTTCATATATTTGAAATGTTCCTACAAAAATTGGTCAACTTTTTCCAATTCATTTTTTGAGTCCAACTACCTTTCTGATGGTGCGATGTTTTTGCGCAACCATTTCAGCGGCTATAATTGAAATTAATTTTCTGCATCTGCTAACTTCTTGGTATCACCGTATTGCTGAAAGGCAATAATTTTTCCTTCATCATTAAACGTCCATAGATGTGCTACTTGTGCATTGTAACTCTTTCCAGTTGCATTTACTTTGGCATCATATCGCAGGGTGGCCAAAATCATGTTATCATCCATACCATGGATTTTTACATCCTGTAATCCAAAGTATTCATGATTGGCCCCAATACGCGCAAAAACGCCTTCTAAAATTGCATTTGGACCAATGTAGGGATTGCCATCTGCAAGCGAATTACTTTCGGCTTCATTCCATTCGATATCAGGGTGCATTAATCCTAGAACCGTTGGCATATCGCCAGTTGAAAAAGCGTTGTACAATGTGTCAATGATTTGAATGTTTTGTTTAGTTGTCATGATATTGGTTTTAGTTAATTCTTAAATGTTCAAATATTGAGTATCAAATAGGTAGCCCGTATTTAGGACGCGTCAAAATGAAGCACAACGTTTTGGCAATCTCCAGGGTCCCGTTGGGTATTAAGTATAGGTTTTGTTAGCAACTGGCTTTTATTTTTCACTCAATTTTTTGATTTCCAACTCCAAGTCCATTTGCGTTTGTTTTTTGATTTCCAACTCCGATTTTTCGAAGTCCGTTAAACCGTGGACTGGATTTTCAAAACTTCTAGTCAGTCCGCATTCATTTACTTTCAGCACTCCATTAGAATCCGTATGTCCGTAAAAAATCCACTTACCAAGTCCATTAATTATTGGTCCGCATTGTTGGTCATAAGTCCCTTCGAAAATAAGTCCATTTTCGGTTCCCTTAAATGATTCCATCACTTTTATTCGATAACTCTTCTTTTCGAGATTAAACTCCAGAACTTCGCCAATAAAAATGCACTCAGACTGTTCCAATTCCGCAAACTGAAATATTTCAAGATTTTTATAGACTGGGCAGGAACAGGCAAACAATCCAAACCCTACCAAAAAATGTTGGAATAGTCAATATGTAGTTCTTCTTTTTCATTTTTTTCAGCTTATTGCTAACTTATTTATAAATACGTATTTACATCTCTATTCACCCAAATTGTTGTAAAATCGATGTAAGGCGTCATCCTTTAACTATTTAACGGGAGAACCTGTAAACGTATTTTTATACTTGCTAGCACAAAGCTTTTAGCGTTCTATTCCTTGCTCACAGATAAACCAGTGAAATAAAGACTGGTGCCGCCTTCGGGTCTGTTGTGTTGTTGGGCAAGTTTAATCCCTTTCAAATCCACATAATCTTCCCAAGTGGATACCAAATTAGGCTCTTCTTGGTTGGATTTACGATAGGCCCATTCCCTAACAATGTAGTCCTCCTTAAAATAAAAGTCGTAGGCATCACCGGGGGTATAGCCTCCTTCGTTGGCATATACAATAGTGAGTTTTTGCATGGGCTCTTCACTAATGGGAGCGGTGGCCTCTGCGGTATGCTCGTAGGTGTAGTTGCTGGCATCCCACATTAAATTAAAAGGAGCCATCAACCAATATCTATCATTGGTAAAGCCACCATTGGTCTTTAAGGCAGTACTGTCCATATCCGCACGATTATAAGTCAAGGTATCGGTACCGGAAATCGCAGTTACCATATTGGATTTCGGTTTCCAATCCCAACTGCGCTCAAAATGCATGGAATCTCTATCCACATTAAAGGTAAAAGTGATTTCATTTACGTTCTTCCAGTGATCAAAACCGTGGGCTTCCGCAATAAGTTCGGGTACGGTTTTTTCAGGCTCGATGGTTTCAGCGGTTTCTTTGGATTTTTTTGGTTCCGTTTTACATGCAGCAAAAAATAATAAAGCGAACAGTGCAACGAGGTATTTGGTCTTCATATCTGGTTTTTAACCAAATATACCATGAAAATCCGTTATTTTGCGCCCCATTTTGGAAAAGCCAAGCAAAATTAATTCAACGCCAGAGTGACTTTTTTAAAAAACTTGTTTCTAATACTTGTAAGTAACCCCGACAAAACGTTTTTGGAAACGGAAGACTTATACGTACATCTTTCTGATGAGGAATTAGTGAAACAGATTGTTGCGAACAATGACCCTTTACTTTTTGGGAAGTTGTACGACCGCTATGCTAAAATGGTCTATAACAAATGTTACGGATTCGCAAAATCTGCGGATGAGGCGGAGGATTTAACACAGGATGTGTTTCTCCAGCTTTTTATCAAACTTCGAACCTTTAAAGGGAAATCGAAGTTTTCTACTTGGTTGTATTCTTTTACCTATAATTTTTGTGTGAACTATGTAAACCGGGACAAGCAACTAAAAATACGGGATCAATCCGTACAGGTTGAAACTTCTGAACATAAACTTACCGAGGAAGTGCCCGATGAGAGTTTATTTGAAATGAAGGCCGATAAACTGAAAAAATGCTTGGAGATCATTTCTGCGGAGGACAAGTCCATTTTGTTGTTGAAATATCAAGATGGAGCCAGTATAAAAGAGCTGGTAAGTTTAATGGATATTGGGGAGAGCGCGGTGAAAATGCGGCTTAAAAGAGCGAAAGAAAGACTATTGGAAATCTATAATACCCTGGAATAGATGGCAAAGAAACACAAAAACCCATTTAAAGAGTTGGAGGCTTCCTTGCACGAGGCCCCACCCGAAATGAAGCAAAAAGTCATGAACGATATTGCCGCGGCAAAATTGATCATGGACATGGCTTCGTTGTTCTCAATCAATTTGGGAGGAGCTTTGCGTAAACTATTCAGAACCTTGGGGGAAAACTAATCAACGAACAGAACACTATAAATAAACAGCAACTATGGAGACTATTAATGAATGGAAAAATGTGACCCTTGATTCCCTATCCGGTATGGGTAAAGAGATAGCGTTGGCTTTCCCCAAGATTTTGGGAACGATCGTGATTTTATTCTTAGGATGGATCGTCATCAAAATTGTACTTTTCTTATTAAAGAAAATCCTTAAACTGGCCAAGATCGATGTACTGAACGATAAGGTAAATGGTATGGACGTAACAGGTAAAGGCGACCTCAATATTGACCTTACCAAAATAATATTGGGCTTTGTTCGGTGGTTTCTGATTTTGGTCTTTCTCATCGTGGCCGCCGATATCCTGGATTGGCACATTATATCCAAAGAAATTGGTAACCTCTTGAATTATTTACCTCGATTCTTTAGTGCACTTGTACTGCTCATGTTAGGTTTCTATATTGGTAATTTTGTAAAAAATACCATTAAGCGACTTTTTGATTCCTTGGAATTTGGCGGTTCCAATATTGTGAGCAACCTGTTCTTTTACGTGATTGTCATTTTTATGTCCATCACCGCGTTGAACCAGGCAGGGGTCGACACTACCATCATTACAAATAATATTACCTTGATATTGGGGTCTTTTCTTTTGGCATTCGCCTTGGGAGTTGGTTTGGGGTCGCGTGAGATTGTTACCGACATTCTTAGGTCTTTCTATACCCGAAAAACCTATGTGGTGGGCGATAAAATAGTTATCGACGGCGATGAAGGAACCATTAAGGCCATAGATAATAATAGTCTTATTTTGGAAACCCAAGAAGGTAAATTTGTGATTCCTATCAAGGATGTGGTGTCGCAAAAAGTGCAGATAAAATCATAATACAACTATTGTGAAAAACAAGTGCGGAAACTTCCTTGGAATTTGATTATTTTTGAAGTCTTACAACACGTAAAAAATGAGTTCAAAAAAAGGAAAAGTTCAGGAATTGATCCAAGAAAAACTGTTAGAAGACCGCAAAGTATTTTTGTGGGGCCAAGTAGATGATGATTCTGCGAAGCACGTTATCGACAGGTTACTGTATTTGGATATGTTGAACAATAAAGAGATTCAATTGATTATCAATAGCCCAGGCGGGTATGTAACCTCTGGTTTTGCTATCTACGATACCATTAAACAGATAAAAAGCCCGGTATCTACCGTATGTTCTGGTTTGGCGGCCTCTATGGGCTCCATTCTTTTATCGGTAGGGGAAAAGGGCAGAAGGTTTATTCAGCCGCACGCCCGTGTAATGATTCACCAGCCTAGTGGGGGAGCAAGAGGACAAGCTTCCAATATTGAAATTCAGGCTAGGGAAATCATCAAAACAAAAGAACTTGGCGCAAAAATTTTATCAGATAATTGCGGACAACCTTATGAAAAGGTCATGAAAGATTTTGATCGTGACTATTGGATGGGTGCCGAAGAATCTTTGGAATACGGTATTGTGGATGAAATCTTGAAATAAGACAACATCCTAATAAAAAAGTGAAAAGTCCTTCGCAACGTATTGTGAAGGACTTTTTATATATAGGCGCCGAAGCGGAATATTCTAAAATATATACGTCGAAACTTGAGTCTATGGATTACATGTAATGCTAAAAAAACAGTAACACTCACAACTATATAAAGTAATGGTAAGTTATATTGTTAGTGCTAACTGGCATCAGTTATGAAAAGGTGTGAACCAAAAATTTAAAATTCCGTATTTTAGCTATTTAACTAGAATTCGCCCATTGGGCATTTATGGCACAGACTCCTATAAACATAGCCATCATTGGTTCCGGCTTGGTGGGTTCCCTTTTAGCAATATATCTACGACGAAATGGACATGCGGTAACTGTATTCGATAGAAGACCGGATATCAGGACCATTAAATTTTCAGGTCGTTCTATCAACTTGGCAATGAGCAATAGAGGGTGGCGTTCGTTGGACGAAGTAGGTGTTGGAAAAAAAATCAAAGATTTAGCAATTCCTTTGGATAAACGTGCCATGCATGTAAACGGAAAACCCATGTATTTTCAGAAGTATGGAAAAGATGGAGAGGCGATATGGTCCATTTCTCGGGGAATTCTTAACAAGCGTATGATCGATTTGGCCGAAGAATCGGGCGCCACTTTTCGATTTGACGAGAAAGTCTGGGATGTAAATCTACCGGAAGCCAAGATCTATACTGGAGAAAGTGAGAAAAGTGAGTGGAAGGAATATAATTTCGATGTAATTTTTGGTTGTGATGGTGCTTTTTCAAGGGTTCGTCACAAAATGCAACGTCGAAGTAGGTTCAATTATTCCCAGAACTTTATTGATGTCGGCTACAAAGAGTTAACCATACCGGCCAATGAGGATGGGACCCATAAGTTGGATAACAATTCGTTTCATATATGGCCAAGGGGAGAGTTTATGCTAATCGCTATGCCCAATATCGATGGTAGTTTTACCTGTACCTTGTTTTTGCCCTTTGAGGGAGAAGTTTCTTTTGAAAGCATCAAAACTGAAGATCAAGCGAGGGAATTTTTCAAGAAATACTTTCCCAATGTGAGAAAGGAAATAGAGGATTTGACCAAAGACTTTTTCAATAACCCGACCAGTGCCATGGTCACTATGAAATGCTATCCATGGACCTATTGGAACAAAGTGGCCTTGGTAGGCGATTCTGCCCACGCCATTGTGCCATTTTATGGACAAGGAATGAATGCTGGTTTTGAGGATATTTTTGTGCTCGACCAATTAATGAAAAAGCATGGCGATGATTGGAAAACTATTTTTTCCGAATATCAGGAAGAACGAAAGCCGAATGCTGATGCTATTGCAGAACTCAGTTATAGAAACTTTGTAGAAATGAGTAGCAAAACAGCAGACCCGAAGTTCTTGTTGCAGAAGAAGATTGAAAAGCATTTTGCCAACAAACACCCTGAGAAGTGGGTTCCTGTGTATAGTCGTGTTACTTTTTCTGATAGACCTTATGCCGAAGCTTTGGCGATTGGGGATATGCAAGAAGACATCATGAAAAAGGTAATGCAACTTCCCAATATTGAAGAAAAATGGGATTCAAAAGAGGTAGAGGAGAAAATTTTGGAGCTCTTAACAGCCTACTAAACCCATTAGCTTGTCATTTGAGCGTAGCAAAAAGCAAAAAATCCCTTTTTTGACACAAATCACACGAATTATTTCGACGTAAAAATAGACTGAAGGTATCGCGTGGCACTTCGACTTCGCTCATTTCAAAAATAACCTATTACAAGAGCAACAAAAAAAGCCACCTTTTAGGTGGCTTTTTTAATTTCTTAAATCCAAAGAAGATTAGATTTTGGCAAAAAGTTTTTCCATTCGGTCCTGCTCTTCTTCGGCCAATAGAGGATCTACCAAAATTCTACCACTATGCTCGTCGGTAATGATTTTTTTACGAGATGCGATCTCTACCTGTACCTGTGGTGGGATGGTGAAAAAAGAACCGCCGGAAGCTCCACGTTCTACGGGAACTACGGCCAAACCGTTTTTCACATTGTGGCGAATTCTTTTGTAGGCCTTAATCAAACGGTCTTCGATTTTATCTTCGTATTCTTCAGATTTTTTCAAAAGAGCCTTTTCTTCTTTTTCAGTTTCTGCAAGAATAGCGTCCAATTCACCTTTCTTGTGCTTTAGGTGACTTTCACGTTCGGATAGTTTTTCCTTAGTAGCGGCAATCACTTCTTTTTTCTGCTCAATCTGTGCTTTAAACTCTTTAATGTTTTTTTCGGCCAATTGAATCTCCAACTCTTGGAACTCCACTTCTTTGCTCAATGAATTGAACTCGCGGCTGTTCCTTACGTTTTTCTGTTGTTCGCTGTATTTTTTGATATGCGCCTTGGACTCGTCGATAAGATTCTTTTTGGCAGTAATCTCAAAGTTGATGGTCTCAACATCCGTTTTCAATTTGTCCATTCTGGTTTTAAGACCAAGAACTTCGTCTTCCAGGTCTTGTACTTCCAAAGGCAATTCGCCTCTAACATTGCGGATTTCATCCACCCTAGAGTCGATAAGCTGTAAATCGTACAGTGCTCTCAATTTATCCTCTACAGTGCTTTCTTTCTTGTTCGCCATATATTTTATAAATACTTGATGGGATTCGTTATACTCTCCGATAAAGAGACTGCAAAATTAGGAATTTTTTTCGTAAGATAATCAACCAATAAATCTTTTGTAAACTGCTCAGTTTCAAAGTGCCCAATATCGGCTATTACCAGTTGGTTTTCGGCTTGGTAAAAATCATGATATTTTAGGTCAGCGGTTACATAAATATCAGCCTTGACTTTCTTGGCGGCGCCTATGGCAAAAGCCCCGCTGCCTCCCAAAACAGCGACTTTTTTCACCTTTTTTCCTAGTAACCTGGAATGGCGTATTACTGAGGCGTTCATACGTTCTTTAACTAAAAGTAAAAACTCTTTTTCATCCATTTCAGTATCAAGGGTGCCTATCATTCCGATTCCTAAATCTTGGTTGGTATTTTCAAGGGTTAGCACTTCGTAAGCAACTTCTTCGTAAGGATGGGTGTCAAAAAGTGTTTTTAGAATGGTCTTCTCCTTCTCGAAGGAATAGATAATGTTGATTTGCGTTTCTTTTTCAAAATGGACCTCACCAACTTTTCCCTTTATGGGGTTGGCACCCTTTTCAGCCTTAAAACTGCCAATTCCTTCCAAACTATAACTGCAGTTGCTGTACTTTCCAATTTCACCGGCACCAGCTTTAAACAGTGCTAGTTTTATATTTTCTGCATCGGCCAATGGAGCATAAGTTGTCAATTTTTTGATGCTTTTGCCCCTTGGAATCAGAATTTCGGGATTTTTCAACCCCAAAACTTCGCAGATTTTAGCATTAACACCCATTTTACTGTTATCCAGTGCGGTATGCATGCTATAGATGGCGATGTTATTGGCAATTGCTTTGATCACGACACGTTCCACGTAGTTGCTTCCCGTCAATTTTTTTAAACCTTTAAAAATTATGGGGTGAAAACTTACGATAAGGTTGCACCTTTTTTCAATGGCTTCGTCCACTACGTTCTCCAATGTGTCCAAGGTCACCAAAACACCTTCAACCTTCATATTGTGGTCACCCACCAATAAGCCAACGTTGTCAAAATCTTCGGCGTGTGCCAAAGGAGCCAATTCTTCAAGCACTTTAGTTATATCGTTAACGGTCATTTTAAAAAATGTTAAGTGGGCTAAAGATAAAATATTATATTTTCGTTCAATGCTTCAATTGCTTCGGAAAATAGCGTTCCCCATTTCGTTGATCTATGCCTTGGTGGTTTATATCAGAAACTTTTTGTTTGACGTGGGTGTTTTTTCATCCAAATCATTTAAAACTCCAACGATTTGTGTGGGTAACCTGAGTGTAGGCGGCACGGGAAAAACCCCGATGACGGAATATTTACTTCGGATATTGGAAAATCGAAAAACTTCGGTGTTAAGTAGAGGGTACAAGCGTAAATCAACAGGATTTTATTTAGCGGGTCCAAAAAGTACCGTTTTGGAATTGGGTGACGAACCATATCAAATCCATCGAAAATTTCCTCAGGTTGCTGTAGCAGTTGATGAAAATAGACGTAATGGCATAGCAAAGCTGGAAAACTTGGTTGATCCCGATGTTATTATTTTGGATGATGCTTTTCAGCATAGAAAGGTGAAACCGACTTTTTCAATTTTGCTTACTGCATATCAAAAAATCTATGTGGACGATTGGTATTTGCCCACGGGTAGTCTGCGTGATGTCAAAAAAGAGGCCAAACGGGCCAATTTGATCATCGTTACCAAATGTCCTAAAACATTACAGGAAGATGAAAAGCAGAAAGTCGTGGTCAAGCTTAAACCAAATGCAAACCAAAAAGTACTCTTTGCTACTTTAAAGTACAATGATTTTGTTACAGATGGTGGTGAGAACAGCATACAATTATCCGAATTGAAGGGTAAACCACTAGCTTTAGTAACAGGCATTGCCTCGCCTGAACCCTTGGTTGCCTATTTAAAATCGGTTGGAATCAATTTTAAACATTTTAAATTTGGAGATCATCACCACTTCACGGACAAGGAGATTGAACAATTTAAAGGTTATGAGTTGGTGTTGACCACTGAAAAGGACTTTGTTCGGTTAGAGGGTAGAGTAAAAAGCCTTTATTTTTTGGAAATGGCCCATAGTTTTTCTCCTGAAGATGCTACGGTTTTAAAAAGTACTGTTCAAGGGTTGTTTTAGACGGAACCTTCCATTTTGCTTCGAAAAATGTTCTCCCCGATTTTTCGGTAGAACACTTCGGGCTTAAATGGTTTGGTGACCACATCGTTACAGCCTGCTTCGTAAAAGCTATCCAAACTATCATCCAAAGAAATGGCGGTAAGGGCAATTATAGGAATGGTTTGATTGAATTTCCGTATTTGTCGTGTAGCCTCCTCACCACTTATGCCCGGCATGTGGATATCCATTAAAATGGCATCGTAAGTATTATTTTTGGCAAGGTCTATGGCTTCGTTACCGTTATTGGCAATATCGCAGGTAATCTCTTTTTTGTTGAGCATTTTTTTGGTGATTACCTGATTTATTTTGTTGTCCTCTACAACCAGCACATGTAATCCTTTAAATTGGAATTCTTCGGGGTTTAGTTCAAAACTGATTTCTTCGCCCTCCTTGTTTTCATAATCTAGATCCATTTCAAAATAGAAGGAACTTCCATGACCTAATTCACTTTCCAGATTAATGGTACTTCCAAACAAGCCCAAAAGGCTTTTAACAATGGTTAAACCAAGGCCGGTACCTCCATATTCCCTATTGATTTGTATGGATCCCTGTTCAAAACTTTCAAAGATGTTTTTCTGTTGGTCCTCCGAAATACCGATTCCGTTATCTCTGACCTCAAAATATAACTTTACTTGATCTTCGTCTTTCTTCAACATCTTGGCTATCACCTCTACCTTACCATTTTTGGTAAATTTAAGGGCGTTGCCAACTAGGTTCATAAAAATTTGCGATAGCTTGATAGGGTCTCCCAATAACTTTTTAGGAATTGAGGAATCGTAATCCAAGATAAGCTTCGTTTTGTTTTCATTGGCATTTTGTTGGAGCGACTCTACTACATCCTTAAGTACTTTGTTTAGTTTGAATTCTATACTTAAGGGTTCAAGTTTTTCAGCATCAATCTTATTGATCTGTAGAATGTCGTTAATAAAATTAAGGAGATATTCTCCAGAGAATTTTAACGATTTTAAATGTTCCTTTTGGTTTTCAGAAGGGTTTTCTTCCAATAAGAGGTGGGTGAGCCCTGTTACAGCATATAAGGGTGTTCGGAGCTCGTGGGTCACAGTTGAAAGGAAATTGGTTTTAGCTTCCATGGCAGAAACCGCGGCATCCCTTGCCAGCTCCAATTCCTTGTTTTTGGTATAAAGGAGGTCGTTTGTCTTAAGTTTGATTTGATTGTTTCTGAACAAAGAAACTGCCAATAGCGAAATAATGGTCAAAAATGCTGAAGTTAATATGGCTGTAATTTCAGAGCGGTTTTTTGATTCGCTTAACTCCTCATTTTTGGCTTGGAGCTTGTTCATTTCGTTCATCAAATGATCATATCGAATTTTTTCGGCCGTATCCGCTTCCAGTTTGGTTTTTTCCACATTGAATATGGAATCTTTGATTTGTGCCAAATCTTTTTGATAGGTCAGTGACTGTTCATAATCTCCCTTGGCTTGGTAAATGGTGGAAAGTTGTTCGTATGATTTTTTTATTTCTTTTGAGAACCCATGCTTTTCGGCTAATTCCAAAGCAGCTTTCGAGTGTATGATCCCTTCTTCGAGATCATTGAGTGTTATACTTATGTTGGCCAATTGCAGATTAGCCTTGGTAGCCAAGAAGGCACGCTCTTTATCATCTGAATTGACGATAAGGGCGTGCAAGTTTTTGACGGCATCATCGTATTTTTCAATATTGGTAAAGATATAGGCCTCAAGTAAAAGTATGTTGTTCGTAAGATTTCTGTTGTTGCTGAGCTTTCTGGATTCTTCCAGTTGCTTTAATGCTTGAAAATTATTGCCTTCATCATATCGTAGTGCTGCATCTAAATACAAGTTAAAAGCTTGTCCAAAGGAATATGAGGTATCCTTTAGAAGGATACTCGCTATGTTCCAGTAATCTTCTGCGGTATCACGGTCACCTTCTTCCAGGAACAATCGGACATATTGGTGATATGTATCCAGTAAAAGCTTGGTGTCCTCATTGTTTTCGGCAATATTGGCAACTTTATCCAAAGTTTCCATGGCTTTGTCCATGTTATTTTCGTGACGATATTGCATAAACGTATCTAAAATAGCCTTTACGTCGGAGGTAGAATTACCATCGCTTTGAGCAAAAGAAAACTGTGCGCATAGAATTATGCACAAAAAAAGCAACAAATTTTTGCCTATCCTTTTGTTAATTAAGTTGACGATCAAACGTAATCTTTCTTTATGAGCAAAGCTATTAAATCAATTATTCTGGAGCAATATCCAGTTTCGTTATCGTACCATCCAATGATTTTCACCATTTTGCCGATAACGGAGGTCATCAATGAATCAAACGTACAAGAATAGCAACTATTGTTTATATCAATAGAAACAATAGGGTCTTCGGTATAATTGAGTATGCCCTTAAGGTTGTTTTCTGCTTGCTTTTTAAAGGTAGCGTTTATTTGTTCAATAGAGGTTTCTTTTACTACATTGAAGGTGATGTCCGTTAGTGAGCCGTTGGGAACCGGAACACGAATACCACATCCCCCGATAACATTGGAAAGTTCAGGAAAAATGCTTGTTAACGCTTTTGCGGCACCGGTTGTGGTCGGTATTATGGATTGTCCGGCAGCCCTGGATCTTCTAAGGTCTCGGTGAGGGCTATCGTGTAAACTCTGGTCTGATGTATAGGAATGTACTGTGGTAATGTAAGCCTGCTCTATACCGCACAATTCATTGATTACCTTGATCATTGGGGCGGCATTATTGGTTGTACAGGAGGCGTTGCTAATAATTTGATCGTTGTTGTTAATGATGCCTTCGTTAACACCTAAAACCACCATTTTTATGGACTCGTCGACCGGAGGAACGGAAAGAATTACTTTTTTGGCACCATTTTTTACGTGAAATTCCAAATCTTCCCGTGTTTTGAATTTTCCTGTGGACTCGACAACAATGTCTACTTGATGGGATTTCCAATCAATTTCTTTGGGATGATCGTGATTGAGAACAGGGATTTTCTTTCCTTCAACTAGAATAAAATTGTCCTGGTGTGACACATCAGTATTCAATACCCCATGGATGCTGTCGTACTTTACTAAATGTGCCAGGGTCTCGGCATCGGCCAAATCGTTTATGGCCACTACATTGATGTGTGGGTGATTTAATAAAAGCCTAAAAAGGGTTCTACCGATACGGCCAAAGCCATTTATACCAACAGTGATGCTTTTCATGATTAAGGGAGAAGGGAAGGTTGTGCTTAGTGTATGTGCTTGTGTGCTTTGTATGATGAGCGAACCAAGGCTCCACTTTCCACGTGCCTGAAGCCCATTTCCAACCCTATTTCCTCATATTTTTTAAACTGTTCCGGTAAAATAAATTGTTTTACGGGCAAGTGTTTTTTTGAAGGCTGTAAGTACTGACCAATGGTGATTACATCTACATTTGCCTTTCTCAGGTCTTCCATAGTGGAAATCACCTCGTTTTCTTCTTCTCCCAGACCAAGCATTATGCCCGATTTGGTTCTGTTTGCACCATTTTTCTTTAAATAGTCCAGAACTTCAAGACTTCTTTCATATTTAGCCTGAATCCTAACCTCACGTGTTAGTCTTTTTACGGTTTCCATGTTGTGTGAAATCACTTCCGGGCCCACGTTTATTATTCTATCCAAGTGAGTGGAAATTCCTTGGAAGTCTGGGATAAGGGTTTCCATGGTAGTCTCAGGATTCATCCGTCTAACAGCTTTAACTGTTTCTGCCCAAATAATGGAGCCCATATCCTTAAGGTCGTCTCGATCCACAGAGGTGAGTACGGCATGCTTAATATTCATGATTTTTATGGAACGGGCCACTTTTTCGGGCTCTGCCCAATCCACTGTTTCGGGCCTGCCTGTTTTTACACCACAAAATCCACAGGAGCGGGTACAAATGTTTCCTAATATCATAAAGGTAGCAGTACCTTCTCCCCAGCATTCACCCATATTTGGGCAACTACCTGAGGTACATATGGTGTGCAGGTCGTACTTGTCCACAAGTCCCCTGAGTTGGGTATACTTTTTACCCGTTGGGAGCTTAACCCTAAGCCATTTAGGTTTTCCTTTGGGGGGAATTACGTTTTCTGCTACGCTTGTACTCATACAACTAAATTTGATTTACAAAGATACGAAACTGGGAAGTAAACTTAACACCTAGGAACGGCTCACTTTTTTTTGATGATTTCTGCTAAAAGTTTCTTTGCCCTTAGCAATTTCACCTTCACATTGTTTACGGGTTCATTGAGTTCTTTGGCAATATCAGCATAACTCAATTCATTGAAATACCTTAGGTTGATGACCTTTTGGTAATGGGGTTTTAATTTTTTGATGTCCCGCAGGAGATGGGCCAAGTTTTGCTCCGTGATCAATCGGTCTTCGACTGTGGGAGTTTCGTCCAAAACTCTTTTTACTTCGTCTCCACGGGATTCCATATCGTTCAGGAAGCTTCTTTTACGTTTTCGAAGAAGGTCTACATGAAGGTTTTTGGAAATGGTAATGAGCCAGGTTTTGAACTCAAAAGTTTCATCATAGGTGTCGATTTTATCGAACGCCCGTGAAAATGTTCTAATGGTAATGTCCTCGGCGTCATTTTCATTTTTGGTACGAAGTAATTGAAAACCGTAAACATCGTTCCAAAAAGTGTCCAAGAGTGTACTAAAGGCAATTTGGTTTCCTTGTTTTGCCTTTTGTATAATCTCCTTGATGGAATCGTCGGTTTTTTCCAAAAAAAATGGGCTTACCTAAAAAATTAAGTATTATTGGGTATTGGTAACAGTATCTTTTTTACAGTCTTGTTCATCTGGCAGTTTGCCGCAAAACCCACAGGCTTGTCCGTCCTTGTTCAAAAATGGACTTTGGCTCGCACATGTTCCTGCGAACTCACCGTTCTTTTTCCCCCAGATTTTAATAGCAATTCCTGCAAATGCAAGTGCTAATAAGCCAATGGTAACTAATGCTAACTTCATTTTTCAACTTTTGTACAAAGGTACAAAATACCTCTTTAAAGGGGAGTATGTTTAAGGTTTCTTTAAAGTTGGGTCCTAATATTTGATGTTGGCCACAATATTGTCAACAGATGGAGTGCTGTTGCCACCTTTGGGTTCAATGGTGATATAGCCTACCGCATTGTCGGCATAGGGCAGGGCAAGCAGCTTGTCTTTTTCATCAAAATTCTTGATTACGCCTAAATTCACCAACTCACCGTTGACTTCGGCCCACATCTGAAAGCATTTGTCTTCTGGAAGTTCAGGGACATTGCTGACATTTATGTATGAAAGCTTTTTAACGGGATTTATATAGGCGATGGCCTTAAGCTCTTTGGCTTCTCGTTGACCTTTAACCTGATATTTTTTGGTCGAGGGATTGTTAAGGACAATAAATTGGTTTCTCATGTCCGCCAATTGATCCTTCATGTTATCCTCCAAATACTTGATTTTATTGGTGACCAAGGTGTTTTCTTGTTGAAGGTTCTTGTTCTGGTTCCAAAAGAAAAGGGAGGAACCTGCAAAAATCATAATTGCCACACTTGCAGCTACCGCATAGCGCAAGAATCTTTTACTCACCATGGTCTCTTTCTTCGCACTGGCAAGGATAATTTCTTTAAGGCCTTCGGGAGTCTTTTTTGCGTAAAGGTTAGCAAATGTTTCAAGATTTTTTTGAAGAATATCGTATGTTTCCCTTACTTCAGGATACATGGCGATGTATCTTTCTGCCTTTTGGGATTCTTCTTTGGTTGTATCTCCTAAAAGGTACTTTTCCAAAATATCCGATTCTAAAAATATTTTAACTTTCTCTTTCATGACAATAGGTTTAAGATAAGGAGCAAAGACATGGTTGTGCCGTAAATCTTTCCAAGTTCCCTAAGTCCAATTTTTAATCTGGACTTTATAGTTCCCAAGGGAATATCCAATTCATCACTTGCTTCCTGCTGCGTCATTCCCTCAAAAAATAGGGCTTCAAGAACAATTCTGTACTTCTCTTCAATTTTGTCCAAGTTTTCTTGGATGTCCAGATGCTCCGGATTTATACCCTTAACTCCAACATTATATACGTCCGAAACGTCGATTTGGATTTCCTTATCCGATTTATTGGTAACACTTCTCAACTTGTCTATAGCCGTATTTCTGGTAATTCGGAACAACCACGTAAAAAGTTTTGCTTTGGATGCATCGTAGGTATCTGCTTTTTTCCAGATTTTGATAAAACTTTCTTGGAGTACATCTTGTGCCAAATCTTCGTCCTTTACTACTTTATATGCAACACCAAAGAGCGTATCACCGTAGTTTTCATATAGTAGGGAAATAGCCTTATCGTCTTTTTCCGCTAGGAGCGAAACAATATGTCTCTCAATCAATGTGCTCATTTATGATGCTTTTGGTAAAATATTTTTGGGGCCAAAATCTAAAATAGGATTTATCTCGTATATAGAACAAAGCTAAGACAGAAAAAGCATATCGTCTTGGCTCATTTTAAAAGAAATAAAGGGCTTTTTAGCTCTGACAACATACATAAATTTGGTTAGTTTGGTTTGGTATAACCCTCGTTATTGATCTCAATGCGAGGGTTATTTTATTTTATAATGTTTACCTCTGGCTGAATTTTAATTTTAAAAACTTTTTTCACCTCTTCCTGAATCTGTTTGGCCAGATATAGGATTTCTTTTCCTGTGGCATTGCCATAGTTGACCAAGACCAACGCCTGTTTTTCGTGCACCCCGGCATCACCAACCCTTTTTCCCTTAAATCCGCATTGTTCAATAAGCCAACCAGCTGGAATTTTATATTGATTTTCATCAACCTCATAAAAAGGAGCATCTGGATGTGACTTGCTGAATTTGTCAAAGGCCTTTTTTGAAAGAATGGGGTTTTTAAAGAAGCTCCCACTGTTGCCAATTTCTTTAGGGTCGGGCAGTTTACTTTTTCGGATTGCGATTACCGCATTTGAAATATCTTTTATAGTAGGGTGAACAATTCCATTGTTCTTAAGTTCATTTTCTATGGAACCATATCCTGTATGAAGTACGTGGTCTTTTTTTGTCAGTTTAAGGACTACCGATGTAATGATATATTTCTCCTTTCCCTCATTTTTGAAAATGGAATTCCTATATCCGAATTTGCAAGCTTCATTATCAAAGCCAACTAATTCCCCGGTTTCCACATCCATAGCTGCGCAGCTTACAAAAACATCTTTAAGTTCTACACCGTATGCACCAATATTCTGTATGGGAGCCGTTCCCACATTGCCTGGGATTAAGGAAAGGTTTTCCAGTCCACCATAGCCATGATCTAAACTCCATATTACCAGTTCGTGCCAATTCTCACCGGCCATTACCTTAACCTCTACCATTTCCTCATCTTCCTCTACAACGGTGATTCCCTTTAGCTTAATGTGCATGACCAGGGCATCGATATCCTTGGTGAGGAGCATATTGCTTCCACCACTTATTATAAACTTTTTGGGGTATGCCTTAAGTTCAAGAGCTTTTTGGAGTTGAACCAAACCGGTTATTTCAACAAAAAAAGTGGCTTTTACATCAATACCAAAGGTATTGTAGCTTTTTAAGGATATGTTTTCCTGTATGTTCACTGGGCGTCGTACTCGTTTAAGGCCTTGCCCAAAATTTGGACAGCCTTTACAAGTTGCTCTTTTTCGAGCACATAGGCAATTCTTATTTGATTTTTTCCTAAACCTGGAGTGGCATAAAAGCCGGCTGCAGGCGCGACCATCACGGTATTTCCATCAAGCTCAAAACTTTCGAGCAACCATTGGGCAAAATGGTCGGCATCTTTGACGGGTAACTCTACAACACAGTAAAATGCGCCTTGTGGAGTAGCTACCTTTACACCTTCCAATTTATTTAGCTCTGTAATTAGCAGATTTCTTCTGGAAACATATTCTTCAATAACATTGTCGAAATATTCCTGCGGGGTTTCCAAAGCGGCCTCACTGGCAATCTGTGCAAAGGTTGGAGGCGACAAACGGGCCTGTGCAAATTTCATGGCAGTGTTAATCACTTCTGTGTTTTTTGAAATCAAACAACCGATTCGTGCGCCGCACATGCTATATCGTTTTGATACAGAATCTACAACAATGGCATACTCCTCCAATTCTTCAACTTGAAGTATAGAGTAGTGTTCCCGGCCATCATAGGTGAATTCCCTATATACTTCATCAGCAATAAGGAAAAGATCATGCTTTTTGACCAATTCGGCCAATTGTTCTATTTCTTCTTTGCTATACAGGTATCCTGTAGGGTTCCCCGGGTTACAAATAAGGATGGCTTTTGTTTTTGGGGTGATAAGTTCTTCGAACTTGGAAATAGGGGGTAGCGCAAAATTATTTTCAATGGAGGAAGCGATAGGTTTTACATTAACCCCCGCTGCGGTTGCAAATCCATTATAGTTGGCATAAAATGGCTCTGGGATTATAATTTCATCCCCGTTGTCCATAATCGTTCCCATGGCAAAAGACAAAGCTTCGGAACCACCTGTGGTCACGATAATATCTTCAGCATCAACAAAAATGTCCTGTTTGGCATAGTAGGCCGCAATTTTTTGCCGATATGCCTCTGAGCCTTGCGTCATGCTGTACTCAAGTACCTCAATATTATGGTTTCTTACAGCATCTAAAGCCACCTTTGGTGTTTTAATGTCAGGCTGTCCAATATTGAGGTGAATAACGTAGGTTCCCCGTTTTTTGGCATCTTCTGCATAAGGCACCAATTTACGAATGGGTGATGCGGGCATTTGCTTCCCTTTGTTAGAAA
Source organism: Flagellimonas lutimaris (assembly GCF_051494225.1). Lineage (GTDB taxonomy): Bacteria > Bacteroidota > Bacteroidia > Flavobacteriales > Flavobacteriaceae > Flagellimonas > Flagellimonas lutimaris_A. The sequence continues at coordinate 64,851 of NZ_JBNPYE010000011.1, read as the reverse complement.
TACTTGGCATGAGCTAAAGTTTTGGCAAAAATGAGAAAACCAACAATCGAAAACAACAACTTTAAGGAATAATTACTCGGTTATTGAAATGTTAAATTAAGGTAATCATTGAACCTAAAGTTGTATATTTAATAAGTATGACCAGTTGATATTAAAGATGTTGAGGAAAAGTATTATTTATTTTGCGCTTTTATTTTTTGTACCTCTTTTTACGGTGGCGCAAGGATTTGTGTTGCCCAAGAGTGAAAAATTTCAAAAAATCAAGTTTGAACTTATCAATAACCTAATCATAATTCCAGTTGAAATAAATGGAACGGAACTCACCTTTATTTTGGATTCAGGCGTAAGTAAGCCAATCCTTTTCAACCTTTCTGATTCTGATTCTGTACCGATCAACAATGTTTCCGAAGTTACGATTCGTGGGCTGGGTGATGGTGAACCTATGAAAGCTTTGAGTTCCAAAAGAAATGTCTTCAAGCTTGGGAAAGCAAAAAACTACTCTCAAGACCTTTACGTGGTTATTGATAGAGGAATAAACTTTTCAACATCATTAGGTATTCCCGTTCACGGAATCATGGGATATGATCTCTTTAGGGATTTTATTGTTGAGGTAAATTATGGCTCAAAAAGATTAAAGCTGTATAATCCAGAACATTATACATATAAAAATAAAAAAAATACACAGACAATTCCCTTGCTTGTTGAAAAACGAAAAGCCTACATTGAAGGTGCCGTTCTAATGAAGGACACTGCCAACATACCGGTTAAGTTACTTGTGGATACTGGCAGTAGTGATGCGCTATGGTTGTTTCCCGAACCCGAAAAGGGACTGGAAATCCCAGAGAAAAATTATGATGATCATTTGGGACGAGGTCTGAGCGGTGATATTTTTGGCAAACGCAGCAAAATTAACGGGGTTCGAATAGGCGATTATGAATTGGAAGAGGCGAAGGTTGCTTTTCCAGACCGTGAATCTTTTCAGGGTATGGATGGTTTAGGTGATCGTAATGGTAGTTTGGGTGGTGAGGTGCTCAAGCGTTTCAATATGGTTTTTGATTATGCACGAGGACTGGTCACACTAAAAAAGAATGGAAATTTCAAAGATCCTTTTCAATATAATTTGGCAGGGATAGACCTTCAGCACAATGGGCTTCGCTACATAGCCGAAAGTATTGCCGATGTCAATGGAGTTGTCAAGGGCGAGGGGGAAGATACATTTGGCAATGTCAAAATTTTACTCGAGAACAAAACAAAGATAAGCTTAGTGCCCGAAATAGTTGTTTCAGGTATTCGTGCAGGAAGTCCTGCTGCAGAGGCTGGTTTGCGCGAAGGTGATGTTATTTTGGCCGTTAATGGGAAGCGGGTTCACCAATATAAGCTACAGGAAATCCTTAAAATGATCAATGATAAAGAAGGAAAACGTATCAAATTACTTATTGAAAGATATAACCAAGATCTATTGTTCTCTTTTGTGCTCAAAAAGGTCTTTGACGACGACTAATAAAAAGTAAAAGCCCCAAAACCAATTGGTTTTGGGGCTTTTAACTATAATTTTCTTTTTAACTTACTTTGCTCCGGGATTTTTTACAGTTCCCTTAATTTTTAGAACTTTTGTAGGTGTATCCGCATTGGAGGTAACAGTAATGGCCTTTCTAATAGGTCCAACTCTGTTCGTATCGTATTTTACTTCGATTTTACCAACTTTACCTGGCATAATAGGTTCTTCTGGCTTTTTTGGGATAGTACATCCACAGCTAGACCTTACATTACTGATTACCAAAGGTACATTACCTGTATTGGTAAATTCAAATACACGAACACCATCACTACCTCTTTCGATTTCTCCGTAATCAATGGTCTCGCTCTTAAATTCGATTTTAGCAGTTTCTTGAGCGTATACCCCTAAGGATAAAAGCCCTACAAACAGCATGAGTACAGTTTTTTTCATCATTTTTGGTTTTTGGGTGAACTTCAAATGTAGATGTTTTGATACCTGCATCCAAAATTCTTTTGTTATAGACTAACGTTACTTATTTTTGTTTCGTATTTCTGGATTGGCTCTTATCGGAAGAATAGTGAAAAATTAACATTTAGCTTCCCTTTCAAAAATCCAATCACAGTCCAATAAAACAAAAACTGTACCGAAAAATGGAAATTCCATCAAAATATGACCCGAAACGGGTTGAAGAACATTGGTATGCTTACTGGTCGGAGCATGATTATTTCAGCTCTAAACCAGATGAAAGAGAGCCATACACCATAGTAATACCCCCGCCAAACGTTACAGGGGTACTTCATATGGGGCATATGTTAAATAATACCATTCAAGATGTTCTTATCCGAAGAGCAAGACTCTTGGGGAAAAATGCCTGTTGGGTGCCAGGAATGGACCATGCCTCTATTGCCACCGAGGCTAAGGTTGTAGCCAAGCTTAAAGCTGAAGGCATCGATAAGTCAAAGTTGTCACGCGATGAGTTTTTAAAGCACGCTTGGGATTGGACCAACGAATATGGAGGTGTAATTCTCCAACAATTGAAAAAACTAGGCTGTTCCTGTGATTGGGATCGCACCAAGTTTACCATGGACGACGATATGTCAGCTTCCGTAATCAAAGTTTTTGTTGATTTATATAATAAAGGTTTGATTTACAGGGGATATCGAATGGTAAATTGGGACCCCGAAGCTAAAACTACACTGTCTGACGAAGAGGTAATCTATGAAGAAAGACAAGGTAATCTATATTATTTGTCCTATGCCATTGAAGATTCTGACGAAAAAGTAACTATTGCTACCACCCGTCCAGAGACCATTTTGGGAGATACTGCCATTTGTATCAACCCTAATGATGAAAGATATCATCATTTAAGAGGTAAAAAGGCCATTGTACCTATTTGTGATAGGGTGATTCCGATTATTGAAGACGAATATGTAGATGTTGAATTCGGTACAGGATGTCTAAAAGTGACCCCTGCGCACGACGAAAACGATAAAAACCTCGGAGATAAACATAACCTTGAAGTAGTTGATATCTTCAATGAAGATGCAACCTTAAATTCTTTCGGACTTCATTATGAAGGAAAAGACCGTTTTGTTGTGCGTAAGGAAATTTCAAAAGAGCTTGAAGAGAAGGGTTATTTAGTTAAAACAGAGCAGCACACTAACAAAGTGGGTACATCCGAAAGAACCAAAGCGGTAATCGAACCGAGACTGTCCGACCAATGGTTCCTTAAAATGGAAAACTTGGCCAAGCCTGCCATCGAAGGTGTGTTGGAGACCAAAGATGTGAAATTGTATCCCTCCAAGTTTGAAAACACGTATCGACATTGGATGGAAAACATCCGCGATTGGAACATTTCCCGCCAGTTGTGGTGGGGGCAGCAAATCCCTGCCTATTATTATGGGGATGGCAAGGAGGATTTTGTGGTGGCCGAAACACCTGAAGAAGCATTGGAATTGGCAAAAGCCAATAACCCAAACCTCCAAGCATCCGACCTGCGTCAGGATTCAGATGTTTTGGATACCTGGTTTTCTTCGTGGTTGTGGCCAATGAGCGTGTTCGGTGGAATTTTGGAGCCGGAAAACGAAGAGGTAAACTATTATTATCCAACCAATGATCTGGTGACCGGACCCGATATTTTGTTCTTCTGGGTAGCACGAATGATTATGGCCGGTTACGAATACAGAGGGAAAAGACCTTTTGAAAATGTATATTTGACTGGTTTGGTTCGCGATAAACAACGCAGAAAAATGTCCAAGCAATTGGGCAATTCGCCCGATGCACTTAAACTTATAGAAGATTTTGGAGCAGATGGGGTTCGTGTTGGTTTATTGCTGAGTTCATCAGCCGGTAACGATATAATGTTTGATGAAACCCTTTGCCAACAAGGAGCCAACTTTGCCAATAAAATATGGAATGCCTTCCGATTGATAAAAGGATGGGAAGTTGTCGATATACCACAACCCGAAGCAGCGCAAAAAGGAATCGAGTGGTACAAAGCAAAATTCAATCAGACGTTGGTGGAGATTGAAGACCATTTCTCCAAATACCGTATTTCCGATGCCTTGATGGCAACGTATAAATTGGTTTGGGACGATTTCTGCTCTTGGTTGTTGGAGATTGTTAAGCCGGAATATCAAAAACCAATCGATGAGGCTACCTACAATGAAGTACTACACCTTTTTGAAGAAAACTTGAAATTGTTACATCCATTTATGCCCTTCTTGACGGAAGAAGTTTGGCAGCATATCGCCGAACGTACTCCAGAGCATGCTTTGATCGTAGCTCAATGGCCGGAAGCAAAAAAGGTGGATACGGACCTAATTGCTGATTTTGAGTTTGCCTCTGAGGTGATATCAGGTATCAGAACCATCAGAAAAGAGAAAAACATCCCTCAAAAAGATGCATTGGAGCTTTTTATGTTGAATGGTGAAGGAGTAGGCACTCAAATGGATCCTATCATTCTTAAACTTGGAAACCTTTCAAAAATGGAAGTTGTTGATACGAGTTTGGACGGAGCATTGACTTTTAGAGTAAAGAGTAACGAATACTTTATTCCAATCAGTGGAGCAATCGATGTAGAGGCCGAAATTGCCAAAATCACGGAAGAGCTTAATTACACTAAAGGATTTTTGAAGTCTGTGGAAAAGAAGTTGAGTAATGAGCGCTTTGTGAACAATGCCCCTGAAAATGTGGTAGCCATGGAACGTAAAAAAGCGGCCGATGCTGAAGCCAAAATAGAAACTTTGGAAAAGAGTTTGGCTAGTTTGAAATAATTATGGATTACATATCGTAATGATTTTGAAAAGGGAAGCTTGCTTCCCTTTTCTTTTTATTTTTCATACTTTGGGGGTGGATAATAACCAACCACTTGATAACCCATGAAAAACCTCAATAGAAGAAGTTTTATCCAAAAAACTTCGTTGACCGCCGCCGCAGTTTCCATCGTCCCTAGTTATTTAAAAGCAAATTCCGAAAGACCTTTTTCTTCAACCTATATGGGTGGATTTGCTGCTCCTAAATTGGAAAAAGTACGTGCCGCTTTTATAGGAGTGGGGGCTAGGGGAGGAACCCATGCTAAGTTTTTTGCCGCTTTGGAAGGAACTGAAGTGGTCGCTATCTGCGATCTCTATGAGGATTTGGTGAAAGAAAAGACTCAATGGGTCAAAGAGGTCAGCGGTCCTAACCAACACAAAAATATAGCCCAATACTGGGGTGATGAGGACAAGTGGCGAATCATGCTTAAAGAAGTCCAGCCCGATATTGTGTTCATTGCTACCAATTGGGTAAACCATGCCCCGATGGCGATTGGCGCCATGGAAAGTGGGGCACATGCTTTTGTTGAAGTGCCCATCGCTACCACAATTCAAGATATGTGGGATATCGTGGATGCCAGCGAACGCACCCAAAAACATTGCATGATGTTGGAAAACGTAAACTACAGTCGCGATGAGCTGATGTTCCTCAATATGTGCAGACAAGGAGTAGTGGGTGAAATTTTACACGGAGAAGCTGCCTATATTCACGAATTGCGTTGGCAAATGGAGGAGCAGGAGCGAGGTACAGGTTCGTGGCGGACATACCACTACGCCAAACGAAATGGTAACCTCTACCCGACCCATGGTTTGGGCCCCGTTGCTCAATACATGAGCTTGGCCAGGCAAGAAGATACCTTTGGTAGTTTAGTTTCTTTCTCTACGCCCGCAAGAGGGCGCGAACTGTATGCTGAAAAAAACTATCCGGCTGACCATAAATGGAACCAACTCGATTTTAAGGGAGGCGATTTAAACACTTCCATCATAAAAACAACTTTGGGAAAGACGATTATGGTACAATGGGACGAGACCAGCCCCAGGCCCTATTCCCGACTCAACTTGGTTCAGGGAACCAAAGGTGCTTTGGCAGGGTTTCCGACCCGCGTAGCCCTGGAAGGCGGCGTGGAAGGCATCACCAAAGATCACCATTCTTGGGTGCAAGGGGAACAACTCGAAAAGTTATATGAAAAATATGATCATCCCCTTTACAAGCGCTTGAACGAAGCTGCAAAGGGCAGTGGACATGGTGGTATGGACGGAATAATGGTGTACCGCATAGTGGAATGTCTGCAAAAAGGACTTCCATTGGACCAAAATGTGTATGAAGGATGCTTGTGGAGTGCTGTCTCTCCCTTGAGTGAACGTTCCGTCGCCAGTGGTGGGGCACCGCAACCATTCCCTGACTTTACCCGAGGCAATTGGAAGGATACCGAACCATTGCAAATTATAAGTTAACTAGACCGCATTAATGATTGAAATAAAAGTACCCGCCCGAATCTGTTTTTACGGCGACCATCAAGATTATTTGGGATTGCCTGTCATTGCAGGGACCATTGACCGATACATTAATTTAAAGGCAAACCCGAATTCTGAAAAAAAGTTTTTTTTAAATCTGTTGGATTTGCATCAAGAATCGACCATTGCATTGGATGATGATTTGAAATCAGTTGAGCCTGGTGATTACTTCAGGTCCGTGATGTCGGTTTTGAAAGTACAAGGTTTTGAGTTTGAACAAGGTTACGATATCGAAATCTCAGGAAACATTCCCGTGAATGCAGGATTGTCCAGTTCCTCCGCTTTGGTGGTGGCATGGATTCGATTTTTGGTTGCAACACAGGGTAAATCGGAAGAAATCAGTGATTATCAAATTGGAAGATGGGCCTATGAGGCCGAAGTGTTGTTTTTTGATCAGCCCGGGGGGTTAATGGACCAGTATACCATAGCCCAAAAAGGACTTATTTATATTGACTCCCAAAGTGGAGAGAGCACGCGCTTGAACGCAAATCTGGGAAAACTTTTGGTTGCAGAGTCGGGTGTGCCCAAAAAGACCTTGGAAGTGCTGAAAAATGCCCGAGTGTATGCGCAAAAAGCAGTAGATGCGGTTAAAAATATCCATCCGGAGTTTGAATTGAAGCATGCAACATTGGATGACTATGAAAAATATTTAGACTTGGTTCCAGAAGAGCTTCAAGGATATTGGTACTCAACTATTTATAACTATCACATTACGTTGGAAGCAAAGAAAGAACTGCTGAATCCTAATCCAAATATCCAAGCATTGGGAGAATTAATGAATCAACACCAAATCATTCTTCAAAGTGAAATTAAGAACACACCTTTGGAAATGGTCGAGATGATGGATGCTGCGCGAAATGCCGGGGCAATTGGAACAAAAATAATTGGTTCTGGCGGCGGAGGCTGCATGGTGGCGATGGTAACTGAATTCATAGAAGAGCAAGTAAAACAGGCATTTTTGAGTAAAGGTGCCAAAGCGGTTTATGCCGTGGAATTAACAAGTTAATGGCAATGGAGAATACGAGTTTGATCATTATGGTAGGTGGCGCTTCTTCCCGAATGAAGCGAAGTTTAAAAGCTAGGGAGGGGCAAAAGGGTATTATGGAAAACATCCCCCATAAAAGCTTGATTCCCGTAGGGAAAAATGAGAGACCGTTCTTATACTACTTGGTTAAGAATGCTCTGGAAGCAGGTTATACCAAATTGTATCTGATTACCAGCCCAGAAAACCAAGCCTTTCAGAATTTGAAGGATAATGGCGGATTTCCATCTGAAATGGACGTGTTTCTTGCCATTCAAAATGTGCCCCAAGGCAGAACAAAACCTTTGGGCACTGCAGATGCATTACAGCAATGTTTGGATCAGTATCCTGAATTGAAGCAAACCATATTTACGGTTTGCAATGGAGATAACCTTTATTCTGTTGGGGCTTTAAAAGATTTACGGGCAGATAGAGCTGCTCCCCATGCCTTGATCAGTTACGGGAGCTCGGGATTTGATTACACCGAAGAACGAATTGCCAAGTTTGCGATAATGGACATTTCTTCGGATGGATTTTTGCAGAAAATTATTGAAAAACCAAATGTGGAAGATGTTCCCAAATATAAAGATGCTTCAGGCGAGCTTCGGGTGAGCATGAACATTTTTAGTTTTTCGGGAGTGGAAATTTATCCATATTTAAAGAATTGTCCCGTAGATCCCGTCCGCGATGAAAAAGAATTGCCCAAAGCTGTTGCAATTTTGGTGGGTGAACAGCCACGAAGCGTTTTTTGCATACCCCGCTCCGAGCACATTCCAGATCTAACGGATGCCAACGATATTCAATTATTTAAAAATTTGGAGTAACTTATGGCATATAATCCCATTCTTGCATTGAGCAAAGCTTAAATTTTTGAAATGGAATCGTATGCAACGGCATTGTTATATGCTACACCGTTTTTTATCGGCCTAGTACTTGTTGAAATACTTTATGGCCGTTTTGTAAAAGATCAAAAACACAACCTTATGGATACCGTGAGCAGTCTTAGCTCCGGTCTGACCAATGTGGTGAAAGATTCTTTGGGGCTTGTACTTATTCTGGTGAGCTATCCTTTTTTATTGGAACATCTGGCATTGATTGAAATCAAGGCAACTTGGTTGGTTTGGGTGGTAGCTTTCATAGCTCTGGATTTTGCAGGCTATTGGAATCATAGGTTAAGTCATCATATCAACTTTTTTTGGAACCAGCATGTGATTCATCATAGCAGTGAGGAGTTTAATTTAGCATGTGCACTTCGACAGCCTATTTCCAATTTATTGGGATACTATGCGCTTTTATTGATTCCGGCCGCGTTGTTCGGGGTCCCAAACCAAGTAATAGCTATTTTGGCACCGATACATCTGTTTGCCCAATTCTGGTACCACACTCAGCATATTGGTAAAATGGGGGTTTTGGAATATGTAATCGTTACCCCGTCGCAACATCGGGTTCACCATGCCATAAATAAGGAATATATAGATAAGAATCTTGGACAGATTTTTTGTGTTTGGGACAGAATGTTCGGAACCTTTCAAGAGGAATTGGATGAGGTGCCACCGCAGTACGGTGTACTGAAACCTGCAAACACATGGAATCCCATCATTATCAATTTTCAACATTTATGGCGATTGATCCTGGATGCATGGCGCACTAAAAGTTATTGGGACAAGTTGCGTATTTGGTTTATGCCTACGGGTTGGCGACCACAGGATGTAAAAGAAAGATATCCGGTTACCATTATTGAGAATGTGTACAATTTCAGGAAATATCAACCAGAAACCTCCTCTTCCCTTAAGATATATGCTCTTTTTCAATTGATTGTTACTACTTTTTTGATGCTGTTTATGTTCTACAGTTATTCAGAGATTGGTTTTGATGGGCTATTATTGTTCGGGGCTTTCATTTTTGTGGGTATTTATGGGTATACCACTTTAATGGATCGTAAAAATTATGCAGTTTGGATCGAAGTGATTCGGGGAGTAGGGGGAATGGCCTTGATATATTTTACGAACGATTGGTTCGGAATCAATGAGTACTTATCTTTAGGCAGCTATGTAGTGGCCCTATATTTTTTGGTTACGATTTTTGGAGGTATTTACTTTACGTATTTTGAAAAGTCGTTCGCAACGCCAGATTTGGCTTCTTAGAGTGATTTTAGCTCCTTCTCCACCAAGGCAACATATTTTTCCATCGCTTCCTCTACGCTTATTCTTTTGGCTTGAAACAGAGCGTTTGCTTTGAATGCATTGATGAGTGGTGTTCTACTTCCTGGATTGTCAAAGTTCTTGTTGGCGATCTTAAAATAAGCATATAGCTTTAATAACAAATCTGCGGGCAAAGGATCCGTGTAGTCGTTAACAAAGTTAACGGCGTCGTTAAATCTCTTATTTAGATCTTCACTAATCATCCAACGGTCTTACAGAGGCAATACAAGTACGTGCCCCAACTACTTTTTGGTTTAATTCAACGGTAATGTCACAGTCCAAAGGCAACAATAAATCTACTCGAGAGCCAAATTTAATGAAGCCGGCATCTTCCCCTTGAGTTACTTGTTCTCCCTCTTCGGCATAGTTTACGATTCTGCGTGCCATGGCACCAGCTATTTGTCTGTATCCTATTTCACCGAACTTAGGGGTGTGGAGTATAATTGTTGTGCGTTCGTTTTCCGTACTGGATTTTGGGTGCCAGGCCACCAAATACTTCCCAGGGTGATATTTTGAATAGGTTACCGTACCACTGGCAGGGTAACGGGTCACATGCACATTGGTGGGCGACATGAATATGGATACCTGTTTTCTTTTTTCTTTGAAATACTCCGGTTCATCAACCTCTTCGATTACAACAACTTTGCCATCAACGGGGGCCAAAATTTCATCAAAATTTGGGGTGACCAATCTTTTCGGGTTTCTAAAAAACTGCAGAATGGCTATCAAAACCAAAAGTGCGGCAATTTGAACGGCCAACCGAGCCCATTCCACATCAATATAGTATTGTGCGGCCAAAACGGCGGCGACCACTATAAAAAAAGTGGTTATAATAATTTTTTGCCCCTCTTTATGAAACATAGGAGAATATATTTAAGATCAAATACGCAAAAGGCGCAGCAAACACCAAGCTATCCAATCGGTCCCAAATTCCGCCATGCCCCGGTAAAATAGCTCCGCTATCTTTTACTCCGGCCATACGCTTGAACTTTGATTCCAATAAATCGCCCAAACTCCCTGCAACCACTATTAAACAAGCCATTGCCATCCACTCCGTTACCGTAAGTCTTGTTTCGTACCACGATAAAAAATAGGCGGCTACCAGTGCAAAAATAAGACCTCCTACAGAACCTTCAATGGTTTTTTTTGGGGAAACTGCAGGAAATAGCTTCGTACGGCCCAAAGTTCTTCCCACTAAGTAGGCAAATGTGTCATTGACCCATATCAAGATAAAGATGCCCATAATCAAAAATTGGGCAAAACTTTCATGTTTGTAAGGAATCATTGTTAGAAAAATACAACCTCCTCCTATATATAAAAGGCCTATGATAAATTTTTGAAAATTGGTGAATTTCCTTGGCTCTTTTGAAAAAAGAAACATTAGTAGGGCAAGGTCAACTGCAACGGTACATAACATAAGCAAGTTGACTGCGGTACTATCATTTGTCAAATAAATGAAAACCCACCAAAGTGAGAGATAGGCCACAAAAATGTAATATCCTTTGAGGTGCACAATTCTTTTAAATTCGTACAGGCAAGCAAGACCAAATGCCATGAATAGGAAGTCGAAGGCATCCGAGCTCAAAAATACAGCACCAAGGAGAAGTACCACGTAAATAACCCCGGTAATGGAGCGTCTTAAAATTTCTCTCATGTATTTAGAAATCTTCTAGGAGTAAAAGATATACATTTTTTGAGGCACTTCCGTAAGAAAGAAAGTCATCTTTATTTTCGGGTGTTTGCTGAAAGTGCTTTAAAGTGGTAATGTTATTGGGAATATTTTTTTGATAGCGTTCTTTAATAATTTTAAGTGCTTCGCTAATGGAGTCCACCAACTGACTGGTGGTAGCGAAAACCACTAGATTAGAGGGCAGTTCGTCTAATTTTTTTTCTTTGATTTGATTGGAGCATACCAAAATGGAACCATTATGGGCGACTAAGTGTTCACATGTGGTAAAGAAAATATCACTTTCGCTACGGATTCCGGTAAACTCCAAGTTTTCTGTTGCAAAGCGGGTTTCCAGCCGTGGGTCCATCGAGAAAAAAAGATGGTTTTGCCAATCGTTTTCAGAAATAATGTTTTTGAGTGCTTCTGAGACTTCGGCAAAGTCTTCACAGTAAATAAACTTTCCACCATTTTTTTTAAAGTAAATGGTGAATTTTTCATCCACGGGAATTTTTAAATCGGGCATATGGTCACCACGGGTTTCCGTAGTTTCCTTGGAAACCTTTTTCCCTCCTCCGAAAAGTTTTTTAAAAACTCCCATTAATGGTTCTTGTTCTTTTCTACTGAATCAATATAATTCTATTGATTAGACTTTACCCAATAATCTTATTTGGCAGGCTCAAGTTCTTCTTCCTCTTTTTCAAAAGGTCTTTGGCCGAAAATCTTTTCCAAATCATCTTTGAAAATAACCTCTTTGTCCAAAAGTCTTTCTGCAAGTTCCGTAAGCTTATCTTTATTATCATCTAGCAATTGGATAGCCCGTTGATATTGCTTTTCAATCATTTTGGAAATCTCTTGGTCAATTTTTCGGGCTGTTTCCTCGCTATAGGGCTTAGTGAAACCGTATTCGTTCTGACCTGATGAATCATAATAGGTAATGTTGCCCAATTCCTCATTCAGCCCGTATATCGTTACCATGGCACGAGCTTGTTTGGTTACTTTTTCCAAATCGCTCAATGCACCTGTTGAAATTTTACCGAACATCACTTTTTCAGCGGCCCTACCTCCCATGGTAGCACACATTTCATCCAACATTTGCTCTGGACGAACAATCAAGCGCTCTTCTGGTAAGTACCAGGCAGCTCCCAAAGATTGTCCGCGAGGAACAATGGTTACTTTCACCAAAGGAGCGGCATGCTCCAGCATCCAGCTTACAGTTGCGTGTCCTGCTTCGTGGAATGCAATGGTCTTCTTTTCGTTAGGGGTGATTATTTTGTTTTTCTTTTCCAGTCCACCAACGATTCTATCCACGGCATCCAAGAAATCTTGTTTGGTCACCGCTTTTTTCTCTTTACGGGCAGCGATAAGTGCCGCTTCGTTACAAACGTTGGCAATATCGGCACCGGAGAAACCTGGAGTTTGCTTGGCCAAAAAGTCCAAATCCAAGGTTTCGGCAGTTTTAATAGGTCGAAGGTGTACTTCGAATATCTCTTTTCTCTCGTTAAGGTCGGGTAGGTCAACATAAATTTGACGGTCGAAACGTCCTGCACGCATTAAAGCTTTGTCCAATACATCGGCACGGTTGGTTGCGGCAAGTACAATAACATTTGTATTGGTGCCAAAACCGTCCATCTCGGTCAGTAACTGATTCAAGGTGTTTTCTCGTTCATCGTTGGAACCTGTAAAATTGTTTTTGCCCCTTGCGCGTCCAATGGCATCAATTTCATCAATAAAAATGATGGCGGGGGATTTGTCTTTTGCTTGTTTGAACAAATCTCGAACCCTTGATGCACCAACACCTACGAACATTTCAACAAAATCTGAACCAGATAATGAGAAAAATGGAACTTTGGCTTCGCCTGCCACGGCTTTCGCCAATAAGGTTTTACCTGTTCCAGGAGGGCCTACCAATAATGCTCCTTTCGGTATCTTACCCCCTAAGGAGGTGTATTTATCAGGGTTTTTAAGGAATTCTACTATTTCTTGAACCTCCTCTTTAGCTCCTTCCAGACCGGCAACATCTTTAAATGATGTGCGGGTATCTGTTTTTTCGTCAAATAGTTTGGCTTTGGATTTTCCAATATTAAATATCTGTCCACCACCAGCACCACCAGCACCACCGGACATTCTGCGCATTAGGTAAATCCAAATACCAATAATAAGCGCAAATGGGAGCAGGGTTAAAAAGATTTCTCCGAGCACATTGGATTCCGTGTCAAACTCCACAATGGTGTCCAGATTGTTCTCCTTTTTGATTTCCGTAATTTCATTTTGGAAAATCTGAAGGTCACCATAATCCAGAACGTACTGGGGAACCAAGCCCGTTGAAGGGAACAGTGGTTTTTCGGCTACACCTTTATGGACGTCTTTTTTAAGAGCTTCCTCGGTAAGGAAAACCTTGGCTTGACGTGTATTGGTAATGATGACAATTTTGGAAATGTCACCATTGCGTAAAAATTCCTGTAGTTCAGAAGTTGTGGTTTTTTCAGTACTTGAAAAACTGCTCCCTCCAAAAAATTGGAAGCCAATTATCAAAGCGATGACCACACCATATATCCACCACGAACTTAAACGTGGCTTCTTTGGGGTATTATTATTTGGGTTGTTTTCTTTTGCCATTTTTTCTTAAGAATTGTAACTGCTTTCCACCATAGTAACTTTGGCATCTCCCCAAAGTCCTTCAATGTCATAAAATTCCCTAATGTGTTTTTGAAATACATGTACAACAACATTAACATAATCCATCAGCACCCATTCGGCGTTTTCAGAGCCTTCGACATGCCAAGGCTTGTCGTGTAATGCTTTGCTCACCTTTTTTTGGACGGAGGATACAATTGCGTTTACATGTGTGTTGGAAGTACCGTTGCAGATGATAAAGTAGTCACAAACTGTATTTTCGATTTCCCTAAGGTCCAGTAGATTTATATCAACTCCTTTAACGTCTTCTATTCCTTCTAGGATCAAGGCAATCAATTCATCTGCGCTAGCTTTTGTTTTCTGCATTCAAAAATTTTAGTTTTTACAAAGTTATGTTTTTTTTGTTTTCTTAGCCCTAGTTTTTAACAAATCATAAAGGCTTGCTATATTGGGAAAACAATTTCAGATACTCAAACTTGATGCCACGGATTCCACAAATCTGTATTTAAAGGATTTGTTACGTGCCAAAAATCCTCCGGATTATACGGTTGTTGTTGCCAAAAAGCAGCTGAAGGGGAGAGGGCAAATGGGAACCAATTGGCAGTCTGAAGACGGTAAAAACCTAACATTCAGTGTTTTGAAAAACTTTGATACACTGTTGGTACGGCATCAATTTGTTTTGAACATTGCAATTTCTTTGGCGGTTTATGATGCGTTGAAGGAGCTTTCTGTACCCGATGTCAAGGTGAAATGGCCCAACGACATTATGTCAGGTTCCATGAAAATTTGTGGTATTTTGATTGAAAATGTGTTAAAAGGAGACAAGGTTGGTCATTCGATTATCGGAATAGGCTTAAATGTAAACCAAACTAATTTTGCAGGTTTGGACAAAGCGTCGTCCTTAAAGTCGATAATGGGGCGAACCTATGCCATAGATGAGCTTCTTTACAAGATTCTGGAACACATTAGGTTTCAATTGGAGGGCATAGAGGGAAAATCGGTCAACCAATTATTGCCTGCCTATGAAAAGGTACTCTTTAGAAAAAATAAACCATCGACCTTTACCGATGCCAATGGCGAAATGTTCATGGGGTACATCCGAAAGGTGTCGGCAGAGGGGAAATTGATCCTAGAATTGGAGGACCATGTGTTCAAGGAATTTAATCTAAAGGAAGTTTCTCTGCTTTATTAACCAATTTTGTCCATATTGTTGGACAGGGTTCCCATAAAATTGGTAATAGGTGCTTTGATCATCATGGCCATCATGGCATTGAACTGCCCTTCAAAACTTAATCCAACCTCGCTTTCATTTTCTCCCAAAGGAGTAATGTCCGCAGTTAGTGTAAAGGAAAGTTTGTCACTCGCTGCACCTAACACTACTTTATCATGCGGATTTTGTTCCTTGAGCCTAAGAACGATTTCGGGCATGCCTTTTAAAGCAAATTTGAATGTGTTTTCATCCAATAGTTCAAATTTGTCAATATTATCGGGCATTAAGGTTTCGAAGTTTTTGATATCCGTTAAGAACTCGTATACTTCTTTGTCGCTTTTCGCTACTTGTTTTTTTGGGGCTTCGATATGCATTGTAAAATTTTATTTCCATTCCTGTGGATTGGATCTCCACTCTAATAATGTCTGTAATTGGTTTTCTTGGATATAGTTGGTGTCGGAAGCTTGCTCAATCAGGTTTTCGTAATCTGAAAGCGTATGAAGTTCCACGCCTTCTTTTTCAAAGTTCTCCGAGGAAACGGGAAAACCGTAAGTAAAAATGGCGATCATCCCCTTAATATCCGCATTTTGTTCCTTGAGTGCCTTGACCGCATTAAGGCTACTGTTGCCCGTACTGATCAAATCCTCGATGACCACCACACTTTGTCCAGGTTCAAAATAACCTTCAATCTGGTTTTGCCTACCATGCTCTTTTGGCTTTGGCCTTACATAAACGAAAGGTAGTCCCAGAGCTTCGGCGACTAAAATGCCGACTCCGATGGCACCTGTGGCTACTCCTGCGATTACATCGGGCTTTCCGTAGAGTTGCTCAACTTGCTTTGCAATTTCTTCCCTGACAAAATTTCTTACCATGGGGTAAGAGAGCATAATCCTATTATCGCAATAAATAGGAGATTTCCAACCTGAGGCCCATGTAAAAGGATTTTCAGGTTCCAACTTTATTGCATTAATTTGTAATAACAGCTCGGCTGTTTTTTTTGCGATTTCCTTATTTAAAACCATTGCGCAAATGTATGAAGTTTTTGTTAATGAGGCTCCACTGATTTTAACAAACGAGCGCCCCCAGGATTCCAATGGTAATTTGTTTTCTTTGGATGGTGATTCCATTGTTGAGGCAATTCGATTATTGTCCAAAAAGAAAATTAAAAAAGCTTACCTGTATCATCCTGATGAGGAAAAAATCCTAAAACTTTTTATGCATAAAATTCCGGTGGTGGTCGCTGGTGGGGGATTTGTCATCAACAAGAAGGGAAAAGTCTTGTTTATTTACAGAAACGGAAAGTGGGATTTACCTAAAGGAAAAGTAGATAAGGGCGAGTCCATAGAAAAAGCAGCAATCAGGGAAGTGGAGGAGGAAACCGGCGTAAAAAATCTGGAAATAGAAAGATTTCTCCATACAACGTTCCACATTTTTAGAAGAAACGGAGAATACCGATTAAAACAAACGCATTGGTTTATAATGACCACCGATTACAGTGGAAAATTGGTTCCCGAAAAATCCGAAGGGATTAAACGCGTGAAGTGGAAAGGCCCTAAAAAGACCAAAAAAGCATTAAAGAATTCATATCACAACATTAAGATATTGTTCGAGGATTGGCCTTTTAATTAGAAAGTAATCCAGATGCATCACTGTTCTTTGCCACCCTGTAAATTGGGTAGGTCAGGTAAGCTTCTTCAAAATGCTCCGAGCGTTCAAAAATCCAATTCAACTGTGCATACCAATTGTTGGCGAAATTAAGATCCTTTTCTTTTATGGATTCAAATTCTTGTAGCAGTAGGGAATCTTTTTGTAACATTTCCAAAGCCACATCTTCAAAAACGTATGGAGAGAATCCCTCTTTGCGTTGAAGTACAGTATCAAAAAAGTTCCAGTTAAAAAATGAGTCGACCCCCTGTGGTTCCAGAGTTTCCATTAGGTATCTAATTCCTGGCTGATGAGTCGGTACCAATAGATCACCTTCTCTAAAATGAATTTTCTTGGCGCTTTTTACTACTTGAGTGTTCGAATGTAGATAATGACCTTCGTAGGGAGTGTTTCTGGTGTTGTAATCTACTATTTTGTATACTTCTACGGATAGGGTGGTGTCCTTTGTGATTGGGGAATATTGGATTTTGTTGGCATCCAATCGTTCTATTACTTTTTTCCAACTTTGTTTTACAATATAAGCTTCTGGCACTTTAACGGTGTCTACCGGGTAAAAATAATCTTGATAAACCGTCTCTTTGGTAAATGGTTTGTCACGGTTATATTTTAATCTTGGAAGTCCAGTGACTTCGCTAGTCAATTGTTCTGCTTCGTAACCCTTAAAGTTTAGGGTGGAACTTTGCGTAGTATCCACTTGCCAGTTGAAGTAATATTCGGAAAGCTCCAAATTATTCTCCAAAGTTTTTTTACGGAGGGATTTTATGTTGTCATGCTCTACTTCAACTACTTCGATTAGACTTTGCATAAGTTCGTAGGTGCCTTCAACACGTTGTTTGTAGGGTTTCAGCATATGGGTTTCCACCATTAGGCCCAAGGTACTCCAAAGCGTGGTATAGCCCGTTGAATAACGAGGGTGGTCCATAAATTGACTAAACCCCATCTCAGGTGGAATATTGAATACATTTACGTAAGGTGTAATGTCCCATTCCTTTTCGGTCAACGAATTTTCAAGACTTGGCATTAAAGTATTGTGGAGATATTCTCCCATTTCTCCACCCATTTTATTGTGCTGCGTAAAAAGGTGTGTCAAAGTGTATTGGTAATCGGCTCCGTTGCTCACATGGTTATCTATAAAAATATCCGGCTTTACCATGTGGAATATTTGAGCAAAGGTTTTAGCGTTTTGGGTATCCATTTTAATGAAATCCCGATTGAGGTCGTAATTGCGGGCATTGCCTCGGAATCCATACTCTTGGGGGCCATTTTGATTGGCCCGTGTAGTGGAGTTTCTGTTAAGGGAACCACCTACATTGTAAATGGGTATGGTTACCAGTACTGTATTTGTGGGCATTTTTACTTTACCAGTGGCCAAGTCCCTATAAAGCATCATGGTGGCATCTATACCATCGCTTTCGCCTGGGTGAATACCATTGTTTATGAGGATAATGGATTTTTCCTTTCGGATATTCTCATAGTTAAAATCACCATCAGGATTAAAGGTTACTGTGTGCAGTGGATAGCCACTATCGGTTTTACCAATAGTGTGAATGTTTATTTCTGGAAAATCACGTGCAAGGGTGATGTAATAATCAATGGTTTGTTGATAGGTTGCCGTTTCTTTTCCTTCGGATGATTCAAAATAGGTCGGATAAGAGGGTTTTTCATCCTGTGTTTCGGATTCACAGGATATGAAAAGGATTAAGGCTGAAAAAAAAACAATATACTTCAAAATACTTGGGAACTTTGGTTTACACAAAAGCATGTGCCTGACTGCCCCAAAAATACGGATTATTATGATTTATGAAGCAGCAGTAATGGAGCCAAGGTCATTGGATTCTATTTTAAAAATTGGTTTGTTCTTAAAGTTGAGAACATAAGGACATTTGTCTTTAAAACCATTCCATTTTTTGTAGTCCAGAGGATCTATGGATGAAGTAATCATATTAATGGTAATATGTTCATCAATGTCCAATGCGATCAATTCATCAAGAAAGTCCCACCCATCCATAATGGGCATGTTAATGTCCAGAAAAATTACATCGGGAATAGCTTTTCCTTTTTCCTGTCTTTCTTTCATGGCCTCGTAAGCTTCAAATCCATTTTGAAAGATTTGTATGTCATCGCAACTAGCGACGGATTTCAACATTTTTTTAATGCCAAATACGGTAATGGGATCATCGTCCACAATAAAAATACAATTAACTTTCTTCATTAAAATACACATTAAATGTAGTGCCTTTGTCAATTTCACTCTGCACTGTTATACTTCCGCCCATGGCCTCAATTTGATTCCTTACAAGGTAAAGACCAAAGCCTTTGGCATCTTCTCTGTTGTGGAATGTTTTGTACATTCCGAATATTTTATCACCGTATTTATCCAAATCTATTCCTATTCCGTTATCGGAAATGCTCAGTAAAACACCTTCTTTCGACTTAACGGCATTTAGGGTGATAATGGGCACTCTGTTGGGGCTTTTATATTTTACCGCATTGGAAACAAGATTGAGTATTATACTATCCAAATAAGCAGGTACGCAGTTTACTTGAATGTTTTTTGCGACATTGTTTACAATTTGGGAATTATCCTGGGCCAATAAGGCGGAAAGGTTTTGTAAAACCTTTGTAATGTTCTTGTTGAGGTTAAGTGGTTTTCTTTTTACCGTTGTATTGGTATTGATATCCACTACTTGATTGAGGTTGCCTAAGGTTTCCAACAAACTATCGGAAGCTTGTGAAAGCATTTTTATAATGCGATGTCGCTCTTTTAGATCTTTTTCTGAGTTTAAGAACCCTAAAAGCATAGAGAAATTTGCAGAATGAGATCTTAAATTATGCGAGACAATATGTGCAAAACTGATGAGTTTTTGGTTTTGCATGGAGGTGATGTCTATCAAGCCACGCAGTTGTTCCTCTTTCTTTTTCATGCTGGTGATGTCCAAACTCATTCCTATGAGCCCACATACTTTACCATCCAAATCAAAATGTGGAATTTTTGAAGTTAGAAAATATGTGGTTTTTCCGTTGAGTGTGCTTTTGGTTTCTTTACCAATTATAGGGGTGAGGTGTTTTATAACCTCTAAGTCTTCCTCCTTGCTAACCTTGGCTATTTCTTCGCTGTAAAGGTCAAAGTCGTTTTTACCAATAAGTTGTTCTGCGCTTTTGTTAAAATATTTGCACTCACCTTTATTTACCAATATTTTTCTGGACTCTAGATCTTTTACGTAAACATTCAAAGGAAGGCTATCTACCAGGGTGGAGAGTAATTGTTGATGTTCCTTTACTCTGGTTTCGGCCATTTCTTGGTCATGGATGTCTTTTATGGTTCCGACTATTTTTTCGACTTTCCCATGTTTAAAAATAGGTTTTCCAGTTATTTGAACCCATCTTTCTTCACCATTGAAAGTGATCAACATTAGTTTATTATCATAAGGTTGATGTGTTACATTGACCTTATGGAAAAGCATGGAAACTTTATTTTGACTATATCCGGGTTTGAAAAAATTGACAGCATCAAGGGCAGTGGGTTGGTAGCTCTCTGGAACTTGATGAATGCGTTTGGTTTCCTTGCACCAAGTGAGTTGTTCCGTTTCAACATCATATTCCCACCAACCTGTTTTGGAAACTTCTACCTTGATCTCCGAAACATTGTTAAGCCACTTTATCTGATTTTCTTTTTCAATTTCCGAGGTAATATCATCCACCTGTACTATGGTCCCGATCACATTTTCCTTTTTATCGAACCAAGGGGTGAAATAACTTTTTAAATGACGAATGCCGTTATCGCTTTCTAAATTATGTTGTAAGGTAAAGGAATTGTTCTCTTGGAGTTTTTGTCCGAGGTCCAAAACCTCTGGATAAAATGTAAAAATTTTGGTTTGTTGATTCTTGTCATGAGGAGGTAAACCAAAAAGTTCTAGCCATGAAATGGAGGCATCGAGCAAGTTACCTTTTTCGCAAAGAAGCGCGGTTGCCTTGGGCAATTGTTTTAGTAAATAAAATTGGTCGATTCTCTCAACTGCTTTCAAAACTGGGGGGATGTTTAAAAAACGTTATACTAAGATATTACTGACCAAAGTATAATTATTGAATCTTCCAAGGGAGTAATTGTTGTGAAAACACTTATTAATGTTGTATCCACCTTATTGGGCTATGTTAAACAAAAAAAACATTGTAGGAAAACACCTATTTGTAATCTTTGTTTTGGAGTCATCCCTCCGTCTTTTTATTGTTTAGCTACAACGGTATCCGGGACCAAGCCAGTGTAATCCCCACCATTTCGAATAACATCTCGAACAATGGAGGAACTGATGTACGATTTACCGGAAGATGTCAATAGAAAAACAGTTTCAATTTCGGAAAGTTTTCGGTTGGTGTGGGCAATGGCTTTTTCAAACTCGAAATCCGCTGGATTCCGTAATCCTCTCAAAATAAAATTGGCATCTATTTTTTTACAAAAATCCACTGTCATTCCTTTATAAGTCGTCACTTTAATTTTTGGCTCATCCTTAAAAGCCTCTTCGATAAAGTTGATACGATCTTCCAGGGAGAACATGTATTGTTTATCTGCATTGATCCCGATGGCGATGACCAGTTCATCAAAAAGGGTGACGCCTCTTTTAATAATATCATAATGTCCTAAAGTAAGTGGGTCAAAGGACCCGGGGAACAATGCACGTCTCATGTTGTGGAATAAAGTTTTTTAAAAATAAGGTTTCTATCGCAAAGCTTCAACAATTGCACTATCAAAAAGCTCTTCGAGGGAAATTCCTGCTGTTTTTGCCTGCTGTGGCAAAAGGCTCTCTTCGGTAAGTCCAGGGGTGGTGTTTACTTCTAGCAGATGTGGCTCATCACCAATAAAAATAAACTCACTTCGAGTATACCCTTTTAGTCCTAATATTTTATAAATGTGCTTTGCCAACTCCTTGACATTGGATTCCTGCGTTATTGTTATTCGCGCTGGGGTAATTTCTTTTGATTTGCCCATGTATTTGGCCTCAAAATCAAAAAAATCGTTTTCTGAGATAATTTCGGTCGCAGGCAGTACGGTCACTTCGTTGTTGTAGGTGATAACACCGACAGAAACTTCGGTGCCGTCCAGAAAAGATTCGATAATGATTTGGGTATCCTCTTTAAATGCACTTTCGATAGCATTGCCCAAATCTTCTTTTTTGTACACTTTGGAAACCCCATAGCTGCTACCGGCCCTGTTGGCCTTTACAAAACATGGAAGCCCCACTTTGTCCGCGATGGCATTCTCGTCAACCGATTGGCCTTTGTTTAAAAAATAGGATGTTGCACAGGGAACGCCATAAGGTTTTAGCGTGCTCAATAAGTCACGTTTATTAAAAGTGAGCGCTGCCTCATAATGGTTGCAGGAAGTTTGTGGAATCCCTAAGAGTTCAAAGTAAGCTTGCATTAAGCCATCTTCTCCCGGTGTTCCGTGTATGGCATTGAAAACACAATCGAATTGAATTTTTTTACCATCAACATTAATACTGAAATCAGATTTCTCAACTGGATGCTCCCGATTATCTTCATCTAGATAAAACCATTTTTCTTTGGTAATTACGATTCGGTATGTATTGTATTTTTTTGCATCCAGATATTTGAATACTACATTTCCGCTTTTAATCGAAATATTATGCTCGCTGGAATAGCCGCCCATTATGATGGCAATGTTCTTTTTCATTGACTTGTAAAATATCGCAAAGCCAAAATAAAGAAAAAAGGGTTGGCTTTCCTATATTTGTTCCGTTAAGGTGAACTACATGAAAAATTTTTTCAACTTTTTAAAAAGTAAGACTTTTTTAATCCAGCTTGGATTGGCTGCTGGGGCTGTTTTGGTTTTGGTATTTGTTGCCTTGCAATGGTTAAAGGGTACAACTAACCATGGTGAATTTGTGGAAGTGCCCGATTTTTCCAAGATGTCGGTAATGGAGATGCGAGAGGCAGTTGAGGAAGCAGGGTTGCGATATCAAGTATTGGACTCCTCAGATTTTAATCCAGATTATCCAAGATTTTCAATATTGGACCAAAACCCACCGGCAGGGAATAAGGTGAAGGCCAACCGTAAAATATATTTTACGGTCAACCCATCAGGATATAAAAAGGTAAGCGTTCCGGATATTATCCAAGTAACCCAACGTAACGCATCATCCATGCTAAAGGCCGTAGGTTTGGAAGTGGAACGTGTTACTTATATTGATGAATTGGGCAAGGACATGGTCTACAATATGAAATTCAAAGGGAAGTATATAAAGCCCGGAGATAAATTGCCCAAAACCTCCAAAGTGGAGCTGATATGTGGAAACGGAACCATTCCCGGTAGCGCTAGGGTACAGTCAGACTCCAATTAATTATGGATACATCGGAAAATCAAGATGAACTATCTCAAGATGAACTCTATGAGCATCACGGTTTTGTGGCCTCTAAAGGCCAAGAGCCCCTGCGTGTGGATAAATTCCTGATGAACTTTATCGAAAATGCTACGAGAAACAAAATTCAGCAAGCTGCCAAAAAAGGACACATTTGGGTAAATGGTTCCATTGTAAAACAGAATTACAAGGTAAAAGCCGGGGATGAGGTAAAGGTGATGTTCGAACATCCACCTTATGAGTTTTTGTTGACGCCAGAAGATATTCCTTTGGATATTGTTTATGAGGATGATGCTCTTTTGGTCGTGAATAAACCAGCTGGTATGGTGGTGCATCCTGGTCACGGAAATTATTCGGGAACCTTGATAAATGCACTTGTTTACCATTTTGAAAACTTGCCCAATAATAGTTCGGACAGGCCCGGTTTGGTGCACCGGATTGATAAAGACACTTCTGGTTTGTTGGTGATTGCCAAAACAGAGTCGGCAATGACCCATTTGGCACAACAGTTTTTCGATAAGAGTAGCGAACGGGAATACGTGGCCTTGGTTTGGGGCAATGTAGAGGAAGATGAAGGAACTGTCGAAGGACATATAGCACGGAATCCCAAAAATCGTCTTCAGATGATGGTATTTCCCGATGGCGACGAGGGCAAAGAAGCGGTTACCCACTACAAAGTATTGGAGCGTTTTGGTTATGTTACCTTAATTTCCTGTAAGTTGGAAACTGGAAGAACCCATCAAATTAGGGTTCACATGAAATATATTGGTCACACTTTGTTCAATGATGAACGTTATGGTGGCGACAAGATTTTAAAGGGCACCACTTTCACCAAGTACAAACAGTTTGTGGAGAATGCCTTTAAAGTCTTACCTAGGCAAGCTTTGCATGCCAAAACTCTAGGTTTTGAACATCCTGTTACGGGTGAGTTTATGCGTTTTGATTCCGAGCTGCCCGAGGATATAGTGAACTGCATTGAAAAGTGGCGTGGATATTCCATACATCACGAATCATAGTTTTCTTCAATCTTAAGATTGAAAACACCTTTGGAATACCCTTCCAAAAAAGTAAAATCCTCGTTATTTTTACAAAAACTAGTACAAGATGAAAATTGTAATATCTCCCGCAAAGTCACTTGATTTCGAAACGGCCTTGCCTACATCAAAATATAGTCAGCCCCATTTTTTGGAGCAAGCGGAAAAATTGAACTCGGTTTTAAAAAAGAAAAAGCCAAAGGCGTTGTCGGAATTGATGTCCATTTCGGATAAATTGGCGGACTTGAATTGGGAGCGTAACCAACAATTTTCATTGCCTTTTACCGAAGATAATGCCCGACCGGCCATTTATGCGTTTAATGGTGATGTGTATCAAGGTTTGGATGCTTACACCATCCCAGAAGACAAATTGGACCGCTTGCAGGATACCTTGAGAATCTTGTCTGGTCTGTACGGTGTTTTAAAACCTTTGGATTTGATGCAGCCGTACCGATTGGAAATGGGTACACAACTGAAGGTAGGTCGCAAAAAAAATTTGTACGAGTTTTGGAAAGGCCAAATCACCGAATCCTTGAACAATGAACTAAAGGATGGCGAATTGTTTGTTAATTTGGCCAGTAACGAATACTTCAGTGCTGTTGAACCTAAAAGCCTTAAGGTACCAGTAATTGCTCCAGTGTTTAAGGATTGGAAAAACGACAAGCTCAAAGTCATTAGTTTCTACGCCAAAAAAGCACGAGGATCCATGGTGAGATACATTTTGGATACTGGGGCCGAAACATTGGACGATATCAAAAATTTTGACTACGATGGATATCTGTACAGCGAAGAACATACGGTAAAGAAAAACGAACCCGTATTCATCCGATAAAAAACTTTGGTAAAATCCAAAGTAATCTTTAAGTTATAATCAACAAGGTATATTGTTACGATTGAAGTAGGCGTGCCTTAAATTGTGATACACTTAAAATTAATCCAAAGGTTATGTATTATTCACGACCTTTGGGTGTTTGTCTATTTTTAACACTTACTTAAAACATATTCATGCAGCAGCAGACGAAACGGTTAGAAGAGTTTAAAAAATCGGTAACCAATAAATTCAATATATATAATAGCCTTTTCTTGAGCTTGCCCTACAAGAATGTCGAAAATGTTGGGATTCTTATCCCACTTTTGCTCGACCAGTGCGAGAAAGGACTAAAAGAAGGTAAGGAGCCACAAGAGATTTTGGAAGTGTTCTTTTCCAATTTTGTAGATATTCAGGATGAACGGGAACGATTGGATTTTATGTTCAGAATTGTACAGTACGTAGAGCGCCAAGTGGTGTTGTACGATAGTGTGGAAGATTCTGCCTTTCCCAAACTGCAGGAATACAGTAGTTCGTTGACCATCAAGGATTATTTTGAACTAGTGAACCGTACCAAAAATTGGGACAAGGTCTCTAAAAAACTATCAACCTTTAGCGCACGCATTGTTTTAACAGCTCACCCTACCCAGTTTTATACGCCTGCTGTTTTGGATATTATCGCCGAACTGCGCTCTCTGATAGATGAAGATAGAATCCATGATATTGATGTTACTCTTCAACAATTGGGATTGACATCCTTGATCAATGCAAAAAAACCAACGCCTTTGGATGAGGCGAAAAACATTATCTATATTCTTCGAAACACGTATTATGATGCTGTTGGGGAATTGTACCAATATGTAAAAAGCAATATTAGGGACGATAAGTTTGAGAACTACGACCTTATGAAACTGGGATTCTGGCCTGGGGGTGACCGTGACGGAAACCCGTTTGTAACAGCGGACATTACAAAACAAGTAGCCGATGAATTAAGGTTGACCTTAATGAAGTGCTATTATAATGAATTGAAGGATCTCCGTAAAAAACTGACCTTTAAAGGAATGCAAGGAGAGCTTAATGAGTTGAGCGGTAAATTGTACCAAGCCATGTTCGATCCTAATGCACTGATTTCCTATGAAGGAATAATTGAACATTTGAATGCAGTTAGGGGAAATTTGATTGAGCATTATCACGGGTTGTATTTGGATGAACTGGACCAGTTTATTGATAAGGTTCACATCTTCAAAACACATTTTGCCACGCTGGATATTCGCCAAGACCATAGCAAGCATGCATTGGTAGTGGAAACCGTATTGAAAAAACAAGGAATCATCAAAGAAAGTGTAAGTGAGCTCAAGGATAAAGAGTTGGTGAAGTTATTGGTTCAGGAGGACTTCAAATTAAATCCAAAGGATTTTGACGATGAAATCGTAAAGGACACCATAAGCAATATCCAAAACTTAAAAGCAATTCAAAACAAGAACGGAGAAGATGGATGTAATCGTTACATCATCAGTAATTCTGAAAGTATTTTTTCCGTATTGTTTGTGTTCGGATTGTTCAGATGGTGTGGTTGGGACGAGAAAGAAATTACTTTTGATATTGTTCCATTATTCGAGACCATGAAAGGTATGGACGCTTCGGAAGAAGTGATGCAAACCTTGTTCGATATTCCACAATATAGACAACACCTTGAGCGAAGAAGGGATATCCACACCATAATGCTAGGCTTTTCTGATGGTACCAAAGATGGTGGTTACCTCAAAGCCAACTGGTCCATATTAAAGACCAAAGAAACTTTGAGCAAAGTCTGCAAGAAAAATGGAGTTAGCGCAATTTTCTTTGATGGTAGAGGAGGTCCGCCGGCAAGGGGTGGAGGTAAAACCCACAAATTCTATGCTGCCCAGACAAAAGATGTGGCCAATCACGAGATACAGCTTACCATTCAGGGGCAGACGATTACCAGTACCTATGGCACCAAGGAGCAGTTTATTCATAATTCCGAACAGTTGCTCACTGCGGGGTTAAGCAATAATCTTTTTGGTAAGGAACATACGATTTCTGCTGCCCAGCGAAAACTGATTGAAGAACTTTCTGAACTCAGTTTTGATAAATATGATGCTCTAAAACAGCACGAGAAATTTATTCCTTACTTGGAAAATAGGAGTACCCTAAAATATTATACCAAAGCCAATATTGGGAGTAGGCCAGGAAAACGTGGTAATAAAAAACAATTGACTTTGTCGGACCTTCGTGCCATTTCGTTTGTAGGTTCTTGGAGCCAGTTGAAACAAAATGTCCCTGGTTATTTTGGGTTGGGTTCCGCCATTCAGCAAATGAAAGAAGAAGGACGATTAAATGAGGTGAAAAAACTTTATAAAGAGGTTCCTTTCTTCAAGGCTCTAATGTTGAATAGTATGATGTCCTTGGCCAAATCCAACTTTGATTTGACCAGCTATATGAAAGAAGACCCAGAGTTCGGTGATTTCTGGAACATTCTTCATAATGAATTTCAGTTGTCCAAAAAGATGCTGTTGCAGATATCGGGACTAAAAATTTTGATGGAGGACGAAGCCGTATCACGAGAATCTGTGAAAATCAGGGAAAAAATTGTATTGCCTTTATTGGTGATTCAGCAAAATGCCCTGTACCACATTACCCAAAATTCAGAGTACAAGGAGCTATACGAAAAGATAGTAACACGTTCCTTGTACGGAAACATAAACGCAAGTAGGAATTCGGCTTAGGAAAAAGACTTTGGAGTCAAAACTATTTAAGCATACTCATCCATACGAACCTTTTTTGTTGTCCGAGGCCACAAAATTGATTGTAGGAACCTTGCCGCCTCCCCGATTTACAACGGGAGAACTAAAGCCTCAGGATGTAGATTTCTGTTATGGAAGTTGCAACGGACAACTTTGGCCCATTTTAGATAGAATCTTTGATTTAGGTTTAAAGTACGAAACTACAAAGGAAGCGGTAGAACAACGAAAGCGTTTTTTGGTTGAAAACAAAATAGGGGTCTGCGATATTGTCCAAAGTGCGGAGCGAGAAAAAATTAATGCGTCCGATTTGGGAATGCAAAATGTGGTGCTTCGGAATCTTGTAGGTTATCTGAAAAAATATCCGAATATCCAGACACTATTGTTCACGGGCGGGAACAGTAAAAATGGACCCGAATACTTCTTTCGCAAACAATTGAAAGAGCATGGCCTAAAACTAGAGGTCGTTTCCAACGAAGTTCCGAGAATCCATCATTTGGAATTGCCTCTCGAATCAAGTCCAATGTCAGTTCGAGCGGAGTCGAGAACGGTTAAAACCGTTTCTTTAACCGCCCCTTCGGGAGCTGCCAATCGTGCCGTTGGAAGTTTACAAGCCTATAAAAACTTAAAAAGTAAAGACCCTAGATTTAACACTTTGGATTTCAGGGTGATGCAGTATCGGGATTTTTTTTAAGATTAGAGTATATACCACGGATAACCCAATATTCGTCAAGTGAAAAGGAGGATTGGTCAATTTTAGCTTGATTTTTTCGTTGAATTTACTACATTGACTTAAATCCCAAAATCAGTATCATGAAAAACTTACTTAAAATTACAACTGCCCTATTTTTAATTATGTTGATCGCATCGTGCACCGCACATCGTGGAACAGTTAATAGAGGAACAGTTAAAAGTAGCACGGCTCCAGGGCAAGTAAAAAAAAGAACGGGTGCTAAAAGTGCTAAGGCGTATGCCCCTGGACAACGGAAGAAAAAAGGAAATAATGAATAATAATCTAAGTGTTGCTTAAAAGTCAAAAAGCCCCGAACAGTCGGGGCTTTTATATTTTATCATTCTGATTTTTAGTCCATGTTTGTGGATAGAATCCTATAAAACGCCTTTATGCCATAGGCCAGTTGTCCAATTTTAATGTTCTCGTTAGGACTGTGCTGGTTATTGTCTGGATTTACCACAGGAACGATAAAAGCAGGAATCTTTAATTCGTTGATAAAAGGTGAAATCGGGACGGTGCCACCCATGGTACGTATCTGAATTACCTCTTCACCAAAGCTTTGATTCAAGGTGTTCACAATAAATTTACCGTAGGGATTGTCCAAGTCGGTACGAAAGGCATCGGTAACACTACCTTCTTCCACGGTTACAATTTTATCAAACTGCATGCGCTCTTCTTTGGAAGGGACATGATCCAATACGTTGTATCCTTGTTTTGCAATGTGGTCCTTGACCAATTTCTTTAAACGATTACCATCACTCTCTACTACCAACCTTAAATCCAATTCGGCTGTGGCACTTTCGGGAACAATGGTCCGTGCCTTGTCGCCAACCCATCCTGAGCCTAATCCACGAATGTTCAAGGAGGGGTATTGCAGGGCTTCTTGATAATAACCACCTACCTTTTCCGCCGTTTTAAACTGAAGTTTTTCTGCAATAGCCTCATCACTGTCAGGAACACTTTTTAATATAGAATCCGTGCTTTCATCAATAGAAATACCATCATAATATCCTGGAATGGTCACTCTACCTTGAGAATCTTTCATTGTGGCCAGTAATTGTGCCAATTGGAACCCAGGGTTTGGGGCATAATTACCATAATGTCCACTATGTTGTGGTTTAATAGGGCCATAAGTCGTTAGGGTAAGGGTGGTGATACCACGGCAACCATAAACGACCGTTGGGTTTTCCGAAGTGTGAACAGGTCCGTCAACAATCATTAAAAAATCGGACTCCAATAGTTCGCGATATTGTTTTACGGCAGCAGGTAAAGGTTTACTGCTTTTTTCTTCTTCGCTATCCAAAATCACCTTCACATTGAAAGGAATTTCCTTGCCATTTTTCTTCAACAAATCCATGGCGTTCAAGAGCATCACAATAGGTGATTTATCATCAGAAGTTGACCTTCCGAACAAACGCCAATCATAGTTGATATCATCTCCCAACTCGTCAAAGGAAACCGTTTCAAAACCATCATCTTTTGGTGCTTTCAAAACCACTTGGTAAGGATTGGGTTGATCCCATTTGGATGGATCAACAGATTGACCATCAAAATGCATGTAAATTAGTACGGTTGGTTTGTCCCCACTAACAGGCGTGGCGGCAAAAAACAAGGGAAGCCCCTCTGTGTCCAAAACAGCAGTGTTAAAACCTCTATCACCGAATTTGCGCTTCAACCACATAATGTTTCGGTCCATATCAGCCGCATCCAAAGCATCGTTGGGAATGGCAATAAATTCCCGAATCTCGTTGATGGCATCGGCCACTTGAGATTTTATGGCTACATCATCCTGTGCAAAAAGGGAAAAAGTAAGGAGTAGGGAAACAAGGGATAGCGTTTTCTTCATGAGGTAAATCAGTGTTGATTTTAAAAGCTGAAATTTAACGAATTTGCTTCACAAAGTCACTAATTCCGTCTACACCATTTTCTGTTAAATGTTTGATGAATGCCGAACCGATGATCGCGCCTTTGGCTTTTTGAGTCGCTTGCCCAAAAGTTTCTGCATTACTGATGCCAAACCCAACAATTTGTGGGTTTTTCAATTGCATGTTTGCAATACGTTCAAAATAATCTGATTGTTCTGCGCCAAATCCTTGTTTGGCTCCTGTGGTACTCGCAGAACTCACCATGTAAATAAATCCTTCGGAAGCATTATCAATGGCTTTGATTCGTTCATCACTGGTTTGCGGAGTGATTAAAAATACATTGATCAGACCATGTTTTTTAAAAATCGCTTCGTATTCCTCTTTGTACACATCCAAGGGTAAATCTGGAAGGATAAGGCCGTCGATTCCTATTTCTTGACATTTGGCACAAAATTCCTCCACACCATATTGAAGCACGGGATTAAAATAACCCATTAAGATCAAGGGGATACTCACTGTTTTGCGGATATCTTTTAATTGGTCAAAAAGCAAGGCGGTGTTCATACCATTCTTAAGCGCCTCGGTAGAACTTGCCTGTATGGTGGGACCATCGGCCAAGGGATCACTAAATGGAAGCCCTATTTCGATGAGGTCCACCCCATTTTTTTCCAAATCATGGATGATTTTCACGGTATCATCTAAATTGGGATAACCTGCCGAAAAGTATATGGAAAGGATTTTTTTGTCCTCTTGTAATTTTTGTTTGATTCTGTTCATAAATCAAGATTTGTGATGTGAGATATGAGTATTGAGACTGGGGTCCTATATCTGATATCTGACATCTATAATTTAAAATAATCGATATAGTTCTGTAAATCCTTGTCACCACGCCCGGATAGGTTCACCACCACCACATCATCTTCCTTGAATTTTCTGTCTTCAAAAATAGCCAGAGCGTGAGATGATTCTATGGCTGGAATGATTCCTTCCAGTTTGCAAAGTTCCATTCCGGCTTTCATGGCATCATCATCGGTAATGGAAATAAATTCCCCGCGGCCCGAGGCATACAAATGGGCATGCATTGGTCCAACACCAGGATAATCCAGTCCAGCTGAAATTGAATATGGTTCCGTGATTTGTCCATCCTGGGTCTGCATCAGCAGGGTTTTGCTACCGTGGATAATGCCCACTTTCCCGAGTGCTGAGGTAGCGGCACTTTCGCCCGAGTGAATCCCTTTTCCTGCGGCTTCCACAGCAATGATTCCTACCTCTGGGGTATCCAAATAATGATAGAACGCACCGGCAGCGTTACTTCCGCCACCTACACAAGCCACTACATAATCTGGGTTTTCGCGTCCTTCTTTTTCTTGCAGTTGATTTTTGATTTCTTCGGAAATCACGGATTGAAAACGGGCCACCATATCCGGGTAGGGGTGGGGACCCACCACGGAACCAATAATATAATGGGTATCCACAGGATTGTTGATCCAATCGCGAATGGCCTCGTTCGTGGCATCTTTCAAGGTTTTACTGCCCGATGTGGCAGGTCGTACCTCGGCACCCAACATTTTCATGCGAGCTACGTTTGGGGCCTGTCTGGCAATGTCAATCTCGCCCATGTACACAATACATTCAATTCCCATTAGTGCGCAAACAGTTGCTGTGGCCACACCATGCTGACCGGCTCCGGTCTCTGCAATGATTCGGTTCTTGCCCAGTTTTTTGGCCATCAAAATTTGTCCAATGGTATTATTGACCTTATGGGCGCCGGTATGACATAGATCTTCCCGTTTGAGGTAGATTTTTGTACCATATTTCTCGGAAAGACGTTTGGCAAAATAAAGAGGCGTGGGTCTACCTACATAATCTTTGAGCAATTGATGAAACTCTTCTTTGAATGAAGGTTCCTCCATGATACTCAGGTAGTTCTGCCGAAGCTCTTCGCAATTAGGGTAAAGCATCTCGGGAATAAAAGCTCCTCCGAACTCACCATAATACCCCCGTTCATCTGCATGATAGCTCTTCATAGGTTTCTTTTTTTTAGTTAATATCGCTCTCAAGCGATTCGATGAATAAGTTTAAGTCGTCAATATTTTTTAGTCCGGGTGCGGTCTCAAATCTACTGTTCACATCGATGGCAAAGCAGTGTTTTGATGCTGGACTTTTTAAAAACTCATTTAATTTTTCTTTGGAATCCAAACCGATGCCGCCACTTAAAAAGTAAGGTTTGTTGGATGGATAATTTTCCAAAACAGACCAGTCGAACGTATAACCATTGCCACCTGGTAGCTTTCCTTTGGTATCAAAAAGATAATAATCGCAGACTTCTTCATAATCCTTCAAGACATCAAAATTAAAATCATCTTTGATGGAAAATACTTTGATGATTTCGAATTCGTCACTCCAAACTTGTTTCGTAGTTTCATCCTTATGATTTCTCGACTCCGCTCGAAATGACAGAAAGCCCTGTTTTAATTCTTTGCAATAACCAGCACTTTCCTTTCCATGGAGTTGGACTGCGTTCAATTGATACTGCTTTACTTTCTGAAGGACTTCGTCCAAAGGCGCGTCGACAAAAATCCCTACTTTTTTGATGGAAGTGGGCAATTGCGGCATTTCTCCCGAAAAATAACGAGAGGAAGGCTCCCAAAAAATAAAACCCAAATAATCGGGTTGCAAGGATGCAACCTCTTCTGGATTATGGTTCATGCCGCAGATCTTTAGTTTCATAGTTTGTTTTTTGTCAGGTCGAGTGTTTTGAAAATTGTTTCAAAATGTACCAAGACTACTTATTTCCGGATATAATTTTCCTTCGGTAAATCACTCGAAATGACGTTATCCGTTTAATCGGTCAATAAACTTTTTTGCACTTTCCCCGGGGTTGTCCGTCTTCATAAAATTTTCTCCGATCAAAAACCCTTGATAGCCAAATTCCTTTAAATCCCGAATGGCCTCCACCGAACTAATCCCGCTTTCGGAAACTTTCACGAAATCATCGGGTATTTTTTTGGATAGCGATTTGCTAATCTCTAAATCCACTTCAAAAGATTTAAGGTTTCGGTTGTTCACCCCCAACATATCCAAACTGGGCATTAGGGATTTTTCGAGTTCTTCTTCATTATGAACCTCCAACAACACATCCAACCCTAGTCCTTTTGCTAATTCGGACAAGATTTTGATTTCTTCTTTGGTGAGGATGGCAGCAATCAATAAAATAACATCGGCACCATATGCTTTGGCTTCCACGATTTGATATTCATCTATGATGAACTCTTTTCGTAAAATGGGAATATTGGTGGATGCCCTTGCGAGTACCAAATCATCCAGAGAGCCACCAAAGTATTTGCCATCCGTAAGCACGGACATGCCACAGGCTCCTGCGTCAGCATAACCTTTGGCCACATCCTGAACACTCAAACTTTGGTTGATCACGGATTTGGACGGGGATCGGCGCTTGTGCTCGGCTATAATCCCTGAGTTGCTCTTTCTTAGTGCTTCGGCCAAGGAAACGGAGGTACGCTCCATCATTACCGAGGCTTCCAATTGAGACAGGGTAATGAGTGATTTTTTTAAATCGACTTCCTTTCGTTTATCGGCTACTATTTTGTCCAGTATGTTCATATTATTATTCATGTTATCATGCTTTCGCAGGAAGGACAACTTTGACAATTTTCAGTTTTTACTTAACTCCTGTAATTTTTTTAAGGCATTTAAACCTTTGCCACTGAGCAAGGATTCCTTTGCTTTCTCAAATCCTTCCTTGGGTGAAATATTTTCCACGGTGGCAATGGCTACACCTGCATTGGCGCATACCACATTGTTTTGTGCGTTGGTACCTTTTCCTTGTAAAATATTCATGAATATCTGAGCCGATTCAGCTACATCTTCCCCACCAACAATATCTTGCTGCGAAACTTTTTCCACACCAAAGTCAGCAGGTCTCAACATGGTTTCGGTATTATTGGAAATGGTTTTGGTGTTACCCGTCAAAGAGATTTCATCATACCCATCCAATGCATTTAAAATGGTAAACTTTTTATCTGTGTTTTGATATAGGTACCCATACATTCTGGCCAATTCCAAGCTAAACACGCCTACCATTTGATTTTTTGGAAACGCCGGGTTCACCATGGGCCCCAACATATTGAAAAATGTTTTTACCGCTAATTCCCTTCGGATGGGAGCCACATTCTTCATTGCGGGGTGGAATAGGGGGGCGTGCAGAACACAAATACCTGCTTCCTCAATAGTTTTCTTAAGAAAATCAGCCTCATTACTGAACTTGATACCCAAAAACTCCATCACATTACTACTGCCACACTTGGAGGATACGCCATAGTTTCCGTGTTTGGTGACATGGATTCCCGCACCAGCCGTTACAAAAGAAGCCAAAGTGGAAATATTAAAGGTGTCTTTTCCGTCCCCGCCCGTTCCACAAAGGTCAATGGGGTCGTATTCGGCAAGGTCAACTGCCAAGCATAGTTCCAAAAGGGCATCGCGAAAGCCTTCCAATTCTTCAATGGTGACGCTTCGCATCATATATACCGTTAAAAAAGCGGCAATTTGAGAGGTGTTATAATCCCCCTTGGCGATATTCACCAAAATTTGTTTGGCTTCTTCCTTCGGGAGAATTTCGTGATTGATCAGTTTATTTAAAGTCTCTTTCATTTCCTTGATTTGTCATTCCTGCTTTCGCAGGAACCTATTTGTTTTTGTTTTGGATCCCCATTTTCATGGGAATGACACAACACTAGTTATACAACCAATTTTTTAGCATTTGCTTTCCTTGTGGTGTCAATACGGATTCTGGATGAAACTGTACTGCGGTCACATCATATTTCTTATGTCGAAGTGACATGATTTGACCGCTTTCATCCACCGCAGTGGTTTCCAGGTCATTTGGTAAATCAGGGTCAACTACCCAAGAATGGTATCGCCCTACTTGAAGGGTTTTCGACATGTCTTTATAAATAGGGTCGTCTTTGGTTACCATAATGGTGGTGTCTACTCCGTGATGCACTTGGTCGAGGTTTATCAATGTGCCACCAAAGACCTCCCCAATAGCCTGAAGGCCCAGACAAACCCCAAAAATCCGCTTAGTTGGCGCGTAGGTTCTGATGATTTCTTTTAGAAGTCCTGCTTCATCAGGAATTCCAGGTCCAGGGGACAAGACGATATACTCAAACGGTTCCACTTCATCCAAGGTAAGTTGGTCGTTCCTTTTTACGGTTACTTCACAATCCAAATCCTCCAGATAGTGCACCAAGTTGTAGGTGAAGCTATCATAATTATCTATCATTAAAATTTTCTTTCCCATGTTTTTAGATCGTTTCAGCAATTTCCAGCGCTTTGTTTAATGCGCCCAATTTATTGTATGTTTCTTGAAGTTCGTCATCCGGATTGGAAGCTGCCACCAGACCTGCTCCTGCTTGGTAATACAGTTCGTGGTCCTTGCTCAAAAAAGTTCGGATCATTATGGCGTGGTTAAAATTGCCTTCAAAATCCATAAATCCGATGGCCCCACCATAATAAGACCTACTTGTTTTTTCATACTTTTCAATGAGCTGCATGGCCATATGTTTGGGTGCCCCGCTCAGGGTCCCGGCGGGAAACGTATCAGCAACCACTTTCATGGTAGTACTTTCCTTTTTCTTTAGTCCGGTTACTTTGGAAACCAAGTGAATGACGTGTGAGAAATATTGCACTTCTCGATACGTGTCCACGCTTACGGTATTCCCGTTTCGGCTAAGGTCGTTTCGAGCAAGGTCTACCAACATTACATGCTCGCTATTTTCCTTTTCGTCCTGTGCCAATTTTTTGGCCAGTTGTGCATCTTTTTCGTCGTTTCCGGTACGTTTATAGGTTCCGGCTATAGGGTGTATTTCCGCTTTGCCATCTTTTACGATAAGCTGTGCTTCTGGGGAACTTCCGAATATTTTAAAGTTGCCGTAATCAAAATAGAATAAGTACGGGGAGGGGTTTATGGAGCGTAGTGCTCGATACACATTGAACTCGTCTCCCTTAAATTTTTGTTTGAACCTTCTGGAGAGCACTAATTGAAAAACATCACCTCGTTGGCAATGCTTTTTAGCGAGTTCCACTTGTTCTTTATAGTCTTCATCCTTAAGGTTGGATTCTGGCTCACCTTCTTTGTTAAAGTTATAGGATGAAAAGGTACGAACGTTGAAAAGCTGTTCAATCTCATCCACATTGCTTTCGGAATCATAGCAATGTGCAAACAAATAGGCCTCATTTTTAAAATGATTGATAGCAATAATATTCTTATATACTGCATAGTAAATATCAGGGATGTTTACCGAATCATCTTTTTTGGAAATTTCTACGTCCTCAAAGTAACGAACAGCATCGTAGGCCATATATCCGAACAGTCCGTTGTTGATGAACTTGAAGCTGTTTTGAGCCACCGAAAATTTCTTGCTAAAGTTGTGAATGATTTCGGTAACATCGGCATCAGGTGTGATTTCGGTAACTTCTTTGGTGCCATCAGGAAACCTTTGGGTAATTGTTTCGTTCACTACCTCAATAGAAGCAATGGGGTTACAACAGATGTACGAAAAACTGTTGTCGTTGGCGTGGTAGTCGCTACTTTCCAAAAGAATACTATTGGGGAACTTGTCCCGAATTTTGAGATAAACGCTTACGGGCGTAATGGTGTCCGCAAGGATTTTTTTGCAATGTGTTTTTAATTCGTATTTCATATTAGCTCTATAAAATAAAAAAGGCTTGTCGTGATGACAAGCCTTTTATATGGTTATAATGGGGACTTAGCTCACGACGTTTTCCGTAAGTTATTCCACCACCAGTTATTTGCAATTCTGTTAATCATTGGTTCAAATATAGGGAGGAAATTTTAACGGGACAACATTGTTTTGTTTAAAATCAAAAATCCCGTCCAAGAATTTCTCGGACGGGATTTTCACACACTAAACAGGTACTGATTACATCTGTAAATCAACTACCAAATCAAATTCATCATAGATTAATTTATCTTTGGCGGTACCAATGATTCCTGATCCGTACTTTACGTCGTATTTTGTTCTGTCAACTTTCACTGTAGCGGTTGCTTTATCTCCGTAAATGGAAACATCGAAAGTTACACGTTCGGTAGTCCCTTTAATAGTGAGGTCACCTTTTACTTCGTAAGAATTTTTACCTGTTGATTTCACTTTGGTGAAAACCAATTTGGCTGTTGGGTGATTGGCAGTACCAAAAAAGTCATCAGATTTTAGGTGTCCGTCCAATTGGTTTTTATAGTCACCTTCCAAGTCGGTAACACTGATGCTTGTCATATCCACAACAAAGCTTCCACCAACCAATTTTTCCCCATCAAATTCCAAAGCTCCAGATGTAAGAGAAATGGTTCCTGTGTGCGAACCTCCAACTTTGTATCCTTTCCAGGTTACTTGACTTTCAGAAGTTTTTACTTCTTTGATTTCTTTTTCAATTGGGTTTGCTACTGCACTAGCACCAAATAGGGTGACCAATGTTAAACTTAAAATTGTCTTCTTCATGATTGCTTAAAATTTCTGTTTTTAATTGTTAAATGTTTAATAGTTATATATGTGTAAATAATTCTTCTTTTGATTTTCTCACTTTTGGCAAGTGTTGGGTTTCGTCTTCTTCAGAACGATAACCTACGGCCAAAACAACCGTTGAATTTAAATTTTTGTCATTAAGCCCAAGGATTTCGTTGTACTTTTCAGATTCAAAACCTTCTAGAGGACAAGTGTCGATTTTTAATTCCGCTGCAGCTTGCATTAAATTACCAAAGGCGATGTAAGCTTGTTTGGCCGACCATGTACCTTTTGTTTCCAAAGGAAGATCCATCAATTTGGATTTCATAAAATCGGCGTATCCTTTTAGTCCTTCCTCTGGGATGTTTCTGGTTTCGCTCATGTTGGTCAAATAATCGTCGACGAGTTCTTCACCAAAATCGGTGACATTGGCAAATACGATAATATGGGATGCATCGGTAATCTGGGACTGCCCCCAAGAAGCAGGTTTCAACAGCTCTTTTACTTCTTGGTCAGAAACCACAATTACGTGATAGGGTTGTAATCCGTAAGAGGATGCACTCAAGCGGGTAGCTTCCAAAAGAGTTTCCAAATCTTTTTCTGAGATTTTTTTGGTGGCATCAAATTTTTTGGTGGCGTAGCGCCATGTTCTATGTTCTAAAACTGTGTTCATGCTATATCTAAAATTTATCTAGTAAATCGTTTAATTGTTCTAAGTCTTCTCTTGAAAAGTTTTTATATATGGCCTCGTGGGCATTGGACATAGCTTCATCCATTTGTTTCAAGGCTTTGAGCCCGGAGTCCGTAATCACTATTTCTATTTTTCTCCGGTTGGATGGACATACACTGCGGTTCACAAATCCTTTGTTCAACAGTTTATCCACCAATCGTGTAGTGTTGCTCATTTTGGTCACCATACGCTCGTTAAGAGTGGACAGGTTGGCAGTCTTGCCTTGTTGCCCCCTTAAAATCCGCAATACGTTGAATTGTTGCAATGAGACCTCGAATGGTTTTAACGTAGTATTCATAATGTCATTGATTTTATTATGTACCAATTGCATATGGATTACCGTCCTGGGTTCCAGGGGAATTTTCTTTGAGGTCTTTATTATCTCTTCAACATTCATGTATAAACAATATTTGTATATACAAATGTATGATAGTTTTCGGTGTTCCACCAAATATTTGATCGATAAATTTTTGTTAAAGACTGGAAAAGTAAATTGTGAGTGCTTACTTTAGGGTGTGTAAATCAATGATAATGAATAAGTTATTTGTTTTAGGGTTGATAGTTGCCTTATTTGTAGGTTGTGCAGAAAGAAAGAAAGATAATGGAGAGGCGGTAGAAACGGTTGATAAAGAAACGGTTGCACTTAAAGATGATGCCGGTACGAATGTTAAGTTTCCCATTTACGATTTTGATGATTTTGAACCCATGCTTCATAAAAATGATGACAAAACCTATGTGCTGAACTTTTGGGCTACCTGGTGTAAGCCCTGCATTGCCGAGATGCCCCATTTTGAACGAATCAATTCCGAACAAAAGGACAACAATATAAAAGTGATTTTGGTCAATTTGGATATGCCCAATATGTGGAAATCTAGACTCGAACCCTACGTGGAGAATAATGATATTCAATCCGAAGTGATCATTCTGGACGACCCTAAACAAAATGAATGGATTCCTAAAGTGTCCGAAGAGTGGGGTGGGGGCATTCCAGCTACCTTAATATATAATAAGGATAAAAGAAGTTTTTACGAACGGGGTTTTACTTATGAAGAGCTAAAAGAGGAATTGAATGAATTCATAAAATAGCAAACAACAAAAATAAAACAACAAGAAATCCGGAGTAATGCTCCGGATTTTTATTTTTGCAGAACTTAATTTGAAAAAAATGGCAGATTTATCACAAGAAGAATGGGAAGAACAAATGAAAAATGACGACAACGCCTTAATGTTGGATGTTCGTACCCCCCAAGAATTTGAGGAAGGATATATTCCTGGCGCAGTGAATATTGATATTTATTTGGGGCAAGGCTTTCTGGAAGAGCTTCAAAAATTGGACAAGTCTAAGAATTACTATGTCTATTGTAGATCCGGAGCCCGCAGCGGCCAAGCTTGTGCCATTATGAACAGTATAGGAATAGAAAATGCATATAACTTGGAGGGTGGCTTTATGAACTGGGAAGGCGAGCGGACAGAGTAGACCTCCATTTATCCCAAATCAATGCGAGAAGACCTACTTTATTTCATTTGGAAGCACAACAAGCTTCCAGCCAAACAGCTATGTGCCAGTAACAACAAGACCGTTTTGGTCAAGGCGACCGGAATCCAAAACAGGGTCGCGGGCCCCGATTTTTTTAATGCAAAAGTTGAAATCGATGGTCAATTGTGGGCCGGTAATGTGGAAATGCACCTAAAATCTTCGGATTGGTACGTGCATCATCACGAGACAGATGAAAATTACGATAATGTCATTCTCCATGTAGTTTGGGAGGATGACATTGCTGTTTTTAGAAAAGACGGTTCACAAATTCCGACTTTGGAAGTGAAGCACTATGTTTCCGAAGAACTTTTGGACCGTTATCGAAATCTGTTGGAAAACTCCCGTTCTTCTTTCATTAATTGTGAAAAGGATTTAAAGGAACTGGATTCCTTTTTGGTTGAAAACTGGTTACATCGATTATACATTGAGCGGTTGGAACATAAATCCAAATTAATCATGGATTTATTGGAAACATCCAAAAATGATTGGGAAGCAGTCCTTTTTAAATTGTTGGCCAAGAATTTTGGTTCTAAGGTCAATGGACCATACTTTTTGGAAAGGGCCAAGCAATTGGATTTTTCGATTGCCCGCAAAACCAGTAACGAACCATTGCAATTGGAAGCTTTGCTTTTTGGCCATTTTGGACTTTTGAACGTTTCAGATTGTACGGACACCCATTATTTACAACTCAAAAAAGAGTATGGATACCTGATCCAAAAGTTTGGGATGACAGAGAATCTATCAAAACCTGATTTTTTCGGATTAAGGCCTCCAAATTTCCCCACAATCAGGATTTCGCAATTGGTTAGTCTGTACTTAGGCAATCACAATATTTTTTCCAAATTAATGGATTTGAACAAACTTGAGGATATATACCAAGTTTTTGCAGTTTGTGCAGGATCGTATTGGGAGAATCATTATACTTTTGGCAAGACTTCTAAACAGCGGATAAAAAAATTATCCAAGAAATTTATCGACCTAGTCATCATCAATACCTTGGTGCCCCTCAAGTTTTGTTATGCAAAGCATGTGGGAAAAGATTGGAACGAGGAGTTGGTTGAGTTGGTTTCACAGATAGAAAGAGAAGAAAATTCCATCATTAAAAACTTTAAGGAAATAGGATCCAAAACACAAAATGCTTTGGAAAGTCAGGCAAAGTTGGAGCTCTACAATAATTATTGTTCTAAAAATAAATGCATGCAATGCGCCATAGGCACGCAATTATTGAATAGAAATACATAATTTTAACCATGTCTTTATTCTATAATACCCTTTATTACTTTCAAAAAAGAGGCTTCGAGGTGTGTAGGCGTATTGCCGAAAGACTTGGTATCAGAGCCCGTGTGGTACGTACCAGTTTCATCTATTTGACATTTGTAACCTTGGGCTTTGGATTTGCTCTTTACCTTTTTATTGCATTCTGGCTTCGGATTAAAGACTTGATTTACACAAAAAGAACCTCGGTATTTGACCTCTGATCATGATTAAATTAATGCGCTCCAAAATACTTGTGGCACTTACCCTAATGATAATGGTATTATTGGTAGGGGTAGTGGGTTACAAGATGCTGTCCGATTTTACATGGATAGAGGCTATTTACATGACCATAATAACGGTTACCACTGTAGGTTTTTCGGAAGTAAGGCCCTTGGACGCCAATGCAAAGATTTTTACCGTATTTTTAATCGTCACCAGTGTTTTTATATTTGGTTTTGCCATTTCCGTGGTCTCGGAATATATTTTAGGAAGAAATTCACTGGAAGTACTAAAAAAGAAAAAAGTGAAAAAACAAATAGACAGTCTATCCAATCATGTTGTGATCTGCGGTTTTGGTAGAAATGGTATGCAAGCTGCTGAAAAATTGATAGCCTATAAAAAACCTTTTGTTGTAATAGAAAGGGATAAGGAAATCATTGAGCGACATGAAGAGGATGTTTTGTTTATAGAAGGGGATGCCAATGAGGATGAGATATTGCGCCAAGCTGGAATTGACCGTGCCCAATATTTGATCACTGCCGTGCCTGATGATGCAGCCAACTTATTTATAGTACTTTCCGCAAGACAACTCAACAAAAACTTATTCATTATTAGTAGGGCTTCGCAAATTACCTCTGTAAAAAAGTTGGAATTCGCTGGGGCGAACAAGGTTATAATGCCCGATAAAATTGGTGGTGACCATATGGCTTCTTTAGTGGTGATGCCGGACTTGATTACCTTCTTGGATCAGCTCTCCATAGAAGGGGAGCATACCACAAACTTGGAAGAAGTCAGTATAGAGGATTTCACCGATCAGATGGATTGTAATTCCTTACGTGATTTGGATTTAAGAAGAAGAACAGGCTGCACCATAATAGGCTACATTGACCCAGATGGGAAATATATAATTAACCCAGAAGCGGATATGGTTTTACAACCCAATAGTAAGGTTATTGTTTTAGGAAGGCCGGAGCAGATCAGGAAGCTCAACCAAATGTTTCAGATAAGCTAGTTTAACACCCTTTAATTTTTTTGCGTAGAAATTTTTTAGGATATTGGGGCCTTTACAAAAATCTAACATAACCAAAACATTATGATGAAGTATAAACTTCTTTCCTTATTTAGTTTAATGTTGCCAGCTCTTTCTTTTGCGCAGGAAGAAAGTACATCGGATAAAATTGATGCTGTATTCTCCAAATACACGAGTTGGTTCGTTGATGCCATATTCTACGAGATTCCTTTTTCCGAAGAATTTCAGATTCCTTGGGTTCTAATTGTCTTGGTGGGTGGTGCGTTGTACTTTACCATTTATTTTAAGCTCATCAATATCACAGGTTTTTGGACTGCGATAAAAGTGGTTCAAGGAAAGTATGAGGATATAGAAAAGCATGGTGTGGATCACCTGTATGGAGATATTGCGGAAGAGCATGATTTACCAGATACTATTAGGGATGAATCCGCCCATGGTGAGGTTTCTCACTTTCAAGCACTTACAGCTGCCCTTTCCGCTACTGTTGGATTGGGTAATATTGCCGGTGTGGCGGTAGCCTTGTCCATTGGTGGTCCCGGAGCAACATTTTGGATGATATTGGCCGGACTTTTAGGTATGGCCTCAAAGTTTGCCGAATGTACCTTGGGTGTAAAATATAGGGATGTCGGTGAGGATGGAACCGTGTATGGTGGTCCAATGTATTACCTTACTAAAGGTTTAAAAGAAAAAAATGCCAAAGGCTTGGGAAAAGTGCTGGCCGTATTGTTTGCCATTTTTGTGATTGGCGGTTCTTTTGGTGGAGGAAACATGTTCCAAGCCAATCAGGCAGCCGCTCAGTTTGTGGATTTGTTCAACCTTGAAAACGAAAATGCAGGATTGTATTTCGGTATTATCATGGCCGTATTGGTAGCCATCGTAATTATTGGAGGAATCAAAAGGATTGCTTCCGTAACAGAAAAAATTGTCCCTTTCATGGCTGGTATCTATGTATTGGCGGCCTTAATTATTTTAGGAGCAAATTTCTCTTCCATTGATGATGCTTTCGGATTAATTTTCGAAGGAGCCTTTTCTGGACTTGGAATTGCGGGTGGACTTATCGGTGTAATGATCCAAGGTATTCGTAGGGGAGCTTTCTCCAACGAAGCTGGTGTAGGTTCAGCAGCCATTGCTCACTCTGCGGTACGTACCAAGTATCCTGCGAGTGAAGGTATTGTAGCTCTTTTAGAGCCTTTTGTGGATACTGTTGTAATCTGTACCATGACCGCTTTGGTAATTATTATTACCAACTACGAAGCAGGTTTCTTGCAGTACGGTACGGAGATTACAGAAGGAGTTGAGATTACCGCAACTGCTTTTGATACGGTGATTCCCCATTTCTCCATAGTATTGACCATCGCAGTTATATTGTTTGCATTTTCTACAATGATTTCTTGGTCTTACTACGGAATGCAAGGATGGATGTACCTTTTCGGAAAAAGCAAGAGAAGTGATTTGGCATATAAAGTATTGTTCTTATTATTTGTTGTTGTTGGAGCTTCCATCAGTCTTGGTTCCGTGATCGATTTCTCGGATGCCATGATATTTGCAATGGTAGTACCTAATATCATTGGTGTATTACTCTTGACTCCGGTAGTAAGAAAAGAATTGAACAAATACATGAACGCCATCAATAAAAAAGAGGATGCATTGGAAGACGGTGCAGAAGACTTGGTGGATAAATTGTAAAAGTCAATATCTTGATGAGATTAAAATCCCACTTCAGATTCAATAAACAAGAACGGAGTGGGATTTTCTTTTTCTTGGTGTTAACGATTGTGCTACAAGGTGGGTATTACTTTGTAAAAGCCAATTCATCCCCCAAAAAAACCAGGTTCGCTCTCAATACTCGGGAGCAGCATAGGATTGATAGTCTAAAGACTTACCAGTCCGAAACATCAATAAAAATATATCCCTTCAACCCAAATTACATTACAGATTATAAAGGGTATACATTGGGATTGTCCACTTTTGAGTTGGATAGATTGTTTGCTTATAGAGAAGAGGGCAAGTTTGTAAATTCCGCCAAAGACTTTCAAGCTGTTACGAAGATATCTGATTCCTTGTTGAATGCGCTCTCACCATATTTTAAATTTCCTGACTGGGTTGGTGAAAATCAATCATCAAAAAAGAAAACATCCTTTGTGAAGAAGGAGAAGAAGACAAAAGACCTTAATTCGGCCACCGAGGAAGATTTGATGGAGGTATACGGAATCGGAGAAACACTTTCCGAAAGAATTATCAAGTTTAGGGATAGGTTGGGTGGTTTCTTGGTAAACGAACAACTCTATGATGTTTATGGTTTAAAACCTGAAGTAGCAGA
This sequence comes from Flagellimonas lutimaris, assembly GCF_051494225.1. Lineage (GTDB taxonomy): Bacteria > Bacteroidota > Bacteroidia > Flavobacteriales > Flavobacteriaceae > Flagellimonas > Flagellimonas lutimaris_A. Next base: position 19,920 of record NZ_JBNPYE010000011.1, on the reverse strand, counting down.
AAAGGCATTGCTCAAATTTCAAGTGATTGAAATTCCATCCTTGGATAAAATCAACATTAATAAGGCTAGTATTGAAGAGTTGTCAGAATTAATCTATATAAACAGGTCGTTGGCTTCCAATATTATTGAATACAGAGATAAGAATGGCTCATTTGCATCATTTCAAGAATTGAGTAATGTGGATGCATTTCCAACAGAAAAACTCGACAGAATAGCTTTATATTTGTCATTATAAAATAGGTGCTATGAACAATGTGTACTTCACGGAAGAGCATAACTTATTCCGCGAAAGTTTGAAAGATTTTTTGCAAAAAGAAGTCGTTCCCCATATTGATAAATGGGAAGAATCTGGAAATATAGAAAGATTTATTTGGAGGAAGTTCGGTGAGATGGGGTATTTTGGACTAATGACCCCAGGGGAATATTCTGGTTTGGGCTTGGATCTTTTTTATACGGTGATTTTTCTCGAAGAATTGCAAAAGATCAATTCCGGTGGTTTCGCGGCAGCCATGTGGGCACATCAGTACTTAGCCATGACTTACTTAAACAAGTTGGCCAACGATGAACAAAAGCGAGCTTACCTGGAGCCAAGTGTACTTGGAGATAAGATTGGTTGCTTGGGGGTGTCGGAACCCTTTGGCGGTAGCGATGTTGCAGCCATGCGAACTACAGCAGAAAAGAAGGGCGAAGTATATATTGTAAATGGTTCCAAAACGTTCATTACCAATGGGGTTTATGGGGACTATATCATATTGGCAGCAAAAACCGACAAAAATGCTGGACATAAAGGAATCAGCATGTTTGTTATGGATACAAAGGCCAAGGGTGTATCTGCAAGTAAATTAAACAAATTGGGCTGGCGTGCCTCCGATACTGCTGAACTGGCCTTTGATAATGTTGAAGTCCCGGCAGCCAATTTATTGGGAGTAGAAAACGAAGGCTTTGCTTATATAATGGAAGCGTTTTCTTTGGAACGTTTGGTAATGGGCATAAATGCCCATGCAAGAGCGGAGTTTGCATTGGACTATGCACTGCAATACATGTCCGAACGTGAGGCGTTTGGCAGGAGCATAGACCAATTTCAAGCGTTACGCCATAGATTGGTCGAGCTTTATTCGGATATGTTGTTGTGCAAGCAATTTAATTATGCCACCGTTGCGCAAATGGACAAAGGGGCTTATGTGGTCAAAGAAGCAACTATTGCCAAACTTAAATCCACCAAAATGGCCGATGAGGTAATCTACAATTGTCTTCAGTTTTTGGGTGGATATGGTTATATCGAAGATTATCCAATGGCAAGAATGAGTAGGGATAGTAGGTTGGGACCAATCGGTGGGGGCACATCGGAAATTTTAAAGGAAATTCTGGCCAAGATTATTGTGGATAAAAAAGAATACAAAAAGCCGAATACATAGATAATCGTTAAAAAAATAAAATATTTCTTTAACGGTTAAAGATCATTCGTATATTTGCACTCCAAAAATATAAAAGAAAGGAGGTTGTAGCCCATGTTAATTATACCAGTAAAAGAAGGAGAAAACATCGATAGAGCTTTAAAGCGTTTCAAACGTAAGTTCGACAGAACAGGTACCATGCGTCAGTTAAGAACAAGACAGCAGTTTACTAAACCTTCTGTGGAGCGTAGAGCGCAGATTCAAAAAGCACAATACATTCAAGGCCTAAGAGACCAAGAAGAAGTATAGGGCTATCGCTTTAACAAAATATATCAATCCCGTTCCAATATTGGAACGGGATTTTTCGTTTTGGCTATACCGCAATTGTAATTATTACCTTTGATATATGTCTGTATCAGCTTTTATATCTTATTTAAGGTTGGAGAAAAATTATTCCCAGCATACCATTAAGGCATATGAAAGGGACATTGAGAACTTTGCTGACTTTTGTCAACAGGAATATGGGGAGCGAAACCTGGAAAAAGTTTCTTACCCATTAATAAGAAATTGGATCGTTGCATTGTCCGACCAAGGAGTTTCCAATAGAACCATCAACAGAAAAATATCTTCCCTGCAGGCTTATTATAAATTTTTGTTGAAGGTGGGTGATATAACTATTTCACCCTTGGTTAAGCACAGGGCGCTCAAAACCAGTAAAAAAATAGAGGTTCCTTTTTCGGAAACTGAAATGGAAGCCATTTTGTCCAAAATCCCTTTTGATGATGATTTTGAAGGTGAGCGAGATAAACTTATCATTGAATTATTGTATACCACGGGGATGCGAAGGGCTGAATTGGTAAATTTAAAAATATCGGATATGGACTTGTCCGGACATGTCCTAAAAGTATTGGGTAAAAGAAACAAAGAACGTATTCTTCCTTTGTTGCCATCTACCACAGAACAGATTAAAAAGTATTTGATCAAACGTTCCGAATTTAAAAAGGCATTGGATTCCTCTTATCTATTATTAACAAAAGATGGTCTTAAAATTTATGAAACACTTGTTTATCGAACTATAAATAAGTATTTTAGTTTGGTGTCCCCTAAGCTAAAAAAGAGCCCACATATACTCAGGCATACCTTTGCAACGCACTTGCTCAACCGGGGGGCAGATTTAAATTCCGTAAAGGAATTATTGGGTCATTCCAGTTTGGCGTCAACACAAGTGTACACGCACAATAGTATTGCCGAACTGAAAAAAGTACATCAAAAGGCCCATCCAAGAAACAAGAAATAAAATTCTTGTATTGTTTAACTTCACTGTCACGGACAGTATTAAAAACTTCGTCTTATGAAAGTAAACGCACAATCGGTAAATTTTACGGCTGATGGTAAACTCATCGACTTTGTCCAAAAACGAATGGATAAGTTGGAAGTGTTCTACGACAAGGTCATCGAATCGGATGTATATTTAAAAGTTGAGAACACAAGTGCTAAAGAAAATAAGATAGTGGAAATCATAGTGTTTGTCCCTAGGGATAAAATTATGGTAAAGAAACAATGTAAGACTTTTGAGGAGGCTGTGGATTCGGCCTGTAGTTCCTTGGAAAGACAGTTGGTAAAAAAGAAGGAAAAACTTAGGGCAAAAGCTTGATGAAAATTTTTCAAAATTTATTTTGAATTAAAATATAAATATATACATTTGCAGTCCGTTAGAAATAGCGGGCTTTTTTAGTGAATAAAAAGCGGTGAAATGCCGATATAGCTCAGCTGGCTAGAGCAGCTGATTTGTAATCAGCAGGTCGTGGGTTCGAGTCCCTCTATCGGCTCGTAAGTTATTGAAAATTAAGGCGGGGGGATACTCAAGCGGCCAACGAGGACAGACTGTAAATCTGTTGGTTTTTACCTTCGCAGGTTCGAATCCTGCTCCCCCCACAAAAGTTGTTCAGCGGAACAACCGGGAAAAGGTTTTTTTGAAATATTGGAATCTTTGGACGAAAGTCCGAAAAAAAATGCGGGAGTAGCTCAGTTGGTAGAGCGTCAGCCTTCCAAGCTGAATGTCGCCGGTTCGAACCCGGTCTCCCGCTCTAAATTTGAAACGTTGGTTTCAAGACGAAGGTTGAAGTTTTGACGAGCTAGACTTGTAACTTTAAACTCTAAACCTGATAACCCATAGGCCGGTGTAGCTCAGGGGTAGAGCGTTTCCTTGGTAAGGAAGAGGTCACGGGTTCAAATCCCGTCATTGGCTCAAAACGATTTGTACACTAATATAAACTAAGATTAAAATTATTTAAAATGGCAAAGGAAACTTTTGATCGTTCCAAACCGCACTTAAATATTGGTACCATTGGACACGTGGATCACGGTAAAACTACATTGACCGCTGCTATTACCACTGTATTGGCCAACGCAGGTTTGTCTGAAACAAGAAGCTTTGATTCTATTGACAATGCTCCTGAGGAAAAAGAAAGAGGTATTACAATCAACACTTCACACGTTGAGTACCAAACAGAAAACCGTCACTACGCTCACGTTGACTGTCCTGGTCACGCGGATTACGTAAAGAACATGGTTACTGGTGCTGCTCAGATGGACGGTGCTATCTTGGTTGTTGCAGCTACGGATGGTCCAATGCCACAAACTCGTGAGCACATCCTTTTGGGACGTCAGGTAGGTATTCCACGTATCGTTGTTTTCTTGAACAAGGTTGACATGGTGGATGATGAAGAGCTTTTGGAACTTGTTGAATTGGAGGTAAGAGAATTGCTTTCTTTCTATGAGTATGATGGTGACAATGGTCCTGTGATCGCTGGTTCTGCACTTGGTGCTTTGAACGGTGAGCAAAAATGGGTTGACACTGTTATGGAGTTGATGAATGCTGTTGATGAATGGATCGAAGAGCCAGAGCGTGAAGTGGACAAGGACTTCCTTATGCCAATTGAAGATGTATTCACTATTACAGGTCGTGGTACCGTTGCTACTGGTCGTATTGAAACTGGTGTTGCCAACACAGGTGACCCTGTTGATATTATCGGTATGGGTGCTGAAAAATTGACTTCTACTATTACAGGGGTTGAGATGTTCCGTAAGATTTTGGATAGAGGTGAAGCTGGTGATAACGTAGGTCTTCTTTTGAGAGGTATCGAGAAATCTGATATCAAAAGAGGTATGGTTATCTGTAAGCCAGGTTCTGTAACTCCTCATGCTAAATTTAAAGCTGAGGTTTATATCCTTAAAAAAGAAGAAGGTGGTCGTCACACTCCATTCCACAACAACTACCGTCCACAGTTTTACGTTCGTACAACTGACGTAACTGGGAACATTAACCTTCCTGATGGAGTTGAAATGGTAATGCCGGGTGATAACTTGACAATTACTGTTGATTTGATTCAGCCAATCGCATTGAGCGTGGGTCTACGTTTCGCTATCCGTGAAGGTGGTAGAACAGTAGGTGCCGGTCAGGTTACTGAGATTTTAGATTAATCATTTTAAAATAAGATTGCACTTAAGGGTGTTCCGATTTTCTCGGGATACCTTTCAGTGTAATTATAAACGGGTGTAGCTCAGTTGGTAGAGCACTGGTCTCCAAAACCAGGTGTCGGGAGTTCGAGTCTCTCCTCCCGTGCAAGCAAAATACATAAATGTTATGGTCACTTACATAAAGGAATCATTAGAAGAACTTAAAAACAATGTTACTTGGTTGGAAAGAAGTAAAGCTTCTAACCTAATGGTTATTGTGGCGGTTTTCTCCATTTTATTTGCCTTGGCAACATGGGGTGTAGATTCCTTGTTCAGTAACTTGATCACATTGTATTTTGAAAAATTAATAGGGTAAAGATCGGTCGATATGTCTGAGGTTCTGGAGAAAAAATGGTATGTAGTTAGAGCGGTCAGTGGTCAAGAGAACAAGATCAAGGGCTATATAGAAAGTGAGGTAGAGCGTGCAGGTTTTGGCGACTATCTTGAAGAGGTTCTGGTGCCTACCGAAAAAGTTGTTCAGATCAGAAACGGAAAGAAAATCAATAAAGAGCGTGTTTACTTTCCCGGATATATCATGATAAAGGCCAATCTTGGAGGTGAAATGGTTCACATCATTCGTTCCATAACCAATGTTATTGGTTTCTTGGGCGAAGTTAAAGGTGGTGATCCGATTCCTTTAAGGAAATCCGAAGTAAACCGTATGCTAGGAAAAGTGGACGAGTTGGCTGTCAATACAGACAATGTTGCGATTCCATTTGTGTTGGGAGAAACGGTTAAGGTTATTGATGGACCTTTCAATGGTTTTAATGGAACTGTTGAAAAAATCAACGAAGAAAAGCGTAAGCTAGAGGTGATGGTGAAAATCTTCGGAAGAAAAACACCATTGGAACTAAGCTATATGCAAGTAGAAAAAGTATAAATAGAGCTGTTACATATATAAAGCTGTGTTGCTTCCAATTGACACACTTTAAATTTAATTAGAAACAATGGCAAAAGAAGTAGATAAGGTAGTTAAATTACAAGTTAGGGGAGGTGCTGCGAACCCATCGCCACCGGTTGGACCCGCCTTAGGTGCTGCTGGTGTTAACATCATGGAGTTCTGTAAGCAGTTTAATGCTCGTACACAGGACAAACAGGGCAAAGTATTGCCGGTTGTTATCACCGTTTACAAGGATAAATCTTTCGATTTTGTTGTAAAAACACCACCTGCGGCAGTTCAATTGATGGAAGCGGCTAAGATTAAAAAAGGATCTGGCGAACCTAACAGGGTTAAAAACGGTTCAGTTACCTGGGATCAAGTAAAAGCGATCGCCGAAGACAAAATGGTAGATCTTAATGCTTTTACCGTGGAATCTGCAATGAGTATGGTTGCGGGTACTGCAAGATCTATGGGGCTGAAAATAGCCGGACCAAGACCTTTTTAAAATCTTAAAAAGCATTATTAAATGGCAAAGTTGACTAAAAAGCAGAAAGAAGCCCAATCTAAAATAGATAAGAACAAACTCTATTCTTTGGAAGAGGCATCAGCTTTAGTAAAAGAAATAACCAATGTAAAATTTGATGCTTCCATTGATTTGGCAGTTCGTTTGGGTGTAGATCCAAGAAAAGCCAATCAAATGGTGCGTGGCGTTGTTACACTTCCTCATGGAACGGGTAAAGACGTAAAAGTTTTGGCATTGGTGACACCAGACAAAGAGGCAGAAGCTAAAGAAGCAGGAGCTGATTTTGTTGGGTTGGACGAATATTTGGAGAAAATTAAAGGCGGTTGGACCGATGTTGATGTAATCATCACTATGCCAAGCGTTATGGGTAAACTAGGTCCATTAGGTAGAATTTTGGGTCCTAGAGGTTTAATGCCCAATCCAAAAACCGGTACCGTAACTATGGATGTTGCTAAAGCAGTATCTGATGTTAAGGCCGGTAAGATTGACTTTAAAGTGGACAAAACAGGTATTGTACACGCTGCAATCGGAAAAGCTTCTTTCTCTGCGGACAAAATCGCAGGAAACGCTAGGGAGTTGATTGACACCTTGGTGAAAATGAAGCCTTCTGCATCTAAAGGTGTGTACATGAGAAGTATTTACTTGTCCAGTACCATGAGTCCTAGTATTCAATTAGATCCAAAAGCAGTTCAATAACTGGTAGTTCAATTTTATAACTATGACAAGAGAAGAAAAAGCAACAGTAATAGAAGACTTGACTGCACAGTTGGCTGATAACCCAAATATTTATTTGGCGGATATATCGGGATTGAACGCTGTAGACACCTCCAATTTGAGAAGAGCGTGTTTTAAGGCTAACATTAAGCTTGCGGTCGTAAAGAACACATTGCTTGCAAAAGCAATGGAAGCTTCTGATAAGGAATTTGGTGAACTTCCCGAAGTATTAAAAGGAAATACATCTTTGATGTTGTCCGAAACTGGGAACGCACCTGCGAAACTTATCAAGAACTTTAGAAAAAAATCAGAAAAGCCCGTATTGAAAGGCGCCTTTATCGAAGAGGCAGTTTACATTGGGGATGAAAACCTTGACGCACTTGTTAATATCAAGTCCAAAGAGGAAGTTATTGGGGATATTATCGGATTGTTACAATCACCAGCCAAAAACGTTATTTCTGGACTTAAGTCCGGAGGCGGTAAATTGGCAGGTATCCTTAAAACCTTATCTGAGAAAGAATAATTCGCGCACAATAAACTAAGTATATTTTTAAAAATTTTTATTAAACGATAGAAAAATGGCAGATTTAAAAGATTTTGCAGAACAGTTGGTAAACCTTACAGTAAAAGAGGTAAATGAGTTGGCCGACATTTTAAAAGAAGAATATGGTATTGAGCCTGCTGCTGCTGCAGTAGCTGTTGCTGGTGGTGCTGCCGGTGGTGGTGAAGCAGAAGCTGCTGAGGAAAAATCAGAATTTGATGTAATCCTTACAGCTGCTGGTGGTTCTAAATTGGCAGTCGTAAAATTGGTTAAGGAATTGACCGGTCTTGGACTAAAAGATGCTAAAGAAATCGTTGACAGCGCACCAAAGGCTGTTAAAGAAGGTGTTGCTAAAGATGAAGCAGAAGGCATCAAAAAATCATTGGAAGAAGCAGGAGCAGAAGTTGAGCTTAAATAATCGCTTTTCCCATAAGAACTTGGTTAAGGTCTTTCCATTTTTTGGTTAGACCTTAGCCTATTTATATAAGGAGTGTATAAAGCCGTACACGAACCCACTTAGTATTCACGATCAAAATTTGTCCATAGATGTTCACAAACACTATTGAAAGAGTTAATTTCGCATCCGCTAAGAACATACCGGAATACCCGGATTTCTTGGACATTCAGATAAAATCGTTCCAAGACTTTTTCCAGCTTGAAACTAAATCTGACGAAAGAGGAAACGAAGGTCTCTACAACACCTTCATGGAGAATTTTCCAATCACAGATACCAGAAACCAGTTTGTACTTGAGTTTTTGGATTACTTCATAGACCCACCAAGATATTCCATCCAAGAATGTATAGAGCGTGGACTTACCTATAGCGTACCCTTAAAGGCACGTTTAAAATTATACTGTACCGATCCTGAGCACGAGGATTTTGAAACCATTGTACAGGATGTGTATTTGGGAACTATCCCATACATGACTCCTAGTGGAACCTTTGTGATCAACGGAGCAGAACGCGTTGTAGTGTCCCAGTTGCATAGATCTCCAGGGGTTTTCTTTGGACAGTCTTTCCACGCAAATGGAACAAAATTGTATTCAGCCAGGGTAATTCCTTTCAAAGGATCTTGGATTGAATTCGCCACCGATATCAACTCGGTGATGTATGCCTATATCGATAGGAAGAAAAAATTACCGGTAACCACTTTGTTCCGCGCCATCGGCTTTGAAAGGGACAAAGATATTTTGGAAATCTTCGACCTTTCGGAAGAAGTAAAAGTTTCCAAAACCGGACTTAAAAAAGTATTGGGCCGTAAGCTGGCCGCCAGAGTGCTGAACACATGGCATGAGGATTTCGTGGACGAGGATACAGGAGAGGTGGTTTCCATCGAAAGAAACGAAATTGTACTTGATCGTGATACCGTTTTGGAAAAAGAGCATATCGATGAAATCATTGATGCCGACGTGAAGACCATTTTGCTTCACAAGGAGAACAATGCACAATCCGATTATGCCATCATCCACAACACTTTGCAAAAAGACCCTACCAACTCCGAAAAAGAAGCGGTAGAACATATTTATAGACAATTGCGTAATGCAGAGCCGCCAGATGAGGAAACAGCTCGTGGTATTATCGACAAACTGTTCTTCTCTGACCAACGTTACAACTTAGGTGAAGTAGGTCGTTACAGAATGAACAAGAAATTGGGCTTGGATATCGGAATGGACAAACAAGTTTTGACCAAGGAAGATATCATCACTATTATCAAGTATTTGATCGAGTTGATCAACTCTAAAGCAGAGATTGATGATATCGATCACTTGTCCAACCGTCGTGTAAGAACGGTAGGTGAGCAATTGTCCTCACAATTTGGTGTAGGTTTGGCGCGTATGGCACGTACCATCCGTGAGCGTATGAACGTTCGTGACAACGAGGTATTTACCCCGATCGATTTGATCAATGCGAAGACGTTGTCGTCCGTGATCAACTCCTTCTTTGGAACCAACCAGTTGTCCCAGTTCATGGATCAGACCAACCCGTTGGCAGAGATTACACACAAAAGAAGATTGTCCGCATTGGGGCCAGGTGGTCTTTCCCGAGAAAGAGCAGGTTTCGAGGTGCGAGACGTTCACTATACCCACTATGGAAGATTGTGTCCGATCGAGACACCAGAAGGACCAAACATTGGTTTGATTTCTTCATTGTCGGTATTTGCCAAGGTGAACAGTATGGGCTTCTTGGAAACCCCTTACCGTAAAGTAGAAGACGGAAAAGTAGATACGAAAAACCATGTCTACCTTAGTGCAGAAGAGGAAGAGGGAATGAAGATTGCCCAAGCCAACATTCCATTGGCAGAAGATGGTACCATTGAAAGGGAAAAGGTAATTGCCCGTGAAGAAGGCGATTTCCCGGTAGTGGATCCAACAGAGGTGAAGTACACAGACGTTGCACCGAACCAGATTGCATCCATTTCTGCATCCTTGATTCCTTTCTTGGAACACGATGATGCGAACCGTGCCTTGATGGGATCAAACATGATGCGTCAAGCAGTTCCATTGTTGAGACCAGATTCTCCAATTGTAGGTACAGGCTTGGAAAGACAAGTAGCTACGGATTCTCGAGTATTGATCAATGCTGAAGGAGATGGAGTTGTGGAATATGTGGATTCACAGAAAATCACCATAAAATATATAAGGACCGAAGAAGAGCGCTTGGTAAGCTTTGACGATGACTCGAAGACCTACCAATTGGTGAAGTTTAGAAAAACAAACCAAGGAACCAGCATCAACTTGAAGCCAATCGTAAGAAAAGGCGACAAGGTGAAAAAAGGTCAGGTGCTTTGCGAAGGTTACGCTACCGAAAAAGGTGAATTGGCCTTGGGTAGAAACATGAAGGTTGCCTTTATGCCTTGGAAAGGATACAACTTTGAGGATGCGATCGTGATTTCCGAAAAAGTTGTTCGTGAGGATATCTTTACCTCTATTCACGTTGATGAGTATTCTCTTGAAGTAAGGGATACCAAATTGGGTGCAGAGGAATTGACCAACGATATTCCGAACGTATCCGAGGAAGCAACAAAAGATTTGGATGAATACGGTATGATCCGTATCGGTGCCGAAGTGAAGCCAGGAGATATTTTGATTGGTAAGATCACTCCAAAAGGAGAATCAGACCCAACTCCTGAAGAAAAATTATTGCGTGCCATCTTTGGAGACAAAGCAGGTGATGTTAAGGATGCTTCATTGAAAGCTTCTCCATCGTTGCGAGGTGTGGTCATCGACAAGAAATTGTTCTCACGTTCCATCAAGGACAAGAGAAAACGTTCCGAAGATAAGGAAGCCATCGCCAGATTGGAGATGGATTACGAAGTGAAATTCCAGCAACTAAAAGATGAATTGATCGAGAAATTGTTCAGTTTGATCAGCGGAAAAACATCGCAAGGCGTTATCAACGATTTGGGTGAAGAAGTACTTCCAAAAGGAAAGAAATACACCATCAAAATGTTGAACGCTGTTGACGATTTCGCTCACTTGGTTGGAGGAAGCTGGACAACAGACGACGCTACCAATACATTGGTTGCCGACTTGTTGCACAACTACAAAATCAAATTGAACGATATTCAAGGTAACCTAAGAAGGGACAAGTTTACCATCTCCGTTGGAGATGAGCTTCCTGCAGGTATCATGAAGTTGGCCAAAGTCTACATTGCCAAAAAGCGTAAGCTTAAAGTTGGTGATAAAATGGCAGGTCGTCACGGTAACAAAGGTATTGTTGCCCGTATCGTTCGTCAAGAGGATATGCCATTCTTGGAAGACGGAACCCCAGTGGACATTGTATTGAACCCACTTGGTGTACCATCAAGGATGAACATTGGTCAGATTTACGAAACCGTATTGGGATGGGCCGGACAAAAATTGGGTCAGAAATATGCGACACCAATTTTCGATGGAGCCTCATTGGATCAAATCAACGAGATTACCGATGAAGCCGGAGTTCCAAGATTTGGACACACCTATCTATATGACGGTGGAACCGGTCAGCGTTTCGATCAACGTGCAACTGTTGGTGTTATCTACATGTTGAAACTAGGTCACATGGTGGACGACAAAATGCACGCAAGATCTATTGGACCATACTCATTGATTACACAGCAACCATTGGGTGGTAAGGCACAATTTGGTGGTCAGCGTTTTGGAGAGATGGAAGTTTGGGCATTGGAAGCCTACGGCGCATCATCTACCCTTAGAGAAATATTGACCGTTAAGTCGGATGATGTTATCGGAAGGGCCAAGACCTATGAGACCATCGTAAAAGGTGAGACCATGCCAGAACCTGGATTGCCAGAATCTTTCAACGTATTGATGCACGAACTTAAAGGTTTGGGCTTGGATATCAGATTGGAAGAATAGAATACTATATACATTAACTATATCATCACCATATTGTTATGGCTAGAATAAAAGATAATAACGCACAAAAAAGGTTCAACAAAATTTCCATAGGATTGGCCTCTCCGGAGTCTATCTTGGCCGAGTCCCGTGGGGAGGTGTTGAAGCCTGAAACCATTAACTATAGAACGCACAAACCAGAGCGTGATGGGTTGTTCTGCGAGCGTATTTTTGGTCCTGTAAAGGATTACGAATGTGCCTGTGGTAAATACAAGAGAATCCGTTACCGTGGAATCGTTTGTGACCGTTGTGGTGTTGAAGTGACGGAGAAAAAAGTACGTAGAGATCGTGTTGGGCACATTAACCTTGTGGTCCCTGTGGCACACATCTGGTACTTCCGTTCGCTGCCAAACAAAATAGGATACCTTTTGGGATTGCCATCCAAAAAGTTGGATATGATCATATACTACGAAAGGTATGTGGTTATCCAGCCAGGTATTGCCAAAGGTCCAGAAGGTGAGGAAATCAACAAAATGGATTTCTTGACCGAGGAGGAATACTTGAACATTTTGGAATCCATTCCTACCGAGAACCAATACTTGGAGGATAACGATCCAAATAAGTTCATCGCCAAAATGGGTGCTGAATGTTTGATTGACATATTGTCCAGGATCGATTTGGAACAATTGTCTTACGAACTACGTCACAAGGCAAATACAGAAACCTCAAAACAACGTAAAACCGAAGCCCTGAAACGTCTTCAGGTTGTGGAAGCTTTGCGTGAGTCGCAAAACAACAGGGAGAACAACCCTGAGTGGATGATCATGAAGGTGATTCCGGTGATTCCACCAGAATTGCGTCCGTTGGTACCATTGGATGGTGGTCGTTTTGCCACTTCCGATTTGAACGACTTGTACCGTAGGGTAATTATCCGTAACAACCGTTTGAAGCGTTTGATGGAAATCAAAGCACCGGAGGTGATTTTGAGGAATGAAAAACGTATGCTTCAAGAAGCGGTGGATTCCCTTTTTGATAATACAAGAAAGGCATCTGCGGTAAAAACCGAATCTAACAGACCATTGAAATCCCTTTCGGATTCCTTGAAAGGTAAGCAAGGTCGTTTCCGTCAGAACTTATTGGGTAAACGTGTGGATTACTCCGCTCGTTCCGTAATTGTTGTTGGACCGGAACTACACTTGTACGAATGTGGTCTTCCTAAAGATATGGCGGCCGAGCTTTACAAGCCGTTCATCATCCGTAAATTGATTGAAAGAGGTATTGTAAAGACCGTTAAATCCGCCAAAAAGATTATAGACAAGAAAGAGCCCGTAGTTTGGGATATTCTTGAAAACGTCCTTAAAGGACACCCAGTATTATTGAACCGTGCCCCCACATTGCACAGATTGGGTATCCAAGCGTTCCAGCCTAAACTTATCGAAGGTAAGGCGATTCGTTTGCACCCATTGGCATGTACCGCATTTAACGCGGATTTTGATGGGGATCAGATGGCAGTTCACTTGCCATTGGGGCCAGAGGCTATTTTGGAAGCACAATTATTGATGTTGGCTTCACAGAACATCCTTAACCCAGCCAACGGTTCTCCGATTACCGTACCATCTCAGGATATGGTTTTGGGATTGTACTATATGACCAAGCACAAAAAATCTACTCCAGAAGAGCCCGTAATGGGTGAAGGACTTACCTTCTATTCTTCTGAAGAGGTAGAAATAGCCTTTAACGAGAAAAAAGTTTCGCTTAATGCTGGTATTAAGGTAAGAGCCAAAGACTTTAACGAAGAAGGTGAATTGGTCTATCAAATTATTGAAACCACGGTAGGTCGTGTCTTGTTCAATACAGAAGTACCAGAACAAGCAGGATTCATCAATCAGGTATTGAACAAGAAAGCCCTAAGAAATATTATTGGGGACATTCTTGCCGTTACCGATGTACCGACTACTGCCGCATTCTTGGATAAGATTAAGGCCATGGGATACGACTTCGCCTTCAAAGGTGGTCTATCCTTTAGTTTGGGTGATATTATCATCCCTGCAGAAAAGCAGGATATGATCGGCGAGGCCAATGAGCAGGTCGATGGTATTATGATGAACTATAACATGGGTCTTATCACCAACAACGAACGATATAACCAAGTTATTGATGTTTGGACATCTACCAATGCCATGTTGACCGAATTGGCCATGAAGCGAATTCGTGAAGACAAGCAAGGATTCAACTCTGTATATATGATGTTGGATTCCGGTGCAAGGGGTTCCAAAGAGCAGATTCGTCAGTTGACCGGTATGCGTGGATTGATGGCCAAGCCTAAAAAATCTACCGCAGGAGGTGGGGAAATTATCGAAAACCCGATTCTTTCGAACTTTAAGGAAGGATTGTCGATTTTGGAATACTTTATCTCTACTCACGGTGCACGTAAAGGTCTTGCGGATACCGCTTTGAAAACAGCGGATGCGGGTTACTTGACCAGACGTTTGGTGGATGTTTCACAAGATGTAATCGTTAATAGCGAAGATTGTGAAACTTTGAGAGGTATCGAGGTAGAACCATTGAAGAAAAACGAGGAGATTGTTGAAACCTTGGGTGAAAGAATCTTGGGTAGGGTGTCGTTGCACGATGTGTACAACCCATTGACCGAAGAACTTGTGCTGAAAGCAGGACAGGAAATCAATGAAGCCGATGTAAAAAGGGTAGAAGCTGCTCCAATCGAGAAAGTAGAAGTAAGGTCTCCATTGACTTGTGAGGCTCCACAGGGAATCTGTGCCAAATGTTACGGTAGAAACCTTGCCACCAATAAAATGGTGCAACGAGGTGAAGCTGTAGGTGTTGTTGCTGCACAGTCCATTGGTGAGCCGGGTACACAGTTGACGTTGCGTACCTTCCACGTGGGTGGTATTGCAGGTAACATTTCTGAGGACAACAAATTGGAGTCCAAGTTTGATGGTATTGCAGAGATTGAAGACCTAAGACTTGTAGTAGGAGAAAACAGTGAAGGTGGTAAAACCAACATTGTAATTTCCAGAACTTCTGAAGTTAAGGTAGTTGACCCAAAAACAGGAATCACATTAAGTACAAACAACATTCCTTACGGTTCTCAATTGTTCATCAAGAATGGTGAGAAGATTTCCAAAGGAACTGTAATTTGTGAATGGGATCCATATAATGGTGTAATTGTTTCTGAGTTCGCTGGGCAAATTGCCTACGAGAACATTGAGCAAGGGGTTACTTACCAAGTTGAAATCGATGAACAAACCGGTTTCCAAGAAAAAGTAATTTCTGAATCCAGAAACAAAAAACTTATTCCAACCTTGTTGATCAAGGATGGTAAAGGTGAAACATTGCGTTCTTACAACTTACCAGTTGGTTCCCACTTGATGATCGATGATGGTGACAAGGTGAAAGAAGGTAAAATCTTGGTAAAAATTCCACGTAAATCTGCTAAAGCAGGGGATATTACCGGTGGTCTTCCAAGGGTAACCGAGCTGTTTGAGGCACGTAACCCATCCAATCCGGCCGTTGTATCCGAGATTGATGGTGTTGTATCCTTCGGTAAGATTAAGCGTGGTAACCGTGAGATTATTATTGAGTCCAAGACGGGCGATATTAAAAAGTACTTGGTTAAATTGTCCAACCAGATTTTGGTTCAGGAAAATGACTACGTACGTGCAGGTATGCCATTGTCCGATGGTTCCATTACACCGGAAGACATCTTGGCCATTAAAGGACCATCTGCTGTACAGCAATACCTGGTGAACGAAGTACAGGAAGTATATCGTTTGCAAGGTGTGAAAATCAATGATAAGCACTTTGAGGTTGTTGTAAGACAAATGATGCGTAAGGTAAAAATCCAAGATCCAGGAGATACTATCTTCTTAGAGAATCAGTTAGCACATAAAGACGACTTTATCAACGAGAATGATGAGATTTTCGGTAAAAAAGTTGTTGAAGATGCCGGGGATTCCGAAAGATTAAAGCCGGGACAGATTTTGACCATACGTGAGCTTAGGGACGAGAACTCAATTCTTAGAAGAGAGGACAAGACCTTGGTAACTGCGAGAGATGCTGTGGCAGCAACTGCCACGCCAATCTTGCAAGGTATTACAAGAGCTTCATTGCAGACCAAGTCCTTTATCTCGGCTGCATCGTTCCAGGAAACTACTAAAGTATTGAACGAAGCCGCTGTAAGTGGTAAAATAGATACTTTGGAAGGATTGAAGGAAAATGTAATTGTAGGACATAAGATTCCAGCCGGTACAGGTATGAGGGATTATGACAGTATTATCGTAGGTTCCAAAGAGGAGTACGATGAAATCATGGCCCGAAAAGAGGAATTCAAATTCTAAATAAAAACAAACCCTGGCCTTTAGGTCGGGGTTTTTCTTTTTAAGATAAATAATAGTATGGCTGAAGAAAAGAAAAAACAGAAGCAGATCAATATAGAGTTGGATGAAAAAACTGCAGAAGGAACTTATTCCAATCTGGCAATTATCAATCACTCCGTATCCGAATTTGTTGTGGATTTTATAAGCTTAATGCCAGGAGCCCCGAAGGCGAAGGTAAAGAGCAGGGTAATTTTAACGCCACAGCACGCCAAAAAACTGCTTAAGGCATTGAATGATAATGTAAGTAGGTTTGAAAAGGCACACGGACCAATACAAGACTACGAACAACCAGCAATCCCATTAAATTTTGGACCTACTGGTGAAGCATAAAAAAAGCCCCGATGATTCGGGGCTTTTTTATTGTGTTCTATTTTAGCCAGCCCTTCTGAATGCCTTTTTTCGAAAAAGAGATAAGGTAAAGCCCGATAACGATAATGATTACAGGCATGGCGTAAGTCGAGGGGCCAAATGCCTCCACAGCGTTCGAAATAAATAGCCAGTGGATAAATTGTGCCACGGCGGCAATCAATGAGATAATAAAAAGTGGCTTCGCCCATTTTTTACGAACCAAAAGGCCAATTGATGCAATAGTTCCAGAAAATACGGCAATAGCAAAGGCTGCTGTGGCCCAAGCTGGGATACCTTCAAAAGCTTCACGTTGCGCTTGATCCAAAGTTTCTAAAATGGCCTGTTGGTTAAAAGCTTGGTTGAGATAATTAAAAACACCTACTAAATTCCATAGAAAAGCGATAACGCTCACCACCCAGAACCAGGTTGGTGGTTTTACTGAAGTCGTCATAATATCTTTAATTTAATTGGTTATGCTATCCAATGTACAAAAAAAAAGAATATATAAAATCTTTAATGCACTCATATTCAGAATGCTGTGAGCTATGGAATTTTGAATTTTACTCGAACTCCGAAGTGTAATGCAGTTTTACCGAAGGATATTTTTGTTGCGTCATTTGTAAAGAGAAGGGGGAGTCCGCCAAAAATACTAATTGACCCCTTTTATCCGTAGCCAAAAACTTTTGCTTTACGCGTTTAAACTCCTTGAATTCTTCATTGTTTTCATCTTCGGCCTCTACCCAACAAGCTTTGTGTACAGGAAAGTTCTCATAAGTACATTTAGCACCGTATTCGTGCTCCAATCGATACTGGATTACTTCATATTGCAAAGCTCCAACAGTGCCAATCACTTTACGTCCATTCAATTCCAAAGTAAACAACTGTGCAACACCTTCGTCCATGAGTTGATCGATTCCTTTGTACAATTGTTTTGCTTTCATAGGGTCAGCATTATTGATATACCTAAAGTGTTCAGGAGAAAAGCTTGGAATCCCTTTGTAATGCAATTCTTCGCCACTGGTCAATGTGTCGCCGATCTTAAAGTTTCCAGTATCATGAAGACCAACAATATCTCCAGGATAGGAAATATCCACAATCTCCTTTTTCTCGGCAAAAAAGGCATTGGGACTGGAAAATTTTAGTTTTTTCCCTTGTCTAACATGTAAATAGGGGGTGTTTCTTTCAAAAGTACCTGATACAATTTTTATAAATGCTAAGCGATCCCGGTGTTTGGGATCCATATTGGCGTGTATCTTAAAAACAAAACCAGAAAAATCCTTTTCATTGGCGTTTACCAAACGTTCCTCTGCTTTTTTAGGTCGTGGAGATGGGGCAATGTTCACAAAGCAATCCAAAAGCTCTCGTACTCCAAAATTATTCAGGGCGGAACCAAAAAACACAGGTTGCAACTCACCTTTTAAATAAGCCTCCTTGTCAAAATCTGGGTAAACCCCAGCTACAAGTTCCAAGTTATCTCTCAGCTCATTGGCTGCCTCGGCCCCGATGATTTCTTCAAGCTCTGGATTGTCCAAGTTATCAAAGGCAATTGTTTCTTCAATGTTCTTTTTGCTATTGCCGCTGAATAGGTTGATGTTTTTTTCATAGATATTGTAAATGCCTTTGAAATCGTATCCCATTCCGATGGGAAAACTTAGAGGAGTTACTTTCAAGCCTAGTTTTTGTTCAACTTCATCCAAAAGGTCAAAAGCATC
The DNA here is from genome assembly GCF_051494225.1 of Flagellimonas lutimaris. Classification (GTDB taxonomy): domain Bacteria; phylum Bacteroidota; class Bacteroidia; order Flavobacteriales; family Flavobacteriaceae; genus Flagellimonas; species Flagellimonas lutimaris_A. The sequence goes on along the minus strand of NZ_JBNPYE010000011.1, from coordinate 1,557 downwards.
TTTACCTTCGCGGTCCAATTTGTTGATGAATACAATCATCGGAATATTCCGCATACGGCAAACTTCTACCAGTTTCTCGGTCTGTTCCTCTACACCTTTGGCTACATCAATTACTACAATAACACTGTCAACAGCTGTAAGGGTGCGAAAAGTATCCTCAGCAAAATCCTTGTGCCCCGGTGTATCTAGAATATTGATTTTCTTGTCCTTATAAATAAAAGCCAATACGGAAGTAGCTACGGAAATACCTCTTTGCCGCTCAATCTCCATAAAATCGCTCGTAGCCGACTTCTTAATTTTATTGCTTTTAACGGCACCAGCTTCCTGGATTGCGCCACCGAACAACAGTAATTTTTCGGTCAAAGTTGTTTTTCCGGCATCGGGGTGGGAGATGATGCCAAATGTTCTTCGTTTTGCTATTTCCTTTTCAAATTCCATCAACAAAAATTTGGGCAAAAATAGGGGATTTATATGTTTTGCCGCTCATTTTTAGGAGGATTCGGAATTGTTAATATAATTGGGAAAAAATAAAGGATTTAAACTAGTCAAAACCAAAAAGAAAAGTAATTTTCGCCCGTTTTAAGTTCACTAACCATTCCACTTGTGGATTATCCATTTGTAAAATAGGCAGATGAGGTAAGTAATAATGAGGAAATCGCCTTTTATCGATAAAAATAGGAGGTAATAGTCAAATAGTTTAACTATGTGACGTTATTGTGTCGATTTGTGTCGAAAGGACTGTGACATTAGAACAAAAAAGAAAACCCCAATTTTCTTACGATTACGAGAACCACTTTTAGCCATGGTGATTAGTTGACCAAAACTTATCATTTATGGAGCATTTTACTTTTGTGAGACTAAGGAATTACGTAGCTCAAAAACTCACCACTATGGTGTTGATTTTGGTATTTGGGCTCACTTCGTCCTTTAGTGTTTCCCATTTATATACCTCTTCTTTTTTCAATAATCCTGCTGTTCTTGGTGAGGTTGCTCAGGGAACCACCCGTGTATGGGATACTACGAGTTTGTGGAATCCCGTGATGGCGGAATTATTTAATGAAGATTGTGATGGTGATGGGGTTACCTGTTCACAAGAATATGAAGATGGTACAGACCCCAATGATCCTTGTGATTTTATATTGGAGCATCAGGATTGTTCTCCATCTGAAACTTGGAAAAAGGACGATTGTGATGGTGATGGTGTAAGCAACGGACAGGAGAAAGAGGATGGAACAGACCCATTGGATCCCTGTGATTTTGCAATGGAGCACCAGGATTGCTCAGTATCCGACGAATGGAAAAAGGACGATTGTGATGGCGATGGCGTAAGCAATGGACGAGAAAATGAAGATGGGACAAATCCATTGAATCCCTGTGATTTTGTATTGGAGCATCAGGATTGTTCAGTATCCGAAGAATGGAAAAAAGATGATTGTGATGGCGATGGCGTAAGCAATGGACGAGAAAATGAAGATGGGACAGATCCATTGGACCCTTGTGATTTTGTATTGGAGCATCAGGATTGTTCAGTATCCGATGAATGGAAAAAAGAAGATT
>NZ_JBNPYE010000010.1:0-155492 GCF_051494225.1 Flagellimonas lutimaris | reverse complement strand
TGCCCGTGGGCTACGAGGTGGACAGCACCATGACCGTCTACGTCTACAACGAGACGGGCACCACACCGAACTGCTCCGCGGAGAGCAACTTCACCGTGACCATCAACGACACACCTTTGGTGGACGCACCGGCGGACGTCACCGCATGTGACTCCTACATCCTGCCCGCACTCACGGACGGCAACTATTTCGACGCCCCCAAAGGAGGGGGCAACGCCCTGTCCGCAGGGGACGCCATAACAACGACCACCACCCTGTACGCCTACAACGAGACGGGCACCACACCGAACTGCTCCGCCGAGAGCAACTTCACCGTGACGATTGTAAATGCTCCAAATGCAGGCACAGACGCCAACCTGACCATCTGTGAGGGGACCATAGTCACCGAAGCACAGCTTTTCGCTCAGCTCAACGGAACGCCCGAGGTCGGGGGAACCTGGAGCCCGGCATTCGCAGGGGCGGGAGTCTATACCTATACCGTCGCGGCAACGGCACCGTGCACGACCGACGCAACAGCTACTGTAACCGTCACGGAACAAGATCCGCCTACCGTTGATTCATTATCCAATGTTGAAGTTTGTGGACAATATGTCCTACCTACGCTTACCAATGGTACCTATTTTACCGGAAGTGGGGGAACTGGAACAGTATTATTTGCCAATGACACCATAACAAATTCTCAAACCATATTTATTTATAATCCGAGTACAGGTATTTGCCCAAGTGCAGAATCTAGTTTTACCGTTACCGTAACTGGATTCGATATAACTACAACAGTTCAAAATGAAACTTGTTGGGAAAGTATGGATGGATCTGTGAATGTTGTTGCCGCAACTTTGGAGTTACCACTAACAGTTCAATTGAATTCAATGGCCCCAAATTTATTTACCGACAACAACTTTAACATTGATGGTTTGGCACCCGGAAATTATATAATTAATATAACCGATAACAGTGGTTGTCAATCAACAGCTGAGTTTAATATCCAACCAGGCGGCCCTAATCTTGGAGCAACCATTGAACCCATATATTCCTGTGAGGATGGTATGCCAACCAATTCAATTTTGGTAACATTGGCTGACCCTTCCATTGAACAAGAGGTGCTTTATGCCCTTGATTCCACTAATCCAAATGATTTTGTTTTCAATTCAGAATTCAAAAACATTGGTGCTGGAAGCCATTCGCTATCGATTATGCACAATAATGGTTGTTTGATCGAAATCCCTTTCAGCATGGATGAAATTGAACCAGTTGGTTTGTCCTTATCAAGTGATTATGCCAATCAAATAACTGCAAATGCCTATGGAGGAATCGCTCCATACACATACTATTTTGACAATGGCCCGGGAACTGACTCAAACACCTATACCATTGAAAGAAGCGGAACATTTGAAGTAACAGTTGTGGATAGTAAAGGATGTGAATCCCACGGATCCATCACCATGAACTTTGTGGACATTTCCATACCTGATTTTTTTACCCCAAACAATGATGGACAAAATGATTATTGGAAGCCAAGGAACCTTGAATTGTTCCCAGATGCTGAAACATTCATTTTTGACAGATATGGACGTAAAATCAAAATATTGGGGAAAATGGACAATGGATGGGATGGAACATACGAATCCAAACCATTACCATCTGGTGATTATTGGTACATCGTAAAATTAAACGATAGTACTTCACGTGAGTTTGTTGGTCATTTCACCTTATACAGATAAATATTTGATTGATGAAAAGAGTGCTTATTAGTTTGATAATATTGATAAATGTGAGCTTGGCCAAAGGTCAAGAACTGACCATACCCCAGCTTTCCCAATATCTATCGGACAACCCCTTTATTATGTCTCCAACATATGCTGGAATCGGGGATTTTGTCAAAGTACGCATGAACGGGTTAACACAGTGGGTAGGTGTTAAGGACGCTCCTGACACCCAATCCTTGTCCGCCGATGTACGTTTGGGCAATAGATCAGGTATTGGAATGGTCCTTTATAACGATTCGAATGGAGAAACCAAACAGAGAGGTGGAAAGGTTTCATTTGCGCACCATTTGACCATTGACAAATATGATGAGCAATATTTTTCCTTTGCCATTGCTTTCAGCCTCAACCAATTTAGGATCGATATTGAAAACTTTGATCCCAACGGTGATTTGGGGATAGAGAATGACCGAGCCTCCAACAATCCAAACTTTGACCTTGGAACTTTATATCGCAACGGTAGTTTTTATTTAAGTCTGAACGTTGGTAATATTTTGAACAAGGACTTTAAGGATTTCAACCCAATTTTTGAACCTAACAAATTGAGAAATTATGCTGTATATGCTGGCTATCAATATAAAAAACACAGAAAGGACGATTTTGAAATAGAGCCCTCTGTCTTCTTTCAATATTTTGAAAATGATGGTCGCTCGATAACAGATATCAATACCAAATTTAAATGGTATGATATGGTAGATTACTATTATGCCGGCTTCACGTATCGGTTTTTAAACGATCAGTTTGGAACTCCTTTATATGTCGCTCCTGTAATAGGCCTCAAAAAGGGAGATTTTTACTTTGGATACTCCTATCAGGTGATCATGAACGAAATATTGGGCTATTCTAGCGGTACGCATATAATTACGCTAGGGATTGACCTTTTTCAAGGAATTTCAAATTGTACATGCACCTACTAAATTCTAATTAATACTATAAGATTATGAAATTATTCCCGAACACATCCGAAAACTTAAAATTGCTAGGCATTTTATGTCTTTGTGCAATACAATTATCCTGTAGCAATGATGAAAACAATTTTCCATTTGGAAATGATGTAAAGGAGGTTATGATTACGACCTCAACCAAGGATACGATTGTCAACGTTCTAGTTGACAACTTTCGAATACCTGTTTACTTATCCATACCAGATGGTTGTTCAAATTCTAATTTTCCCGCTGTAGTTGTACTACATGGATCTGGCGGTATGTGGAAAAATGACGACCCCCAAGCTGGGATTCTTTCATCCCAATACAATGAGTGGAGAAGTCTCCTAGCAGAAAATTGTATGGTTTCTGCCTTTGTTGATAGTTACTCTGGGAGAGGGGTAACCGAAAGAACTGGAAAATGGACCACTGCTCCCGGTAATTTTAAAATCAGTTCCCAATTTGTGCGCCCTGGAGATGCCAATGCCGCCTTGGAACTTTTAAGAAAAATGAAGTACAGCGATGGAACTTCGGTAATTAGGCCTACGGATATTGGGCTCTTGGGTTTCTCCGATGGAGCAACGGCACTAATGTCCACACTCTACGATACAAATGCCGCACTTAGCGGTTGGGAATGGTCCCAAAGCTTCGACGGTAAAGATTACGATGGAGCTTCCGGTGTAATGTCTCCAATACAGAAGCCTGAGCAAGGCTTTGCCGGTGGTGTTTTTTATTATGGTGGATCATCCGGATATGGATATTGGGGGACAAATCCTTGCAAAGAAAATGCATTGGAAGAAAACATTTACTTCCCATATGCCCCAATTCTTTATCAAATACCAGAAGATGGATATTTAACGGAGAATACTCTTTGTATGTACTCGTTACTGCAGCAAAAAGGGGCAGATGTCCAGCTCAATCTTTATCAAAATGCAGGTCATGGATTTGATACTGATGGTTCCAACCAAAGCATTGATGCAAGGACCAGCACAATCGATTGGTTTAAAAACCTACTTAATATGAATCAATAAAAGGGAAAGCACCAATATTCAGTTGCCTTCAACCTCAATATCCCAACCTCCTTTGATGCTAATAATTACATGTTCAACATATGTTGGCATCCAATCGAGTCAATTTTGAACCAAACTCGATAGTAGTACAAAATCATCCTCAAGAAAATTTAATAAAAATGACCCTAGGGTTAAAAAAGAGAATCAGAACACCTGAAAAATTAATGATTATGAAAGATAACTTTCTTGAAAATTGGATTTTGGATTTGGTCAAATCCGAATATGAATTTGGAAAAATACCCAAACATGCGACCTATAAGCTTAGGGAAAGGATGGATGATTTTATTGAAGTAACCATTGAATGGATGGACACAGACAACAATAGTTACAAAGTTGTATATCATGCTAGAGCTTACGGCAAAAAGAAAGTAAATAGTAGTCTTGAAATTGCCAAAGACCCCATCTTTGAACTTGAAAACTACTATACCCTTGAAATTCATACCTATATAAATCACATAAAAAGAAATTACAGTACTAGAAAAATCGCAAACTACGATGTATTAGGTGTTATTGGCCAATTGGAAAAAACCAAGGACACATAAGAAAAATAGCCCGGTTTGTTCAATCTTTCCGTTTCTGTAAGCAAAATGGAATATGATTTTAATGGATTCGGTCCGCTTTTATAAGGGTTAACTCATTTTATGCATCCATTTGATTGACTTTTACATGGTTACATCTACAATAAAGTGCATTTCATCCAAAAAAACAGACGTTTAATCGATTCATTTTCATCCGTCAACTGGGAAGGCCCATCCGTCCATTAACCGGCTCAGAGTTGGATTTTTCTTTGTTATTTGAGGCATGATTCAAGGTTCCCGGATTTATAATCAAAAAAAATAATTATGCATTTGCTAACCATTATTTGGACATTGATATGTGCGGCGGTAATAATTGGCTATCCCCTTTATCTTTTAAACAAATCAGCTTCTTCAGTAAAAAGTCGTAAAGAGTTGTCCCGGACAATGACACTCAATACTGTTGAACTTTTATCATTTGACATAAGAGAGCAATTACCTGGTTGGTCTTTTACATTGGATGTCCCCCAAATTACTGAAGAAACACTTCGTGAAAATCCAATACTATTTTATTTGGAATCGGATAAATCCTGCCTTAAACTACCTTTTAACAATGCAACGATGGGATATACGGTAAACGTATATAAAAATATAGGCAAGGTATATGTGACGTTCAAATCAATAAAAGATGGGGTATCCAACTTTTATGTTCCAAATTGGCACCTAAAAAAAATCAAGATTTTAATTATTAAATCAAAGGACAAAAGAATCTGTGGGGATTGGAGTGTTACGTCCAACAAATCTCCGATACGTAAAAACTTAAGTAAAGCAGGGATAAACATTAATGATTACGAAGATGTTCTTGGCTATTTTAGCAATATAGCTTCAATAGATTTTAAAGGTCATTTTATTGCTAAAATGCCAAAAAAGAGAACTCTCGTCAAATCTTCAGCCCCACAAAAAGATCATGAACTATATCATACGGCATAAACAATATTGTTCAATTTTTTTTGTGTTCTCCAATGTGAATGTAAAATGGGACTTTCCCGTAATAGGAGTCCCATTTTCCCTCAATCAAAGTTTAAGTTGACATAAATAAACCCAAAATGACTATTCATAAACCCAAAACCTATCTACGTCAAATCACCTAAAAGTTTTAATACAAAGCATTGTAGATTTAACCAATGATCATTTGAATACTGGGCTGCACCATGGACAGATTGTTCTTGTCTTCGGTTCTGGCGATGAAGACCGTGCGGCCCAAAACTTATAAATGTATATCTGACAAAACTCACCATTAGTAATTTCTTCAGCTGAAAGCAAGTATGGGGTTATGCTGCGCAACAGTTATAATAGAAAAGAAAATGGTGAGTTATTTTTTGGTTTCAAAATAATTGATAAACCCATTTTTTGTAAATTTAAGATAATGGGATATCTGTTTTGAGACTGTGGTTTATCCTTCCCCCAAAAAGAAACTTAATTTAATTATGATGAAAATGGCATTTCATCATCATGTGAAGTAACCAAAAAATATTTAGAAGACCTGGATAGGGTTTTGTTCAATCAACTATTTAAACTATGATAAAAACTCCAATACTTATTACCCTCAGCCCGTAAATAAGCTGAGTCCGTATCCATCCAGTAAAACAAATATATTAAAAATAATCCAATTCTCTATGTTTTGAAGGAAAAATCTTTTAAAATATTCAATCAAACCTTTTTATTAAACTACCCCTCTTAAATGCTTCAGTCGACAAATCATGAATTTCCATCCAATGAAAGTCTCATTCTTCCTTTGTGGATTTTTATATTACAAAAGTCGATTTTAACTTCTTCCAAAAGCCCAGTCTTCAACCAAAAAAATAAGGTTGTGGTTTTGGTGTTCTTTATTTGCGCCTTCATGGTTCAACAAACATGTGTATCGGCCCAAACCATTTTATTGGACCGTAAAACAAATGAAATTACCGCCGAATACTTAAAAGATATCGACAACAATTTGACGATTGATGATATATTGAATGACAATTATGGATTCCAGCCGATAGCGGACAGCTCCATAGATGACCTTGATGCCTCCTATTGGATTCGCCTCGATTTTCAAAACGAAATCAATACCTTGGAAACACAACAACTTTGGAGGTTACGAACGTTACATTTTTCAGAAGCCATACTATTCTATCAACACAATGGTGCCATTGAGCAAAAAGCATTTGGAAAATTCAATAGTCCAGAGAGAAGGCTTTCTTTTAAGTATAGCAATGGTGTTGCTTTCAACACATCCGATTTAATAGAAAACCGTTATTTGTACTTAAAGATAAAAGCTCATTTAACTCCAAAGGGGGTAGAATTTAGCTATACACCAAATGATTCCAATCGTTTTTTCACCCACTACTACACTTCCTCCGACTTAAAGGTCATTTCCTTACATCAGGTTTTCTTGGGGGCCTGCCTGATTTTCTTTCTAACCTTTCTTGTTATTTACTTCAAGGTTCTAAAGCTCGAGTTCTTGTTCTATTCCCTTTATGTTCTTTGTTTGGGAATCTATTTAGGAGGCTTTTATATTTCTGTATCGCTTCCCGATACAAAATTTGGTTATTGGCTCATAGTTGTTTCGCAGGTCGCTATCAATATATTTTATGTTCTGTTTGCCATACATTATTTGGAAACCAAAAAAAATTATCCGGGGCTACATACGCTGCTCGTGTTGATCATTCCAATTCTTCTTGCTGTAATTCTATCAGACTTTATTGCTTTTCGATTGGATAAGTACTCGGTAAAACTTTATATCCTAAATTTTCAAAGGTTCCTAATGACCTTGTTCGGCCTATTGTCCATGCTTTACTTATTGTTCAGGGCAAAAGATAAACTTGCCTATTTTATTGTTATCGGTTCTTTTAGTTATATGGCCGGTGCTTTGGGGCTTTTGTTTACCAACAACCAATATTTAATGATTGTTGGAGGAGTGGTTGAAATCCTACTATTTTCTTGGGGTTTGGCATATAAGATCAAGAGAGAGTACGAAGCCAAATTGACACTTCAACAAGAAGTCTCCCTAAAAGAAATAAGTGCCTTACAATCACAAATGAACCCGCATTTTATATTTAATTCCCTCAACTCCATCCAACATTTAATAATCCAGAACGATAAAGTATCCGCCTTAAATTATCTATCAAAATTTGCAAAAATAACCAGGAATGTACTCGAGAGCTCACATATGGCCATGGTTCCCCTTACCGAGGAAATAAATCTTTTAAAATCCTATCTTGAATTGGAATCTTTGAGGTTCGACAATTCTTTTGATTACACTATAGAAATAGACAAAACCTTGATATTGAACATATTGAAATTCCCTTGATGCTAATACAGCCTTTTGTGGAAAATGCCCTTATCCACGGTTTGATCGGTAAAAAAGCTGGCGAAAAAAAATTGAATCTACGATTTTTAAACAATGGAGATCATTATGTAATAGAAATCGAAGACAATGGAATTGGAAGACACCATAAAATACATAAGCTTAGGAACAAAAAGGAAAAATCGCACGGTATTAGAATCACCGAAAAAAGATTGAAAATGATCGAAGAAAACAATCAAAACAAAAATTCCGTTGTGATAGTGGACAAGTACGATTCGAATAGCCAACCCAATGGAACCAAAGTAATAGTAAAAATATATAACCCCTAAAAACAACCCTATGATTTTAAAAGCAGTTATTATCGAAGATGAAAAACATAGCAGGGAAACCCTAAAATCTATGTTGGAGGAATTTTGCAAGGATGTACAAGTAATTGCAATGGCCGGCTCTGTGGACGAAGCGGTAAAAGTTCTATCCATTTACAGCCCCGATATTGTATTTCTGGACATCGAATTACAATCCGGTGTAGGGTTTGATGTTCTCAACCAAATTAAGGACCCTAATTTTGAAGTTATTTTTACTACGGCATTCGAAAAATATGCCATCAAAGCCATAAAATTCAGTTCCCTCGATTACCTACTCAAACCAATTGATCTAGATGAATTACAAGACGCTGTAGAAAAAGCTAGAACCCGAATGGATACCAACGTGTACAGGGAGCAATTGGACACCTTAATGCAAAGTATATCCAAGGGTAGCACCAGACCGGAAAAAATTTGTTTGGCCACTACCGCTGGAATGGAATTTATAGCTATTGACGATATTATAGCCTGTAAAGCCGATGGTTCCTATACTAGTTTTATTCTTGAGAACAATGACACACTTTTGGTGAGCAAACACTTAAAAGAATATGAAAACCTTCTTTCTGAACATCAATTTATGCGAATTCACAACAGCTATGTCATCAACCTAAAAAAGGTTAAAAAGTATATTAAGTCCGAAGGAGGCTACCTTATAATGAACAATGATATGCAGGTCAATATTTCACCCAGAAAAAAGGATAATTTGATAGAGGCCATGAAACGATTGTAAAAACTGTTCAATCTTTTTTGTTTACCAAACCTTTGGTAAACTCGTTCAAGGTTTCCACCTTTTGCTCAAAATCGCCTTTCAAGGTTTTGCGGTATTCGTTCAGGTTGTTCACAAGGTCATCTATATTTTCAGGAATTACATCCTCAAAAAACTGACGCAATCTTTTTGCCGTGGTAGGGGATTTTCCGTTGGTAGAGATGGCAACCTTCACATTGCCCTTGGTCACAATTCCTCCCATATAAAAATCGCAGAACGGCGGGTTGTCCGCCACATTCACCAATTTGTTCAAACTTCTACAATCGTGGTATACCTGCTCGTTCACTTCAGGTTTATCCGTGCATGCCACCACCAAATGTTTTCCCTTCAAATATTTCTTCGAATACACATCCTTGGTAATTTCCACATTGTGCTTTTCTGCCAGTTCCATGGTATCGGACAAAAATTCGGGAGCTATCATTTGAACTTGGGCGTTGGGACTTGATTTTAGTAGAAAAGTCAATTTTTCCAATCCAACATTCCCTCCTCCGACAATCAATATATTCAGGTTTGAAACTTTTAAAAAAACGGGGTATAGTTCATTCCTCTCCATAGCGCATCAATTTTAATAGCATGTTTACCAGTGCAAAGTTAAAGATAAAGACTATTTACAATCGAACAGTATGGCTATCTAAAATGTAGGTGCTTCCTTTTGTTTTTGGGAAGATTTAAACTCATACCTAACAAATAATTCATGAGACCCTCCCGTGTAGCTTGCCAAATTGGATGTAGTGAGGTCATAAGCATATCCTGCGCTTAAATTTGGATTGATTTGCATTCCCAACAAGGTAGAGAAAGAATCATCCCAGCGGTAAGCCAGACCAAAAGTAAAGGTTTCCCGAAGCATTGCATTCACCGAAACATCGGCGATGATCGGAGCACCGGGTACCCATTTAACAAAGAATGCAGGTTTCAATTTTACATCCGGGGTCAAATCCACCACTTTCCCACCAATAAAATAGTAGTGTAATCGCTCTGTGGCTATTTCTTGTTCTCCCCCATCATAATGTTCTTGAGAGATAAAATTAGGTATGGCAAACCCCAAATACCCTTTTCCGGAATCGTAATATATTCCTGCTCCAATGGTTGGGAAAAATTTGCTCTTAATATTATTTTGAAAGGCCATATCGGCGTCCTCGGTAAGTCCTTTGGAGAAATCCACATCAAAAATGCGTCCGCCCAGCTTCATCCCAAAAGAAAGTTTTCTGTTGGCACTATCCAACTGAATGGTGTAAGAGACATTTCCATCCACAGCTATTTCTGAAGAAGGCCCCAACGCATCACGGGATATTATCCCACCTATACCAAGTTTATTTTCCAAAGGCGAGTCTACCGCCAACATTTGAGTATTTGGTGCCCCATTTACCCCTACCCATTGGGAACGATGTAACAACAGAGCGGTAAGATATCCATTAGACCCTGCATAGGCAGGATTCACACTCATAGTATTGTACATATATTGGGTAAATTGAGGGTCTTGCTGTGCATATATAGAAATTGAGCTCAGGGTAATGAGCAACAAGCTAATTTGCTTAAATCCCTTTTTCATATGTCTTGTTGAAACCACTCCCATACTTATCTGTTTATGTACAACCAATCTGTTCGTGGTTCGGACCCATCTCCCAAATTCAACACATAGTAATAAGTACCCTCGGGAAGCTGGTCTTCGGGTTGAACAATGGCACGCCCATTGGATGTACCGTCCCAATCATTTTTATAGGATTTGGTCTGGAATACGATATTTCCCCATCTGTTAAACACTTGTATCGTATTGTTCGGGTAACGAGATAAACAATCAATCTTAAAATAATCGTTGACCCCATCGCCATTGGGTGAAAATTCATTGTACACCACTAAACAACCGGGCTCAATAAAAGCCTCTGCGCTATTGTTACTTTCATTCGTGTCCCATTGATCCACATAGGCCAAACTTGCCACATTGAGGTAATCCTCAATATCCAGAACCTCAACAGTTAGAAACAATGTTGCGGTTTCGGAAACTGGCAAGGACTCAATTTCCCAAAAAGAACTTTCCGAATCATATGTACCAGCAGTTGTTTCTGAGCCGACGTAACGATAACCCGATGGTAATTGCTCTTCAATTCCAAGATGGGTCGCATTATCTAAACCTTGATTGGTCACGGTTATTTCAAAAACAACTTCGTCGCCAATATTGGGCATAGTATTGTCCACATTCTTTGTGATGGACAAATCTGTTGTTTGAGGTACTACAAAAGCACTTGCTTCGTCGTCGTCTTCAATACCGTCCGCAAAATCATCCTCTCCAAATCCCATTGATGGATCACTATCCGCGTCAGGATATAAACTTGAAGAAATGAAAGCAATATTCAGATATTCGTCTTCGGTTCCTGTTGGCGCATTGACATTGGCCAAAATTTCCAGACTCTCTGTATCCTGACTTAAAATTGCTCTATTTACCATCCAAAGTCCGCTGTCAGAATCATAAATCCCAGCGGTTGATGTATGAGACGCATAAGTATATCCTGAAGGTAAAAGGTCGGTAATCTCAACGTTTCTGGCATCGGAAGGACCATTATTGGATACACTCACCACAAATCGAACCACATCTCCCACATTGGGATTAGCATTGTCCACTGTTTTGGTAAGTGATAAATCATTTAAACCATCAGGGACAGGAATCACCGTGTCTTGATCATCTTCTGAACCCAGATTATTGTTCGGAGAAGAATCCGGATCATAAGTGTCCAGTGCAATCAGCTCGGCTGTATTTTTATATTCTCCACTGGCAAGGACTATTGCCCTAATCTCCAAGGATTCGATAGACCCATTGGGGATAGATGTTATATCCCATGAACCTGCAATTTCATCATAGCTTCCTGATGTTGCAGTAGCGGACACAAATGTGTATCCATTTTCAAGTTTATCTTCAATAATCAATCCTGAAGCATCGTTGGGTCCGTCATTGTCCACCACGATAGTAAAAACAACCTCATCCCCTACCTCGGGATTCATATCGTTTACCGTTTTGGATATCGAAATATCGGTTATATACCTTGGGGTGATCAATTGTTCGTCTTGGTCATCTTCTGAAAGTATATTATTATCCGGTGTGGAATCAGCATCGAAAAAAACGGCATCCACCACTTTTGTAATTGCGGTATAATCTCCAGAAGGATTTACTTCGGCCACAATATGCAAGACTATTTGTGTTTCCAGAGCTAAACTTCCCACATCCCAACGTCCATTGGATGGATTGAACGATCCGCTCGAATCATCTGAAATATATGTAAAACCATCGGGCAGTATATTTTTGACCTCAACACCCAGAGCATCACTTGGGCCTTCGTTGGCCAAAATGATCGTAAACGTAATTTGATCACCTACATCTGGTGATGAATTGTCCACACTTATATCCAGATTCAAGTCTGCAGATGGGACAGGTGTAGTTCCGGCACTATCTTGGTCATTTTCAAAAACATTGTTATTGTTCGGTATGGAATTGGGATCCAATAGGTCAGAAGCGTAAACTTCGGTTACATTAAAATAATCCCCGGTATTATTAACCATGGCCACAATGGTCAATGTTTCCGTATTCCCATCTACCAAAGTCCCATTTAACCCCCACATTCCTGAAAATGCGTTATAACTTCCTGCTGTGACCCCATGGGAAACATAGGTATATCCATCGGGCAATAAATCCATTACCTCTACTCCGGTAGCATTGCTGGGTCCTAAATTGGTAATATTGATGGTAAAAATTACCTCTTGTCCCACATATGGACTCAGAACATTTACAGATTTTCGTAGTAGCAAATCGGCAACTGGAATTGGAATAGGCTCAATGGTCTGCTGGTCATCTTCCGATTCGTTATTGTTGTTCGGAGTTGAATCTACATCTTCTTCTGCAACATTGGACAATTCGGCCGTATTAGTATAATTTCCTGTCGGTAAAACCACTACGGTTACGTCCAAGGTCTCAGAATCTCCATTGGCCAAATTACCAACCACCCATGACCCATTGTTTGCATTATACGTACCTATTGAAGGTGAAGCATTGATCAGTTGATAGCCTGATGCCAGAACATCGGTAACCACTATGTTTGTAGCATCACTGGGGCCATCATTTTGAACTATAATGGTAAACGTTATCTCCTGACCTACCTCTGGGATAAGTTCATCCACAGTTTTGGTTACGGAAATATCCACCAAAGGTTCCGGAGTTACTGAAACACCGTCTTGGTCATCTTCACCAGGCGCATCGTTATTTGGAGTTGAATCAATATCCGTTTGATCATGACCAGTAATTTCTGCCACATTATCATAATCACCCGAGGCATTTACCTTAGCAAGGATTTCCAGACTAATGGAACTTCCGTTGGTCAAGGTACCAATATTCCATATTCCTGTCACTTCATCATAGGTACCTCCTCCATTATCCGTCACATAGCTATAACCCGAAGGCAAAAGGTCTGTCACTTCTACCGAAGTGGCATCGCTTGGGCCATCGTTAAATACGGTTAGGGTAAACCGGACATTATCACTCACCAATGGTGGCGATTTATCAATTTCCTTTGTCAAGGATAAATCAATGCCTTCAATGGTGACCTCAGTGGTATCTGAAGCTGTATCGCAAGAAACATCGGAAACAGTCCATTCAAAAGTATAAGTCCCAAAAGTCGCATTTAAAACCTGGGTATTGGGGTCGGTGGCATCATCAAAAGTTACCAAATTTGGACCAGATACCTGAGCCCAAGTTCCTGTTTCTACAGTTAAATTTGCATTTAAAAAAACATTGGTAGTCTGATCAAAAGTTTGATCTATACCAGCATCAACCGCACAATCTTGAGCATAGGTTTCCTGGGATGAGGCGAACACAAAAAAAACTGCCAATAAAAAACACCTCGGATTTAGGGCGGATTGGGGTAGGTTCATAGTTTAGTTGATGAGGTTGTTCTTACGTAGTAAGACTTACCCAAACATATCAAGAACGTGGCAAAAATGGGAAGTTATGTTGTATGGCGGGGTGCTTTTGTTGTGAAACCATAAATAACTGATGAAAGAAACATATCGAATTTATCGTTTATTGAATCTTTTTATCAAGCAAGAAAAAAAATATACGTTGGAAGCTAAAATTTTGCCATTAACACAAACTAAAAAATAGCATTATATTATTGATAGCTAGTACATTACAAAAAAAAGCCTCTTTTTCAAGAGGCTCCTTTGTATTCAAGACTGGTTATTTAATTCCCTATGCTTCGCAGCTGACACAATCCTTCTTTTGCTTAAATTTCTGTGCAGCATTCATGCTATGCTGATAATACAAGGATTTCAGACCTAATTTCCAAGCCGTAACGTGTATTTTGTTGACATCTTTGGTAGGCATATCGGGATGAACAATAATATTGACCGATTGTCCTTGGTCAATATGGTTTTGTCTGTTGGCCGCTTGGTAAACAATGTCCAATTGATCCAATTCTGAATAGGTCTTGAACACCGCTTTTTCCTCCTCGGTCAAGAAATCCAAATGCTGAACAGAACCGTCCATATCACGGATGCTTTTCCAAACTTCCGCAGTATTTTGTCCTTTTTCCTCCAACAGGTCCATCAAGAATGGATTTTTGATGGTTGTTTTGATCTTGGCGATATCCTTCACATAGCAATTGGACCAAATGGGCTCAATTCCTTGTGATACCTGACCCAATATAAAGGCGGATGATGTAGTCGGCGCAATGGCATTCAAGGTAGCATTACGTCTTCCATAACCCTTCAAAACTTCAGGTTCACCAAAACGCTCCGCCAATTGTTCCGATGCTTTATAAGAACGCTCTTTGATCTCTTTGAAAATTTCACTGTTCAAGTTGTAAGCTTCTTGACTGTTGAAGGCCAATCTTTTCGACTGCAACAAAGAATGCCATCCCAAGGCACCTAATCCCAATGAACGGTTTTGCTTGGCAAAGTTGTAGGCTCTCTCCATAAACAGGAAGGTTTGTTGGTCCTCTCTATCGGAAGAGTCTCGGTAAGCTTCCAGTTTTTCGATAAACTCGGTAATTACGGCATCCAAGAAGTGAACCATGGTTTCAACCGCATCGGTTTTCTTCCATTTGTCGTAATGCATTAAATTGATACTGGAAAGTACACAAACAAACGACCAGTCATCATTGGATGGCAACATAATCTCCGTACACAGGTTACTTGCGTGGATACGGTGGTTTTTATCTTTATAAACATCTGCCGCGCCATCGTTGGCGTTGTCAGAGAAGAATACATAGGGATACCCCATTTCCCCTCTACGTTGCAATACTTTGGCCCAAACGGTTCTTTTATCCACATCTCCTTCAATCATTTCCTGCATCCATTGGTTGGTTACAGTAACGCCGTGGGTTAATTGCTGGATAGGATTTCCTTCGGTACCGATTTCCAAAAATTCCATGATATCCTTATGGTCAATCGGCAAATATGGAGAAAAACGACCGCGACGAACCGAACCTTGGCTTACCACATCTACCATGGATTCGAACAACTGCATTATATGGACAGCTCCAGAGGCTTGCCCATTATTTTTAACAGGAGCTCCTCTGTGTCTTATTTTACCAAAGTACCCTGATGTTCCCCCACCAAGTTTGGACATCATTCCGACCTCCGACTGGGTGTACAGGATGTTCCCCATATCGTCATCAATGTGCGACCCAAAGCAACTAATGGGCAAACCACGTTTTTTTCCAAAGTTGGACCACACTGGAGAAGCCAAAGAGAAAAAACCTTCGGACATATAACCGTAGAATTTGTCCGAATACCCCGGTATCTGCAAAATCTCCTCTGCCCTATCTCCTATCTCACGGATACGTTCCTCTGGGCTAACACCTTCGGTAAGATATCCTGATGCCAAAAACTTTCGGCTGTATTCGTTCAACCATTCAAATCCCTTGTCATCCTCGCTCTTAAGTTTGGACAAGGTATCCTTTCTTGCGTTTACAAGTTCTTGTGTTTTGTTGTCTTGCTTTTGGTCAGTGGTCGGGGTTATTTGTGTTCTCTTCTCCATAATTTAAAATAGGTCGTCGCTTGTTATACTTTGTGTTCTTTTGCTGTAGTTGATGGATCTTTTTACAAAAAAGTCTCCGTGTTTTGTTCCTATGATCTCGTCATCAAACCATTCCGTTTGCTGCAATAGCTTTTGATCAACATCGAATATTTTGGAGATTCCAATGCTCTCCAATGAATTGTTGAATCTGTTTTTGATGAATTCGTTCACCAAGTTCTTTGGCAAGAAATCCAATTCACCAGCTTCAAAAATCCAGTCCACTATTTTACTTTCTGCCTCGAATGCTTTCTCGCAGATATCTTGAATCATCTCTTTATAAGCATCATCGAACCATTCTGGATGTTCTTTTTTGATGATGTTGATAATATCGATACCGAAATCACCATGAATCTGTTCTTCTTTTGAAGTGGCCTCCACAACATTGGATATTCCCTTAAGCACATTTTTATGCTTATTGAACGCCATGATGATCAAAAACTGAGAGAATAGGGATACGTGCTCGATGAACAAAGAGAATAGTAAAATGGACTCAGCATACTCCTTGTTGTTCTCGCTTTTTGCATTTTTAAGGGCAGTCTCCAAATACTGCACCCGCTTCATGATAACAGGTTTCTTCTTCAGGTTTTCAAACTCCTGGTTCAACCCCAAAATCTCCAAAAGGTGGGAGTACGCATCGTGGTGACGCACCTCACTCTCGGCAAACGTGGCCCCTACCGAACCAATTTCTGGCTTTGGCATACGATGGTAGATATCGCCCCAAAATGATTTTACCGCTACCTCAATTTGAGAAATGGCCAACATGGTATTCTTGATGGCACTACGTTCAACTTCGTTCAACCCGGATTTAAAATCCTGGATATCGCTGGTGAAATTAAATTCGGTATGTATCCAATAGGAATGTCTGATTGCCGGAACATACTCATACAATTGCGGGTACTCGTAAGGCTTCAAATTGATACGCTTCTCGAATATATCCGACTCGCGCATTTGAGCCCTTTTGTTCCTGTAAATAATGTAGGCTTTTGCCGCATCGTGGAACTCACTATCCATTAGTTCGTTCTCAACAACATCTTGCACTTCCTCAACGGTCGGCAAATAATGTTCGTCTTGACTTTTTCGTTCCAACAACGTTTGGTTGACATTGTTGGCAATGGTCTGCGCATCGGTGATCTGACCATGTTCCACAGCGGTCATGGCCTTCAAGATTGCATTCGTAATCTTGTGTAAATCAAATTCTTGCGTACTAAAATCCCTCTTAGTTATGTGAGTAATCTGCATGAAGAAAACGGTTTGGAGTTGAAAAAAATAGCTTGAATGTAAAATTCATATTTTCTTCTCTTGGATTTTAAGTTGCACCCATTAGGTTCTTAACACTTTTATCAACATTTGAAATTTTGGACAACAAAAATCCGTCGTAGCAAACGTAGAATAAGGGCTCCGAAAAAAATCGTCAATCCCCATCCCCATCAATTTTTTTTTCACAGTTTTTTAACAAAAACTGTTGGTAACACAATCACAACCTGTAAACATCTGATATTCAGTAGAAATAAAAAAAATAGAAGAAATTCATGAAAGTTTTTCAACCAACCTTAAAGATCAAGGCATACATCTCTTAAAAAGACTTGTCAACAATATAATGAGTAAATGAAAAATCTATTTTATGGAACCAAAACATTCAGGGCCTTTTCTTCAATAGTAACAACAACTTCCTCTTCGGCCAAATGGTGCAGTTCTCCGTCTGCTTGCATAAGGTGAGTGGCGCCATTATTCTCAAAGGCCAATTTGAGTTCCTTTACCTTGAAATATTGCACCTTTTTGAGGTATTGATTTAGCCTAAGCAGAAGAAAGAAACCAAGCATCAACATTTCTCCCCTGTTCAAGTTTTCGATAATCACTACGTCCAACAAACCATCTTGTAATGATGCCATTCGAGTAAGGGAAATATCATACCCCATCACTTTTGAGTTTGAAACAAAAAACATAAACGGATTTACCTTAAAAGTTTCTCCGTTTAGTTCAACCTTTATCTTTTCACTGTTCTTAAATTCTTTGATAGATTTTAGCACAGCTTTAAGGTAGGCCCAAAACCTTCTTTTTCCGCAGTTGTTATAATTGGAAATCACTTTTGCATCAAAACCGATTCCCATATTGCTAAAAAAGGGTTTCCCGTTTACCAATGCGACATCTATTCCATTGGTTCTACTTTCCTTGATAATTTTAACAGCCTCCTTGATGTTTCGAGGAATTTCTAGACTTTCGGCCAATCCATTCCCCGAACCCATTGGTATAATCCCCAGAGACACGTCGGTTCCCACTAAACACGAAGCTACTTCGTTGATGGTACCATCCCCTCCACAAGCTACAAGAACTTGTGCTCCTTCTCTTAAGGATTCGGTGGACAAAATCGCAGCATGGCCGGGGTAATTGGAAACTTTTACAGTTAATTCGTATTGTTTCGAATCGAAGTATCCGGACAAAAAACTTTCATTGAATTTCAAATCTCCCTTGCCAGCAATCGGATTCACTATAAAATGCACCTTCTTCATCGCGCAAGGTTTACATCAAGTCCGCCATGGTTATAGAGATAATCCGCCAATTGGTAAAATGAAATGGTCTGAGTCAAAAATGTAGTGTCCACAGGTTCCTTTTTTAAGCTGTTGTCCTGTTGGTTCCATTTATATTGATTGGCAGTTTTTCCATCACCCAAAACCATCAAATTATTTGATTTTAAAAGACCAAGTTTTCTATAATTACCAATAAAAGCTCTTTGTTCCGTAGGCTCTATGCTAAAAACATCTCTACCAAAAAAGTTGTTCTTGTATTCCCAGCCCAAAAGAGAAAATAGGGTCGGCATTACATCTATTTGCGAACATTGTTGGTCAATTTGAGTTCCTTTTAACCCATCTAGATTGACAATAATGGCCGGAATACGGTAATTGGCCACATCCAGCTCCCATCTACCAGCACTACTGGCGCAGTGGTCGGCCATAATAACAAACACCGTATTATTATACCAAGGTTTGGTTTTGGCTTTTTTCAAGAAATCTCCAATAGCATAATCGGTATACTTGACCGCACCACTTCTTCCAGTTCCCGATGGAACATCTATCCTTCCTTCTGGATAAGTGTAAGGCTTGTGGTTCGAGGTCGTCATTATGAAGTTGAAAAAAGGTTTTCCCAGCTTTGAGGACTTATCAGCTTCCTTTAGGACCTTATTGAAAATATCTTCATCACATACACCCCATGCATTTTCAAAAGTCACCTCATCATCTTCTATATTATTTCGTTTTGTAACAATATCTCCCGATGGCAAAAAACCTCTTCCACGATCCACAATATCAAACCCATTTCCACTGAAAAATTTGTCCATATTGTCAAAATAACCGTCGCCTCCATAAAAGAAAGTCCGGGCATACCCCTTACTTTTAAACACTTCGCCAATGGTATATAGGTCTTGGTTGTGTTCCCGTTTTACGATACTTCTTCCCGGTGTTGGCGGAACGGCCATAGTTATGGCCTCCATTCCTCGAACCGTTCTTGTTCCTGTTGCATATAAATTGGTGAAATACGTTTCGGCCTTTGCAATGGAGTCTAAATTGGGAGTCAGTTTTTCATTATTTCCAAAAACACCTAAATAACCAGCACTCAGGCTTTCCACACAAATGAGTACCACATTCGGTTTTTTTTCCACATTTCCTTTTACAAGTCTTAGAATGTTCTTTTGGGGATTGAGAAGGCTATCAGAGGGAGCTTTTATACGTTCCTCAACCAAGGTAAGTGCTTTCTGTTCAGGTATGGTCCTATAGAATTCCGTATAGCTGAGCTCATTGTTTCTAAAAGCCGCAAAAAAGGAATATATACCCGCTTTGGAGAGCTCATTATTATAGCGGTTGTTCGAAATCTCTGCATCTTCGTTCTCTATAGTTCCACTGTAAAATGAAACCAGTACCAAAGCGATAAGCATGGGCACCAACTTTTGACGAAAAGTGGTCGTTGCCCCAAATGCTTTCTTAAACACTCCCTTGCTTTTAAATAACCAGATAGTGAGCACTACTAAAAGCAACATGCTTCCAATAAGAATAGGCAATGGATAAGATTCGTTGATGTTCTTCACTACCTCGTAGGTATATATCAAATAATCCACTGCAATAAAATTGAAACGCCTTTGGAACTCATCCCAAAAAGTAATCTCCGCAAAAAATGAAAAATAAATGATCAATAATCCAACGGCCAAGCCAAAATAGCAGATAACTCTATCAACAAGCGACCCATAAAACTTCCGTGGCAATAAAAGAAAGTATAGAGCGGCCACAAGATAGAAGAATGATACCGTGCCCAAATCAAAAAACAGGCCCACGCAGCATATTTTGATCAACCCAAAAAAGGAATGATCAACCTGTGAAAAGTCCATCGCCAAGAAAATAAACCGAACCACAGAGGAAACGGTCAAAAACAACAATGCGAAAGCATTGATGATGGAAAAACGTGATGGAAAAATATTTTTAAACATATCCAAAGTCCAATTTTTAATCCATTACAAATTTGAATCCCAGACCAAAATAGTTGGCCTTGAGGCCTGTGGATCGTTGATAGTTGTTATATTTTAAATCGATGCTCTTGAGTCCGAAATGCCATGTTCTAAATTTGGTAAAAATGTCGGTGTAGGTAATTCCAAATCCAACTTGATGGGCATCATAGGTCGACAGATCAAAGTCGGATGTGTAATACTGTTCGTTGGACAAATGGGTGTCGAATGGAGCAAAATAGTCTATCTGGTTCTGGGTATAGTACCTGTATGATGGATACAGGGTGAAATTTTGAGTGATTTTAATGGGCAGTTCAATACTTGCCGTGTGCGACTGCAGTCCCCAATCATCAAAATAATACCGATAGTACGTACGAACAGTAAGAACCTCATTGAAATAATGGTTCAAACGAAAACCAAATGGAAATTTCAATCTATTGTCGGGCAACCGTTCCATGTCATCCGCCAACATAAATACATTTCCATTTTGTGACGAAGTATAATTGGGTATACTGGAGGGATCTCCTATAAAATAGTTGGGAATATCGGCAAAATAGACCCGCTGCATGGGATTGGAGAGCCATCCTTGTTGATTTACGACATCGGCAAAAACGGACATTTGGGTATTCTTGCCCAAAATTTGGGAAAAGGATACCGAAAGGGCAAAACTGTTCCGTTTTTTGTCCGGAATCAAGCTAAATCCATCAACAGGTCGCCAGGTATCCGTTCCACTTTTATTCGTTACATCCCCGTTACTGTTCAAAATGTCCACTCCATTAAAGAACCCACTGTTCAAATTGTTTCCAGCTTCCAAATAACTATCCAGCTCGGTAGGGTACCTGGGCAACCATGTATCCAAAAACACACTGCCCTTTACACTCACTTCAGTGTTTTTTTCATTAAATAGTTTAGTAATTCCACCTCCAAAGCCCAAGGACATGTAATCAAATTCCGTTGCAAAAGATGCATTGGCATTCCATATCTGGTTCCTATCATCTGAGCTATGGGCATATGCCACGGTAATACCGCCCCATGTATCTTGTCGAGAAGCTCCGGAAGATGCCACCCATGGACTTCCGATTACACCGGAATAACCTCCATTATTGTTATCATCATCATCGTCACCACCTCCTACACCAGAGGTGCCAGAAGCCCCACTAACACCTGAACCACTTTTGGTCAAATCAAATGGATTTAAATTACTGGAAGATGCGGAAGTGTAGGTACTAATACCGGCATCCACAGTTAAAATATCGTCATCGTTCAATGGGATGCTCACAACAATGGATGGTGCGACATCGGTAAGTTTTTCGGTTCCAATACCTCCTGTAACCGAGGCATTATTGCCGGTTTGCTCGTAATAACTGGACAGGATATCCACTTCGGTGGACTCCAACACCCGTTTTTTGTAACTCCCGGTATTTTCTTGCTGTGCCAAACCTGTTAAGGGACATAGTAGCAATACCCAAATTATCTTATACATATTCTGCTCAATTACATCCACAGCCACCTCCTGTTTTTCCTCCGTTTCCACCGGAAGCACCTTCCCGGTATACCTGATAATTGGTTTCGAACTTTGCCAATTTTTTATCGGCCAGCACCATGTCCGGATCATTTATGTTCACCTTATCGTATTCGTGCAACACTACACACGAGGATAGGCTGGACAAGCTGCACAATGCAATTAAAATCTTCTTCATATTTAGATTTATCTACTTTGAGTTTCTATTTCTTTTAGGGCAATATTTTTGGATGTGATAATCTTATTGTTTTCATCCACAATAATGCATTCGACTCCCTTCAACTGATTCACAAAATCAAGGCCTGTTTCCACGCCCATAACAAATATGGAAGTGGCCAGGGCGTCCGCCAGTTCTGCATTTTTGGTGAAAATTGTGGCACTTAAAATCCCCTTACTGGGGTATCCGGTCCTCGGGTCTATAATATGGGTATAGCGCTCCCCGTTCAGGATAATGTATTTTTCATAGTTGCCCGAGGTAACAACGGCTTGATCCTTTATGGGCAACCAAGAAAAAACCTTGCTTTTGTTCAATGGATTTACAATGGCTACCATCCAGTCCTTTCCATCAGGTTGGATACCCCAGGCGTTCAAATCCCCAGACGCATTGATAATGCCGGAAATCACTCCATGTTTTACCAATAATTTTTTGGCCTTATCCGCAGCATACCCTTTTCCAATGGCCCCAAAGCCAATTTTCATTCCCTTGTTTTTTAGAAAAACAGTCTGCTCTTTATGATTTAGAATGATGTTTTGATAACCAACTTTGGACACCGATTGCTTTATAACTTCAGTTGGGGGCATCTCGGTTACGGAACCATCAAATTTCCAGATACGATCCATGGAAGCATAGCTAATATCAAAAGCACCTTGGGTCAACTTGGAGATTTTGAGGGCCCTTTCAATAAGTTGAAAAAGTTCCGAATCCACTTTTACCGGAGACACTCCTGCGTTTCGGTTGATAGCGGACGTTTGCGATTGAGGATCCCATGAGGAAATTATCCTTTCGATTCTCGAAATCTCGGATATGGCCATATCCAAATATTCATCTCCCTTCTTTTGATTTTCCGCCACTACGGTAAGGTCGAAACGGCTTCCCATCAATTTTAGGGTACGCTGGTATACTTCAAGGTTAAATGTGTTATCCCTGAATGTCAAATTTGATTCTCCCGAATAACCGAATACAACCAAAAAGAAAAGAATGGTACTGGATGTAGCTTGTTTTATCCTTAACATCACAGTATCCTTAAAATGAGTTCAACTTATTGAAATATGCCTTTGGACTCATTTTTTTATACCCAGTTTGCCCCAAGATTTTTCCTGATGGGTCTAACACCACCACATAGGGGAAATAACCGTTTGGGTTATACTTTGCAGCCAAGGACTTGTTATGTGCTTCTTGTTCCGCTGGTAATTTGTTCTTTTTTCTTCTTGGAAAATCGGCCTTGAGCATAACAAAATGGTCCTTGGCCAGTTTTTGAAAATCCTCTTTGCTCCAAACCTCCCTATCTAATTTTATACAAGGGGCGCACCAGTCGGAACCTTGGAAGACAAGAATAATGTTATTGTTATTTTTTTGAGCTAGATTTTTGGCTTTTTCAAAATTTGTTTGCCAATCTTGGGCAGCAAGGTTTTGAAGTAGTAAAAAGCAACCTATAATCAAGGTTGCGACCCATTTTTTGTTGTCCATAACTAGATATTAATTTCTTTTTCTATTACTTAGACAGCCAAAAGACAGGACACCCTATTTTTTCTAACTATTTTTATAATCCACTTAAAGTAGTTTCGCCCAAAAGAGAACATGACAGAGGAAGAACCATCCATTTGTGAACAAAAAACCTACAATCAAATATTTCGTGATCACTACGAAACAGTAACACGATTTATTTATTTTAAATGTGGAGACCTTGCACAGGCCGAGGATATTGTTCAAAATGTATTTGTAAAACTTTGGAAGTTGTGCTCCACGGTCTCATTTTCCAAAGTGAAGGCTTACCTGTACAGGGCAGCCAACAACTCTTTCCTAAATGAAAAAGCACATGAGAAAATTGTATTGAAACATTTAGAAAAGGTAACACCTTCCGTGGACAATGAAAACCCTGAATATTTAATGCAAATGGACGAATTCCACGAAAAACTTAAAGTAGCCATTGCTTCCTTGCCACAAAAAGAAAGGGAAGTATACCTATTAAGCAGAGTGGAAAAGAAAACCTATACAGAAATTGCAGAAATATTAGGGCTTGGTGTAAAGGCAATTGAACGCAGAATGAGCAAGGCCTTGTTGAGCTTACGGGAAGTACTCGGAAAAGAATTAAAATTTTAATAGGGTAAGTGATTGTTTAACTGTCATTTAAATAAGAGAGCAAATGCCTATGGAGGAAAAATACGCCAGTGAAGATTTTTTGGCCCGATGGTTAGCAGGAGAATTGAGCGATGAAGAGCTAACAGGGTTCCAGGCATCCAATGTCTATAGGGAAATTATGGCCATTGATAATGCGGCCAAATCCCTGAAGGGCCCTAAAATAGATACTGAAAAGGCCCTCTCCCTTGTAACTTTAAAAAACCAAAAGGCACAGAAAGAGACCAAAGTAAAACGCTTGTGGTTATTTTCTGCAGCAGCGGCATGTATTGCCTTATTATTTACTGGATACACCTATTTCTACGGTACAAAAACCTATGCCACCGGTATTGGCGAAAAAGAATCCGTGCTACTCGCTGATGGCTCTATCATTGAGATGAATTCCAATTCAAGATTATCATACAAACGATTTAATTGGGAGGAAGACCGCTCTGTGGATTTTGACGGCGAGGCCTTTTTTGATATTAAATCCGGTAACGATTTTACGGTGATTACTCCCGAAGGGACAGTTTCGGTTTTGGGAACCAAATTTAACATTAAGATCCGTAAGGATTTTAAAATTCAATGCTATGAAGGTTCTGTTGTATTTAATCCATTGGACAAAACCCATTCCAGCATGGAGCTCACCCAAGGAATGGAGATCCAATTAATGAATGGGCAAATTCTTCAAAAACAATTTTCACAAAACACTCCAGATTGGAAAAATGGGTTTTCTTCTTTTTCAGAACAACCATTCTCTGAAGTTTTGGATGAGCTATCCCTACAATATCCTATTAGATTTAAGTTGAATGACGTTGATATAAATCGCAAGTTTACAGGGAATTTTACCCATAATAATCTTGAAAATGCGCTAAAAACAACAATGGAGCCCATGGGTGTCAAATATCATATTTCTACGGACAAAAGAATTGTTACCTTGTCTGATTAAGAAATGAGGTATTTTGTAACGCTATTATTATTGTTCCTTCTGGGCATCCCTATATCCCATGCCCAAGAAAATCTATTCTACGAGTTCAAGGAAACTCCTTTAAAAGAGGTCATTCAGCAACTGGAAAAAGAAATAAACCTAAGTTTTTCTTATGCGGAGGACCTCGTGGACAATAAAACCATTTCCGCATTGGCTGAAGGCCTATCTCTGGAAGAACTTCTTGATATCCTTGAAGCACAGACCGGATTACATTTTGAAAAAATGGATGGCGAACCGCAAATAATTATTGCGCCTATTTCCCTTGAAAATGAAATCTGTCTTTACTTGTTGGACCAAGATACCCGCCTGCCCATTACAGAAAACCAAGTTGTGGTGGATTCAAGTTTGGTGATGGAAACTGACCAAAAAGGAAATATCAAGTTTAAGGATACAGGAAAATCAAAATATTTGATAAAAGTTTCGGGATACGGCTCATTGGATGTCCAGCCCACAGAAACATGTAAATCCCTTTATCTTTCGGTAGTTTACAAAGAACTAAAAGAGGTTGTAGTAACCTCATATATCACTACGGGAATAGATCGAAACCACGATGGTTCCATCACCATAGCCCAAGAACCTTTGGGACCGATTCCAGGACAAACAACCCCCGACATCTTACAGAGCATCCAAATGATCCCCGGTGTTTCCAGTTTGGATGAATCAGCTTCCGGCATACAAATACATGGGGGGACTTCCGATCAAAATTTGGTGCTCTTTGATCATATCCGGGTATTCAATACAGGATATCTCTACGGTATGCTTTCCAGGTTCAACCCCTATGCCACGGAAAAAGCAACCATTTTTAAAACTGCCACTAGCGCCGCCTACGGTGACCGGGTTTCGGGGATTATCGACATAAATACCGATGATAAGGTTTCCCACAAGGTGTCCGGAGGAGTTGGAATAGATGGATTGAGTGTGGACGGATATATTAAAACTCCAATATCCGACAAATCATCTTTCTCCCTATATGCTAGAAATGCCTATTTGGATATTCTCAAAACCCAGACCTATGAAGCCTATGCCAAGAAGATTTTCAGTAATTCGGGCCCAATTTCGGATAGCAATGGAAATCCGTTGAACGTAAGTTCCGACGACGGCTATACATATGATACCAGCGACAGTGAGTTTCGGTTTTATGATATCAACGCAAAATATGTGTACCAGCCTTCTGAAAAGGACAAACTTTCCGTTAGCGCATTAATGACCAGAAACCGTACACTGTTTTCGTTCCAAAACAACGGGGAAACCAAAAGGGATTCCTTGGCCACGGGGAACGGAGGCGTAAGCATTAATTGGAAACACCAAACCTCCACGAGGCAGACAGATCAGATCACCACCTATTTTTCATCCTACGATTCGTATTACCGTAATCTGGAATTGTTTGGCAACGAATTGGAAGAGACCAATATCCGAGGGAACAGGATAAGTGATTTTGGATTGGAACTCAAATCGGATAGGATTTTTAAAAACAACGACCTGTTAAGTTTCGGATACCAGCTTTCCAATACCAATTTGGAAATCGATATGTGCCATGTATCCAATTTGGATTCTACGGACAATATTAGCCTTCCCTTGCAGGATAGCAACCTTAAGAATGTACTTTTTGGGGAATACAGCTTCAGAAAAGACAATGGAGCATTGTTAAAAATGGGGCTTAGAGCTGTACATTATGGCAGTTTAGGTGGTCTATATCTGGAACCAAGACTAAATATTGAGATACCCATCAACAAAAGCTTTCGGATACGGACAGGAATGGAAAGAAGAAATCAACCCATTTCCCAACTTATCGAATTTAACCAAACCGAGCTTAGGCTAGAAAACAATCTTTGGAGACTGTCCGACAATAAAGACTACCCACTTTTACAAAGCAATCAATTTTCGGCAGGTTTACTTTTTGATAAAAATGGGTGGACCGTTGATGCTGAGGCCTATTATAAATATTTGACAGGACTCACTTCCTACAGTCAGGGTTTTCATCTGCCCCAACCCAACCTGAGTAAAGGAAAAAGTCGAATTATAGGAGTGGATATACTATTGAAAAAGCGCTTTCGAAACTACAGGTTCTGGGCAGGATATTCCTTCAATGATGTGAATTTTACTTTTGATGAGATTCAAGAAAGTAGTTTTTCAGGAAACAACGATATACCCCATAGCTTTAGGGTGTCCAATAGTTTGGACATCAAAAACCTGAAGCTTTCCCTAGGATGGCAATATCGTACGGGGACACCGTTTACCCCGATTAAAAATTACGATGAAGAATCCAAAGCGGTTACATTTGAATCGTTGAACAGTGGTAGATTACCCAGTTTCCATAGACTGGATGCCTCTTTGACATATGATTTTACAATCAATCCCAAATCCACTAAAATCCAGTTGGGTATTTCAGCTTTGAATATCTACGACCGTATCGTGCCACTAGCCATCATCCACAGAACCAATCAACAAAATGGAGAATTGCTTTTGGATCAGGTCATACAAAGAAAGTCTTTGGGTTTTACCCCTAATCTAACCGCACGAATATTTTTCTAAGGAATCCCAATAGCCATATCCACAAACAAAAAAACCCTGACAACAAATGTTATCAGGGTTTTTGAAGTACCTTGGGAGGGAATCGAACCCTCACTCCCGAAGGAACTGGATTTTGAATCCAGCGCGTCTACCAGTTCCGCCACCAAGGCATTGGTGTCACATTTTTCAAATGCGAGTGCAAAGCTAAAAAAATAATTTTATATATCACCAAAAAATACTTTCATTTATCCTTTAGCAACCCGATTTAATTCTTAAATTTGCACCTCCTTATTAAAAAGTACTTTAAAACGCTAGTTAACAAGAGATTGTAATGGCCTATCAAGTTCCAGAACCTAAGATTTTTGCTTGCACCCAAAGCATTGAACTGGGCGAGAAGATTGCCGCTTCCTATGGCGCAGAATTGGGAAAAGTCCAATTCTCAAGATATAGTGACGGTGAATTTCAGCCTTCGTTCGAGGAATCCATTCGGGGAGCACGAATTTTCATAATCGGTTCCACCAATCCAAGTTCGGAAAACTTGATGGAAATGTTGCTGATGCTGGATGCCGCCAAAAGAGCTTCTGCAAGGCATATAACAGCCGTTATGCCTTACTTTGGTTGGGCCAGACAAGACAGAAAGGATAAACCGCGAGTTCCCATTGCTGCAAAATTGGTAGCTAAAATGTTGGAAACCGCAGGCGCCACAAGAATAATAACCATGGACCTGCATGCAGATCAAATCCAAGGTTTTTTCGAAAAGCCGGTAGATCATCTGTTTGCATCCACTCTATTCTTACCTTATTTAAAAGGTTTGAATCTTGACAACCTATGTATCGCATCCCCGGATATGGGAGGTTCCAAAAGAGCCTATGCTTATTCAAAAGCGCTGGAATGCGATGTGGTAATCTGTTACAAGCAAAGGGCCAAGGCCAATGTTATTTCCCATATGGAACTGATAGGTGACGTAAAGGGGAAAAATGTAGTGTTAGCTGATGATATGGTCGATACGGCAGGCACCCTTACCAGAGCTGCAGATTTGATGATGGAGAGAGGTGCAGTAAGTGTACGTGCTGTAACCACCCACGGACTTTTATCGGGTGATGCGTACGAAAAAATAGAAAAATCAAAGTTGACTGAATTAATCGTAACCGATTCCATTCCAGTAGACAAAGATAAAAGCAAAATAAAGATATTGTCTTGTGCCGACCTGTTTGCAGATGTAATGCACCGAGTGCACCACAACACATCCATATCTTCAAAATTTTTAATGTAAATCAATTTAATATATAACAATGAAGTCAATTACAATCAAAGGATCCCAAAGAGAAAGCGTGGGCAAGGTTTCTACCAAAGCCTTACGTAATGCTGGAAAGGTCCCTTGCGTGCTGTACGGAGGGGATAAACCATTGCATTTTTCAGCTAATGAAATCGCATTCAAAGACTTGGTGTACACCCCAAACGCGCACACCGTAGTAATTGAATTGGAGGATGGTGAAAAGTTTGCCGCCGTATTACAGGACATTCAATTTCACCCTGTAACGGACAAGATTCTCCACATTGATTTCTACCAATTGTTCGAAGACAAACCAATCACCATGAATATCCCAGTACGTTTGGAAGGAAGTTCTCCAGGGGTAAAAAATGGTGGTCGCTTGCTATTTAGAAAGAGAAAACTTTCTATTAGAGCATTGCCCGATTTGCTTCCCGATTTTATTACTGTGGACATTTCCAAATTAAGAATCGGTCAAACTATTGCCGTAGAAACCATTCTTAACGACGACTACACATTCTTACACCCGGATAGTACCGCTATCGTTCAGGTGAAAGCTTCTAGAACATCTGTTGATGAAGTGCTTGAAGATGAAGATGAAGAAGGTGTAGAAGGTGAGGCTACCGAAGGTGGTGAAGCACCAGAAGCCGAAGCTGCAGAATAGCACTTTGAAGATTTTGCAAGAGCATCCCCTTTTTACTTTGGTAAAAATTTGGGATGCTTTTGTATTTTTAGACCAATCAAATACAGCCGATGCTCAATTTTATCAATAAGCTTTTTGGCTCATCAAAAACACTACAGCAAGAAACCGACCCCATGAAAAAATTTTTGATCATTGGTCTTGGAAATATCGGACCCGACTACGAGGAAACCCGTCACAACATAGGATTCAAGATTCTTGATTTTTTGGCAGAACAGGAGGATTTTACTTTTGAAAGTGCCAAATTGGGAGCTGTTGCCACTTTTAAGCACAAAGGAAAAAGTGTTGTTTGTCTAAAGCCTTCCACTTATATGAATTTGAGCGGGAAAGCAGTAAAATATTGGATGGACAAGGAAAATATAACCTTGGACAATGTTTTGATTATTACGGATGACATCAACCTTCCTTTTGGCTCCATCCGATTAAAAGGTAAAGGAAGTGATGGTGGCCACAATGGGTTAAAGGACATCCAAAATGTATTGCAAACCACCAATTACAACCGCTTTAGGTTTGGTGTTGGCGCTGACTTTAGTAAAGGCAAACAAGTGGATTATGTTTTGGGCAAATGGGATAATGACCAGCAAAAGGCCATGCCGGAACGACTTAAAATATCAACCGACCTTATACGATCTTTCGTGTTCGCAGGTGCAAAAAACACCATGAATCTGTTCAATGGCAAGTAAATTTATAAGACCTTAAAATCGAATACTCCTGAATCTGAAGTATTACCTTCCAAATCGGTTGTAACCACTTTCCAATAATAAACAATTCCAGATTCTACAGCGACTGGTAATTCCATTGTAGAAGCATTCGTAATTCCAAGGGAGGTCGTTGGCGGTTCTGTATCTGAGAAAAAGACCTCAAAAGATTCAATATCACCGTCCACGTCTGCACCAGACCATTCCAAAACAACTTCATTGGCAATGTTCCTTTGCACTGTAGAACCAGAAGCAGGCTTAACTACTTGCGCGGGAAAGGGGGTATAGGTAGTTTGTGACCCTGCATTATAGAATAACCACGTTGCACTGGAAGCTACTTGGTCAGAATCAGAATTTCGAGATGTGACGGACCATGCAAATGGTGTTCCTTTGGTAATCGTAAGACTGGCAGAAGTTGTGGCCGTAGATATATTTTGTGGCACATTGGTTTCCAAATTCACAACACTAAGGGTATAACTGTCCGTATTATTGGATGCCATCCACCTAAAAGTAATCTGAGTAGACATTTGATTGATATCGGTACCGGTAGTGCACTCGGAATTTTCTTCAGGAAACACCAACATTGCCCCTTCCGGTGCTGGAGGAGGGCCATCATCACCCCCACAAGAAACCAATAAAGCTATTATGGACAGCCAAATTATATTCCGAATCATCTTTTTATAAGTTTAAACATTTCTTTTACTCCAGCTTTATCAACTCGTAGATAATAAATCCCTTTGGTAAGATTGGATAGATCCAATTGAAGGTCATCTCCAAAAGCCATTCTATTCTCCGTTCGCACCAGTCTACCATTGGCCGTAAATATTTGAATTCCCACGTTTCCTTCGTAACCACCCAAATACACTTCTGTAGTGCTATATGCGGGATTGGGTGAAAGAATAGGTCGGGAGGAATAAAATAAAGTCTTCTCAATGACTCCTTGACATGGGAGGTTGGAATATACTTTTAATGTGTTAACACCCTCTTTTAAGGCAAGTTGAATGTTGGGCAATTCCGTTTGAGTGACCAACCCATTAAGCTCTACATTATAAAATGTGGCGCCACTCAATTCCACACTCAATATACCCGAGTCTATCAAAGCGTTGATATCCAGAATATCTGGCTGGGTAATTATAGCGTTGAAACATACCTCCTGATAGGTAATCATACCATTTGTCCCAGTAATACAAAGAGAATATTCACCAGCAGTTAAATTATTAAAGGTTATAGAGTCCGTAAAATCAAACGATTCCGTACCACTTGCACCATTCAGAACGGCAGTATAAGTAATGGAAGTATCAAAAGGTGTTACCGTAATGGAGCCATTATTGCTACTACGGCAAGTTTCACTTTCTATTTCCACTTCAAAATTATCCGAAGCAAATCTGTAAATTGCACATCCATCGGTATTTACCTCAACACCTTTGGGTGTGCCCAAACAAAGGTCATCACCATCATCAAAAACACCATCTTCGTCCTCGTCCGGCCTATAGCTTCCCTCAATACATATTTCCAAAGAAAATGCCTTCAACGTCCCTCCATCACTTGCTGCGGTATCCTGTATTTCCAATATCCACTCCCCTAAAATAGATTCGCCCTTTAATGAAGCCAATGATCCTAGAGGTGTTACCGTTCCAGAAATCGCAGGGCTTCCTGTACACTCAATGGGGTTTCCATCATCATCAAAAACCGCATTAATGTTGTTTAAGTCTCCGCATGTATTAGAAATCAATGTTACCTCTGTCCCTGCTGGTGAAATCAGCGTTATAATCAAGTCTTCCAAATAAGTGTGGTCCAATTCCAAGTTAACATTCACATCGGATATAGGTAAATCTTCCAAAAAAAGCACTGATGTGGTCACTGTTGGTGTACCAGAAGATAAAATAGTAAGGGGCAGGTCGTTAGGTTCTTTGTTCTTACAGTCAACTTGTGATGTGATAAAATTAAATGCGGTTCCAAAAGTTCCTGTTCCACAGCCATTATTTGGTCGAACCCTCCAAAAATACTCGGTTTGTGCCAATAAACCGGTTGTTTTAAAGGTTGTAAATGGAACTGAGGCAGATTCAACAATATTGGTGAAGCCAGCATCGGTAGCAACCTCAATATCATAACCGGAATACAGCGGATTTTCTTCCCAAACGAGTTCAGCATCCAAAGAGATTCCACCCTCTCCATTAGCAGGTGACAATAGTGCTACATCGGAAAAAGTACCGTCCTGTACCGTTAGAACAAGAACCACACTTTTGGTAACCGATGCAGCGGTCGAAGTAATTGTAATATCATAAACACCAGGAGCAACACCATTGGTATTGGATAAGGTCAGGTCCACCGATGTATTATCGGCACTTGCTGCTGTTGGAGAAAAGCTTGCGGACAAACCTGCTGGAACATCTGCCGAGAATGTCGAATTTTCATTAAACCCAACATAGGTTTCATATACAAAAGGAATTATCAAATCATTCGGTTGGCAGACCTCATATTTAAGTTCGGCAAAATTTAAGACTACTTCAGATTGCTCAATGGTAAAGTCGGTAGCATTAACCGCAAAAAATATATTATCGCTTGCTTTTACCATGATTCGAGCAGTAGTTGTAACATCACCTGGCAATTGTACTTCTTCGGAGCCATCATTAACAGTGTTTTCCAATAAAATGATGGGATACGTTAACCCTCCGTCCAAAGAAAGAAAAATATCCACGGTTTGAGCATTTACTGGAGCAATATCCGTATTTGCCACATCCCATGTAATTTCTTGAACCGATCCTGCCTGATAAACCTCGCTGGCTGCTTGGGAAGTAACCAAAAAAGGACCTGCCGCCTTAATGACGTTAACATCCAAAACATCAGAAACCACTTGCCCTCCACCTGCTGCGTTATCGCGTACGGTAAAGGCAAAACCAAGATTTCGTTCGATATCAGAAACTGATTCCCAAGCATCTCCTTCCAATGGGTCGGTTTGGGTTAGATTACCTTGAGCAACTTCAGATAATTTAGGAAAATATCTTTTTGGGTCGGTACTAGGTGGAAGAGACCTAAAATTGGCCCCGCTAGGATTGGTAGGCCCGAAAGAG
Source organism: Flagellimonas lutimaris (assembly GCF_051494225.1). Lineage (GTDB taxonomy): Bacteria > Bacteroidota > Bacteroidia > Flavobacteriales > Flavobacteriaceae > Flagellimonas > Flagellimonas lutimaris_A. The sequence goes on along the minus strand of NZ_JBNPYE010000010.1, from coordinate 122,100 downwards.
GTCGTTGTCACCACACCATCATCTATCTGTTCCCATGTATAGGTTAGCACATCCCCTACATCGGGATCGGTCGCAATACCTTCCAAAACAAAAGCAGTGCCCTTTGGGATTGTATAATCACCTACCGAAGTAAGTATTGGTGGGGAGTTAACCAGTGCATTTGTCTGTCCACAAGAAGTCGTTTCCAAATAGGAGGATATCTGAAGAATGCTATAGTAATGAAAATAATCATCGCCATTGGGCGCCACATTATTTCCATCAACAATTCCTGCATAGCCCATAATGGTACTACCACTTGCCGGTTCTGCCTGAACTCCAGTACCTTCAGATTCAAATGACCACGTATGGTTGGCACCAAATTGATGTCCAAGCTCATGCGCAACATAATCCAAATCGAACACATCACCTTGTGGGTTAAATCCTGATGAAAAAGCACTTCCCTTTCTATTATCCACACACACAGCACCAACAAAACCAGCATTACCATTATCCTCTCCTTCTCCAACTTTATGAAAAAGATGGCCCACATCGTAGTTTTCTTCTCCAATTATAGAAGTAATGGTAGCCTGTACTTCAGAATTCAAACTACTTTCATAAGGATCCGTATTAGCATTCGTAAAAATAATAAGGTCATTATTCGCGATAAGCTCCAAGGTAACACCAAGGTCCGTTTCAAAAACCTCGTTTACCCTTGTTAGAGTGGCATTGATTCCTGCAAGAGCATCTTCCACAGTTCCTCCCATTTCCTCGGTATATTCTCCCGTTGCGGAAACTGCAATTCTATATGTTCGTAAAACTTGGTCGTCCACCAGAGGTGTAATGGTTTTTGATGATACGCCCGATGATTTACCTGCACCACCAAACAAATCTTTACTGGTTGCACAAATGAAATTTTTTGTGGAAATACCGGACTCTTCATTGTACAGAACATAGGCATCCTGTTTATTGGAAACGGGCTCCATAAAAGCCGTACGGTTATTCTGAAGGTCAACAACCATAGTCTGCAAACCTTTATGCGAGCTACTAAGCTTCACTTTATACCTCCCATCTAAGCTTATACCTGTAAACGATTTTATATTCGGGTATTTCTTTGCTAGGTCTGGATGAAGCACAGAAGTTTCCTTTAAATTAAAGGGGACAACTTTACCCGTATTGTTGGGCAGGTATACAATTTGTTTGTTGCTTTTTGATGTTGAAAAAGATTTCATCTCATTGGAAAAAACCTGTTTATCCAATGTTAAAACCTTTTTGGCTCCAGAAATATCTCTTAAGGAGACACTTCGTAAGTCTGCTTGTTTGGGGATGCTTTTCCAATATCCTTGCTGTCCGTAAATGCAAAAGCAGCTAAAAAATATGGTTATTGAAAAAACAAGATGTAACTTCGCTTTCATACTCGGTTAGGGCATAGTATAATTTCAAATGTAAGCCTTTTTTTATTTCTTGATCAGTTGGAAGCAATCCACGACATTTCTCATTTTAAGGACATTCCGTACCAAACGGTGGTGACTATCGGTACTTTCGATGGCGTACACCTCGGACATCGTAAGATATTGGAACGCCTCACAAATAGTGCCAAAAACACAGGCTTAAAATCCACAGTGCTCACTTTTTTCCCACATCCCCGTATGGTATTGCAAAAAGATGTGGACATTAAATTATTGAACACGCTCGAGGAAAAGAAACAGATTTTGGAGACTTTGGGATTGGATTATTTGATTATTCACCCCTTTACCAAACAATTTTCAAGACTTTCTGCCATTGATTTTGTCCGCGACATTCTGGTGAACAATATCAAGGCAAAAAGAATCATTATTGGTTACGACCATAGATTTGGGCGTAACCGAAATGCCAACATTAACGACCTGATTTCCTTTGGAAATACATTCGATTTTGAAGTGGAAGAAATTCCAGCCCAAGAAATTGATGATGTCTCCGTAAGCTCCACTAAAATTAGAAAGGCCTTATTGGAGGGCGATGTGGAAACCGCCAACAACTATCTAAGCTATGCCTACATGCTTACTGGGACGGTAAAAAAAGGAAAGGGTCTGGGAAAAGGATTCGGTTTCCCAACTGCTAATCTTCATATCGCCGAAGAATATAAACTTATCCCAAAAAATGGTGCATATGTGGTGAAAAGTAATCTTGAGGGCAAGGATTATTTTGGAATGATGAATATTGGCTTCAATCCAACCGTAGATGGCTCCCAGAAAAGTATAGAGGTCAATTTTTTTGAATTTGAAGGAGACCTCTACGATAAAAAAATCCAGGTGGAACTGCTGCACCGCATACGTGATGAGCACAAATTCAACTCAGTTGAAGAACTTAAGGAGCAATTAAAAAAAGACAAAAGCCTCTCTTTGGACTTAATTTCCAAATAAATGCTGAGCCAATTTCTATTTAAGAAGATTGACAACGCTCAACTTGTGGTTTTCAGGATATTTTATGGGTTATTGGTCAGCGCCGAATGTTATGGAGCCATTGCCACAGGTTGGGTACGCCGAACCTTGGTGGAGCCCCAATTTACTTTTTCCTTTATCGGGTTCGAATGGCTGCAACCATTACCAGGAAACGGCATGTACATTTATTTTGCCGTGATGGGCACCTTGGGACTATTGATCGCTTTTGGATACAAATACCGATTTAGCGCATTGGCTTTTGCCATACTATGGTCGGGGGTGTATTTAATGCAGAAAACATCCTATAACAACCACTATTATTTGTTGATGCTGCTCGCCTACATTATGGCATTTCTTCCAGCGAACCGAGATGCATCCTTAGATGCAAAATTGCAATCAAAATTACACTCGCAGACCATGTTTAACTGGATACGGTGGACCATCATATTTCAGCTCTTCATTGTATACACCTACGCATCGGTGGCCAAACTATACGCCGATTGGTTGGATTTTAGCATGGTCGATGTATTGATGGGTTCAAAAAGGGAATATTATCTTATCGGGGACTTCCTCCAACAAAAATGGGTGCACAAAATAGTGGCGTTTTTCGGAATCTTTTTTGATTTGCTTATTGTACCTGCCCTACTCTGGAAACGGACCAGGAAAGTTGCCTTTGTGTTGTCGATTTTCTTTCACTTGTTCAATAGCATTGTATTTCAGATTGGTATTTTCCCATACCTATCACTCGCATTTACGGTATTCTTTTTTGAACCGCAGACCATCCGGAATATCTTTTTAAAGACCAAAACGATAGTTCCGGAGACCAAAATCGTCGTTCCGAATACAAAAAAAATCACATTGACGGTTTTGGGCATTTATTTTCTGTTCCAATTGGCCTTACCACTTCGGCACCATTTTTTTAAGGATGATGTACTTTGGACCGAAGAAGGTCACCGTTTGAGCTGGCGTATGATGTTGCGCAGTCGTGATGGAAGAATCACCTATAAAGTGGTAAACTCCAAAACCAAGGACACCACAAAAATCAAGCTGAACGATTATCTCACCATAAAACAACAACGGAGAATAGCCTGCTATCCCGACTTTACCTGGCAGTTTGCCCAACATCTCAAGAGAGAATATGCCCAAAATGATGAACAGATACAAGTATTTGTGGAGAACAAAGTCAAGATAAATCAAAAACCATATCAACAATTTATTGATCCCACTGTTGATTTAGCCAACGTTCCTTGGAAACATTTTACCCATAACGACTGGATTCTACCCTCTCCCAAGGAATAAAGTTGGGCACTTGTTCAGATTAAATTAAATTTGCGGCTCAAAACAAGGCCATGCTTCAAATACAGAACATCAGGGAAAACAAGGAAAGTATCATCACCGCTTTAAAAAAGCGTAACATCGATGCAGAACCAATGGTATCAAAGGTTTTGGAACTCGACGAAAAAAGGCGCTCCATCCAAACCGAACTGGACGCCACCCTGGCCGAATCCAATAAACTTTCCAAGGAAATCGGTATGCTTTTCAAAACAGGAAAGGCGCAAGAAGCCAATATGCTAAAGGAAAAAACCGCTGGACTCAAAGAAGCATCAAAAAAATTAGGGGATGATTTAAACACTACTGCTAATGAACTTCAGCAGCAATTGTATTTAATTCCGAACGTTCCCCACGATTCAGTACCTGCTGGTAGCTCTGAAGAAGACAATGAAGAGGTTTTTAGGGAAGGTGATATTCCAACATTATCGGAAAAAGCGCTTCCGCACTGGGAACTGGCCAAAAAATACGACATTATAGATTTTGAGCTAGGTGTTAAAATTACAGGGGCAGGCTTCCCCGTATACAAAGGAAAAGGTGCTCGTTTGCAACGCGCCTTGATCGCTTACTTCTTGGACAAAAATACCGAAGCTGGCTATACCGAAATGCAGGTACCTTTAATGGTAAACGAAGATTCTGGTTATGGAACAGGTCAGTTGCCCGATAAAGAAGGGCAAATGTATCACGTACAGGCAGATGATCTGTACCTGATTCCAACCGCCGAAGTGCCTGTGACCAACTTGCACCGCGGGGATTTGTTGGCAGAAAGTGATTTTCCCATCAAATACACGGGCTACACCCCTTGTTTCCGTCGCGAAGCAGGAAGTTATGGGGCACACGTTCGCGGTTTGAACCGTTTGCACCAGTTTGACAAAGTCGAAATCGTGCGCTTGGAGCACCCCGATAATTCATACCAAGCCTTGGATGAAATGGTAGAGCACGTAAAAACAATTTTACGTGAATTGAAACTGCCTTACCGAATCCTTCGTCTTTGCGGAGGGGATCTAGGCTTCACTTCTGCTCTAACTTTTGATTTTGAAGTTTTCTCGACTGCTCAGGATCGTTGGTTGGAAATCAGTTCCGTATCCAACTTTGAGACTTTTCAGGCCAATCGCCTAAAGCTCCGTTACAAGGACGAAAATGGAAAAAGCCAATTGGCACATACCTTGAACGGAAGTTCATTGGCATTACCAAGGGTTTTGGCCGGAATCTTGGAAAACTATCAAACCGATGAGGGCATTAAAATACCCGAGGTTTTGGTTCCTTACTGCGGTTTTGATATCATCGATTAGGCATTTCAACCAATTATTTGGATTCGCTTAACAGAATCCCCCACATTTCTGCGTTATATTTGAAATAAAACAAGCCATTGCAACGTCTTTTATTTCTTATAGTAATGCTATCCGGTCTTATTGGGTTGGGGCAAGAAGATTTCTTGGCCAAACAGTACTTTCAGGATGGCGATTTTGAGAAAGCCGTGGTGTTCTATGAAAAATTGGTGGATACCAATCCTAGGCGTACCGACTATGCCGAAGGACTGGTGGCCTGCTACCAACAATTGGAACGCTATGATGATGCAGAGACATTTTTACTTCAAAAAATAGAGGACAGTTATGCCTTTCCTACTTTTTATATTGAGTTAGGGTACAATTTTACCCTAAAAAATGAAGCGGAAAAGGCCGATACCTACTACGTTAAGGCCATCAACAAAATAGAGGATAATCCAAACTACGGGTATAGTGTAGGATATCGATTCCAAAAATATGCGCTGTTGGATTATGCCATCCAAGCTTACACCAAGGCAATGGAATTGAAGCCTGACCTCAACTACGATTTTCAATTGGCGCGCATTTATGGGGAACAGGGCGACATCGCAAAAATGTACCAGTCATACCTCAACCTTATTTGGGAGGGACGGACATCCCGTTCCAACGTACTTCGAAACATTGATGATTTTATCTCAGAAGACCCTTCGGACGAAAATAATATGCTCTTGCGAAAAGTCCTGCTTCAAAATGCCCAAAAAACCCCCGACATTCTCTGGAACGAATTATTAAGCTGGCTTTTTGTACAGCAAAAGCAATACAATAGTGCTTTTGGTCAGGAAAAGGCCATTTACAAACGAAGCGAAGGGCAATCCGTGGACCGATTGGAAAACTTGGGAAGCATAGCTTTGGAGGATAAAGACTTGGAAACAGCTACTTCCATCTACGAATATATTGTAGACAATACGGAAAATCCACGAACCAAACTTAATGCAGAACTGAGCTTGATTGATATCGCGTTGGAACATCCGACAGAAAAAGTTATAAAAGATGTGGAAAAGCAATTTAAGGATTTGGTGGAGGAATATGGAAACCAGAGCAGAACCCTCCAACTACAGATTGCATATGCAAACTTCCTGACCTTTAGAAAAGAGCAGCCCGAACCTGCAATTGCCATGCTCAAACAAAGTTTGGAACTTCCGATGGGCCGAATGACCATGGCTTATGTTAAATTGGCACTCGGTGACATTCTGGTATTCGACCAAAGATTTAACGAAGCCTTGATTCTATTTACTCAAGTGCAGAAAAGCGTCAAAAATGATGTCCTTGGTCAAGATGCTCGCTTTAAAGTGGCCCAGACCAGTTTTTACAAAGGTGATTTTGATTGGGCCCTTACCCAACTTAAGGTGTTGCGAAGTTCCACTTCCCAGCTCATCGCCAACGACGCCATGCAATTAAGTTTGCTGATTTCGGACAACTCTCTTGAAGATTCCACCCAAACCGCTCTAAAAAAATATGCCAGGGCAGACTTACTGGCCTATCAAAATAAAAACAAAGAGGCCATTGAGTCTCTGGAAGATATCTTGCAGAACCATAAAGGAGAAAAAATTGAAGATGAAGCCCTGCTGAAACAAGCAGAGTTATTGATAGAGCAGAAGAATTATGAAAGTGCCAAGTTCAACTATCAAAAGATCGTGGAGTTCTATGGTGATGGCATTTTGGCCGATGATGCACACTTTGCGCTGGGAGAATTGTACGAAAACATATTGAACGAACCCGAAAAGGCAAAGAGCCATTACGAGAAAATCATTTACAATTATCAGGATAGTTACTATTTCCCCCAAGCCCGCAAGAATTTTAGGAGGCTACGTGGGGATGCGATTAACTAATTTTACCCTCAAAAAAAACAGACGAAGCAAATGCTCATATACAACGTAACCATCAATATAGATGAAAGTGTGCACGACCAATGGTTGGATTGGATGAAGGACAAACACCTGCCCGATATGCTCGCTACAGGAAAATTTTCGCACGCCAAAATGGTAAAGGTTTTGGTGGAAGAGGACATGGGAGGCATCACCTACTCCGTACAATACACTACTCAAAGCAGAGATACTTTGGAAGCTTATTACAAAGAGGACGCCGACCGCTTACGTGCCGATGCACAACAAATGTTTCCTAATAAATTTGTGGCCTTTAGAACCGAGTTGGAGGTCGTTAGTCAACAAATCCCATAAAATTTTGGAATATCTGTTTTCCTACGGAACACTTCAAGACCTTCAGGTGCAGGAATATATTTTTGGTCGCCTGCTCAAAGGAAAAGAAGATGCTGCATTGGGTTTCAAAAAAATGGAGAATGCAGTTTATGGTCGTTACCCTCTGGTTGTCAATACAAACAATGCTGAAGATAAAGTAACGGGAATGGCTTATGAGGTAAATGATGCTGACCTTAAAAAAGCAGATATTTACGAAACCAGTGCTTACAAACGGAAAAAGTTCCCTTTGGAATCTGGGGACGAAGCTTGGATCTATATCGAAAATTCCAACTAACTTGCAAAAAAACCATCCGTGTCCAAAAAGAAAAAGAAGAAGTACTCCAACGGTGCCTCGCACAAAAATAAATATGCGCAAGAAGATAGTGCGGTAAAGGCAAAAAAGCACCTAGGCCAGCATTTCCTCAAAGATGAATCCGTTGCCAAAAAAATAGCTCAGACCCTTTCTTTGGACGGATACTCCAATGTTATAGAAATTGGCCCTGGAATGGGGGTGCTCACCAAACATTTGCTTCAACGGAATCTGGATTTGGTGGCCATGGATTTGGACGAAGAATCCATTGTTTACCTCAACCACAGCTTTCCTTTGGAACATGCTGAAATTTTAAAAAGTAACAATCGACTTAACATCATCGAGGCAGACTTCCTCAAGTTTGACCTGACCCAACTTTATGGTGACGAACAGTTTGCCATAACCGGAAACTTCCCTTACAACATCTCTAGCCAAATTGTTTTTAAAATGTTGGAAATGCGAAAACAGGTTCCCGAATTCTCTGGAATGTTCCAAAAAGAAGTGGCCAAACGCATCTGTGAAGGACCTGGAAGCAAAACTTACGGAATACTTTCTGTTTTTGTTCAGGCCTATTACGATGCTGAATATTTATTTACCGTACCTCCAGGAGTTTTTGACCCGCCACCAAAAGTGGATTCCGGAGTCTTACGCCTCACCCGAAAAAAAGAGCTGAGCCTGCCGTGCGATGAACGTCTTTTCTTTAAAGTGGTAAAAACAGCATTTAACCAAAGACGTAAAACCTTACGTAACAGTCTTAAAGTCTTCAACCTTTCCGATAATCTAAAAGAAGATACTATCTTTGACCAACGCCCTGAACAGCTAAGTGTAGCTGATTTTATAACGTTGACACAGAAGATAGCCAATGACCCCATTTAAACTCACAGACGAACTTTTAGAAGAAATCAGGCAACTGATTGCGGAAAAAAAGAACGCCGAACTTCAGGCCATGATGAAGGAGTTCCACTATGCCGATATTGCGGAGATAGCGGACGAACTTGAGGTGGAAGAGGCCACCTATCTAATTAAGCTTCTGGACAGCGAAAAAACTTCGGACATCCTTGCGGAAATGCACGAAGATATCCGTGAAGCTGTACTTAAAAACCTTACGGCCAAGGAAATTGCAGGAGAGCTATCGGAATTGGATACGGATGATGCCGCAGATATCATCAACGAACTTCCAAAGGAAATTGTTCAGGAAGTTATCTCCGAGATAGAAGACCGTGACCATGCCAAGGACATTGTGGATCTTTTGCGTTATGAGGATGATTCCGCTGGTGGACTAATGGCCAAAGAGCTTGTAAAAGTGAATGAAAATTGGACCGTTACTACCTGTATCAAGGAAATGCGCGCCCAAGCAGAAAATGTAACCCGAGTACACTCCATTTACGTTGTGGATGATGAAGGTAAACTTAAAGGTAGACTTTCCTTAAAAGATTTACTAACCACCTCTTCCAAAACACATATCAAGAATGTTTACATTCCCAAAGTAGATTCGGTAAACGTTAACGAAAAAGGTGAGGAAGTCGCCAAGATCATGTCCAAATATGATTTGGAAGCCATTCCCGTTGTGGACGAGATTGGACGTTTGGTTGGTCGAATTACCATTGACGATATTGTGGATGTTATTCGAGAAGAAGCCGATAAAGATTACCAAATGGCTGCTGGTATCTCACAAGATGTAGAGGTAAGCGATAGTATTTGGATACTTACACGTGCCCGCCTACCTTGGTTGATATTGGGCCTTTTAGGAGGACTTGGGGCTGCCGCAATCATGGGAACTTTTGAGGATATGATATCCAAGCACGCCGTGTTGTTCTTCTTTACCCCCTTGATTGCAGCTATGGCAGGTAATGTTGGAGTACAATCAAGTGCCATTGTGGTACAAGGTCTGGCCAACGATGATTTAAAGGGAAGTGTACGAAACCATCTTCTAAAAGAGATGCTATTGGCACTCTTAAATGGATTTATCCTTGCTATATTACTTTTGACCTTCACTTGGATTTGGAAAGGCGCCTTTGCTACCGCTTTGGCCATATCGCTTTCGTTGATTGTGGTAATCGTTGTAGCAGGGTTCATTGGCACTTTTATTCCTTTGTTTCTCCATAAAAGGAATATTGACCCCGCAATTGCCACGGGTCCGTTTATCACTACAAGCAACGATATTTTTGGTATCCTGATCTATTTTTGGATCGCCAAAGTAATTTTAGGGATTTAAATCCAAAGTATGAAACCCATCAACCTAAAAGAAAAACACGCCGAGTTCACCAAACAATGGCATCCACATCAAATTGCGGTAGTGGACGATATGCAAGTGCTTTTAGCCAAATTGCAAGGAGAATTTGTTTGGCATGCCCACGAGAACGAAGACGAATTGTTCCAAGTAATAAAAGGCACACTATACATGCAATATCGTGATGGAACGGAGGTTGTGAACGAAGGAGAGATTATTGTAGTGCCCAAAGGCGTTGAACATAACCCCATGACCAAAAACGGTGAAGAAGTTCATGTACTTCTGTTCGAAAAAATCAGCACAGCACACACCGGCAATGTCCAACACAAAAAAACACAGACACACTACCCAAAAATCTAGGAGTTGTATATTTGCCCTCATGAAAGTTCTCCACCTAGACACCAATCACCCCTTGCTTATAGAACAATTTGCAGAGCTTGGGTTCGAAAATGATGAAGACTACACATCCAGCAAAGAACAAATAGAGAAAAAAATCCATTTGTACGATGGAATCATTATTCGAAGTAGGTTCACTATTGATCAACAATTTTTGGACAAGGCCACCAATCTTAAATTTATTGGAAGAGTCGGTGCCGGATTGGAAAATATTGATGTTGAGCATGCCAAATTCAAAGAGGTTTTTCTCGCATCGGCCCCGGAAGGCAACCGAAATGCTGTAGGCGAACATTCTTTAGGTATGTTACTTTCCCTAATGAACCAAATGTGCAAGGCCAATCGGCAAGTAAAGAAAGGAAAATGGAAACGTGAGAACAATCGTGGTGTAGAACTGGATGGCAAAACCGTAGGGATTATTGGCTACGGGAATATGGGCAAGGCCTTTGCCAAAAAACTCCGTGGTTTCGATACAGAGGTCATCTGCTACGACATTGTGGGAGGTGTAGGTGATGACAATGCGAGACAGGTTGGGATTATGGAATTTCAACAACGGTCGGATGTCGTCAGTTTGCATGTTCCCGAAACCGAGGAAACCGTTGGAATGATAAATTCAGAGTTTATTGAAGCATTCCATAAACCATTTTGGTTACTGAATACCGCTCGCGGCAAATGCGTGGTGACCAAGGATTTGGTTGAAGGTTTAAAATCAGGAAAAGTTCTAGGGGCAGGGCTGGACGTATTGGAATATGAGAAAAAGTCTTTTGAGAATATGTTCGTACAAAAACCAAAAGCTTTTAAATATCTACGCAAAGCCAAAAATGTACTACTCACTCCACATGTTGCCGGTTGGACGGTGGAAAGCAAGGAAAAGTTGGCCCAGACCATTGTTGACAAAGTCAAGGAGAAATTTTGTTAACTTTATAAACCTTATCTCCCCTACTTTTGGCTCTGGCAATTCAATATTGATTGAACATACATGACCATAGATGCCAAAACACCCAACGAGTATATCGAAAAGCTCCCTGTTGAGCGAAAAGAAGCTGTTGCCAAAATTCGGGATACAATTAAAAACAATTTACCAAAAGGTTTCGAGGAGTGCATCAACTATAAAATGATAGGTTTTGTAGTGCCCCATTCCATGTATCCAAATGGGTATCATTGCGACCCTAAACTTCCACTTCCCTTTATCAATATTGCATCACAGAAAAACTTTGTTGCATTATACCATATGGGAATTTATGCCAATAAAGCTTTGCTCGATTGGTTTGTGGACGAGTACCCCGAACACGTGAGCACAAAACTGGATATGGGCAAAAGCTGTATCCGATTTAAGAACATGAACAAAATACCATATGCATTGATAGCGGAGCTCTGCCAAAAAATGACTCCAAAGCAATGGATTGCGTTGTACGAAAAAAACACTAATAAATCATGAAAAACAGGGTAACAGGACTGGGCGGCTTTTTCTTTAAGAGCAAGGACCCGGACAAAATCAAGGATTGGTACAAAAGCCATTTAGGATTGAACACCGACCAATATGGCTGCACGTTTTGGTGGAAGGACAAGGAGGGCAAGGATTGCTCTACCCAATGGAGTCCTATGGATGAAAAAACCGAATATTTTAAGCCAAGTGAAAAGCAGTTTATGATGAATTTTAGGGTAGAAAACTTGGTAGAACTGCTCGAGGTCCTAAAAAAAGAAGGTGTTACCGTAGTGGGTGAAATGGAAGAATACGAATACGGTAAATTTGGTTGGATCTTGGATCCCGAAGGCAACAAATTGGAACTATGGGAACCAGTTGACAAAGCCTTTCTTTAAGTATTGATTTATTTGCTACATTTAACATACATTAACCAACACATCTACAAACATGTCAGAAGAAGAGAAAAAAGACTTTGGCGATAAAGCAGAAGAAGCTGCCAAAGATTTTAAAGAAGAAGCCAAAAAAACTGCGAAAGAATTTAAGGAGGGTCTTAAAGACGCAGGAGGTGATAATAAAAAAATCCTTGCTGGTATCTTAGCTATTTTACTAGGAGGATTTGGTGTTCACAAATTTATTTTGGGCTATAATAAGGAAGGTATCATCTTACTTGCCGTGACTATTATATTGGGTGCCATAACATGCGGAATTGGTGCTTCGGCAGCATGGATCATTGGTTTGATAGAAGGTATCATCTACCTCACCAAATCTGATGAAGAGTTTTATAACACGTATCAGGTTGGCAAAAAGCCTTGGTTCTAAAAAAAATTAAAAGCCGGATAAATTTAACTGGCTTTTTTTAATTTTAAATTCATCGTAATATTACAATCATTAAACATAAACACCCATGACCGTCAGAAGCATGAAACCATCCGATTGGGAAAACGTTTCCAGAATATATTCAGAAGGAATAGCCACGGGCATTGCCACTTTTGAAACACAACCCCCTGATTACGACCAATGGGATAAAGCGCATACGGGGCACTGTAGGTTGATAGCCGAACAAGATGGTGAAATTATGGGATGGGCAGCACTATCACCTGTGTCCAGCCGTTGCGTATATGGAGGTGTAGGCGAGGTTAGTGTTTATATTTCAAACAAAAGTCGTGGCAAAGGGGTTGGCAAATTACTCATGGAACAATTAATTCGAGAAAGTGAAAAGGCTGGTTATTGGACCATACAATCCGGAATATTCCCAGAGAATACCGCAAGCATTAAACTACATGAAAAAGTAGGTTTCCGTTACATTGGCAAACGGGAACGCGTTGGCAAGATCCATGGTGTTTGGAAGGATAATTTATTGTTCGAAAAACGCAGCGACAAAGTTGGAATAGACTAGTCAATATTAGAGTTACCGTTCCCTTCGGCCACTTTACGCTCCAATTCTGCCTGAAATTCTTCCATAACTGGTTTTACGGTACTTTCCGGAAGGTCTGCAATTCGGATATACATTAACCCATCCACCGAATTGTTGAACAATGGATCTACGTTAAAGGCGACCACCTTGGCATTTTGTTTAATGTATTTTTTGATTAAAACCGGTAGTCTTAAACTTCCGGGTTCCACTTCACCGATTAGCTTATCGAACTTGTTCAGGTCGGCCTGGGTTTCATCAAATACAAACTCCTTGTCGCCATCTTTCAACTTCACCTTGAACTCCTTTTTGGGTCGAATATATTGTGCCACGTAGGGATCCCAGTAATTGGATTTCATGAACTCAATCATCAACGACTTGGAAAAGTTGGAGAACTGATTGCTGATACTCACCCCACCAATCAAGTACTTGTGTTCTGGATGCCTTAAAGTTGTATGCACGATTCCTTTCCAAAGCAAAAACAAAGGCATTGGCTTTTGCTGATATTCTTTTACGATATAGGCACGTCCCATCTCAATAGATTTCTCCATCATACCGTACAATTCGGGCTCAAATCGGAAAAGATCTTGAAGATAAAAGCCATCGATGCCATAATCTTTAAAGATTTGTGAGCCCAATCCCATCCTGTAAGCCCCAACTATGGTTTTATTGTCATTGTCCCACAAGAATAAATGATGGTAGTAGGAATCAAACTTATCCAAGTCAATCGCATTATTGGTGCCCTCTCCTACTTCCCTAAAAGTTACTTCGCGCTGGCGTCCGATTTCGTTTAAACAGAAAGGCATATCCTTGGCCTGCGCTAAAAAAACTTCATAATTTTTACTTTCCAACATCCGGCAATCTTTCTCCCGTAGTTTGTCAATTTCGCCCTCCAACACCTTGGCACTTATGGCTGTAGCTATTTTTTTTGGAGGTTTAGGAATTTTAAGCGAGGTGGGCACTTTGTCTATAAATCGCTCCTTTTCAAAAGCATTGGCCAATAGGTAGGTTTTTTTACGAAGCAATTCTGCAAAATCTTCCAAAGTCTCTTCTTCTTTCTGGGTATTTACCGATATAGGCTGACCAATACGCACTTTTATAGGACGTCTGCTCTGTGATGTTAACTCCGAAGGTAGCTTTGCCGTTCGGAATACATCATCCATCTTGGACAATCGGTAAAACAATCGACTGTTTCGTGCATGAAAATAAATGGGAACCACAGGGACTTCGGCTTTTCTTATCAATTTTATGGCCGCTTCCTCCCAGGGTCGGTCCACCACCAACCTTCCATCGCGGTAAGTGGATACTTCTCCCGCAGGGAAAATACCCAATGGGTGTCCGTCCCTTAAATGTTGAAGTGCACTTTTAAAACCGGCAACACTACTCTTGGCATCCTTATGGTTTTCAAAAGGATTTACTGGCATTATATAGGGCTTCAACGGTTCTATTCTATGGAGTAAAAAGTTTGCGATTATTTTATAATCGGGTCTTTCATTCAGTAATAATTTGAGTAACAACACCCCGTCGATACCACCTAATGGATGATTGCTAATGGTAATGTACGGGCCTGACTTGGGAAGTCGTTTTAAATCCTCTTCTGGAATTTCAAAATCAATTTCGTAATGGTCCAATATGGTATCCAAGAATTCGGGACCGGGAAGGTCTTTGTTCTTATCGTAAAATCTGTTTATGGTGCTAATCCTAGTGGCTACCATTAAAAGCCATCCTACAAAAGTGCCCAAAAAGCCATATTTGTCAAGATGGATGACTTTCGCCACCTCTTTAGCAGAAACCAAGCCCATAGAAAAAGTATTTAGGTACGTGTAAAGATAGAAAATAAAGGTTACTGACCCTTTTACCTAAATAATATATGGAAACCTCTATTTTACAACAAGTTGAACAGTTTCCTTACCTCTTTGCTCTACCAATACGGACTTTCCATTTTGAAGGGATTTAACCGAATCATCATTAAAATGACGAACGGTATAAAGTGAAACATCTTCGTGGCACACTACTTTAAACTTTCGCTTAAGTTCTTCCAATAAAGGTGGAAGTCCTCGAAATTTATTGTCCAAACAAACAGAAAAACTAATCGCAGAATTCTGAATAAGGTCCACCTTTAATCTGTGGTCATGAAACAGCTTGAAGATTTCACTTATGTTATCTTCTACGATAAAAGAAAAGTCAAGGGACGAAAGTTTAAGGAGCACCTGATTCTTTTTCACTATAAAACAGGGAATCTTAGGTTCAATCCCATTTCCTTTACCCACTGTGGTTCCTTTACCTTTTGGATTTACAAACGACTTTACTTTCAAAGGAATTTCCTTCCTCTGCAAGGGCTGCAGTGTTTTAGGGTGAATTACCGAGGCTCCATAAAACGCCAGTTCAATAGCTTCCCGGTACGAGATTTTATCCAACAACTGGGCATGTTCAAAGTTCCTGGGGTCGGCGTTGAGTACTCCGGGAACATCCTTCCAAATGGTTACCGACTCTGCATTTAGGCAGTAAGCTAAAATAGCAGCAGAGTAATCGGAGCCCTCCCTGCCCAATGTGGTGGTAAAATTATTATCGTCGCTACCTAAGAAACCTTGGGTAATATTTAATTTAGATACGTCTACTTTGGCCACTTCCTGTTGGGTGCGTTCCCAATTGACTTGGGCATCCCTATAATTGGTATCTGTTTTGATAAGGGTACGTACATCCAGCCACGTATTGGATATGCCGACTTCGTTTAAATAGGCACTCACAATGGTTGTGGACAACAGTTCACCATAACAGACTACCTGATCGTACACAAATGCGTACTTGGGTGATTTGTTCCAAGCTAAAAAACCTTTTACCTCGTCAAAAAGGGTTTTTACTTTGGTATAAACCGGATGGTTCGGATTTTGGAATAAGTCCGACAATATTTCATTATGATAATCTATTACCTCTTGAATTGAACCAGGTACGGCATCCTTATCATTAAAATAGGATTCCACCACCTTTTCCATGGCGTTGGTAATTTTTCCCATAGCGGAAACCACCACTAAAGTGTCGCTAAAACCAACCTCCTGTAAAACGTTGACTACATTTTTAACTCCATCTGCATCTTTAACAGAGGCTCCACCAAACTTAAATACTCTCATGTATTTTTAAAATCTTAAATTTTGTCGGCCTAGTTGAGGCTTTCCATATAATTTTTTATTCCTTTTTCATCCAATTGGACCACATCCCAATCCCGTAGCACATTGGCTCCTTTCTTCTCATAAAACTCGATGGCGGACTCGTTCCAATCCAATACTTCCCAGCAAATTCGTTTTACCCCCAGACTATTACCATACTTTACTACTTCATCTAACAAGGCCGTGCCCAGACCGCTCCCCCTCATCTTTTCGGAAACAATTAAATCTTCCAAGTGAATGGCAGGTCCTTTCCACGTAGAGTATCTTGGGTACACCAAAGCTATGCCCGCAATTCCATTTTGTGTATCTGCCACAAAACAATGAAACAACTTGTGATCACCGAAACCATGTTCCACTAAATCCTGCTCAGTGACTTCCACAGCATCAGATTCCTTTTCAAAATCAGCCAATTCTTGGATCAAGTTCAAAACCTGTTCCATATCCGTTGGTCGCGCTTCTCTAATTGTATACTTCATAATTGTTACAAATAAAACTCAAAGTTATAAAAATACATAATTAAACCCCTCCGAAAACGTTGTAGTTTCACAAAATGCCCGATATTTGTCGAAAAATAAAACAGTATTTTCCAATGTCTGACAAACAGCGACTTACCATGGGCGAGTTCATCATCGCCAACCAAGAATCATTTCAATACACCTCTGGGGAACTTTCAAGACTACTTAACGGTATTCGTCTAGCGGCAAAAGTAGTGAACCATGAGGTAAATAAAGCAGGTCTGGTCGATATTACTGGAGCCGCAGGTGATACCAATATCCAAGGAGAAGACCAACAGAAACTGGATGTATTGGCCAATGAGAAGTTTATTGAAACACTAAAGAACCGTGAAATTGTTTGTGGCATAGCTTCGGAAGAAGAAGACGATTTTATAACAATAAACAGTTTTGACAAAAAACACCAGAACAAGTACGTGGTTTTGATAGACCCCCTGGATGGCTCATCCAACATTGACGTAAATGTATCCGTGGGAACCATTTTTTCCATCTATAGAAGGGTTACTCCTGTTGGAACCCCGGTTACTTTAGAGGATTTTTTACAGCCAGGAAAAAACCAAATAGCCGCCGGTTACATCATTTATGGAACCTCCACCATGTATGTTTATACTACTGGACATGGCGTAAATGGTTTTACCCTAAATCCTGCTTTGGGAACTTTTTACCTTTCCCATCCAAACATGCAGTTTCCAGAAACGGGACAAATCTACTCCGTAAACGAAGGAAATTATATCCATTTTCCGCAAGGTGTCAAAAATTACATAAAATATTGCCAAATGGAAGAAGGCGACCGCCCCTATACCTCTCGATATATTGGCTCCTTGGTTTCTGATTTTCATCGAAATATGATCAAAGGTGGAATTTACATGTACCCAAAAAGCAGCAAGGCCCAAAACGGGAAGCTTCGTTTATTGTACGAATGCAATCCCATGGCATTTTTAGCCGAGCAGGCCAATGGAAAGGCCAGTGATGGTTATCAGCGCATCATGGATATAGAGCCCACAGAGCTACATGAACGGGTACCCTTTTTCTGTGGAAGCAAAAAAATGGTGGAAAAAGCCGAGGAGTTTATGGCAAATTCCTAGTTACATTCTCGCTTGATCAACTGATGGTAATCTTCAAAAGCAATTTGTCCAGAGAATATAGCGATGGACTTATCGATAATTTCTGATGCTTTTTTAGGATCAAAACCTAAACCAATAGCATACTTTTCGACAATTTTGCGTTCATCATCGTCAATGTAGTGATCGGAAAAAATAATCTGGAAAAATTCGAACAATCTTTTAAATCTTTTCTCGCCACTGTGAGGAGTTTCAATAGGATATTTGTTTTCCTTCTTCATTACTTCTTTGATTTCCTCATCAGTAATGTTGAGCTTAAAAGCGAATTTATCCAAAACCGCTTTTTCTTTCGGATTGATATCCCCATCAACCGAGGCCAAACTAGCCAATGTGGCAAAATGGGCCAGGTTTTTCCTGTGGTCTCCGTGCTCGTATAAATCTAAAATTGGCATATCGAAAATTTTATACTACAAATATAATTCTTATCGCAAAAAGCACGCGTATAGGCATTAAAGAATTTCGTATTTTTCAATTCAAAGTACAACGACACTGCACGATTCAAAACTCCTTCATATTGCAGAAAATTGGTTTCAAGATCAGGGTTGGAAACCATTCCCATTTCAAAAGCAGACTTGGAACGCTTTTTTGGAAGGCAAACACGGTCTTTTGAACGCTCCAACAGGCAGCGGCAAAACCTATGCCCTATGGTTTCCGATTGTGCTCAACTACATCAAAAACCATCCAGATTATAAAACCAAGCACAAAAAAGGACTAAAAGCCATTTGGATTACTCCTCTACGTGCCCTTTCACAAGAAATAAAACAATCTGCAGAACGCATTACCCAAGATTTGGAAACCCAAATGACAGTGGGCATTCGCACAGGGGATACTTCAGCAAAAGAACGGGCAAAAATGCGTACCAATATGCCCGACCTATTGATTACTACGCCGGAGAGTTTACATCTGTTATTATCTTCCAAAGGTTATGAAAAGACCTTCAAGGACTGCTCTGCTATTGTGGTTGATGAGTGGCACGAGCTTTTGGGTACCAAGCGGGGCGTTCAAATGGAACTGGGGCTATCCCGGTTAAAAACCATCTGTAAACAATTACGGATTTGGGGCATATCGGCCACCATTGGCAATTTAGAACAAGCTCGCGAAGTCTTGTTGGGACCCACATCACCAGAATTGGAAAATTCAATATTGGTCAAGGCCAATCTCAACAAAAAAATCACGGTCAAAAGTATTATTCCAAAGGAAATGGAAACCTTTCCTTGGCGTGGGCATTTGGGTTTGCATCTTTTGGACCAAGTGGTGCCGATTATCAACAACAGTAAAACCACTTTGCTCTTTACCAATACCCGAAGCCAATGTGAGATATGGTTTCAGAAAATATTGGAAAAATATCCTGAGTTTGCCGGCGAAATGGCGATGCACCACGGCAGCATCAACAAAGAAACCAGACTTTGGGTGGAGCAGGCTATCCGCAACGAAAGTCTAAAAGCCGTGGTCTGCACATCGAGCCTTGATCTTGGAGTTGATTTTGCCCCAGTAGAAACCGTGGTACAGATTGGCGGACCAAAGGGTGTCGCTCGATTTTTACAACGTGCGGGACGTAGCGGCCACCGACCGGGCAAAGAAAGTGTCATCCATTTCTTGCCCACCCACGCCATTGAGCTGGTGGAAGCATCCGCTATGCAAAAAGCGGTGTTGAACAGTGCTGTGGAAGACCGAATACCATACCTCAACAGCTTTGATGTCCTTATTCAATATTTGACCACTTTGGCAGTTTCAGATGGGTTTTATCCTGATGAAATCTATCCTGAAATAAAACAGACCTTTTGTTATCAGACCTTGACCGAAGAACAGTGGCAATGGCTGTTGAATTTTCTGGTGATGGGTAGCCAAAGCCTAAAAAGCTACGACGAGTATAAAAAGGTGGAAGTTGAAGAAGATGGCAAATTCAAAGTGAACAGTAGGGCGGTTGCTATGCGACACCGGTTTCAAATCGGGACCATTGTGGGGGATGCCACCATTTCGGTGCGCTATCAAAAAGGTGGGTACATTGGTAGTATCGAAGAATATTTTATTTCCAAATTAAGCCCCGGCGATGTTTTCACCTTTGCAGGACGTAATCTGGAATTTATTCGAATAAAAGGGATGGCGGCACACGTTCGAAATTCCAAAAAAAGAACCAACAAAGTGCCCAGCTGGATGGGCGGACGCTTGAGTTTTTCCGCTAAGATGTCCGAACTGTTGCGACAGGAATTGTACACCGCCGAGTTGGAGTTTTCGGAACAGTCAGAAGAAATACAAGCATTGCAGCCGATGTTTGCCAAACAGCGGGAAGAAAGCCTTGTGCCACAGCCGCATCAATTTTTGATTGAAACCTTTAAGACCCGCGATGGCTACCACCATATGTTTTACCCTTTTGAAGGTAGGGCCATTCACGAAGGGATGAGCAGTCTCTTGGCCTATCGCATCAGTTTGTTAATGCCGATAACCTGCTCACTCGCATTTAACGATTATGGTTTTGAGTTGCTATCGGACAGGGAAATCAACATTCAGGAAATTTTGGACAACAACCTTTTTACTCCAGAATATATGCTATCCGACCTTCAAAAAAGTTTGAACTCCAACGAAATGGCGCGCAGAAAGTTCCGTGACATTGCCGTCATCAGCGGAATGGTTTTTACAGGCTATCCCGAGAAAGGAGTCAAAATGAAGCATTTGCAAAGCAGTTCGGAATTGCTGTTTGATGTTTTTCGTGATTTTGAAGATGATAACTTGCTCTATCAGCAAGCTTACACCGAAACTTTTGAGCATCAATTGGAAGAAGGTCGACTGCGATTGGCCTTGGAACGAATCGCGGAACAAGAGATTGTTTGGAAAAAATGTTCACAGCCCACACCCCTATCTTTCCCGATAATTACCGACAGGCTGCGCGAAAAACTTTCCAACGAAAAATTGGCGGACCGTATCCAACGAATGATAAATAAATTGTCCAAATGAAGTTGACCATTCACAATCAAAAATTTCAACTGCACCCATTGGGTGGACTGTTTTGGGAGGAAAAATCACTCTTACTTATTAGTGATGTGCATTTGGGCAAGGTATCTCATTTCAGAAAATTTGGTGCCGCTGTTCCTAGAAAGGCCATTCACAAAAACTTCTTGCTTTTGGATAAAATCGTTTCCGAATTTCAGCCTTTTCAAATCTGCTTTTTGGGCGACCTGTTCCATTCTTCACTTAACAAAGAATGGGAATTGTTTGAGAATTGGGTAGCCAAAACCCCTGCCGAAATCCTGTTGGTGGCAGGTAACCACGATATTATTGCCCCTGAAAAGTTCGAAAAACTTAAGATTTCAATATTTCCAGAGTTGGTCATTGACTCTTTTCTGTTGACCCATTATCCCGAAAATCGTGAGGGTTATTTTACATTTTGTGGACATATTCATCCGTCCATTAAACTCAAAGGTTTTGGCAGGGAGCGTATCAAATTGCCATGCTTTTTTAAGTCCAACAATCAAATGATCCTCCCTGCTTTTGGTCAATTCACAGGCACCCATTCCCTTGACCCCAAAAAGGGCGATGAAGTTTTTGCCATTGTTGAGGATAGTATTATTAAAGTTTAGAACCCACAATGTCCCTTCGACTCCGCTCAGGGACCTGTAGCCAATTGTCATTCCTACGAAAACAGGAATCCACTTAAAAGCTGAAGGATTCCGCATCAGGTTCGCAATGACATACCATTTAATTGCAATAATTCGTGCGATTCGTGTCAAGTTCTTAGCAAATAGATTCTTCGCTTTGCTCAGAATGACATAACAAGGACAGTTATTCCGTGCGGATGCTGAGCGCTGGTCATTGAGCGAAGTCGAAATGAGTCGAAGCATAACACGGAATCGCATCTGAGTAAGACGCTGAAACAAGTTCAGCGTGACGATAAGAAACACAAAAAAAGATTTTCACTAAAAGCTTCTGGGGTATATCTTTGCCGCAAAGTTTTTTGGATTGACCAAAACCCTAATTCCCAAATTATTTGAACAGTCTCCCCAACTCGGGAAACTGAGGGAGATTATTGCTCAACCTCTTGACTCCGCTCGAGGTGACAGTCAAAAAATAAGCATAAAAGGGCTTGTTGGTTCTTCACTTTCTTTTGTGGTTTCCGAAGTATTTAAGTCGGCAGAATCACCGTTTTTATTGATTTTGAACGACAAGGAGGAAGCCGCCTATCACCTTAATGATTTGGAGCAATTGATTGGAGAGAAGGATGTTCTCTTTTATCCAGGCAGTTACCGAAGACCTTATCAAATTGAGGAAACGGACAATGCCAATGTACTGTTACGCGCAGAGGTTTTGAACCGCATCAACTCAAGAAAAAAACCTGCGGTGATTGTCACCTATCCTGATGCCCTTTTTGAAAAAGTAGTAACCCGAAAGGAACTTGACAGGAACACTCAAAAAATAAAATTGGGTGATGAAATCTCGTTGGATTTTTTGAACGAAGTCCTTTTTGAATATCAGTTCAAACGAGTAGATTTTGTGACTGAACCCGGGGAATTTTCAGTTCGAGGCGGTATCGTGGATGTATTTTCCTTTTCGCATGACGAACCTTATCGTATCGAGTTTTTCGGGGATGAAGTGGACAGCATTCGAACTTTTGATGTGGAAACCCAACTTTCCACGGACAGGGTGAAGAAAATTACCATTATTCCCAATGTCGAGAACAAGTTCACAGAGGAGGTACGGGAAAGTTTCCTAAAATATATATCCGCCAACACGGTAGTCTTTGCGAAAAATCCTGCGCTGATCTATGACCGCATTGATTCTTTTTTTGAAAAAGCAGAGGAGAGTTTTGCCAAGTTGAGCGAAGAAATCAAACATGCGAAACCCAAGGAACTCTTTTTGGATTCAACTTTGTTGAAAAACCAATTGCAAGATTATTTATGTTTCGAGATTGGAAATCCATCTGTCACTTCGAGCGAAGTCGAGAAGCAGACAGAAGCATCTCCCTCGACTGCGCTCGGGATGGCAGCTTCCACGGTCCAATTCAACACCAAACCCCAGCCAGCTTTCAACAAAAAGTTTGACTTGCTCATTGAAAATCTCAATGACAATCGGGATGCTGGTTACAGCAATTATATTTTCTGTTCCACCGAGCAACAGGCCAAACGTTTTCACGATATTTTTGATGAAGTGGACGAAACGGTGCACTATCAGACCATCATTTTCCCATTGTACCAAGGTTTTATTGATGATGACCTCAAATTGGTCTGCTATACCGACCATCAAATTTTTGAGCGGTACCACAAGTTCCATTTAAAGAATGGCTATGCGAAAAAGCAGTCCATCACCCTAAAGGAACTCAACAAACTGGAAATTGGGGACTATGTCACCCACATTGACCACGGTATCGGTAAGTTTGGCGGGTTGCAAAAAATTGATGTGGAGGGCAAAAAGCAAGAAGCCATCAAACTGATTTATGGCGACCGTGACATTCTTTACGTGAGCATCCATTCGCTTCATAAAATTTCCAAATACAACGGCAAGGACGGAGCACCTCCCAAAATATTCAAACTAGGTTCCGCTGCTTGGAAAAAACTAAAGCAAAAGACCAAGGCAAGGGTTAAAAAGATTGCTTTCGACCTCATAAAAGTCTACGCCAAACGTCGATTGGAAAAAGGGTTTCAATATGCGCCCGACAGCTATTTACAGTACGAATTGGAAGCA
Source organism: Flagellimonas lutimaris (assembly GCF_051494225.1). Classification (GTDB taxonomy): domain Bacteria; phylum Bacteroidota; class Bacteroidia; order Flavobacteriales; family Flavobacteriaceae; genus Flagellimonas; species Flagellimonas lutimaris_A. The sequence continues at coordinate 98,615 of NZ_JBNPYE010000010.1, read as the reverse complement.
TCTTTCTTGTACGAGGACACTCCCGATCAGGAAAAAAGTACCCAAGATGTAAAAAAGGATATGGAAAGTGAACGCCCTATGGACCGATTGATTTGTGGGGATGTTGGCTTTGGAAAAACTGAGGTGGCCGTTCGAGCAGCGTTTAAAGCTGTGGACAATGGCAAACAGGTAGCCATTTTGGTTCCAACTACCATTTTGGCCTTTCAGCATCATAGAACTTTTTCGGAACGATTGAAAGAAATGCCCGTTACGGTGGACTACCTCAACCGTTTTAGAACAGCTAAAGAGAAAAGAGAGACCCTCGAGAATTTAGAAAATGGAAAAGTTGACATCATTATAGGAACGCACCAGTTGGTCAACAAAAATGTGAGATTTAAGGATTTGGGATTGCTCATTGTGGACGAGGAACAGAAATTCGGGGTTTCCGTAAAAGAAAAACTGCGTTCCATCAAAGAAAATGTGGATGTGCTTACACTGACCGCCACACCGATTCCAAGGACGCTACAGTTCAGTTTGATGGCCGCTCGTGACCTTTCCGTGATCAACACGCCACCACCCAACCGCTACCCCATCGAAAGTCATGTGATTCAACTGAACGAAGAAATTATCCGTGATGCGGTATCCTATGAAATCCAACGGGGCGGACAGGTCTTCTTTATCCATAATCGCATTGAGAACATCAAAGAGGTGGCTGGAATGCTGCAACGCTTGGTGCCCGATGCCAAAATTGGGATTGGACACGGACAAATGGAGGGTAAAAAACTGGAAACCTTGATGCTTTCCTTTATGAACGGTGAGTTTGATGTTTTGGTTTCGACCACCATCATTGAAAGTGGTTTGGATGTGACCAACGCCAACACCATTTTCATTCACAACGCCAACAATTTTGGTTTGAGCGACCTTCACCAGATGCGCGGACGTGTTGGCCGAAGCAACAAAAAGGCATTCTGCTATTTTATAACACCACCTTATGAAGTGATGACCACCGAGGCCCGAAAACGTATCGAAGCCCTTGAACAATTTACAGAGTTAGGAAGTGGTTTCAACATTGCGATGAAGGATTTGGAAATTCGAGGTGCCGGTGACCTATTGGGAGGAGAGCAGAGTGGATTTATCAACGAGATTGGATTTGAGACCTATCAAAAAATACTGTCCGAAGCCATAGAGGAGCTCAAGGAAAACGAGTTCAAGGAATTGTATGATGAAGTTGAGGGCGACAAGGAAAAAGTGTATGTAAAAGAGATGCAGTTGGACACGGATTTTGAACTGCTCTTCCCCGATGATTACATCAACAATATTACCGAGCGCCTGAACCTATATACCCAATTGAACGATGTAGAGGACGAGGAAGGCCTACAGAAATTTGAAGCGCAATTGGTGGACCGTTTTGGCGAGTTGCCCGAGCCTGTAGTGGATTTGATGAATTCCGTCCGTGTTAAATGGATCGCCACTCACATTGGTTTGGAAAAGGTGATCATGAAGAAGGGCAAATTTATCGGTTACTTTATTGCGGACCAGCAATCCAGTTTTTATCAAAGTGCCGTGTTTACCCAAATACTGCAATATGCGCAGACGCATCCCCAACTTGTAAAACTCAAGGAAAAACAAACCCGAAATGGCCTCCGATTGTTGTTGGTCTTTGATAAGATCACGAGTGTGGATAAAGCACTAAAGGTTTTGGAGCCTTTTACGCCACAAGAGCAAAATGTTTCAGCATAGGATTAGATTTCTCACATCCGTTCGAAATGACAATTAAGCACTAGTAGTCATTTCGACAGAGCATAGCGACGAGAAATCTTAGGATTATCCTTTTATAAATACTTAACAAGTATTTTGTATATAGTATATATAAAAAAAGGAAAAGGAGCAAAAGCAGATAAAAAACAGTTACGATGATCAATGAAATATTAAGATTCCTTTTAGGATTGGTTTTAATAGGATGTGGAACATACTTTTTGATTAAGTCAATTAAAAGCAAGCCTTTCACCTTCAATAATATTACCATGCTTACGGGTTCTTCAGCATTGATTATTGTAGGCTTCTTTCTTATCATCGAGACTCTGTTTGAATTTCTAGCCTAGAGTTTTAAACTCGAAAATTATTTAGATTTCTCTCGTTTGTTCGAAATGACAATTAAGCACTCGTGGTCATTTCGACAGAGAGAAGCGACAAGAAATATCAAGTAGCCAAGATTCTGTGTCATACTTCGACTCATTTCGACTTCGCTCAATGACCAGCGCTCAGCATCCGCACAGAATGAATTTAAAAAGCCTCATACACCTGCTTCACGAACTCCCCAATTTTTGAAGGTTCCAGCCAGCGCGTCACAATGACCAATCCACTTTTTTGGTCCACCACAATAAAGTTGCCTCCAAAACCTGCAGCGTAGAACACATGTTCGGGAACACCATCCCAGTGGCGTCCTCCTTGTTGGTTCAGCCACCACATATAGCCATAATTCACATTGGGCACAGAAGGCGTAGTGGCTTTTTTGATCCAATCTTCGCTGATGATTTGCTCATCTTCCCATGTACCTTTATTCAAAAAGAGCGTTCCAAATCGGGCCATATCTTCTGTGGAGATAAAAAGTCCAGCTCCAGAGTGCCCACCACCGGTCACTGATTTCATCTGTATCCCATCGACTACGGTCCAAGCATCTTCGTAGCCAAACCAACGCCAAGTTGTGGTCGCCCCAATCTTATCCATCACCTCTTCTTTGAGGACCATGGGCAGCGGTTTTCTCCACACATGGGTCAACGAATAGGCCAATACGTTTACGCGAACATCGTTGTACTCCATTACCGTACCGGGTTCGTTGAGCTTTCGGAATTTCCAATCGTCCAGACCACCTTCACTTGGTGGGCGATCTGCCCAATCCTTGCCACCCCAAAGTTCGCCCGACCAATCGGAATTCTGCTGTAGCAAATGCTCCCAAGTTATTTTGGAATTATGCTCACCATCAAAGGTGCCATCCCAAATGTAGTCCCCTACTTTATCTTTGGTATCATTAATTAGTCCTTGGTCCTCTGCCAGTCCAGCAACAGTGGATAAAAAGCTTTTGGTAACACTGAAAGTCATATCCACACGTTTGGTGTCTCCCCAAGAAGCCAGCACATAGCCATTTTTCATAATCATACCTGCAGGACCACCTCGTTTTTTGGTAGGACCTAAAATTTGATGAAAAGGTTCGCGTTTGAAACCTTCCAATATGGCAATCCGCAAATCCCTGGAACCAGAATATTCATTGGCATTGGCATATTCTACTGCTTTATTCAAAGCTTCTTGATCCCACTTAAATTGTCCTTTTTCTGCTGCTTTCCAGGTTTCGTAACGCTGTGGGAAATTGATTTTTTGGGCATTGACTGTAAAGGTTGTGGTGAATGCAACAAGAAGTGCTGTTGCAACTAGGGTATTTTTCATTTTTGCAGGTTTGGTTTGGACAAGAAAGGTAGTAATTGTTGGGGAATTTATCCTCTGTACATTCAATGGATATTTTTGTAGATTCTTCGCTACCCTCAGAATGATAAATCAGATTTCTCACTTTCGTTCGAAATGACAATTACCCGTGGAAGTTATTTCGACAGAGCGCAGCGACGAGAAATCTAAAACCGCTTTTTATGGACTTGGTTTCCTTCGGCATTATAGTAACGCCAAGTGCCTACTTGTTCATCCTCTCGGAAGCGGCCACGGATTTTTCGGGTGCCATCAGAATAGAATTCTTCATAGCGCCCATGCTTTAATCCATCTTTCAGGTCAACTTCGAACCGAATGTTTCCATTAGCATATTTTTTACTGAAGGAGTCAGCATTTAAATCAGTTGGGTAAATGGGCCTCAGGTTAAAAACCGCATCGGTAATCTCTGCCGTAGCTGAACTTTGTGTTTTTGGTATTGTTTTAGTGGTATTTTTTTGAGTATTGACAATTTTCTTTACTTCTTCCACATCCTGATAGTTCAACACCAATCGGCTTTCGAACAAATCATCTTCTGGGGACAATTGCAAGCCCACTTGTGGAAAGCATATGATAAAATCCTTGTTCTTCCGCATTTTTTGTTTGGTAGATGCATCGGCCAGAGCGTACATATTATCGAACAACAAAGGCACATTGCTGTACACGAAAACAGTGGATTCAGAATCGAATTTTTGGTTGAACTTCATAAATTCTTCAGTAGTTGCCAGCGTTTCATCTTCCGCTACCTTATCAATTATACCTTTTAGGGTATTGGGGTTGTCACTGAAAACAACATAATCATCAATCTGGGTAAAGTAGGGTTTATCAAACTCATTAAACCTACCGCCCAACAACATTTTAAAAAAACCTTTAATGGACAAGAAATTGATTTCATAATCCTTATAGTTGACCGCTTTAAATTTGACAGGTGTTTTTTTACGAATCTGCTCCACTACAAAATCCAGATTGGTCTTGGCATCTTCCGCATCATTCGCTTTGAGTACCAAGGCAACATCATTTTTACCTTTGGTAATGTGGGATTGAATCTGTAGTACGGTAATTTCGTCACCGATCCAACTCACAAAATTCTCCTTTACATCGATTTTGAGAAATTTCTCCACCTTGGCAATTCCTGCTTGATAGCTTTCGAACTGCTCTGGGTCGTTTTGCTGGACCATTTCGAAATTGTCGTAGAACTTGGAAAAGTTATCAAACCCATAGCTGATGTAAAGTGCGGTGCTATTTGGGGCAATTTTAGGAATGGAGCGCTCCGCTGTACCTGATTTTTGAAGCGCCTCCAAATAGTACTCGTTAACTGCACTAATATTGGTGTACCCATTGGCAGTCAGCGTACTATGCTCGTCCAAATCAAAATAAAAACCTGAGAACAAAAAGTTTTCGCTCACTCTTTTTACCCAATCGGAAGGCCGGTCCGAGTATTGTTTTATGTAATCATCAAAATAGTGGTACTGTACATACAATCGGAACAAATCCTCGTGCCCTACCTTTTGATTGATCTCCAAAAAATTAAGATTTCTCCCTAGCACCGGCTCATTGTATTGATCAATAGAAGCTTCTACCAAGGTGTGGGTGTACGAGGCTACAAATTGGTTTTTGATAAAAGCCAAATACATGGTTTCCTTGCTTTCCCTGTCGTGCACTTCCAAAATTTCGTGTTCGTGATAGGTTCGTTTACTCAGCACATAACCATCATCCAGAAGCGTATTCAAATAGGTCTTGAGCAGTTGCAGTTTGGCGATACGTTTGAGGTCCAGTACATAAAATATCCCATAATCCTTGGGAGAAATCATATGGATGGAAATGAACAGGGAACGATTGTCAAAAAACTCGAACAGTTTATGATTATCGTTGAAAACCGTATCTACCCGTTGGATGTTTTCGGTAAGCTCTGAAAAGTAATTATTCTTTTTTAGGTGATGCCAAGCTTCACTTTCGCTGACTTTTTCCCAACTTTCCACGGGCTGTTCCGACTCAATAATAAAGACTGCATCCTTCGGAATAAGGTAAATGGACTGTAGATTGGTCTTGGGAGAGAGTATAAAAACGTAGGCCAAATAGCATAAATACAATACCATTAGGCCTAAAAAACCGTAAAGAATCCTTTTTTTGGTCATTTTTCCAAAAAGTGTCTTTTTCTAGAACGAAGAAGAATTCGTTTTAGTTTAGACCAAGAAAATGAATCTCAAATTATAGTGATTTTAAATCTTTGATGGTCTTGAAAGCGACATCCACCTGCTCATCATTTACTAAAATGGTAAACTCATTAGTAGTGGAAATCACCTCATAAAGTACAATGCCTTCCCAAGCCAATCGCTGAAAGATGAAGTAGTAGATTCCAGGCACAGAAACGTTCTCTGCAGGTAATTTTACGGTAATGGAAGAAAGTCCCTCAGCCTTTTGGGTGCAACGTTCCATTTTAAAGTATTTTTCCACAACACCATCCATCACATTACTGATTACGATATTGATTTCGTTCACGCCCCGAGAAGAGGTATAAAAAACATCTTGGTTTGCATTCACCTCTTCTAACAATCTAGCTTGTTGCTGCAATATAGTGTCTGAAGCCAAAAAGGTGTAATCGGTAAGGTTAGAGCGTACGGTGATTTCACCAATATTTTTCAGCACCTTGACAATTTTGTGTGTAGCTCGAAACTCCAAATCGTCTGAAAGACGTTTTAGTGCCATAACAATGGCCCCATCTTTTACATCCTTTCCAAGCTCCTCAGCGATTTCCGGTTTTATCTGTCTCGACAACGAAGTCAAGTTGATAATTCCCTGTGCCAAGGCCGTTTGCAAAAAGGGCTTTTTCTTGATGTAATGCTCAACTACGGCTGATATTGTTTTCATTATTGTGATTGTTTTGAACAAAAATAACATATTGTTACAAAACAAACAAATGGTTAAAAATGATAGAACGCATTTTCAAAGTGTTCAATTTCATAATTATCTGCATTTTTTATGACCGTAATTACATCAAAACGTACTTCCAAATCCAAGTCGGACGCTTCAACAAAATGGTTGGCCGCCATGGTCAGCAATTTTATTTTTTTAGGTGTGATCACATCAGAAACACCTTCCAAAAACCCTTTGTTTCTTGACTTTACCTCAACGATGACCAAGAAGCCATCTCTCTCTGCAATGATGTCCACTTCCGCATTGAGGTACCGATAGTTAAGTGCTTTTATTATATAACCTGAAGCCTTTAAAAAGTCAACCGCTTTTTGCTCCCCTTGCTTTCCAAATGTGTTGTGACTGGCCATACGATTAGTAAAAATCTAAAAAAAATACGCATTTCATCGAAAAATTTGGTCGTTCATGGACATTAGATCGTTAAGATTGTAATTTGTTGGCTCAATTGAACCACACCCAACACTAGCATAAGCATATAGTTACCCCCAAAACTATGTACCTAATTAACGCCAGACATTGCTATGGAGTACTTTATCAATTGTAATTCCTCAACCTTGGCACCGTACACTACTCCATTAGATGAGATACGTGCGGCCCATCTGTACCGGAGGCTTGGTTTTAGCGCCTCGGTACAAACCATTAATGCCGCTGTTGGTCAAACAGCAGGAACTCTTGTCGACAACTTAGTAAACCAAGCATTGGCGGCACCAACCATACCTGCACCAGAATGGGCCGATTGGAATGAGGCCAATTACCCTGCCGATGATGATTTGGCCAGACAATTGCGAAGAGCTCAAATAGAAGATTTTACTACAGCTTACGGTAATGCAATAGTAGACAACGAACTGCTCGATAGAATGAGCTTTTTCTGGAGCAATCACTTTGTAACCCAATTGGAGACCTACGATTGTCCTGGATTCCTATACTATTATATCAATTGCTTGCAACGGAATGCCTTGGGCAATTTTAAAACCTTTACTAGCGAGATTGGTCTTACCAGCGCCATGCTCTATTACTTGGATGGTGTTCGTAACCGTGGAGACAATCCCAATGAAAATTACGCACGCGAACTTTATGAGCTTTTCACTTTGGGAGAGGGCAACAATTATACGGAAGAAGATATTATTGAAACTGCCAAAGCAATATCAGGGTATACCGAACGAGGTGAGGAAGGATGTACGCAAGTTACCTTTGACCCATCAGAGTTCAACACGGAAAACAAAACCATATTTGGACAAACTGGAAATTGGGACTACGATGATGTTATCGATATCCTCTTCAACCAAAGAGCTAATGAAATAGGATGGTTTATCTGCAAAAAATTATACGAGTTTTTTGTCCACCCCGATTCAACGAGTGATGATGGAGGAATTGCTCCCCAGATAATCGATGGTTTGGCCCAAACATTTATCAATAGTGGATTTGAGATTGCTTCCGTACTGCGTCAACTGTTCAAAAGCCAACACTTTTTTGATGAAACCGCCATTGGGGTAATCATTAAAAGTCCTGCAGACCTATATTTCAACTTTTTAAAAGAATCCGGTTTCTCTTATGATGATGGAACTGTCATTAATATGATTGATGCCTGCTCCCTGATTGGGCAGCGATTTTTTCAACCACCCGAAGTGGAAGGTTGGCAACGGGACCGAACATGGATCAACACCAATTTTATTATTGGTCGTTGGCTCACCATGGAAGTATTCATTGATCGTTTTTTCCAAAATGACCCGGAACAATTCAGAACTTTGGCCATGGATGCTGTTGGACCAGCCAATAGCAATACTAGTAACCCAGAAATCGTGGTTAGAGCCTTGGTGAACAAATTTACACCGAAAGGCCTTTTAACGGATGCCGATTTTGAAAAGGCCATGGATGCCTTTAAGATTGACGACGTACCCGAGGAATATTACTCCTCTGATTATATTCCAGGAGGTAATGGCTGGTGGGTCCTTTCATCAAGTATGGAAGTTCCAACACAAGTCCATGTATTATTACGTCATTTATCCAGAGAGCCCGAATTTCAACTAAAATAACCCCATCACCATGTGCGATAATCACCACACCCACGATAATTCTCCTCACAAAGGCCTTGAACACGATGGCCACGATATGGAACACAAAAAATGGAGCCGACGTTCCTTTGTCCAAGCCTTGGGCATTGCAGGTTCGGGTTCTATGTTTTTGGGAAGCCACTTTATTTCGGCTTCTTCACCATCTCCACTTACGGCAGCAGTTGCCGCAGCGGAGACCGACAATATTTTAATCTTGATTCGATTATCGGGAGGAAACGATGGGCTTAGTACCGTAATTCCGATACAACAATATGATACTTATGCGAATGCAAGGCCCAACATCTATATCCCAGAAAGCAAGGTCTTAAAACTTACCGATGACTTTGGGGTACCTACTTATATGAGCGCCTTGGAACCTCTTTGGGGAGATGGGCAATTTAAGGCCGTACATGGTGTGGGGTACGAAAACCAAAGTCTTTCCCATTTTACAGGGTCGGATATTTTTGCCAATACCGATTTGACTACAACTGGGTTTTCAGGAGAAAATACAGGTTGGATGGGCAGACATTTTGAAGAGCTTTACCCCGATTATTTGATTAATCCACCAGCAGCTCCGGCAGCTATTCAAATTGGAAACTTGGCGAACTTAGTTTTCCAAGGTGAGGAAACCAATTATGCTTTTGTGACCAACAATGTCGATCAGTTGGAACAAATCGCAGAGACCGGAACCTTCTACGATATTGAGAATGCACCATTCGATGACTGTATGTACGGAGACCAACTTCGATTTCTTCGCGGAGTGGCCAACACCACTTATGAATACGCCGGCATTATTCACAATGCCTATATGGCAGGTCAGAACCAAGTAGAGTACCAAGACAATGGCTTTGCCAGACAATTGGCACTTTTGGCACGATTGATCAAAGGGAACTTGGGCACCAAAGTTTATATGATTTCCTTGGGAGGGTTTGACACTCACGGTAATCAGCCCATAGTTCATGAGCGTTTGATGTCCAACCTATCTGTCGCTATCAACAATTTCTACGAAGATTTGGCTTTCACAGAGCAAGACGATAACGTACTGAGCATGACTTTCTCCGAGTTTGGCCGTAGAATTTATGAAAATGGTTCCAACGGTACCGACCATGGAAAGGCCGCTCCTACCCTGTTCTTTGGTTCAGGATTGAGCGGAAGCGCATTTGTGGGCGAGCACCCATCCTTGGACGAACCCAACAACCGTGGCAACCTGGAATATACCATGGACTTCCGAAATCTCTATGGAACCGTGTTGGCCGAATGGCTTTGTGTTCCAAGAGAATCTGTGGAGCAGCATTTATTAGGCCATCCTTATCAGGCCATTGACCTTGGCTTTAATTGTAGCGGTGAAACCTTTGATGATATCGCCATGGACAACGACCCGCCAATATTGCCAGAGACACCACCAAGTCAAGACCCCAATGACCCTAATATTGATGTGTTGGATGGCATAACTCACACGGCAATATACCCCCCAACATCACCACGGAATCCTTATATCCATTTAGAACTGCCCGTATCGGCCCATGTGGACATTGAACTCTTCAATATTTTGGGACAGCGTGTAGGAACTTTGTTCAACGAAATGATGTTGGAAGGTCAAGTGGACATCAATATACGTGAGCGGATGAGAGACAGTTTATCCACAGGAAAATATATTTATCGTATTTCTGTGGGTGATAAAAAAATGAGTAAATCGGTCATGATTGCTTAAAAAAACAAGACAGTTTTTATCCATTTTTCGGAACCCTTCGATAATGCCCCCCTCACCCCAAATAGGGTCGCATTTTCGGAGGCTTCCTTTTTTATGTCTATCCCGTTAAAATCAGTATTTTTGAGGCCTAATTAGAATTTTACATGGCTCAAGATACATCCCCTTCTAGGTACACCATTACTGCAGCATTGCCTTATACAAACGGTCCCATCCATATTGGACACCTGGCCGGCGTTTACGTTCCTGCGGACATTTATTCCCGTTATTTACGCTTAAAAGGAAACGACGTAGCCTTTGTCTGCGGTAGCGACGAGCACGGCGTGGCCATCTCCATGAAGGCCAAAAAAGAAGGTGTTACCCCAAAGGAAATAATAGACAAGTACCATAATATCATTAAAAAATCCTTTGTTGATTTTGGTATTTCGTTTGATAATTACTCAAGAACATCCGCAAAAGTCCATCACGACACCGCTTCGGAGTTCTTCAAAAAAATGTACCAGCAAGGTGATTTTATTGAGGAAGAAACCGAGCAACTATACGATGACGAAGCCGCACAATTTTTAGCGGACAGATTTGTTATTGGAACCTGCCCCAGATGCGGTCACGAGGAAGCTTATGGCGATCAATGTGAAAATTGCGGGTCATCGCTCAATGCTACGGATCTGATCAACCCTAAATCAACCATAACAGGAACGGTTCCATCTTTAAAAAAGACCAAACATTGGTTTTTACCTTTGGACCGTTACGAAGAATTTTTGAAAAAATGGATTCTCGAAGAGCACAAATCCGATTGGAAACCCAATGTGTACGGACAATGTAAATCTTGGATTGATGAAGGTTTAAAACCACGTGCCGTTACCCGCGACTTGGACTGGGGAATTCCCGTACCTGTTGCAGGTGGGGAAGGCAAAGTACTTTATGTATGGTTCGATGCGCCTATCGGTTACATATCCTCTACCAAAGAGTGGGCCGAACGTGAAGGTAAAGATTGGGAACCCTATTGGAAAGATGAAAGCACCAAATTGGTACATTTTATAGGCAAGGATAATATTGTGTTCCACTGTATTATCTTCCCAAGTATGTTAAAGGCCAATGGTGATTTTATTTTGCCTGACAATGTGCCTGCCAATGAGTTTCTGAATCTAGAGGGAAACAAACTTTCCACTTCTAAAAACTGGGCAGTTTGGCTGCACGAATACTTGGAAGAGTTCCCGGATATGCAGGATGTACTGCGATACACCTTGACCGCCAATGCTCCCGAGACCAAGGACAACGATTTTACTTGGAAAGATTTTCAGGCAAGAAACAATAACGAACTAGTGGCCATTTTCGGAAACTTCGTGAATCGAGTTGCCGTTTTGACCCATAAATATTACGATGGAGTTGTTCCCACTCCTGCTGAATTTTCCAAGACGGATTTGGATACTTTGAAATCCTTAAAGGGTTATCCTGAAATATTGGCCAGCTCTTTAGAAAGGTATCGCTTCCGTGAAGGAAGTCAAGAGTTGATGAACTTGGCCCGATTGGGCAATAAATATTTGGCCGACCAAGAACCTTGGAAACTCATTAAAACCGATGAAGAGCGCGTAAAGATCATTATGTACGTGGCACTTCAAATTGCAACTGGATTGGCAGTGCTTAGCGAACCATTTTTGCCATTCACTTCAGAAAAATTAAAAGGAATTCTAAATCTCAATTCAAAAGAAAGTGAGAAATCTATCGAATGGGATGATGTTAGTTTAAAAGAGACTTTACTTCCCGCAGGACACACCATTAACAAGAGCGAATTGCTCTTCAGAAAAATAGAGGACAAGGAAATTCAACAACAACTGGACAAATTGGAAGCCACCAAAAAAGTTAATGCGCAAATGGACAAAGAAGTAGCCCCACAAAAAGACACCATCACATTTGATGATTTTTCCAAATTGGATATGCGTGTGGGAACCATCATCGAAGCTGAAAAAATGCCAAAGGCCAACAAGCTTTTGGTATTGAAAGTGGATACAGGATTGGATACACGAACCATTGTTTCAGGTATTGCCAATAGCTTTAAACCCGAAGATATTGTAGGTAAAAAAGTGACTGTTTTAGTAAATCTTGCTCCACGAAAACTACGTGGTGTAGAAAGTGAAGGGATGATTTTGATGACTGAGGACAAGGATGGCAAACTTGTATTTGTCAACCCTGATGAGGAAAATGTAAGCAACGGGGAAACCATAAATTAATTCATATCCCAAGAAACTGTCAGGTCGAGCGTAGTCGAAACCCACATTAGAAACTTGGAGCAAAGCCTTCTCGACTGCGCTCGAAGTGACAAATACTAAACAAACATCATGCAACTTGTCCCCTATATCGTTCACCATACCAATCTTTCGGAGAAAAGTGTTGAAAACACCGTGGCCCTTTTAAATGAAGATTGCACCGTTCCCTTTATTTCTCGATATCGGAAGGAACGCACGGGCAATTTGGACGAGGTGCAAATCGGTTCCATTGTGGAGTACAAAGCGCAGTTCGAAGCACTGGAAAAAAGAAAAGCAGCCATCATCAAAGCGGTAAAGGAACAAGATGCGCTAACTTCCGAACTGGAAGCGAAATTTTTGAACTGTACCGACCTTACCAGTTTGGAAGACCTTTATCTTCCCTTCAAAAAGAGCAAGAAGACCAAAGCTGAAACCGCACGAAAAAATGGTTTGGAGCCATTGGCCAAAATTATTATGGCACAACGTAGCGATGAAATCGAGTTTATCGCTTCCAAATATTTGAGCAAGGAAGTCATCAATGAAGATGATGCCCTCGAAGGTGCTCGACACATCATTTCGGAATGGATCAATGAGCGTACCGATATTCGAAATCAACTGCGCGGTCAGTTGGAGCGCCATGCGTTGATCACTACCAAAGTCATCAAAACCAAAAAAGAGGATGAGAAAGCACAAAAGTTCCGCGACTATTTCGATTGGAGCGAACCCTTGAGCCGCTGTCCATCACACCGTTTTTTAGCCATTATGCGAGCTGAAAAGGAAGGTTTTATCCGAGTAAAAACCGAAATAGATGACGAAAGAGCTATTCAAAATATGGAACGGCGCTTGATCAAAACCAACAATGCGTGTGCGGAACACATTGAATTGGCCATAGCCGATGCCTATAAAAGGCTTCTGTTTCCTTCGCTCTCCAATGAACTTTTAAAAACTGCCAAAGAAAAAGCAGACACTTCGGCCATTCAGGTTTTCTCCAAAAATTTGAAGCAACTGTTGCTCGGTGCACCGTTAGGCGAAAAACGCATCTTGGCCATTGACCCCGGTTTTAGAACGGGCTGCAAAGTGGTCTGTTTGGACGAACAAGGCGATTTAAAGCACAACGAAACCATTTACCCCCATCCACCGCAGCGCGATAGTTCCGGAGCCATCAAAAAAATAAGTTCGTTGGTAGATGCCTATAAAATTGAGGCCATTGCCATAGGCAACGGAACGGCATCCCGAGAAACCGAGCAGTTGGTAAAGCGGGTTCCGTTCAAAAAACCGATTGAAGTGTTTATTGTGAGTGAAGCTGGAGCATCCATTTACTCTGCATCAAAAATCGCACGGGATGAATTCCCAAATTATGATGTAACGGTACGGGGAGCTGTATCCATCGGTCGTCGTTTGGCCGATCCTTTGGCCGAATTGGTAAAAATTGATGCCAAATCAATAGGGGTTGGACAATACCAGCACGATGTGGACCAAACCCAATTAAAAACCTCTTTGGATACCGTGGTGGAAAGCTGTGTGAACTCCGTTGGGGTCAATATTAATACGGCGAGTGTCCCCCTTTTGAGTTATGTATCGGGGATTGGGCCTAAACTGGCCGAAAATATTGTTGCCCACCGAAACGAGAATGGGAAGTTCGAAAACAGGGAACAGATTAAAAAAGTACCTCGATTGGGAGGCAAGGCCTTTGAGCAAAGTGCAGGATTCTTGCGCATTAAAAATGGTGACAACCCTTTGGATGATTCCGCCGTACATCCGGAAAGTTACGGACTAGTATCCAAAATGGCCAAAGACCAAGGCATTTCCACCAAAAAGATTGTAGGAAATAAAGCTGCCTTGCAAGGCATCGATCTCAAATCCTATTGTACGGAAACCATTGGCATGCCCACCTTGGAAGATATTCTGAAAGAATTGGAAAAACCAGGATTGGACCTTCGTGAGAAAGCGAAAGTGTTCACCTTTAATCAGAACATCAAGGAAATTACCGATTTGCGTCAAGGGCAATTGTTGCCAGGGATAGTAAACAATATTACCAATTTCGGTTGCTTTGTAGATATTGGAATCAAAGAAAGCGGGCTAGTGCACATTTCCAACCTTTCCGATACTTTTGTAAAAGATGTCAACGAACACGTAAGTCTTCATCAACAGGTAGTGGTAAAAGTCTTGGATGTTGATGTACCACGAAAACGAATACAGTTGGCATTACATAAACAAGGTGCCTAAATGCTCAAAATAGCCTACCATCCCATTTACAAGCATCCGTTGCCAGATGGACACCGGTTCCCCATGATCAAATACGAGTTATTGCCCCAGCAATTGCTCTATGAAGGCACTTGTTCGGAGGAGAACTTCTTTGAACCCTCGCTACCCGAAGACCATCATATTTTGGCAGCACATGATGGGGAATATTACAAAAATTTGGTAAGCCTGGATCTTTCCAAAAGTGCAGCTCGCAAGATTGGTTTTCCACTTAGTGATGAACTTGTGAAACGCGAACGTATTATTGCAGATGGCACCATAAAAGGATGCGAATTTGCACTCGAAAAAGGTATCGCCATGAACATTGCAGGCGGAACACATCATGCTTATTCCGATAGAGGCGAAGCTTTTTGCATCTTGAACGATCAAGCCATTGGCGCACGTTATCTTTTGAACAACAAGTTGGCCAACAAGATATTAATAGTAGATTTAGATGTGCACCAAGGCAATGGAACGGCAGAAATTTTTCAGACAGACCATTCTGTTTTTACATTCTCGATGCATGGTAAAGGCAATTATCCCTTTAAAAAGGAAACATCAGACTTGGATATCCCATTAGAAAAAGATACCAAGGATGAGGAGTATCTTTCTATTTTAAAAAAGACCCTGCCCAAGTTGTTGAAGCAAGTACAACCAGATTTTATTTTCTACCTCTGTGGTGTGGACGTTTTGGAATCCGATAAATTGGGTACGCTGTCCCTGACTTTAGATGGATGCAAGGAACGGGACCGATTTGTACTTGAAACCTGTTACAATGCCAAAATCCCACTGCAATGTAGCATGGGGGGCGGATACTCTCCCGATATTAAAGTAATTGTGGAAGCACACGCCAATACTTTTAGGACTGCTCATGAAATGTATGAATAATTTTGCCGACTAGTTTGGTAATTCAACATCATGAGATTTATAAAATACTTCATCCTAGTTTTATTGACCACTACTATGACCGGTCAAGAGCTTCACATCAAAAAGGAGAAAAACCTTTGGAACAATTTTACCTACGATGTAGGAAACATATTTGGGGGTGTAGGTTATTCCTATTCCCGACCATTCCATTGGAAAGGGAACGACTGGGCCAATTTTGGATATTTAACGGGGGGCACATTACTTCTATTTACCGTAGATGATGAACTCCATGATTGGAAGAATGGGTTTGAAGAAGATATTCCTGATTTTGTTATAGACTATGGCAATGAATATGGAAGTCCAGAGAACAATTATATGCTTACAGGTGGAGTATATCTTGCAGGACTCTTTACCAAAAATGAAAAATTGAGACGCACAGGTGTGCTTTTGATTTCTTCCGCTACGGCTGGGGGTTTTTTACAACAGGTTAGCAAACGAATCATTGGTAGGGCACGGCCAAAAAGCGGAGCAACTTCCGCTACCTTTGAGCCACTCCGCTTGGACAGGGTATATGATTATGATTCTTTCCCTTCGGGTCATGCCATGCTTGCATTCAGTAACGCATATGCCATTGCCAAACAATTTAAAAGTCCTTGGGTTAAAGGTGGACTCTACACCATTGGGATGATTCCTGGCCTTGTACGTATTATAGATGATTTTCATTGGGTATCCGATGTGGCTTTTAGTACAGTGTTGAGCATCTTTATTGTGGAGTCCATTGATAGATACTTGGATTCCAAGTACGACCAAAAGTACAACGACACAAATCCTAAGAACGTTAGCTGGAATCTTTCTTTTGGTCCAAACACTTTGGGTGTCTCCCTTCATTTTTAATGAATTGGAAATACAATTATGTTAAATTTTATTTAGATTGATTTAAAATAGTTATTTTCGTCCCCTATTTCGGTTCTATCTATGGGAAAGAAAAAGGACAAAAAAAAACTCAAAAAAGCAAAACTTAGGGAGTTGCCTCCAACTGGCAAAGTAAAGTCCAAGTGTTGCAAAAAATATAAAAAAAGTGAAAGCAAGCGCTGTAAAAAGTGTCCCTGCTTTGATCTTCTCAAAAAAGTTGCGTAATAGTACTTTTACATTTTATATCCCCTATCCCAATCCAATGGTTCCTTTATTTGTTTTATTTTTAAAGCAAACTAGAAACCATGATCAAAAAAACCTCTCTTTTATTTACCATGCTCCTTTTATCCAGCATTTCTATGTTGGCGCAGGACAAGGATGCGGTGATTGAAGCAATCATTCAAGAAGCCAACGAAAACTCTCAACTGGAAACCCTTGGTCATCAACTTATGGATGGCATTGGGCCAAGATTGGTAGGTACACCACAAATGAAAAATGCCCACGATTGGGCCGTTACCAAATACGAAAGCTGGGGAATTCCGGCCCGCAACGAACAATGGGGCGAGTGGAAAGGATGGGAACGAGGCATTAGCCATATTGATATGGTGCACCCGCGAGTTCAAAGCTTAAGAGGGACCCAATTGGCTTGGAGCCCAAGCACTCCCAAAAAAGGAGTTACTGCCGAGTTAGTTATTTTACCCATGGTTTCCGACTCTCTAGAATTTGTGAATTGGCTGCCCAACGTAAAGGGTAAATTGGTAATGATTTCCATGCCTCAACCCACGGGAAGACCCGACTATAATTGGGAAGAGTTTGCTACCGAAAAATCCTTTGAAAAAATGAAAAAAGAACGTGACGAGCAAACTGAAGCTTGGAGAGAAAATATAGAGAACACTGGACTCAGCAGACGCACCCTTCCTGTTACCCTAGAAAAAGCAGGAGCTGTGGGCATTGTTGCTTCATATTGGTCCCGTGGTTTTGGAGTAAACAAAATATTTGGAGCTTATACCAAGGAAATCCCAACCGTGGATCTTGAACTAGAAGACTACGGAATGTTGTATCGATTGGTTGAATCGGGGCAAAAACCGCAGCTTCATATTGTGGCAGAATCCAAAGAATTGGGTAAGGTGCCCACATTCAACACCATCGCTGAAATAAAAGGTTCTGAAAAGCCTGATGAATATGTGATCCTATCCGCTCATTTTGATTCTTGGGATGGTGGTACAGGAGCTACAGATAACGGAACGGGAACCTTGGTGATGATGGAGGCTATGCGTATTTTGAAAAAAGCGTATCCCAACCCAAAGCGTACCATTTTGGTAGGGCATTGGGGCAGTGAGGAACAAGGCCTCAATGGTTCCAGGGCCTTTGTTGAAGACAACCCGGAAATTGTTGAGGGTGTACAAGCTGTTTTCAATCAAGATAACGGAACTGGTAGAGTGGTTCGAATTTCCGGTGGCGGATTTTTGGATTCCTATGATTATCTCGGGAAATGGTTGCACGAAGTGCCAAAGGAAATCACTGATGAAATCGAAACCACTTTTCCTGGAACTCCTGCCCGTGGGGGATCGGATTATGCTTCTTTCCAAGCAGCGGGAGCACCAGCGTTCAGTCTGAGTTCATTGAGTTGGTCCTACTGGAACTATACTTGGCACACCAACAGGGATACCTACGATAAAATTATTTTTGATGATGTCAGAAACAATGCCATCCTAACGGCTATTTTAGCTTATATGGCTAGTGAACATCCTGAGAAGACATCCAGAGAAAAAGCAGTGCTGCCGATAAGCAACAGAACGGGAGAACAACTGGAATGGCCCACGCCTCGTTCACCAGAACGCAATGGCGGACAGAATTAAATAAACGCACAACTAATAATAAAAAAACGCCCCAAAATGGGGCGTTTTTTTATATAACTAACTAAGTGTACATTCAAAATATACGTGGAGAAGCTATTTGTACAAATGATTCAATAGCTTCTTTGGATAAGTATTGATCATCAGTATAAGCAAAATATAATGTTGCATGCTGGTAATAATTTTTACCGTGCCTGCATTGTTCTCCACATGATTTAGCATGCTCAGCGTAAACTGTTTTCTTTTCATTCATGTAGACATTATACGCATTACCATCATGCTTTTTCAAATCCCTTTCAAAACGCGCTTGGTCTTTCCAATAATCTTCCACATCCTCGTTGCTTACCAACACTAGGGATTGTTCGTAATGAAAATCTTTTCTGGCCTGTACCTCATAAAAAGAATATTCTCCTTCTTGCGCAGATGCCATAGCCGCCAAGCCCAATGCAAATAATATTGTAATTAGTGTGTTCAACCTCATCTTTATGGGTTTTAATAAATACGTTGTTCATTTACTAAAGTTCTGGCGTCTGGTTATGTAACAACTCAAAATGCATTTACCCTACAGGAAAACAAAAAAAGGGGAGTTACCCCCTTTTAGTCGTAATTAAGTTACAACAATTACTTTCCGAGCATCAATAGCTCATTACATTTAATTTCGGTGATGTATCTTTTTTCACCTTCGTTGGTTTCATAGGAACGATTCATAAGCTTACCCTCTATCATGACCTCTTTTCCTTTAGATAAAAAATCTTCCGTTATTTCGGCCAATTTTCCCCACGCCACAATATTGTGCCATTGCGTATCCGTTACCTTTTCACCCTTTGCATTTTTGTAGGATTCATTTGTAGCGATTGAAAACTTAGCCAACTTATTGCCATTTTCAAGCACGATAACTTCTGGATCATTTCCTAAGTTGCCAATCAATTGTACTTTGTTTCTGAGTGAATTCATAATAGTAAGATTTAAGTTTTAAACATTTATCCATCGAACTCTCATTGTCCGACGAGGCAAACTTAGAAGCACTTAAAAATCATATTCGGTTTGTAACTATTTGTTTTCGTTTGTAAACGTATGTAATTAATTGTGCATAATTACAAGTGACTTATTTGATATTCATGTGTCTTATCAAGTAACCAAAAACCCTCAACCTAATGCATATTAGAAGCATCAATAAGTACAAGGTGATTAAAAGATTCAGTCTTTGTAAAAAGATGTGCGACCTATCGGAAACCATCTATATTCAAGAACCAGATCCAACCTGTGAAGAAACCCAAAAAGTATTTAGCGACGGGAAAGAATATTTGACCGATATTTCTTCTGATGTATATGAATGTCTTTGCAAAGGTTTCCTTATCAGTGACGATAAAAAACCATCCCTCCAAAACAATTCCCAATAAACGTTAAATTAAGTTAAATACTTGATTTACTGTATTTTATGTTTACTTTAATAGAGAGAGGTCATGGTTGGAATTTCTACCAATAATCATGACAATTGGGGTATAAATTCGACTTATTTACCTTAAAAGGTATTCATAAACCTTTTGCATCAAGAATTACATCGTTACAATCAATGCGCTCGGGTATTGACTTGTAATTTTATAGTAAACAAATCAAAAACATTATACATGGAAGCTATTAAAGCAAAAAATAGAACTTTTAAAAAATTAGGATTTACTTATTTAGAAACCGCAGAAATTGTTGTCAGCCTAAACACATTATTGGCCAGCTATCAGGTATTCTATAATAAGCTTAGAAACTTTCACTGGAACATTGAAGGACCAGATTTTTTTGAACTCCACGAAGAGTTTGAAAACGAATACAACACGGTTAAAGAAAATATTGATATTGTAGCGGAAAGAATACGAGTGTTTGGTGTACAAAGCAATTTCACTTTAAAAAGAACACTGGAACTTTCTAAAATTGAGGAGCAGGACAAAAATATTTCCGCTCTGGAAATGGTAAGAGAAGTGCTGCGAGACTACGAGATTTTGCACGACAGCATGTTGGATGCCATAAATGCATCCCTTGAAACCGGCGATGTTGTCACAGAAAACATGTTGACCGAGTTTATGACCGAATTGGAGAAAAGACACTGGATGTTCACTTCTTATTTAAAGTAAGAGATAGGCAATCCATCCAGGTGACAGAGTTATTAACCACAAAAATAATACTATGAAAAATTTACTCACTATACTATCATTCGCAACCCTAACAGCTTTTGCCGGATATGGGCAAAACCAAAATTCCGGGGTCATGAAAGCCACTAAACAACTTAAAACTTTTACCCTATCCGAAAATGGAAAAGAAAAAGAGTATAGCGTAAAAGTGATGGAGCGCAGAAAATACGGCATGGAACTGGATAACAAGGACAGAGGCATGGTAAACCAAGATAGAAAAGCATCCTCTCCTTTTGTGACCAAGTTGGTAGCCATTGATACTGATGCCGATAAAAACTACGACGATTATATGGTACTGAAATACAAAGGTACTGCGAACAATGATTTTGAAGTAGTACAGACCGACAAAGGGTTTGATATTAATGTTGCCGACAAAACCATGCATTACGATGTTTTGGAAAACAATTATATCGTAGAAAAGAAGAGTAAAAACTTCTTTATTGTCGAAGAATTTGAATCGGAATAGATTATTTAATTTCGTTTTTTGATTGATGATGAAGCCAAGGATTTTCCTTGGCTTTTTTCTTTATTTAAATCGAAAGATTAAAAGTTATATTTGAACTTTAAATTCAACCTATGGAGTCTTGGTTACGTCCCATACAGCTGGAAGGCGAATTGGTAAAGCTCGTCCCCCTACAGAAATCGCAAAAAGTGGATTTGGCATTTGCCGCATCTGATGGAAATTTGTGGGAGCTTTGGTACACCAGCGTTCCTTCCCCAAAAACCATAGATTCCTATTTGGATATTGCCCTATCGAAGCAAGAAAAAGGAAGCGCATTGCCCTTTGCCATTATCGACAAAAAAACCAATACCATTGTGGGGAGCACCCGCTACTTGAATGTGGATGCAAAAAACAAAAGAGTGGAAATCGGGGCCACATGGTACGCCAAAAAAGTACAACGCACAGGCATCAATACGGAATGCAAATACCTTTTGCTAAAGTATGCTTTTGAAAATTTGAACTGTATCGCTGTGGAATTCCGCACCCATTTTCACAATCATCCCTCCAGAAATGCGATACTCCGTTTAGGGGCCAAACAAGATGGTATTTTAAGAAACCACCGTATTGATGAATTCGGAAACCTTCGGGACACCGTTGTGTTTTCTATTTTGGACGGTGAATGGAAGACTGTGAAAACCTCTTTGGAGTATAAAATGAAGAAAAGTTATTTGAGCTAGCCCTTGCTCAGCTTTACCAAGTGCGCAAAATTGTAACTGGCCAATTCTAGATTTTCTGCAGTCTTAGCCTTGGCATCCTCAAGGTTTCCTATTTGATTGAGAATGGAAACGGCATAATCCAATCCCATTTGTTGCATTTCATCAATGGAAACATCGATGGAACCACAGAAGGCCGCAATCGGCACTTCCTTTTTTTTCGCAGACTGCACTACCCCATTAATGGTTTTTCCCGAAAAAGTCTGACCATCCAACTGCCCCTCTCCGGTTATAACCCAGTCGGCGCCTTCCAAAACCTCATCAAAATTGGCAAGTTCCATCACCAGGTCAACACCAGAAGCCAGTTCCGCATTCAAAAAAACTACAGCACCACCTCCTACGCCACCGGCAGCTCCAGCCCCGGCGATATTTTGCACATCAATACCAAAGGTAGATTGCAGCACCTTGGCAAAACTTTCCAATCCTTTGTCCAAAAACAAAATCTCATCCTCAGAAGCACCTTTTTGTGCCCCATAAATTTTGGCCGCCCCATTTTCTCCATAAAAGGGGTTGTTGACATCACAAGCCACTTGGATTCTAGCATTGGACAACTTCGGGTTTACATTATCTTGTTTGATTTCCTTCACCTTCCCCAAGTTCTTCCCTATAGGTTCCAATGCATTGCCATCTTCACCCAAAAAAGAATAGCCCAATGCCTGGGCCATACCCATTCCCCCATCGTTAGTAGCACTACCACCTATTCCCAGCACAATGTTTTTCGCTCCTTTTTCAAGAGCGCCTGCAATCATTTCCCCAGTACCTAAGGAAGTGGTGTTCATGCAGTTCATCTCGGATTTTTTAAGCAATTTATATCCGGATGCTTCGGACATTTCGATGAAAGCGGTTTGTTTGTCTTCAGAAAGTAGATACTGTGTAGCGATTTCTCTAAATAAAGGGTCCTTTACTTTTACAGAAACCTTTGAAGCATTTAGATAATCCGCGACAACATCAATGGTGCCATCGCCTCCATCAGCCAAAGGTCTACTGACTATTTTCGCATTCGGAAAAACTTTTTTGATGCCAAGGGCAACGGTTTCACAAAATTCGCGTCCTGTTAACGAGCCTTTATATTTATCGGGTGCCAAAATAAATTTCATACCCACAATGTACTCAAGTTAATTGAGTTAATCCATACATTTAGGTAAATCCATCAACCTTGAAGATTGCGGCACAGGTTTTGAATGTAAGGTCGAAGTATTTAACTTTAATAAAATTACATCATGAAAAAAACAATAATTTTTATAGCAGCAGTTTTATTCTCCTCGGCAATTTTTGCCCAATCAAAAAACTTTTTGGACACCCCATATTTAGAAACTCAGGCACAAGTGGACACCATGGTAACTCCTGATAAAATCTACCTGAACATCATCATCCAAGAAAAAGATACCAAAGGACGTGTTTCCGTTGAGGAACAAGAAAATCAAATGGCAAAACGCTTTAAAACCATGGGTATTGATCTTGATGAGCAATTAGTCATCAAGGATATGGGTAGCAACTTCAAGAAATATTTTCTGCGCCAAAAAGAAGTCCTAAAAAGCAAACAGTTTTCCCTATTGGTCTACTCCGGAAAAGAATTGGGCGATGTTATGATGGCACTGGAACAGTTGGATATAGCCAACACCAATATCGAGAAAACCGAGTATTCCAAAATGGATGAACTGGAGCTGGAGTTAAAAACAAGAGCTGTAAAAAAAGCCATGCAAAAAGCTGATGCCCTTACAAAACCACTCGGTCAAAAAGTGGGCATGGCCATCCATATCGCCGACAACTCTCAATATTACCCAAGGTACAATCAAGCCCCCATGATGGAGATGAAAGCCGTTTCCGCCGATATGGGCAATGCACAGCCCTTGGATATCGATTTTGAAAAAATAAAGGTGGAAACCACCGTAAATGTAAAATTTGCCCTGTCCAATTAATGGCAAGGCATTCATCAATCAAAAACCTAATCATGAAATCAATCGTACTTATTTTTATGTTCAGCGCAGGACTTGTTTCCGCACAGCACACTATGCAACTGCCCGAAGGTCAATCATCGCCAAAGGCAAATTTGGAAGATGTTTCTTGGATTGAGGGCCATTGGACCGGAGAAGCATTTGGAGGCGTTGCCGAAGAAATTTGGAGTGCTCCCATGGGCAATTCCATGATGTTCGTATTCCGAATGGTGAACGATAATAAAGTCTCCTTCTACGAATCGGGCCACATTCAACAATTGGACGATTCCATCATACTTCAACTCAAACATTTTGATGGAAACATGAAAGGTTGGGAAGAAAAGAATGAAACTATCGATTTTAAACTAGTGAAGCTTGAAAAAAACAAAGTGTATTTTGAAGGACTCACTATGGAAAAGATAAATGGCGATCAAATGAATGTTTGGGTCCTCATTGAAGAAGACGGAAACCAAGAGGAAATTCTATTTGCGTATAAAAGAGTGAAGTGATTTAGTTTCATAGGAATAAGTTGAATTAGTATCTTTAACAGACTAACTAATTCAAACACTCGTGAAATTAAGACCTCTACTTTTATGTGCCATGTTATTGGCATTGCATCCGATGGATGCCCAACGACGAAACAAAAAATCTGACCAACCTTCCATTGTCGTTAACGATTCCCTTTTTCCGGGATTAAAATGGCGCAATATTGGCCCGTTCCGTGGTGGGCGAAGCGTTACCTCTACTGGTGTTGTGGGCCAGCCCCACACCTTCTACATGGGAACTACGGGTGGTGGTATATGGAAAACCACTGATGACGGTATCACTTGGAAAAACGTTTCCGATGGATTCCTGAAAACAGGAACCGTAGGTGATATTGCCGTTTCTGAAAGCAACCCCAATTTGGTTGTTGCGGGAATGGGTGAACATGCTGCCCGTGGGGTAATGACCTCTATGGGCGATGGTGTTTACAAATCCACAGACGCTGGAAAGACTTGGAAACATATCGGTTTGGACCATACTCGTCATATTTCCGACGTGATTATCCATCCTACCAATCCCGACATTATTTTTATTGCCGCACAAGGTGCTCAATATGGCCCTTCCGAAGATAGAGGTATTTACCGCTCCACTAACGGAGGGGAAACTTGGGAAAAAGTGCTTTATGTCGACAATATTACGGGAGCTTCATCCCTAAGTATGGACATGAACAACCCGCTTATTTTATATGCGGCCATGTGGCAACATGAAAGAACTCCGTGGACCATTACTTCCGGAGGAGCCTCTTCTGGATTTTATAAATCCACCGATGGTGGAACTACTTGGGATAAAATGGAAAAGGGACTTCCAAAGGAATTTGGAAAATCCGGTATCTCTGTTTCCAGGGCAAATTCAGATGTGGTCTATGCCGTACTTGAGGCCGAAGGTGAAAAAGGCGGTGTTTACAAAAGTGTGGATGCTGGAAAGACTTGGAAACAGACCAATAAGAACCGAATTAATATTGCACGGTCTTGGTACTACATGGAGATTTTTGCCGATACCCAAGACGAGAACATCGTTTACGTGCTAAACGCTCCCGTGACCAAATCCATAGATGGAGGAAAAACCTTTTCTCCTGTTTCTACGCCCCATGGCGATAATCATGACTTGTGGATTCATCCCAAAAACAACCAGATCATGATCAACTCCAACGACGGTGGCGCCAATGTCTCCAACAACGGAGGCATTAGCTGGAGTTCGCAACAATACCAACCAACCTCACAGTTTTACCGAGTTATCACGGATAATTTAGTGCCCTATAATGTATACGGAGGACAACAGGACAACTCATCCGTGGCCATAGCCAGCCGCACACGGGATGGTGGTATCGATTGGAAAGACTGGTATGCCGTTGCTGGTTGTGAAAGTGCTTATTTGGCTTTTGACCCTGATAATCCAGAGGTTGTATACGGTGGTTGTTATCAAGGAATTATTGAAAAGTGGGTAAAGGCTTCCCGTGAAGCAAAACCTATTAAAGAATACCCTGAATTGGGTCTAGGTAATATTCCAAAGGATTTTAAGTTCCGCTACAATTGGAACGCTCCCATTATTAGCTCACCACACGACCGTAACACGATTTACCATGCAGGGAATGTGGTCTTCAGAACAAAAGATGGCGGGTATAGCTGGGATGTGGTAAGCCCCGATTTAACAAGAAACGAAATTGAAAAACAAGGCCCAGGAAGTGGCCCATACACTAACGAAGCGGCAGGTGGAGAAAATTATAACACTATCATGTACTTGGTAGAATCTCCCCACGAGGAAGGCGTACTTTATGCCGGTTCTGATGACGGATTGGTTCACATTACCAAAAATGGTGGTGAAAGCTGGGAAAATATCACCCCTCCCAATATCAAAGAAGGTATCATCAACAGCATTGAAGTATCACCTCATGACCCTGCCACGGCATACATCACTTTGATGCGTTATAAGTTCATGGATTTGGACACCTACATCTTCAAAACCACGGATTATGGGCAAACTTGGACCAAAATCACCAAAGGAATTGATGGTGAACACACTTTTGCCCGCGTGGTCCGTGAGGATAAAAAGCAAAAAGGATTACTTTATGCAGGTACCGAAACAGGCCTATATGTGTCTTTGGATGATGGCCAACATTGGCAACCTTTACAACTGAATTTACCAGTAGTTCCTATCAATGATTTGATTATTCAGGATAATGATTTGGTAGCTGCTACGGCAGGAAGGGCTTTTTGGATATTGGATGATTTGGGGGCGATTCAGAATAGTTTAAAGCCGGCAAGCTCGCTTCAAATTGTGACACCAAAACCATCATACCGAATTTTTAACGGCAGTACGGACCAACCTGTTCCAGGATTGGGGCAAAACCCAAAATCTGGAGTCACTTTCGACTATTACTTGCCCAAAAAGCTGGATTCTACTGAATTGAAACTGGAAGTACTTTCAGGTGGAAAGGTCATCAGAACGTATACCAACCAAGCTCCAAAAGATTTCAAGAGCTGGCCAGGTGGGCCATCAAAGCCAAAAGTTTTACCTGCAGCAAAAGGATATAATCGATTTACTTGGGATTTTTACCGTGAGCCTTCACCTGCCATTGAGAATGTTTTTGGTTTTGATGGCTACGGAAGTTCCCGAGTGGCCCCTGGAACATATGCGCTTCGCCTTTCCATGGGGGAAGAGATGGTGGAAACAAATGTGGTAGTATTACCTGACCCACTTATTGAAGGCTCACCTGCCGATTATGCAGAGCAGCAATCCTATCTAACTAGAATCGATGAAACTTTAGTGAACATGCACAAAGCGGTCAACCAAATGCGTACGGCCAAAAGTCAACTAAAAACATATAAGAAGTTGCTAAAGGACAACGAAAGTGCAAAAGAGTTGCTTGAAAAGGGAGATACCCTTTTGGAACGAATTAATACTTGGGAAGAGAACTTGATTCAACCCAAGCAAAAAACCTTCCAAGATGTGGTTAATTTCAGCAGTAAACTCAATGCAGATTTTATGCATTTGAGAGGATTCATTGATGTACCGGAACCAAAAGTAACCGAAGGTGCCAAAGAGTTATTTAGGGACAACATGGCCAAATGGAAAACTTTTGAAGATGAAAAAAATGCCATCGTTGGTAGTGGCATGGCAGCATATAATGATATGTTCAAAGCATTGGAAATACCCGCCATTATTTTAACAGGAGAGTAATGACAGGATCCTTTTGGTCAGATCAGGAGTTCACAAAACAGGATTATACGCAAAATAAATTGCCCAAGGGCGATTACGAAAATTGCTGTTTTGTGGACTGCCTTTTCTCCAAGGGATTTTTGGACAATCAAAATTTTGTGGAATGCACTTTTAAAGGATGTGATTTCACGAATGCCAATATCGCGCACACCATTTTTAACGACGTAACCTTTGAGGATTGCAAAATGGTAGGGCTTCAGTTTGAGACCTGTAACCAGTTATTGTTATCCCTAAAATTCATTGGATGCAATCTATCCGTAGCATCCTTTATTGGTATGAACTTGCCCAATATCCAGTTTCAAGATTGCAGGCTCCATCAAACCGACTTTGCCGACGCACACTTAAAACAGGCTAAGTTCCCGAATTGTGATTTTGAAAACGCGATATTTGAGAACACGAATCTTGAACAAGCTGATTTTTCCTCAGCCATAAATTTCAATATAGATCCATCCATCAACAAGATGAAGAAAACCCATTTTAGTAAGGATGGATTAATAGGTTTATTAAAAAAGTTTGATATTGTGGTGACCTAATCTTATCCTATGTCCGAAAGAAAATGCCTGGTATGTGGCGAAAAGCTACTTGGCCGCATCGACCAAAAATACTGTTCCGACCATTGCAGGAATGCATATAACAATCTGCTGAACCGAGATAGTAAAAACCTGGTACGCAACATCAACAACAAACTGCGCAAAAACTATAGGATACTTGATAGTTTTCCACTCAAAGATGGAAAAACAAAAACAACAAAAATGAGGTTGTTGGATAAGGGGTTCGATTTTGAATACATCACCAACCTGTACACCACAAAAAAAGGCAGCACATACTACTTTGTCTACGATTTAGGATACTTACCGCTCGACAATGATTATTACATGATCGTAAAAAGGGAATAACTTATTTCCAGCTATGGGATGTTAGTTTTAGGGCAGCTATTACCACATCTTTTCTACTTATCTGTCCAACCAAAACATCATTCTTCATTACAGGCAATCTTCGCCTATTATGCCTATCAAAAACACCGGCAACATCGAAAATGGACATATCGTGCGGAACCGTTTCCACGTTTTTGGTCATGAATCTTTCAACACTTTTATCCAATATCGGTTGGTTAAAGTATCGACTCTCGGAAATCTGCTTCATACAATCTGCCTCGGAAACGATTCCCACCAGAAAACCATTGTTGTCCAAAACAGGACCTCCGGAGATATGGTGTTTGGCAAAAGTCTCCATTACTTCCAAAATGGATTGGTCTGGAGAAAAGGTAATCAGCTTTTTGGTCATATAATCCTCCACCAAAATAGGGGCGTCGTATTTCTTCTTGTTCTCCTCCTTGCTTCGTACGCCTTGAAAACTCTTGATTGCCATAAGGTTAGATTTTAAAGTTGAATAATAAATATAGCTTTTTTTAGCGAATAACCTAATTTTAGCTGTCAAAATATGAGAACCTTTCATAATTTCATACATTTAAGTTTCAACAACGCTGAACCATGAAATTTTCCCGAACGCTTGCCCTTATCCTTCTCTTTACCGCGGTTTATTGGAGTTTTACATCTCTAATGCCATCCTACAATCCCGATGAGGAGGTTTCCATGGAATCCTTTTCTACGGACAGGGCTTTAGAACATGTTAAACAATTATCCAAAGAACCCCATGCCGTTGGTTTTCCAGGTCATGAACAAGCCAAAAGTTATATCATTTCTGAACTCAAAAAAATGGGTTTGGAAACTACCACGCAAGAAGGGTATACTGCTGGGGACTGGGGCAACTTAAGTAAAGCCACAAATATATTGGCTAGAATAAAGGGTAGCACCAAAGGAAAGGGCCTTCTTTTGCTTTCCCATTACGATAGTGGTCCTCATTCATCTTACGGCGCAAGTGATGCGGCTAGTGGGGTTGCAACCATTTTGGAAGGGGTTAGAGCTTTTTTAAGCGAAAACAAAACTCCAAAAAACGATATTATCATCCTTATTACTGATGCCGAGGAGCTTGGGCTTAATGGAGCTGACCTTTTCGTGAACAAGCACCCGTGGGCCAAAGAAGTCGGTCTTGCCCTAAATTTTGAGGCACGAGGAAGTGGTGGCCCCAGCTATATGCTTATTGAAACCAATAGAGGTAATGGAAATTTGATCAAGGCTTTTAAAGAAGCTAATCCAAAATACCCTGTAGCCAATTCGTTGGCCTACAGTATTTATAAAATGTTGCCCAACGATACCGATCTTACCGTTTTTAGGGAAGATGGTGATGTCGAAGGTTTCAACTTTGCGTTTATTGATGATCATTTTGATTATCACACGGCCTTGGATACCTACGAAAGGTTAGATCGAAACACATTGGCCCATCAAGGCAGTTATTTAATGCCCTTGCTCAACTATTTTAGCACTGCCGACTTGGACAACCTGAAAAGTTTAAACGACGAAGTATATTATAATCTTCCTCTTTACAAAATGGTATCCTACCCTTTTGAATGGATTTGGCCCATATTCGGTTTCGCTGTTCTGGCGTTTGTCCTGTTACTTTTTTCAGGTTTCAAAAAGAAAAAATTGCATGTAGCCGATATTTTTAGAGGGTTTGTTCCAGTGCTGATTACCCTTATTGTGAATGGACTTGCTGGATATTTTTGTTGGAATATCATTACTTGGTGGTATCCGGGATTTAAAGATATGTTACATGGTTTTACGTATAATGGCCACACTTATATTGCCGTATATGTAATGTTCTCTTTGTTCGTATGTTTTTATACCTATAATAAATTCCGAAAAACAAGTACACCGAATTTGCTGGTGGCCCCCATTTTTATTTGGTTGATCATTTGCGGATTGGTAGCTCAATATTTAAAAGGGGCAAGTTTTTTTGTTGTTCCGCTTCTTGGTATGTTGGCGGCCTTTTTAGTGACAATCAACCAAGAGAAACCCAATCCATACCTAATGGTGTTTTTGGCATTACCGGCCGTTCTCATTTATTCACCGTTTATAAAGATGTTCCCCGTTGGCCTTGGTTTAAAAATGATGGTAGGCGCAACAGTTCTAACAACCTTGCTATTTTTCTTGGTACTTCCATTTTTTAGTCAACTTAAAAGTAAGGGGCGATTGGCCTACTTGTTTTTGTTTCTATTTTTCGCATTCGGAATCACGAGTCATATCCAATCCAATTTTAATGAAGAAAGGCCAAAACCAAGCAGCTTGCTCTATGTGTATAATGCAGATACAGATTCTACTCTTTGGGCCACTTATGATAACGTATTGATTGATTGGAACGGTCAGTTTTTGGGGGATGATAAAAGAAAACCCAAGGCAGAAACAATTTCCAGCAAGTATCGTACAAATCTCAATTATATAGCGGATGCACCAAAGAAAGATATTCAACTGCCTTATATAGATACTGTAATGGATACCATAATTGGAGAAAATAGACTGATTGAACTTTGCATTACCCCAAAAAGAAACGTAAATCGATTGGAGGTATTTACCAATCCAATGGATATTACAGCCGCCAAAGTGAATCGAATTGCATTACCCGCCCACTTCTTGGAAAATCGAGGTAGCAGATTGATTACTCACTACATCACCAATAATGATTTCACAGAATTGCAACTGGAGTTTCCAAAAGATTCCGTTTTAGAACTTACTTTATACGAAGCTTCCAATGATTTGTTAACCCATCCAGATTTTAGCGTACCAAAAAGACCAAGAACCAGCATTCCCATGCCTTTTGTTTTAAATGACGCCATATTGACCATAAAAACCCTACGATTTGAATAAAAATATCGGTGTATTGGGCTGCGGATGGCTTGGATTTTCCTTGGCCAAAAAATTGGTTGAACAAGGATATAAGGTAAAAGGTACCACCACATCTTCCAGTAAGCTGGAAGTATTGCAAAAGGAAGGCATAGCCCCTTTTAAAATAAATTTATCGGAAAGCGGAATCCAAGGTGATATTGAAGAGTTTCTTTCCAATATTGACACATTGGTTATCAATGTTCCGCCCAAACTTAGAGGAAAGCACGCCGAGAGCCTTGTTGAAAAATTAAAATTCCTCCATTCAGAAATCAAAAAAAGTACGGTTTCCCAAGTTTTGTTTGTAAGCAGTACGGCCGTTTATGGTGATGTGGAGGGAGAGGTTACCGAGGAATCTTCACCACAACCTATAACCGAATCGGGCAAACAATTGGTGGAGTGCGAGAAAATGTTACAAAGTGAAGAAAGTTTCAAAACTACCATCATAAGGTTTGGCGGGTTGATTGGTCCCGATAGACATCCTGTGACAACACTATCAGGAAAACAAAGTCTAAGCAATGGGAATCATCCCATCAACCTGATTCACCTCAACGACTGTATCCATATGATTCTAACCATTTTGGAGCAAGAGCATTGGGGAGAGGTTTTCAATGGTGTATATCCACATCATCCTAAAAAACAGGTATATTATTTTGAAGAAGCCCAAAAAAGAGGGTTACCGACGCCATCATATAAAACACAATCATCCGAAAAGGAAGGTAAATTGGTTTTGAGCAAGACCTTCTTAGAAAAAGGACACATTTTTACTACCCCAATCATTTCCTGAGAACCTTGTAATTACTTATCTAATTCTTAACAGCTAGGTTAGGATTATTTTGTTAGATTTGGCGCACTAAATTGAAGATCAATGAAAAAGACTGTACTCTTATTGCTGTTATTGGTGGGCTTTAGTGGTATTTCCCAAACCAGCAATGCACTTATGGAACATTACCAAGCTTATTACAAAGAAATGCGTTTGCAAGGTGATGTAAATGGCGTAATAAATGCATTGACGCACCTGAACGTGATTTCTCCATCCAAAGAGAGAAGAGACACCCTAGCCTTTGTTTATATGAACAACGGTAAGCACATGCAAGCCCTTAATACAATAGGCATAGAAAAAAATGCCGATGATTCTGACCTCGCGGTACAAATCAAGGCCTTTTCATTAAAAGCATTGAACCAACCCAAAAGAGCCTTGGAGCATTTTGAAGAACTAAATACTAGAAATCCTTCACCGTACTTGGCCTATGAAATGGCCGACCTTAAAATTCAAACAGGTGATATGGCTGGAGCTGCCGCCAACATCGAATTTGGTATAGCCAATGCCACGGATGAAATGAAATATGCTTTTTACGAGAGACAACAGCCTTATGAAGTTTCCTTAAAAGCAGCTTTTTACCATTTGAAAGGTTTGGCCGACTTTAACCAGAATAAAAATATTGATGAGGCAATCGCCTCTATTGACGAAGCACTTAAAATTGCTCCCAACTTCAACTTGGCTAGTTTGAGCAAGCAGGCTCTGGAATCCAGAAAAAAAGAGGCTGCCGATGGGGAAAATTAGATTATTGCTTCTTTTTTAGCTCTAGAAGTAGTGCATCATCCTTTTCTTCCTTGATCTGGATGAGTTCATCCACATTTTCGTTGGGCACTGCAATTGAAAGTACATAATGGGCAATTTTCCATTGTCCATTTATTTTTTTGAGTACTCCCGAACCTCTGCAAATCTTCATTTGGGTATCCAGAAGTTCATCAAACCAAGCAAATTCAGCATCATCACTTAAATAGACGTTGCGTTGGACCGAGGTAAAACTCCATGCTTTTCCTTTGTCAAAATACGGTTTGGAGAAAGATTTAAACTCATCATTCTGCCAATTCTCCATGGCATCGGTTCCCAAAAACACACCATCCTTGGTCATTTTGTCAAAATAAGCTTCAAAATCCGCATTGGCCGCGGCCATGTGCCAGCTATCCAATACTTCATTTATTTTTTGTTTTTCCGCATTCTGGGCACAGATGGTCGCAGACACGAACAATAACCCTACTATTAAAATATTACGCATCATCTAAAATCAATTTTTTATCCAATTGGCTGTTTGCTATTACGTTCAACTGTGCACGCATATTATTGTAGGCCAATAACATATCCACAGTTGGCTCTGTAGTTGGTTGGTTTTCGAGAATACTTGCTTTCACTTTGTACAAAAAAGTGCGTATCACCGTTTGCCTACTCTTTACCTGGAAGGTATTGAACAGTTCCGGGTATTCTCCTTCGGTCATTTTTTTCTCTTTCTCTATAAGGTCGTCAATGGCCAAGGCCAAGTCTTCGTTGTTAGTAGCTTTATAAAGCACCTCTATACTGGTATTAAACGCCTTGAACTCTTCCCAACCTTCTACAATGGGGGTTGCCTTTGGATTAATAGCCGTTTTCTCGGGCATTTTCTGATAATTGAACTCCAAATCTTGACTTTCGACTTCAGCCGTAGTTTTTTCTACTTTTTTACATGCCCCAAAAATGGAGAATAAAATAAGAATGCCTAACAATTTTCGCATAGGCGAATGTACAAATTTTAATAAAGGGTATCTTTGCCATCAAACTAAATTAACTTCGATTTTAATGCATAAACCTATTTTAATAATCGGCGCATGTGGGCAGATAGGAACCGAACTCACTTTTGAGCTCAGAAACAAATACGGCGCCGAAAACGTAATTGCGAGTGATATTAGGGAAGGTAGCCAAGCACTGATGCAATCCGGCCCATTTGAACTTTTGGATGCCACTGAATATGCCGCTATTGAGGATGTGGTAATGCATTATGAAGTTGATGAAGTTTATTTAATGGCTGCCATGTTGAGTGCTACCGCCGAGAAATTCCCGATGCGTGCTTGGAATCTTAACATGAACTCACTTTTCAATGTGCTCAATTTGGCCAAGGAAAAGAAAATAACCAAGGTGTTTTGGCCATCCAGTATTGCAGTTTTCGGCCCCAATACGCCAAAGGAAGATACCCCACAGAGCACGATAATGGAACCAAGCACGGTTTATGGCATTAGTAAACAATCCGGAGAACGATGGTGCGAGTATTACCATAAAAAATATGGGGTCGATGTTAGAAGTGTAAGATACCCTGGATTAATCAGCTGGAAGACCATGCCAGGAGGCGGTACTACGGACTACGCGGTGGAGATTTACCATGATGCCCTAAAAAAAGGTTCCTATGAATGTTTTTTAAGCAGCGACACCGAACTCCCGATGATGTATATGGATGATGCCATTAGAGCTACTATTAGCTTAATGGACAGCCCTTCGGAAAAAATAAAGGTTAGATCTTCCTACAATTTGGCGGGAATGAATTTTACCCCGAAACAAATGGCCAAAAGTATTGCCAAGCACATTCCCGACTTTGAAATAAGCTATGCCCCTGATTTTAGGCAAGAAATTGCCGATTCTTGGCCCAGTAGTATTGATGATTCTGCAGCTAGAGAGCAATGGGGATGGGAGCCCAGATTTGATTTAGATCAAACCACTGCCGATATGCTTAAGAATTTAAAAGGATAGGTAATCAGTCCTCGTCTTCCTCTTCGGATTCCGAAAAGTCTTTATCATCCTCTGGAATTTTTTCATAATCTTCCGGGTCAAAATCTTCGTTGTCATCCTCATCAAAGTCTGCCATGGTACGTTCGAGCTTAGAACTGATTTTAACAAGATATTTTGTGTCCTCGGTGGACACTTCCACTGCTTCTATGGATTCACCCCTTAGGTTCTTGAATTTGATTACATCATCATCTCCATATCCGTCAGGATATTTATCCACCAAAAGCTTGAGCACTTCCGAGGTCAATTTCTGGTAGTCTACAATTACGCGTTTGAGGTTGTTCATGGTGTTGTGGTTAACTCCTTGCTCTAATTAGAGCAACTATGATTGTATTGAAAAATTATAAAAAAAATCTTGGGTTGTCAAAACTGGGACGATTTTATCGACCAAAAATGATATAAATCTGAAGTTAGTATAAAAAAAGGGATAAAGGTGATACACATAGGAAACAAGATTGAACAAAACCGTTTCTCTGTGCTAAATACCCGTTAATTATGTATCTTCAGCATGTAAACCGGCCTACGAGCCAACAAATACAGGACTGTGAGCATACTCAAGGACCTGCCGGAACTTATAAAAGCTGGGGTAATCTCAAAAGATGTCGCAGCAAGTATTGAAACTTATTATAAAAATAAGAACGTTCCAACTACCAACAGGTTATTTGTGGTTTTTGGCATTCTTGGTGCCATTTTAGTGGGAATGGGCATTATATTGATTATTGCCCACAATTGGGATGAGCTTTCTCGTAGTTTAAAAACATTCTTTGCCTTTTTACCTTTGCTTATTGGTCAGTTCTTTTGTGGCTTTGCTTTGCTTAAAAAGGCAGACAGTACAGCTTGGAGGGAAAGTGCTTCCGCATTTTTGTTCTTTGCCGTGGGAGCAAGTATTTCATTGGTAAGCCAGATATACCATATCCCCGAAAATTTAAGCACCTATCTGCTCACTTGGATGCTTTTATGTCTTCCGATTATTTATGTAATGAAATCTTCCATGGTTTCTTTGCTCTATTTGGTAGGAATCACCTATTACGCATGTGAAACCAGTTATTGGACCTATCCTACCTCAACCTCCTATCCGTACTGGATATTGTTCCTGCTCGCTCTACCTTTTTACTATGGATTACTCAAGAAAAAACCTAAAAGCAACTTTACGTATTTACATAATTGGGTGATTCCGGTATCACTGATCATAACGCTCGGAACTTTGGGGGATCATTTCGATGAACTTATGTTTATTGCTTACATAAGTTTATTCGGTCTGATTTATTTGATTGGGGAAAGCAAATCTTTCTCCAACCAATTTAGTTTTAGCAATGGCTATAGGTTTTTGGGTTCATTGGGTACCATTATATCACTACTTATCTTAAGTTTTGATGATTTTTGGGACCATTTGAGAAATAAAACTGATCTATTCGATGAAGTATACACATCGCCTGAATTTATTACATGCATTATCATTTCACTTCTAGCCTTGGTACTACTATATCTTCAAATAAAAAATAAAAGCATTAAAAACTTAAAACCCATTGCCCCGGTATTTTTGATCTTTGTACCAATTTTCATCATTGGCAATTATGTCCCATTTTCCTCCCTTTTGATTAATATCCTGATATTCTTGATTGCCATACAGACCATTCGTGTCGGTGCAAAACAGAACCATTTGGGCATACTCAATTATGGATTGCTAATAATAACCGTATTGGTGATTTGTAGATTTTTTGATACCGACCTCAGCTTTGTTTTACGCGGAATAATATTCGTTACAGTAGGTGTAGGTTTCTTTCTTGCCAACTATTGGATGTTAAAAAAACGGAAGGCCAATGATTAACAAGAAAACACAAATCGTATTGTTTCTTCTGGTTGCTCTTGCACAACTATATGTTCCTGCTAAAATGATATGGGACCAAGAGGATGTACTAAAAAATGGGTCCGAGTATAAGTTCAAGACTGCTCCTGTTGATCCAAACGATCCTTTTCGTGGAAAATATATCACCCTAAATTTTGATAACAACACTTTTGAAGTCGAGAACAACAAGGACTGGCAGCAAGGCGATGAAATCTATGTATCCATTACAAACGGAAGCGATGGTTTTGCGAAAATTGCATCCATTTCCGAAGAAAAGCCGGAACACCATCAAGATTATGTAAAAGCCAAGGTAGGTTTTGCCATAGGCAAGGGTTCCAGAATATCCATAGATTATCCATTTGACACATATTATATGGAAGAGTCCAAAGCCTATGGTGCTGAATTAACATATCAGCGATCACAATTGGACTCAACTCAGACCACTTTTGCACTGGTACACATAAAAAATGGTAAAGCCGTACTTAAAGATGTATTGATTGATGGAGTTCCAATTAGGGAGATTGTAAAAAAAGAGCACCTAAAGAATGAAAGTAAGAAGTAGCCCCGGAACAATACAAAGCAATCAATAATACTTCTTACATTGTTTTCAGAAATAAGCTCAAAGGGAGGTAGTGGAAACATACTGAAATCCTCCCGAAAAGAAACAAATAGCCTAAGAAAATTTAAACTGAATCGAACATATATTAATAAGCTAATCAATCCCCTAGCAGAATTTTTTTCAAGTTATAGACTATCGACTAGAGATAGCTCTACCTTTACAAAGGTCACAAAATTGATATCTTTAAAACTTGTATCCTATTTTTATCTAATGATAAAACCTCCTTACTTGAGTATATGTCTTATGTTTTTTTTGACTGCTTTTCAACTGTGGTCGCAAAACGCATTACCTAGTAGTGAGAAGGCATTTGCAGAATTTCAAAAGATAAGCGACTCCATATCCATTGATTTTCCCGAGGATGACATTAAAACGTATAGGCGCTCATCTTTTTCTGAATCTCAATTACAGAATTACTTGTCCCTTCATTATAAACGTTTGGATTTATTAAAGTACATTGATGGGCATCATAGCTTTGTTTTAGACAGTTATTTGCATTCAGGTAATTGGTTTATGGAGGTTGGATTTCCGAAGGAGTCTATAAAATCATATCTTGATTTTTTTAAATATTACCGAGCACATGAGGACGACTTAACTGAAAAGGAACGTGATGCTTATATAGAAATGCTAACCTATGCACGCAGTATGCTTGCTCAAAGTTATGCTGAACTAAACGAATTAGACCTTGCAGAAATTCAACATAAAAAGAATTTAGAATATACAAAGTCACTAGATTACATTTATTATCCTTCGGCCTTAAATAACTATGGCCTCTTTTTTTATTGGCACAAGAAAGATTTGAATTCAGCCATGCGCTATTTTCAGAAAGCCTATACTATTACAAAAGCAACATATCCTAATCATACTTTAATAGGAAGCATTCGCGATAATATTGCAGATATTCATATAGAATATGGCGATTACCTAAAAGCACAACCTTTGTATGCCACAAATTTTGAGTTTTTTAAAACCGCCATTAATGAAAAAACTCACGCTAAAGACATACCAAGGTTAATAAGTGCAGGTGCTCAACTGACCACTGCGAACGCATATTTAAATCGGTTTGCAGAAGCACAACGCACTTTTAAGCAACTAGAAGCAATCGTTGTTTCAAATGAGGCAAGGAATAGTTTAGGTTCAAATTCCAAATTAGAGTTTTTAGAGGCGAAGGAGTTTTTACTGAAACAACAGAATAAGATTTCTGAAGCATATGCCACATCGCAAAAGATTAAGGCGTTTGCGGATAGCCTTCAATTTATCTCAAAAATTGCGGATGAAAAATGGCAGGCCAAGCTTAATGATGCTATTGTTGATAGAATAGCAATTAATTTTAAAATAGACCGTATTCAAAAAGAAAACATGATAAAAAGTCAGCGTACAAAACTCTGGTTTTCGGGGATATTGTCTTCCGTTTTTATCATATTGTTAATCGTACTTTACTTAAACCGGCGTCAACATTTGGTCAACGCCAAGAACAAGCAACTATTAGCTGAACAAAAATTTGAAAATACAACCTTAAAGGTAGAACAGCTCAATACTGAAATTAAATGCAAGGAACGGGATCTTTCGGATTTTGCCATTAGATTGACGCAAGATCAGGATTGGGCCAAAGCATTGGCTGATCAATTAAGTGTTATTAAGCAAGCAGATGCCAAGGAACGTGAAGCTTTGATAGAAGAACTAGATCATAAGATATCCAATAAAATTAGTGTTGATACCAACACTCGGGAGTTTTTTGAGCGCTTAGACAAACTGAGTAATACATTTTACAGCAAGCTCACACAAAACTATCCCGATTTGAGTAAAAATGAGATACGTCTTTGCTCATTAATTCGTTTAAAAATTGAGAGTCGAAGCATTGCTACGCTTCAAAACATTACTCTAGCTTCCTTAAATACAAGTCGTTATCGCTTAAGAAAAAAGTTGAACCTCTCCGAAAGCACTGATTTAGATCTTTTTATTCAAAATTTATAAAAATCTGATTTTCAATTTTTTACACTTAAAACTGCCTTTTTGTCTATTAATTGTCTATACCCTGTTGATTGGTAGTCTATACTAAATTGACGGTTGTACTATTCTTATCCGATACCTTAGAAGTGTCCTACTTTATTATGCTTGACCTGTCAAAAAGATTTAGTCAATTTAGTTTCACATCGAGTATTAAAAACCTCTCAAAAATGAAAAACCTGATTATAATTATTTGTATAGTAGGCTTGACCAACCTTACAATTGCACAGAACAACCTAGCGATGAATACAGCATATGACTTTAATGTCCGTACATCCAGGTCCTCTGAAATTAAGAATGAGCAGTATGTAAATTTAAGGTACGGCGTTGCACCAACTTTAGCTTTAAGCATTAAGCGTTTACAAGATGTTGTAGCAAATTATGATATTACCGAAAATCGCATTTATAGCAGAAATCAACAGATTACGTACACCGTTGTTTTTGAATCGGATGCCAATTACGTAAAGGCCATTTACGCCCATGACGGTACTATTCTTGAATCTGAAGAGTATTATGAAGATGTACGGATTCCATATAGTCTTGGTAGCGAAATCGCTAAAACTTATCCAGACTGGTCATTTGATAACAGTGCTTGTACAATCGAATATACCAAGAATGAAGTTACTCGTTTTACCTACAGTTTTGTTTTGAGAAAAGGAACTAAATCAAAGACGATAAAACGCACGCTGCACAATCCGGCAAAAATAGACACTCGTCCCGCCGGAATGTAAATACCCCAAAATTTAGTTAAGTAGATTTTATCAAAAACTGGAAATCCACCATTGTGGGCTTTTTAGAAAGTTCAATTCCATAGCGCATTTTTAATTTAGTTATTTCATGGTCTGAAATCCTATCCGAATTTCCATTCCAACTATATTTTATTTGACGTTTATAATCTATTTTGAGGGCTATTCCACAACTAGAACAATTAAATCCATAATGATAATTTTATGAATTTAGTGATGTCCTAAAAGGGGGAAGGATATACATTATAGTTGTTTTTCTTTCCGTGGATACAAGGATAAATATGTTTGTTACCTTATCTGATTTCTATTGCATCTTATGAAGTCTGGAAGCCTCTTCCTCTAAAAACGGTCCAAGAACCTCTACCTTTCTTCCTCCTTTTGCCAATACATCCCTAACAGGGATTTCAAAAACCCAATTGGGATCGTTCTTGCCTACAATTTGATAATAGGTTACTTTGCTCAATCCATAAACAATTTTACCAATCCCGCTCCAGTAAATGGCCGATGTGCACATTGGGCAGGGCTCATCACTGGTATAGATTGTGCAATTATTTAAAAAGGAATGATCATATTTTTTACTTGCTTCCCTGATCAAATTAATTTCAGCATGGGCCAAACAATCCTTGTCGGTAGCAATGGTGTTTTCACCTTTTAAGAGTACTTGGCCATCCTCGGTGACCAGAATACAACCAAAAGGTAGATTACCTTTTCTTTTTGATTCACGGGCGGTTTCAATCGCCATTTTGATAAATCTTTTATGTGTCTCCAAAGATTGATTTTGTTTTTGGTGTGTCAGCTCTTTTTACAGCATTTATTGATGTGATATTAAATCTCTCTGTTTATTCGTTTTTTTCCAATTCTGATAATTTCACCCTTACATGTTCGTTCTTAGGATTCAGGTCAAGGGATTTTGTATAGTTGTCAATTGCCTTTTTCTTATCTCCAAGCGCTTCATAGGCTTCTCCCAGACTATCAAAAGCATTGTATGAATTTGGGAAGTTCTCCGTATTAAGGATAAAGAATGCCAAGGCCTTGGACCTTTCACCTTTATCCCTGCTTCGAAGCAATCCATAACCAATTCGGTTGACAAGTTGTTCCGGCGGTCTAAAATCCCACGAAAGGCGGTGTGAAATTGATTGAAAGTGCTGAATTAAATGCTCCCTGCTTTTCACATCGCGATAAGAAATTCCATAACCTTCAAACAGGGTGGAGATACCATTGTAAAAAGCGATTGGGGGCACGGAAGCATGGTTTTCATTTTCGAAATATTCCATTTTTGCCGGAAAAGCACCTTCACATTTGCTGTTCAGCCCTTCAAATAATCTTACATGACGATCACGGTTTCTGATATTTCTCTTTCCCCAATTTGCTGTGGCCAGATAAAAAAATCTTTTAAAGGATCGATCTGTCACGGCTTCCAACTTCTTGTCCATGGTTTCCACATCCCAAGTACCAAAACTGGGGTCTACTGCAATAAAAGCGCTGAAAAGTGATTTTTCCTTCATATAGGCATGGGTGGTTAACAAAGCGCTTAAGGAATGTCCAAAAAGAATTCGGTAAGGATCGGTTCTATAACGGCTTTCCAGTTCGGGAATTAGTTCGTCTTCCAAAAAACTCAGAAATTTTTCACCTCCCCCTGTATTGTTCTCTCTAACAGTAATGACTTTATCAGGTGTATAGTCCCTTCTTCGATCTACATTCTGAACGCCCACCACGATCATTTCCGGAATTTTCCAACTTCGATAAGCATCGGAACTATGATAATTTACCACCCCTGCTATACTTTTAAAATGTATGTTCCCATCGAGAACCATAAGTACTGGATAACGCTTATGGGATGATTGGTCGTCATTGTAAGAATCCGGCAGGCTAATCCAATATCCTCTGTCCTCATTCAAGATATTGGAGTGTAACATATGTTTTGTGCCCAATACAATTGATTCGGTATCTTGGGACTTGACTTGGCCAATGCCCATGCATATAAAAAGTAATACAATGATGTTTTTGTTCATTTTGTCGATTTTTAAAGGCGGTATGTGCGTCTGTTTTGCTCTTTATTTTTTCTAACGGGCTTTATTGCTGCAAACTATACATTAGTTTGACATGCCGTTCAATTTCATTTTCAAAATCTTGATAAAGGGAATTGTATTTTGGCGCAAGATCAGCTTTGACACGTAATAGGGTTTCATTGGGTTTTAGACCATTTTTATGGTCTGTAAGTACCTGCTCCCAAACACCGGATAACAATTCCGCATCCCTTGTTATTGCCTTTGCGGTCGTTGCTTTACCGTGTCCCGTCAAGACAATATCAGGACTTAGCTTTGCAATCTTATGAAGCGTATCGATCAAATTTGGAACATTGCCGTGATCGGTGATCATCGGCATCCAATCCGAACCCAATACATCTCCCCCGAATATAATTTTTTGCTCGGGCAACCACATTAAAATATCCCCAGGTGAATGTGCACCATTGCTGAAAATGAATTCAACATCCACCCCTCCAAAATTCCGTTTTTGCCGTTGATCCAATAAAAAATTGGGATACTTAAGCTGCGTGGTCCCGATTGTGCCATGGGTCACCTTGGCATAAAACTCAACATCGTCTTGACCATATTTTCTCATGGTTGCAATAGCTTGTTCACTTGCAATGATTTCAACTGCGGTATCGGTAAATGCCGCATTGCCCAACCAATGATCTGCATGACTGTGCGAGTTGACCACCCAACGGAC
Source organism: Flagellimonas lutimaris (assembly GCF_051494225.1). Taxonomy (GTDB): domain Bacteria; phylum Bacteroidota; class Bacteroidia; order Flavobacteriales; family Flavobacteriaceae; genus Flagellimonas; species Flagellimonas lutimaris_A. Next base: position 55,952 of record NZ_JBNPYE010000010.1, on the reverse strand, counting down.
AGGAAGGTCCGTAACCGTTTTAATGGCTTTTTTGATATTGTTGCCTATTGTTTCCGATGAACCGGTATCAAAAAGAAGCACGCCTGTTTCGGTGACAACAAAATGAACATTGGAATTCCATCCTTTGTTTTCGGGGGTGGGCAATCCTATGGATGGCGAGATGATGCTATATACGTTTTCTGTGATGGTTGTGACCACAAAATCAAATTTGATATTCTTTGCCATGGAAATTTGGCCGATAAGCAGAAATCCAAAGAGATTAGAAAAGAGTATTCTCATTTACCTTATGATGTTTTCATTTTTTGGTGTTAGCAATAGAGACTGTACAAAGCCAAAAATATTACAATAGAATCAAAAAAAGATTGTTATGGAAGCCATTTCGAACCTATCGGAATCCAAGCAAATATTTGAAAGTCAATAATCACTATATATCTAAAAGACAATACCTCCAATTTATCATCCACTTTTCTTAAGACTTTGAAACTTTAAATAAGGAGGTTCTGTTGAAGTTTTATGGAGATTGGGTCCCCTATAATACATTACCTTGCCGCTAATCGAATCCTTATCCCAATCAATTTCAGAATATAGAATACCATCAGTATGAAGTAAAGCATATTTATTTTTTCTGTTTAAATAAATGAGCTTATATATTTCCTGGCTTCCGGTTCCTGGGTCGATCACCAATCGATCATGCTCTCCATTTAATACGATATATGCATTTCTTCTTAGCCATTCTCCCCGAACATCTTCATCCAGTTCCAGTTCAAAAATGCCTTTTGGCTGTGATTGAGGAGACGGTTTTGTTAAAAAGGGTATGGCCAAGGTATGTACGGTTTCTTCAATAGCCCTGAGCCTAAATGCATTGGCCATTAGTGCAATCGACAACTTTTCATCAGGAAAAACACTTACTATATTCCGGGCACCTTCGGCGGAACCATCTTGTTCAAAAACTTTTCGGTCATCCATGTCCCAATTTTTGTCCCAACCAATATTTTGCCTTATGGTATCTCCAGAATTCAGTTTTTGTATTTCAAAAATTGTATTCAATTCCTTTATTTTAATAAAACCATTGGTATAGGAATTCCCTAATTTCAATAAATCATTAGGAGTGGAGATAATTCCGGCGCCTGCCCAACTATAGCTATAATTTTTTAAAGTGTCCAATTGAGTCATGTAGCCTTCATTGTTTAGTTGGAACAGCTCGGTCATATGATTGGTTCTATTAGCGATATCCTCAATGCGGGTTGAATTCATGGATAAAGGAGAAAGGACTTCTTGTTTCAATACATCCCTGAAGTCTAGGTCCGAAGCTTCTTCGATAACCTTTGAAAGTAATGTGTACCCATGGGTGCTATAATTGTATTTATCCCCAGGCCTGTATGCCAAAGGGACATGGGAAAAAACATCTAAGGCCTCATCGACACTATTGTAACTTGTTTGGACAAATGTATCTTGATCAATGTAATTCTTCATACCAGACAATCCGGATGCCAATTGTTTGATTGTAAAAGAGTACTTTTTTCGAGGGTAGTTTGGCAGTATGTCCTGTAAATTGTCATTAAAGCTTACCTTTTCATTTTCAACAAGTTTTGCCAGTGCAGTAATGGTTACAAGTCTGGATAAACTGCCCGCTCTAAATTGAGTATTGGGAGTAACTTTTGTTTTTGTTCTCAAATTGGTATAGCCGAATCCTTTAGAGTAAATGATTTTGTTGTTGCTACTGATCGCTACCGAAATCCCAGGTGGCATGCTGGGCAACTTCACTAATTCATTAACCATATAATCTATAAGATTCTCAGCTTCGGTGTTTGTGGATTGGGAAAGAAGAATAAACGGGAAAATTAGGGTGAAGAACAAAATCGTTTTTCTCATGATTTAATATCGTTTTTTGTTGGTGTTGTTACTCGACGAGTCAATTTGGTATTTGTTACCTTGAACCATCTTTTATTGTTCATGGACGATTTTTCATTTCATCGATTGATGGTCTCGGTGTGCAAATTTTGGACACTTGGATTCCTAGCAGGTAGGTTTCTAAAGCCTTGTCCTTTTGGTTGGTTTTCTCATATAGTCTTGCCAAATAGGTTAAAAGACCAATGTAAACAAGGCACGATTTTGAGGCACTTTAAAGAACGGTTAAGGTTACAAAAATGCCTGGTTTAAAATAGAAACCCAACCAAAAGCGAGCGCAATGAAGTGGAGTGCTGCAAGTCCCAAGTCTTACCTTTAACTAATACTACTGAGCGAAGCAAATATTTCTCCCAAAAATTCTATCAAAACATTTTTCAATAAAATTTTCTCGATTTTACTGGAATAAAGCCAAAACATAACCGAAACAGTGGAATCTGACTTCATAATTATCTTCTTTTTAGTCAACTGTTGACCAAGACGAAAGTTAAATCAAGTTGAACTAAATGATTTTTTGAATACTTTGGAAGTCAAAAAGTAGCCCCGGCAAGAATCGAACTTGCATCTAAAGTTTAGGAAACTTCTATTCTATCCATTGAACTACGGGGCCATCGATAAAAATGGACTGCAAAAATAGGTTTTTTTAAAAACTTATCGCAACCGAGTCAGTCAAATTAAAGTGTTTTAAGGTGAAGCCCTTTTAGAAAGAACCTCAGAGCTATTAAACAGTTCGTTTTTTTTCTTCTTCTTTCAGGATTTTCTCCAAATATGAACGAGATAATGGCTTGTCCACATAACCGGCAATCAATCCATGCCTCTTGGCAATGGTTCGGTCTGTGGAGTTGGTAAAGGCAGAAAGAACATATACACTTGGAAGTTCATGCTTTCTGAACAAATTCTGAAGATTTTCCAGAAAATCCCATCCATTCATTCCATCCATTACAAGGTCTAAAAAGATAATGTCGGGCAATCTGTCCTGCTCCTCAATCGAATTAAAACAGGCTTGTATTCCTTCTTCACCGCTGGAACAAGTAACGATATCAAAATCACCATGGGATTGTTGTATGCAGTATCGGGTCGCAAACTGCGACACCAGATCATCGTCTATTATAAACGTAGTAAGCTTCATGTAGGGACTATTACGTAAGTTTTGGGACAACCAAAGCTATAAGCTTGTCGGCAACGAACCATTCATTTTCGTTGTTTTACCCAAATATCCCGTTAAGCCACTCTTAATGCGGTAGTTTGCTCCTTAAAACACCATACAGGAATGCTCCTACTGTGGCCCCAAATAGCACAATTAGGATTGGCCAATATCCTGCACCGGTCAATATGTACATGGGTCCAGGACAAGCCCCGGCCAGGGCCCAACCCAATCCAAAAAGAATACCGCCCAATAGATATCGTGTAAACGTTTTTTCCTTGTTCGGAATGTTTATGGCCTCACCAAAAAAAGATTTCGTTTTAGAACGTTTGATCAATTGGACCAATACGACACCAACGGCCAATGCAGAACCGATGATTCCATACATATGAAAAGAGTCGAACTGGAACATTTCATAAATACGGAACCAAGAAGCGGCCTCTGATTTGTACAATACAATACCTAAAAACGTTCCTGTGATGATATATATAATACTTTTCATGATCCAAAAATTAGGGGAAACAATAAGTGGTTCATAATCAAACCACCGATAAAAAATCCAATTACTGCGATAAGTGAAGGTCGTTGAAGATTACTAAGCCCGGAAATGGCATGACCAGAGGTACAACCTCCTGCATAGCGTGTTCCAAAACCGACCAATACACCTGCGACCAATAAAATAACCCAGACCATTGGCTGTGAGAGCGCCTCCAAACTGAAAAGTTCTGTGGGCAAATAGGCTTTTCCTGCACTTTCAAAGCCTAAACCTTGCAGTTTGGCAACGGTCTCGTCCGTTATGTCCACAGCAGGATTGGGCGATAGCACATGTGCACCCAAAAACCCTCCAAATACAGAACCTAATACGACCAAAAGGTTCCATCTTTTGGATTTTACATCGATTTTAAAATAATCAGTGAATTTTCCGGCACCTCCCATAGAGCAAAAAGTCTCTAAATTGGAGGACATGCCGAATTTTTTTCCCAGTAGGATCAAAACTGCCATTATTATGGCAATAAGTGGCCCCGATACATACCAGGGCCAAGGTTGATATAGCATTTTCTATTTATTTTATTCCAAAATAACGAAAATACCTTTATTAAAAGTCGAAATTTTATGTTAACAACAATTCTCTTTGGATTCCTTAACACCAAACTTTTTCAGGATGTCTTCAAGCAAGCACCACTTGGTAATTGATGATTGCAAAAGATTGGCTCCAACAAAGGCAGTAAACCATAGCCAGTTGATGTTTACATAAATGGCCAAGGCCAAGCTTATCAATATAAAGGTTCCTGCTACTCCTCTTACTATTCTATTTTTCATTTTCAATTTTTAAACAATTCTTTCAATGGGTATTTCTATTGCTCTAATAGGGTTGGTAGTCTTACTCTCTTCGTTAAATTCCTTCAAGAGCTTAAACAATTCCGTTACTTTTTCTTCTTCGGTAAAGGAGAAGAACATATTGGATGCGGCCCCTCCCTTTTCACTGGGAAACCAACTACTAGTGTACATTAAGGGCGCAGCACTTTTATACCCATCAATATCAGATTCACTAAAGCTTTCCACGCCGGCCTTTTTAAATAATTTAAAGACCTGGCCTTTGTATTCTTCAACCGTGGTAACAATGATCATTTTCATTTTACTTGTAATTTTTGCGTTCAATCATATAATAAACCAATGGTACCACCAACAGGGTCAAAACGGTAGACACTATGGTTCCTCCCATAAGTGATATCGCCAATCCCTGGAAAATAGGGTCGAACAAGATCACAAAAGCTCCTATAACAACAGTTCCGGCAGTCAGTAAGATAGGCGTGGTACGAACGGCTCCTGCTTCTATTACTGCTTGCTTTAATGGAATGTCGTCTTTTAGCCTCAAATTGACAAAGTCAATCAGCAGCACCGAGTTCCGTACCATAATACCCGCTAAGGCTATCATACCAATAAAGGATGTTGCCGTAAAGAATGCTCCAAGTAACCAGTGACCTAGCACAATACCGATCAATGAAAGCGGTATGGCCACCATCATCACCATAGGTGCCTTAAAGTTTTGGAACCATCCTACGATCAACATATAAATGATTACGATTACACCCATAAAAGCAATCCCTAGATCACGGAATACTTCTAGGGTAATCTGCCATTCCCCATCCCATTTTACGGTGTAGTCATCTTCAAATTGTGGCTGCTCCATATAAAGCTCATTTATGGAATATCCTTGCGGAAGTTCCAACGCGTTCAGCTTATCGGTCATACCCAAAATGGCATAAACAGGACTTTCCAATTCTCCTGCCATATCCGACATTACATAGACCACCCGTTTTTGATTTTTCCTGTAGATGCTTTTGTCCTTGGTTCCCTCTTTTACCGAAACCAAGTCTCCCACAGAAACCATATTGCCTTGCTGCGATGCTATTTTTAATTGTTTGATTTCATCCAAGGATGATTTGTCCTTTTCACTTATGGAAAGTACAATCCCGATTTGATCAAAGGCCTCTTCGCGATAAATGTGAGATACTGGGTTTCCCCTAAAGGCCATTGCCATCACTTGAACAATTTGCTGGGGAGTAACTCCATACAACATTGCTTTTTCCTTATCCACCACAAAATCATACTCCACTTGATCATCTTCGACCATCCAATCCACATCCACAACATCAGTGGTATTGTTCAAAATACCTTTCACTTTATCAGCAAGTTCCATCTGCTTGTCGTAATCGGGACCATACACTTCGGCTACAATGGTCGACAAAACAGGAGGCCCTGGTGGCACCTCAACAATTTTGATGTTGGCATTGTACTTTTTGCCCAATTCTTGAATCTTGGGTCTTAGCAATTTGGCAATATCGTGGCTCTGCTCACTCCTATCGTGTTTATCTACAAGGTTCACCTGAATATCGGCCATATTGCTTCCGCCACGAAGGTCGTAGTGCCTTACCAATCCATTAAATGTAATGGGAGCCGATGTTCCCACGTAGGTTTGATAATTGACCACTTCTGGACGTGTGGACAGATAGGCTCCTATTTCTTTGGTCACGGCCGATGTCCTTTCCAAGGTTGTTCCCTCTGGAAGGTCCAGCACTATTTGGAACTCGTTCTTGTTATCAAAAGGAAGCATTTTTACCGCTACCGATTTCGTAAAGAACATGGCCACGGAAGCAATCAACAAGAAGAAAGTAATCCCCAAGAACATCCATCTTTTTTTCTTACTCTCTATTAAGGGTTTTTCGAATCGCGCATAAGCTTTATAAATAAACGTGTCTTGGATTTCAACCGGCTGTTTTTCTTTTTTATTCTTTTTGTCTTTCTCTCTAAGGAAGATATATCCCAAATAAGGGGTAATGGTCAAAGCCACGAACAAAGACAACAACATCGCAATCGAAGCCCCTATGGGCATTGGCGACATATATGGCCCCATTAAACCAGATACAAATGCCATGGGCAATACGGATGCAATTACCGTAAACGTAGCCAAAATAGTAGGGTTCCCCACCTCGTTGATAGCGTAAATCGCGGCATCCTTGAATGGCAACCGTTTCATTTTAAAATGCCGGTGCATATTCTCCGCAATAATAATGGAGTCATCCACTACAATACCCGTTACAAAAACCAAGGCAAACAAGGTAATTCGGTTCAAGGTGTAATCCAGCATGTAGTAACTCAGCAAAGTCAATGCAAATGTAATTGGCACGGATAGGAACACCACAAGTCCTCCTCGCCATCCCATGGCCAACATTACCACAAAGGTTACCGCAATGATGGCTCCAATCAAGTGCATCAACAATTCAGATACTTTTTGAGATGCGGTCTGTCCATAGTTACGAGTCACCTCAACCTTAACCTCATCAGGAATTAGGGTTGTTTTTAGGTGATCTACCTTTTCCAATACCACATCGGCAATCTTCATGGCATCAGCTCCTTTTCTTTTGGCGATGGAAATGGTAACTGCAGGATATTCTGAATTATAGGTCTCAGCTTTTTCACTTGCCGCTCCAAAACCAAGAGAAACGTAGTTCTTTGGAAGTTCTGGACCATCCAACACGGTCGCCACCTGTTTCAAATAGATAGGTTGACGTTGTTTGGTGCCCACAATGAGGTTTTCAAGATCTTCCTTGGTTTCCAAGAAATTTCCTGTACTGATATGGAACTCGGTATCATTGGATAGAAAGTTACCGGCATCCATCTGTTGGTTGTTGGCCTTGATCATTTGAGCCACGGCCAACATATCAATTCCAGATTCTGCCATTTTATCCTTATCCACCACAATGCGAAGCTGACGGTTGCGTCCTCCTATTTTTTTGGTGATGGAAACCCCGTTCACTTTTTCAATCTCGTTAATGAGTTCGCCAGAAATCTCCCTTAATTGGAAATCATCGTACTCTTCGCTCCAAAGGGTCAGTGCGAGCATAGGTACATCGTCGATGGCGCGAGTTTTTACAAGAGGCATGGTAACCCCTTCGGGCATCTGATCCATGTGCTTGTTTATTTCATCGTACAAGCGCACCAAAGATCTTTCTATGTCCTCACCTACATAAAACTGCACAATGGCCATTCCTTGCTCTTGCATGGAAGTCGTGTATACATATTCTACGCCTTTAATGTTCGATATAATTTTTTCCAGTGGTTTTGTAATCCTGGATTCCACCTCTCTTGGGCTGGCCCCGGGATATCCCACGAAAATATCTGCCATGGGCACATCTATCTGTGGCTCCTCCTCCCTTGGAATAAGGAAAGAACTGTACACCCCAATGACCATAAATACGATCATAAGGAGCACCGTTAGTTTAGAGCTTATAAACCCTTTGGCTATTTTTCCTGCAAGTCCGTCTTTCATTTTTAGCTTTTTTGGGTTATTGAATGCTTACTTTGGCTCCGTTATACAACTTCCCTTCTGCTGAGACAATATATTGGTCTCCTTTGGACAAGCCGGACAATACTTCTACTTCTTCCCCATAGTTTTCGCCCAAACGCAACCAGCGTAAAAGGGCTACGTTGTCCTGCCCTAAAGTGTAAATGCCGGTCAACTGCCCTTTATGAACCAAGGCTTTGGACGGAACGGTCACAACTGTTTTACCATTGTTCTCTTGGTCCGCCTCCAGCCTAACGGTTGCATACATACCTGACAAAATCTTGGCTTCTGTTTTGTCCAATAAAACTTTCATCAAATATTGTCCACCTGTATTTTGTGCCGAGGCACTCAATTCGGATACTTTTCCAGTAATGATGGTATCCAGCGTCTTCACAAGAATTTGTGCCCTTGTTCCCACCTCAATACTAGAAATGTTGTTTTCAGCAACTTTGGCAACCACTTCAAATCCTCCCGGAGATTCCACGGACACCAAAGGAATACCTGGATTGGCCATATCACCTTCATCAATGTAAGTATTGGTTACCACCCCATTGAAAGGTGCCCTTATGTTGGCATAAGCGAACTGGGAGTTTACTTCGTTCTTCATTTGGTTTGCAGCTTCCAATCTGGCCTTGGCCATTTCGTAGCGCGCGGTCATATCATCCAATTCTTTTTGTGAAGCACTGTTTTCACGGAAAAGGTTCTGGAACCTTTCGTAATCTTTCTTGGCATTGTTGAACGCAACCGTTGCTTCTGTAATGGATGCCTCCACTTGTGCTTTTTTAGCTCGTAGGTCCCCATTATTGATGGAAATAAGGAGGTCTCCCTTTCTTACTTTTTGACCAATCTTAACTGGCAAAGTCTCTACATAACCCATCATTCTGGTACTCAAAGTGGCGCTATTTACAGCTTGTATTTGTCCACTACCCGCCAAAATGATGGAACTATCACCAGTATCCACATCAGCAACAGTGACTAATACAGCTTCTGCAGTGTCCACCGCTTGTTTTTTGTCACTTCCACATCCTGTAAGGGTCAATCCCAATGCTAGGATTAAAGTGAAGCTTTTATATATCGTAATGTTTTTCATCTCGCAATTATTCTTTGGTTAAAAATGTTAATAAGGATTGTGCTTGATTGTATTCAAAAATGGTTTGATAATAGGCCAATTGTTTTTCGGCATATGTAGCTTCCGCCCCCAACAAATCTGTTGTTTTTTCCAAACCTTCCTTAAATCGATTGGTGCGGATCCTCAATGATTCTTCGGATTGCTCCATAGCCAATTTTGAGGTCTCGAGCCTGCTTTTCGCATCCTCGACCATCCGTTTGGTGCGTTGTAGCTCCATAGTACTTTTGGCAACGTACTGTTCGTATTCTTGTTTTGCTTTTTCATAACTGGTCTTGCTCTTTCCTGCTTTGGCAAATCGTTGGGACCCTTTAAAAACATCCCAGCTCAAACTTGCCCCGATTATGTATCCCTTGGCATCCGCCTGAAAAATTTGATCATCGTACATTTCGTAGCTGGCAAAGGCATTCAACCTTGGTAAAAAAGTCATATTGTCCGCCCTCATATTTGCCTTGTAGGCTTCGGAAACCAAATCCATGGCCTTTACATCCGCCCTGTTTTCCAATGAACTTTCTACAGCCTCACCTAAATTTTCGGGCACCAAGTCTTTAGATGGTTCATAGACTACGTTTCCTTGTTCATTCATTAAAAATGATAGATAGTCCGATGCGTTTTGCACATTGCTTTTGGCAGTCTTCAGTTGATCGGAAACCTCGGTCACTCGAACTTTTACTTCCAACAAGTCTGCTTTTTGAAGCAATCCTTGATCATAACTGTTCTGTGCCATGTTCAAGTTGGCATTTGCTGCATCGTAAGCCTTTTGCAATACAGCTACCGCCCGGTGGGCCAATTGTAATTGACCATAGGCCTTTTGTGCTTCAAAATCGAGATAATCCCTTGTCCTCATGGCTTGAAGCTCTTTGGCTTCCATAGTGGTTTTCGCAGCTTTACGTTGATAAAACCCATCCAGATTGATCAAGGGTTGTTCTACCGAAACCTTTGTAGCATAGTTTTCAATCTGATCAGGATTATTCAATAAAGCAGGGTTAAAATCCGCTTGGGTCAAGATTTCCTGATTCAGTTTAGAACCAAAAGCCATCAATGGGTTTGTGGTTGCCATCCCTGTATGGGAAACAGCAATCTGTGGCAAGAAAATGGAATTGGAAAACCTATAGTCGTATTTGGCCATCTTCGCTTCCTGCTCGGACACCTTAATACTTGCATTGGACTCTTGTACCCGCATCAAGACATCCTCCAAGGAAATCTTTACATGATCTTGGGCAAACAATTGTCCCTGTGCATAAAAGAATATTATTAAAACAAATAATCGTTTCATATACGTAATTAATTTGTGCCAAAAATAGATTTGTTAAAATACCCGCACAGTAACTTGTGTTACTGAGAAAATTGCATAAAAGAAAACCTCAATACAGAGAAAACTTTACAAAGTAAACCTGTATTTAGGTACTGAACAATGATGAAAATCAGGGTCTACGCTATAATATCGGTCAGTACCAATTCAACAACATAGACTTTGATTATTCCAATATACTTTTTGGCCTAATTGCACTGTTCGTGCGAACCTTCCAAAATGGCATCAAATTCTTCTTGTGTGAGAAATTGTGGAGTGTAGGTATCTCCAAGATTTTCGATACTCTGTACAAAACTTCTTAAATGATTTCGGGAACCACACTGCAAACTTGAAAACACCTCTGCAATATCCGTATTGGAGGTAGCTTCGATTTGCTCTTTCAAATCTACAATATCCAAATCCTCAATGGTTGCACCTACCGTTAGGGCAGCTACTTCATCAACAACCCCATCCTCTACAAATTTGTCATACCATGCCTGAAGGTCTTCATTTTCGAAGACACCTTCTCCCAATATTTCATATTCAATGTCGTAAGCGTTCAACAATGTTTCCACGGCATCCATGTGGGATTGTTCGCTTTGCATAATGTTTTCAAATTGTACCATGCCCCAGTATTCGTTCAAAAACTTGTAGGTATCCCTTGCAAGTTTCTCCTCCTCCAACATAAACAACAATGCTGCTTCATCTTCATCAACTATTGAAGACCCGTCATCTACGTCATCGTCATTAATATTATCATTGATATCATCATCGATACCGTTTTCAATTTGTGGGTCAACTGAATCATCATTGGAGTCCGAACAACCAAAAATCATCGTGGATACAAACAGCATCAACATAAAAACGGAACCAATTCTTTCAATACGTACTTTCATAACTTTTTTTTCTAAAAGTCATTATTACGCCGATGAACATCAGTAACATTAGTTACCGTATCCTTCACTTTAAACAAAACATTAACTAAAAAGACCCTACATATGCAGGGCCTTGATATTGAATTGATTCAATCTTTAATAACTGGTTTCGTCTAATTTCACTTTTCCCCAGAAAGTTTTGTAGACAAAAATGGTATAGAAGAGTACCAAGGGAGTTCCAATGGCTACAATAATCATCATAATCTGCAAGGATTTTGTAGAAGAGGCAGCATTGTAAATATCAATATTATATTGTGGATCTATGCTGGAGCGCAACAAAACGGGATACAGTTCAACAGCCACCAATACCAACAAAAATGCTATGGTCAATGATGAAAACAGAAAGGCCCATTTATATTTTCGCTTTTCGGCCAGTCTGGGCACATTGGCAATACTGAGAAAAGTAAGTAACGGTATTATAAAAAGTGATGGATTGCTCTTAAAATCGTCTGATAAATGAGGTATATAAATTAAAGTGTAAAGTGTGGTCACAGCAAAGCTGACCATAAAAAAGATCATTCCTCTTTTTAAAAGCAGGGTCAACTTGGCAAATAACCTTCCTTCTGTTTTTAACAAAAGAAAAATAGCTCCATGAGCCATAAAAAGTGACAATGTGGTGAGCCCTGTCATCAATGCATATGGATTCAAAAATTCGAAAAGTACGCCTCCTTCGTATTGATAGTTTTCTCCTATGGCTATTCCCTGTAATACATTACCAAGCACAACACCCAGTAAAAAAGCCAACATTATACTGGAAACACTGTAGCAAACATCCCAAAGCCTACGCCACCAGAGCATTGGCTCCTTACCCCTAAACTCAATGGAAATGGCCCTAAAAATGATGAACAACAAAAACAACATAAAAGGAATATACAAGGACGAAAACATAGTGGCGTACATTACAGGGAATCCTGCAAACAATGCGCCCCCTCCGATCACCAACCAAACCTCGTTGCCATCCCAAACCGGGCCAACGGCATTCAATGCGATTCTACGGCTATTCTCCTTCTTTAGAAAGAGATGCCATGCGCCCGCCCCAAAATCAAAACCATCCAAAATGGCATATCCTGAGAAAAGACCTCCTACTACCAAAAACCACCATGTGGGATAATCCAATCCTAAAAACGTTTCCATAATCCTTATTTCATCATATGAGTTAATGTTCCTCCAAAAGGCGTATCGTCAGTTTCTGATTCTTCATACGGTCCATGTTTGATTTTTTTGTGCAATAGATAAATGAACAAAACAAACAACAAGGCATACACCAAAAAGAACAAAATCAAGGAGAACAAAATCTGGTTCTCTGAAACGGCTTGGGAAAATGCCTGATCAGTCCTCAGAAGTCCATAAACTACCCAGGGTTGCCTTCCCATTTCGGCGGCAAACCAACCTACTTGATTGGCTATTTGAGGTAAAAAAACAACGAAAACAAAAATCCAGAGTAACCATTTCTTATTAAAGAACTTACCTCTCCACATCAAAAAACTCGCAAAAAGAGTCAAAAAGATCAAAGTCATTCCTATAGCCACCATAATGTGATAAAATTGAAAAACCGCATTGATTTGGGAAGGGCGCTCATCTTCGGGAAAGGCATTGAGACCAGTTACCGGTGCTTCAAAATCATAATCCAACAAAAACGATAATCCTCCTGGAACCTTAATACCCGTAACCTTTTGTTTTTCTTTATCTACCCAACCCATAATATACATATCGGCAGGTGCTGATGCCTCAAAATGGCCTTCGAGTGCAGCGAGTTTTGCAGGTTGGTTCTCCGCCACCCCATCTGCAGATTGGTGACCTGTGAACAATTGTCCTAACGAAAATATGGTGGCTACGACCAAGGCAATCTTAAACGCTTTTTTGGAAATTTCCACATACTTTCCCTTAATGAGATAATAGGCATGTACACTCAACACCAAAAAGGCTCCCGCTAAAAAAGCTCCAAGCCATACGTGTGTCAGTCTATCTACACTGGATGGGTTGAACACCATCGCCCAAAAATCGGTAATCTCGGCACGGGCGTCCATCCCCTCTCCCACTATGTGAAATCCTGCTGGGGTCTGTTGCCAACTATTGGCAACTACAATCCAAATAGCAGAAAACATGGAACCTAGAAACACTCCAATGGTAGATACCAAATGTACCCAAGGCTTCACCCTGTTCCAGCCAAACAGCAATATTCCCAGGAATCCACTTTCCAAAGCAAAGGCAAAAATACCTTCGGCGGCCAGAGCACTACCAAATACATCACCTACATAACGGGAATATACGGCCCAGTTGGTACCGAATTCAAATTCCATGACAATACCGGTAACAACGCCGATTCCAAAAGTCAGTGCAAAAATTTTGGTCCAGAAACGGGCCAGTATGTGGTAGGTTTCATTTTTGGTTCGAATATAAATACTTTCAAAAATGACCAATAATAATCCAAGACCTATACTAAGTGGGGGATATATGTAATGAAAAGCAACAGTAAAGGCAAATTGGATCCGAGCAAGTATTTCGGTTTCCATAAGTGATATTTTGTGCTTTCAAAAGTAGCTTTAACGCCAACTTTATTAGGTTACTAAAGTTACAAACAAAATGGATTTAACATAAAAAACATTCTTATGTTAAATCCATCTCTTAAATATGTGGTTAGCGTTTACTTTTTACCACTGTTCATCATGGCCAAAACTGCTACTATCAAAATAACGACCACAAGGGCAAACAGACCTATCATCCAGATACCGTTCTCCCACACTACTAAAGGAATATTCAAGGTTTTCAAAATGTATTGGTTTTTATTTGAACCAAATTTAATCGGAAAACCTCCTTTAAAACATGATATTCCTCAGGATTATAATTTTCTGATTATTTGATTTTAAACGTTTTTACCTTTCATCATTTTGTTCCAATACAAATATGGAAGTCCATATTTTTTTAGCATCCAAAGTCTCCAATGTTCTTTGGCACTATTAAAAACCAGCATGCGTTTTAGTTTAGGGTCTGGAATAAAATTATTGTTGTAATCAAACTCCGCTAGGGTCATTTTGCCAAATCCTGTCACTAGCGGACATGATGAGTAACCATTATAGGAATGGTTCTCAGCAGTTTTTCCACCGAGCAAACTCATAATATTGTCGACCACAATTGGAACTTGCTTACGAACTGCAGCTCCAGTTTTGGCCGTTGGCAAGGCTGCTACATCTCCCAGACCGAACACATTCGAATACTTATTGTGCTGCATGGAAAAATGATCTACATCCAACCATCCGGCATCATTTGCCAGCACAGATTCACGGACAAATTTTGGCGCTGCCTGTGGAGGGGCAATATGCAACATATCAAAAGGCACTTGGATATCCACATCCCCAATCATTTTTTCTCCTAACTCATTATCTTCATTGATAACACATCTGTTCTCTTCGGGTGCGGTATGGCTAAAGTGTACGATCCTGTTTTCAATATCAATCTCTTTGGGAGCATAAAACGGTTTAAAATGGATACCATAACGATCTATTACCCTATTCAAGGTTTCCCTAATTTCCTTTACGCCAAATATCACAGAACCTGGTGTGGCAAAAATTACATTGGTACTGTCCTTAAGTCCCTGTTTTCCAAAATAATCGGCAGCCAAATAGGCTATTTTCTGTGGAGCACCACCACATTTAATAGGTGTAGTGGGCTGGGTGAAAAGTGCATTTCCTTTTTTAAAATTTCGAATCGTTTCCCATGTATGTTCAGGGTCGATGTAATTACTACAGGCCACTCCCTTTTCCAATGCTTCGGGCAGTCCTTTGATCATACTAGGCTCCATTACCAATCCTGTAGCTACTACCAAGTAATCGTAGGTAATATCACCACCGCTTTCCATATCGACCGTATTCTTTTCCGGATCAAAACCGACGGCCTTGTCCTTAATCCAATCCACACCATTGGGCATTACATCTGCCATGGGCTTTTTGGTTTTATCAAAATCATAGGTTCCAGCTCCAACAAGGGTCCATGCAGGTTGGTAGTAATGTGTCTCCGAGGGTTCTATTATAGCTATATCCAGCTTTTTATTTTTCCGCAATAACTGGCCAGCTGTCATAATACCAGCCGTTCCTCCACCAATTATTAAAATTTGATAATGTGACTTCATGTTTGTTTAGTTAAATTCAATTCTTGGTAAAATATTGAGGAAAGTCATAATATCTTGTAACAAAAGTTACATAATTGATAAAACACAGGCTTTTTTATATGAATATTATCATTTTATAATAAAAAAAGCCGCTCTTAGTAGAGCGGCTTCCTTTATCAACCAACCAAAAAACCTAATTCTTGACCTTGCCTGTATTGATCCCAAACAGGGTGTACAAAGGACAAAAACTAACAAAGCTTGTTAAGACAAATATTACTGCCAATGCAAGCAGTACATATGCCAATGTTCCAGTAATCACATTAAAATAATACAATGCTCCAACACCAAGTGCCAAGATAATTCGAATTGTACGGTCTGCACCGCCCATGTTTTTTTTCATAATCGTTAGTTTATGATTCTTAACACAAGTTACCAAAAAGAAACTGATCGTCAGCATCTTATCCATTACGGTTTCTTAAAGAGCATACATCAAAAGTAGTTTTTGGAAATAAAACATATGGTAACCTTGGTTACACTGCCCTCTTTATTTTTAAAGTATATTTAATTTTGATGTATTCTTTTACTTTGAAAAGTCTTTTCCTGTTTAGCGGTAAGTTTCAATGTAATGCACGACTTAAGATTTAATGTTTATGACTGAATATTTTGATGCCCTTGCCAATGGTTTTTTAGGAACTGTGCGCTGGACTTGGAAATCGATTTTGTTTGAAGTTCCCTGGTACTCAAATTACTTTTGGGGCCTTATCATTATCTCCCTTATCGTATGGGGGTTGGAAATCCTGTTCCCGTGGCGCAAAGAGCAATCTATTTTTAGAAAGGATTTTTGGTTGGATGCATTTTACATGTTCTTCAACTTTTTCATTTTTGCCATTGTCATTAGCGGTGTGTACAAATTACTCGGAGTCCTTTTTAAGGATTTGGGGATCACCGCAACAACTTTGACCATTATGGATATTGCACATTGGCCGCAATGGGTTCAATTGCTGGTCTTTTTTGTGGTGTTGGATTTTGTTCAGTGGTTTACCCATGTGCTTTTGCACAAGTACCCGGTACTTTGGCAGTTTCATAAAGTGCATCACAGTGTAAAGGAGATGGGATTTGCCGCCCATTTACGGTTCCATTGGATGGAAAACATTCTTTACAAGCCTTTAAAAACCATAGGTGTTATGGTTCTTGGAGGTTTTGAACCAGAGCAAGCCTACATTGTACATTTTGCGGCCATTGCCATCGGACACTTTAATCATTCCAACATTAAATTGACCTATGGACCACTAAAATATATATTGAACAACCCAGTAATGCACTTGTACCATCATGCTTATACCATTCCAGAGGGTTCATACGGGGTGAATTTTGGGATAAGTCTCAGTATTTGGGATTATATTTTTAAGACCAATTACATTCCCGAAAGCAGTGGTAAAATTAAATTGGGATTCCCTGGTGATGAAAAACTACCTAAAGGGTTTTGGGGACAGTTGGTGTATGGATTTAAGAAACCAAAAAAATAAAGAAGTTCTTTAGTTTAATTGTTTGAAGCATCAAAGACAATGCTCCAAATGCCCCTTACCTCATTAGGACCATATCCTGTTGCTTTATCATCCGGATATAGCTGTGATAAATGGGCCAATACTTCTGGTTCGATTTCTTTTTGCGGAGTTCCATGACAGTTTAAACACATTGTATTGGTGACAATGGGATAATAGAAATACACTTTCCCGTTCTCCTCCTTTAAAATGGGCTCAACAGATGCTCCCGCTGCAACTTTGTTTTTAAAGGTTGTAATATGAGCCAATTCTGTAGCATTGGCTTTATTATTTGGATTTCTAGGCTTGTCGGAAACCCTTTTTATTCGAGCATTGAAATTTGTGGACATACTATCCGTAAGCGGATAGGCTTTTTCATTACAAAAAACAACCGCCTCATCAACACCTTTGTTCTGAATGGTTCCCATGAGGTTTTTACCCAACACTTTTTTTGTTTCCAAAGCATATTTCATTCCCAATTCCTTTGGACTCTTTTCTGGGGATATGACCGTTAGCTTTTTTCCTTTATTGTACAATGAATCGCCCCGTCTGTCCATCCAATGTTCTTTGAACCAATCGGGCTCTTCAATTTGATAATCGTAAATGTACTCGGCTATCTTTTGGATTTCTTCTTCTGGGAATTGCTGGGAAGGCATCAATCCAAATCTTCGCACAGCGCCTCGCATCATGGTGTTTTCTTCTGAAGGTGCTTTCACAAACTCCATGATACCCTTCACAAATGCTTCTTTATCCTTGTAAACATCCAGATAATGTGCTTTTACCGCTACCATAGGTGGACCGATGCGTTGCCCGTTCTCTGGAACCGATGGGTTGTGACATAGGTAACATTTGGTTTCCATCAACTTTTTGCCCGCTTCAGGAGAGTAAGCGCTCAATTGTGCCACCTGTTCAGGGTCACCATCAGTTGTTTTGGGTCCCTCTTTGCAGGAAAGCATCAATAATACAAACAATATGAAAAGGGAAAGTTTTTTCATCATTGTGCCATTTTACCACTTGCACAACTGACAAAGGATTTTGCTTTCTCAACAAAACCGTTTTCATCATCGATAGTGGGGTAACCCAGATTCCTAAGGGTTTCTTTAACTAAGGAAGCATCATCGGCGCTTTGATGATCAAAGCTAACCGATGAGCTATCCTTCTCCACAATCACATCTTTAATTTCTTTTATACCCGAAAGCTTATTGAAAATGGTCTTGGCACATCCCCCACATTTTAGGTTTTGCACCTGTAGTGTTGTTTTCATTTGTAGCTTCCTTCAAATTAATAGGTCCATGTTCTATATCCACCACGGAGATCGTAAACTTTGGTAAAGCCCATATTTACGAGCTTTCTAGCTGCCTTTTGACTTCTGTTTCCAGATTGGCAGTATAGGTATATAGGTTTGTCTTTTTTTAATCTTGAAAAAGCAATTTCAAATGCAGATCCTTGAAAAAAATCTATATTCTTTGCGCCTTTAATATGGCCAGACATAAATTCTCCTTTGGTTCTAACATCAACAAGTTGAACCTTGCCTTTGGTAATTGCCTTTTTATAATCTTCTCTATCTAAGATTTCAACTTCATCGGGAAGTGTTTGCCCTTTGAACAAAAAGCTTAATAATGACATATTCTGTTTTAGTATTTATATAGGGCAAAATACCCAGGATAAAAAGTCTGGTCAGTAACGATGGTTACATAAGAAAAAATAATCCGAAAACTTATTGATTCCTTACCCAATCCATGTAGCCGCCCGAATAATCAAAAATTTTGGTGAAGCCTTCGCGTTCAAGAATTTTTGCTGCATAGGCACTACGCGACCCAACAGCACAATAAAGGTAAACAGGTTTATCTTTATCCAGGGTGTTGATCTGTTGTATAAAAGCCTTTTGTCTGCTCAAATCAAAATTAACGGCATTGTCAATGTGACCAGAATTGTATTCATTTGGTGTTCTTACATCCACCAACTGTACATTCTTACCTACTACTTCTTGTTTTATGAAGCTATTATCAACTTTTGTGATGTTGGTGCTTTCTTGTGATTGACAGGAGGAGACTCCCATCAAAAGTACCAAGCTCAAGGTCAACCTGAGTGTATTCTTCATCACCAACCCTATTTTAAGGTACTTGGACACACATAATCGGTTACGGGCGTTCCAACTTTTTTAATGTCTTCAAACCCACCGGAAACATCGACCAAATTATGGATTCCTCTACTTTTAAGAATGGATGCTGCAACCATACTTCTATATCCACTTTTACAATGGATGTAGAATGTTTCCTCTTCTGGAAATTCGGCGATATGATCGTTAAGATAATCCAAGGGGGTCAAATGCGCATCTACAACGTGCTCTGCGTTGAATTCAGATTCTTTTCTTACATCGAATACTGGAACTCCTTCATCGACCTTTTGCTTAAATTGCTCGGCATTTATATTGACAACAGTGTCTATTTCCTTACCCGCTTCTTTCCAGGCATCAACACCACCTTTCAAATATCCCAAAGTTTTGTCAAAACCAACCCTAGAAAGTCGGGTAACGGTTTCTTCTTCTTTTCCTTTGGGAGTAACCAATAAGATAGGTTGTGCCACATCGGCAATAAGTGCTCCCACCCAAGGTGCAAAACTTCCGTCCAATCCTATGAAAATGGATCTTGGAACGTGTCCTTTTGCAAAATCGTCCTGATGACGAACATCCAGGATAATGGCCCCGGTCTCATTGGCTGCAACTTCAAAAGCATCAGGGCTTAAGGCTTGGGTTCCTCTTTCCAAAACGGTATCAATATCCTCGTAGCCTTCCTTGTTCAATTTTACGTTCAACGGAAAATATTGAGGTGGTGGCAATAGACCTTCGGTAACTTCTTCGATAAATTCCTCTCTGGTCATGTCTGCCCTTAAGGCATAGTTCATCTTTTTCTGATTCCCCAGAGTATCCACAGTTTCTTTCATCATGTTTTTTCCACAAGCAGAACCAGCCCCGTGCGCAGGATAAACAATTACATCATCGGCCAAGGGCATAATTTTTTCACGAAGACTGTCAAATAAGGTTCCTGCCAATTCTTCTTGTGTCATATGGGCGGCCTTTTGTGCCAAATCCGGACGGCCAACATCTCCAAGGAACAAAGTGTCCCCACTGAAAATTGCATGGTCTTTCCCATTTTCATCTTTCAACAAAAAGGTTGAACTTTCCATAGTGTGCCCTGGTGTGTGCAACACTTTTATGGTGATTTTTCCCAATTTGAACTCTTGTCCATCTTCTGCAATAATAGCCTCAAAAGAAGGTTTTGCTGTTGGGCCATATACAATAAATGCCCCTGTTTCTTTGGACAAAGTAACATGTCCACTTACAAAATCTGCATGGAAATGTGTCTCAAAAATGTATTTGATCTTGGCTCCATCTTCCTCGGCTTTTTTAATATAGGGCTTTACTTCCCTTAATGGGTCAATAATCGCCGCTTCCCCTTCACTCTCTATATAATAAGCCCCTTGGGCCAAGCATCCTGTATAAATTTGTTCAATTTTCATGTGATATGGTTTTTACCAAATATAATCTTGTGTTTTCTAATGTTCTGTGACTTAAGTTACAAACTCTTTTTCTGTGATTGCAAAGACACCTTTTTTTGAATCGTACTTCGTTCTTGATGATTCGTGCAACATTCAACGGCGTCAATAGTTTGTACAAATAGGTTTTCTTCTCCTAATATTTCGATTATTCCGCTTGAATAAAGGATGTCCCTTGTAGGGCCAATGGCCCCTGCTATCAAAAACTGGATATTCTTTTCCCGGAGCTCCAAAATTATCCGTTCCAACAATACTGTAGCACTACTATCAATATAATTTATGGCTTCGGCATTAAGGATCACAAACTTTAGCTTAGTACCTTTTTTTCCTACTTCTTGATAAAGCTGTTTTTTAAAATAGTCTTTGTTCCCAAAATAAAGCTGTGCATCGAAACGAAGAATCAACATATCGTCGTAAACTTCTACGTCTTCCGAAAAACGGGTGATATTCTTAAAATAATCTGTTCCTTTTATCCTGCCCAAAATGGCAACATGGGGTTTGGAGATACGATAGACCAACAATAACAATGAAATCAATACCCCTAAAATAATACCCTCGATCAAACCAATGGAAAGGGTCATCACAAAGGTTGCTATTAACAACAGGAACTCATCCTTTCTATTTTTCCATAGAAACAATGGGTATTTGATATCGATCAAACCAAAAACGGATACAATGATGATTCCTCCCAATGCCAAGGTAGGAAGGTTATGAAACAAAGGGGTAAGAAACAACAATATAGCTGCAATGACCAACGTGCTAAAAACAAGCGACATGCTAGTTTTTGCGCCGGCCTCATCGTTAACGGCACTCCTTGAAAATCCACCAGAGACCGAGAACGATTGGAAGAATGAACCCAAGATATTGGACAATCCCAAGGCACGTAGCTCCTGATTGGCATCTAGTTCGTATTCCGGATGTTTTTCTTCCAAAGTTTTGGCAATGGAGATGGATTCCATGAACCCGAACAAGGCAACGGTAAGTGCAATGGGAAGAAATTTACCAATTTCATCCCATTGCCCAATGGGCAATTCAAATTTGGGAAGTCCTTGTGGAATTTCACCTACAACATGGATTCCTTTACCTTCAAGGCCGAACAACACTACACCCAATATTCCCAGAACCACGATCAATAGAGGAATGGGCAATTTTTTGCTGATTTTTTTTAAACCGATGATGAGCAGGATTACCAAAACCCCCAGAACAAATGTCAAAAGATGAACATGATTCAAACTTTTAAAAATACTCCCTAGCAGTACGTATATTTTTCCAGATTGTGGCAATTCAATCCCAAGTATATGCTTTAATTGCCCCAGTCCAATCAATATAGCCGCCGCAGAAGTAAAGCCATTAATTACCGGTTTGGACAAAAAGTTTACAAAGGCCCCCATTTTAAGGAACCCGAAAAGCAATTGAACCAATCCTATGAGTAAGGTTAGGAATATAACCGCTGAGATATAGGCTCCCTCTCCCGATAGTTGCATAGCTCCAATTCCTGCTGCTACCAACAAAGAGTCCATGGCAACAGGTCCAACCGCCAATTGCCTTGATGTTCCCGTAATGGCATAAACAAATTGGGGCACCAATGCTGCATACAGCCCATAAATGGGAGGCATACCTGCAATCATGGCGTAGGCCATACCTTGAGGAACCAGCATAATTCCTACAGTAATACCTGCAATTAAATCGCCATAGAGCAATGAGCGATTATAGGTGCTTATCCACGTTAAAAAAGGAAAAATCCTTTTGAGCATGCGATTGGTTTTATGCAAAAATAGGTTGCCTAAAGGCAAACAACAGTAACAAAGGGTACAAACTTAAAGATCTATGACATGAATATAATTTCTATGGAGCACAAGTTTTTTCATTTTTTCCAGTTTTTTGAGTAATCTGGAAACCACCACCCTTGAGGTATGCAAATCATAGGCAATCTCTTGATGTGTGCTTTTTATGCGATTATCCTTGGTTACCTCAACCTTCTTTTTGAGATAATCCATAAGTCGCTGATCTAAATTTTTAAAGGCAATACTATCAACGGTCTGAAGCAGTTCGTTCAAGCGATTTTGATAACTATCAAAAACATAATTACGCCACCCTTTGTACTTGGCCATCCATTCTTCCATTTTCTGAACGGGGACCATAATAAGTTTGGTCTCCGTCTCAGTAATGGCTCTAATTTCACTTTTTGTATGTCCCATACAGCATGCCATGGTTACCGAACAAGTTTCGCCCTGTTCCAAATAGTACAAAAGCAGCTCATCACCCTCTTCATCTTCCCGAAGTACTTTTATGGCCCCGGACAACATCAATGGTATGCTTCTGATATACTGTCCAATGTCCATTATGGTTTCGCCCGCAGGGACTTCCATTAATTTACCCTCTGCAAGTATCTCATCGATAAGGGGTTGTTCAAAATAGTTGCTGAATGTTCCTAAAAGCTCTTCTTCCATATAGTTAAAAATACACTGCCCTAAGGTAACTATTTTGGCAAAAACAGCGGCTATTAATCAATTGCCTTAAAAGAAAGACCCGTACACTTGGTACGGGTCTCTTGCGGATTAACGCAAACTAATAAACTGAATCAAACCTACTTAAACTTATAATTTTATGGGTTCCCCCTTTATTTCTTTCAAAATAGGCATTCCCAACAATTTTAAAATTGTGGGTGCAAATTGGTTGGAATACAATTGTTCCTGTTGACGAACCTCGCCCAAAGCCTTTACATTTTTTCCAAAAGCTACCATCCAAACCTGACCTGCGCCTTTTATGTTACTTCCATGACTTCTCCAAGTATCTAAAGGTTGTGTCCCCCTACCATGATCGGTGGTGATTATGAAAACGGTTTGACCCTTATAAAAATCATCCTGTTGGGTAAATTCCCAAATCTCTTTGATAAGAGAATCCGTGTTATGGGCCGATTTTAAATACGCCTGATAATCCCCATCGTGGGCAAAATCATCGGTTTCTCCGTAAGAAATATAAACAAGCTTCGGATGTTCTTTTTTCATATGCTCCAAAGCATAATGATGGGTAAAGGCATCCAACCGAACCGAACCCCATGGACTTGGTATCTGTTCCTGAAGCTGGTTCAAGAATTTTTCCCTTTCGTTCAAATTTCCTGTAGCGGCTTCAAAACCCGCATTTACCGGAACGCCAGAACGCTCTTCGTTGATGATGTATGGAAACACATCCCAACTGCCAAAGGCACCTACTTTTCCTTTGCCTTGGGGGGTATTGTTGTATCGTTCCAGAATCGTAGTATTGGGGTTTGGTATTTTATCATTGCTAGTGATACGTTCGTCATCCGAGGCTCCTGTCAAAATTTCGTTGTAGCCTGGGTAGGAAAACCACATGGAGTTGGTCAAGTTTACCTTACTGCCCGACTTTCGATTTCCATGAATCTGACCCATCTTTTCCACTTGATTCCATATAAATGGCAATAGTGTTTCTCTTCTTGCTGCTGGTGTTTCCCTCCAAAAAGCCTTTTTCAACATATTGACATTGTGGACATAATCCTTGTTGCCAATTAAAAGGGAGTCCGCTCCCGTGAACAGTTCCTGCCAGCGAAAACCATCCAAAGTGATCAATATCACCTTGGTGTCTTCTTCGTTTTGCGCATTGATATTAAACATTGCTGCAAGGGCAGCCATCAAAAGAATAATTTTATTTTTCATTTTCCTGTGGTGTTTTAAATGATGCTATTTCGGACCAATCGCTCCAATTGAGGTTTTGGTCACGGTATCGAACCTTCCAATAATAGGTAGTGTTGGGTTTTAATCGTTTGGTCTTTTCATCGGTCAAATCGTCTTCTTTTTGACGGTTTTCCTTGTAATACCAGTTTTCAAACTGTTTCCAACTGTCCAAGGCCAAATTGTCAAAATCGGGCGACTCGGAAACTTGCCAATGTGCTGCGGCATGGAAAGCACCGCTCAGCGGACTTGAAAATTCTCCAGCTTTCAGCATTGCGAATTCTTCATTCACCATCTCATTATTTATTGGAGAAACCACTTTGGGGGCATTAGGCTTTTTATCCAATCGCCAAATGGTAATACTATCTCGAAGTTCGTTGTTTCTCTCCTTAATGTTGTTTCCTTGACTTATTCTTTTGATGGTGAATTTGGGATCATCTCGGTTTCCATCAACTTCCACCATTACAAAACCATATTCGTCCTGGGTAACGGTGAACTCATCGTAATCACGTCCTTCGAACTCACCCCAATTGTCTATGGCACCACCTGCGGAGGCCACATTGATCCATAAATGTTTGTGATCTCTGGACTGTCCTCGGGAATAACCGTGTGTATGTCCAAAAAAATGAATGCTCGGCTTTCCTGTTTTGGTGGAGAACGCTTCGAGCATTTTCACCACTTTTCCTGTTGATTCTTCTTCACCGGGTATCCAAAGTTCGGATTTGTGTGGGTGATGCAATTGCGCAAAAACAAAATCAATATCATCGTTCCTTTCTGTATCGGCCAATACTTTTTCCAGCCATTCATATTGTTCCCGAAGATCACGGTAGCCTTCGTTGGAATTCAACCCAATAATTCGCGTATTGCCATAGTCCTTGTACCACCAATGTTCGGCGTAAGCAGGGGTTCCATTTTCGGGAAGGCTGAAATATTTAAAATAGAAAACGGAATTCCGTTCATGGTTCCCCAAAACGGGATATACAGGTACCTCAGCAAATAATTTTTGGGCTGGATCAAAGAAATGTTCCTTCCATTGGTAATATTTACTTCCACTCTGAACCAAATCCCCAGGTATCATGACCATAGCTAAATTATCGGGCAGTTTACCTCCGTGTTCTTTTTCGAGATATTGAAGCACTCCCTGATTCACGATTTCCGAAAACTTGTTCGGATGCTGGCTATCGTATTGCATATCGCTCATGGCAACAATATTGAACGATTCCTGATCACTGGAAAAGGGAGGGGTCTTGAACTGATAGATATCGGATTTGGCCTTGCCCGTTTTTACCCGATAATAGTATTCCGTAAAACGTTTTAGGCCTTCCAATTTTACGGTATGCACCCTGGAATCCGAGAAATTGATGTCGCAGGCCTTTCCAGATGTTTTTTTGCCCAATTTCTCGGTAGTTCCCCATTCTACAATACTTTTTTCGCCGCTAGTGGTTTCCCACATAATCACAATGGAATTGGGTTCGGCATCCTGAAGATAAGGCTGTACCAAAATTTGGGGTTCGGTTTGTGCAGTTACTTGCATCAAACCCATACAAAACACAATAAGGAGTTGCGTGATTTTTTTCATTAGGCTATGGCATTGGTTTTTAGAAAAGCCTCATTTAAAATTTCCACGGCTTTTTCAAGTTCTTCTCTGGTTATGGTCAATGGGGGTGATAGTTGGAGTACATTTCCTTTGGAAACTTTAAAACTCAACCCCTGTTTTAAGCATTCGTACATGATTTCCTCGGCCTCGGCTGTAGCTTTTTCTTTGGTGGTTCTATCGGTTACCAATTCGATTCCCCATAAAAGCCCAACTCCGCGCACATCTCCGATCAAAGAATATTTTCGGTGCATTTTGTAAAGGGCTTTCTTCATGAATTTTTGATCTTCCTTTACTTTCTGCAAGAGGTTTTCTTCTTCCAAAACTTCCAAAAGGGTCAATCCCGCCATAGACCCCAACGGACTTTTCTCGTGGGTGTAATGCCCAAGGGAAATATGCCCAAATTTGTTGTACTCTTCTCGGGTAACAATGGCGGCTTGCGGAATTATTCCTCCTCCGAGGCCTTTTCCCAAACAAAGAATGTCCGGTTCAATGCCAAACAGTTCGTAAGCGAACATAGTGCCCGTTCTTCCGAAAGCGATTGGGATTTCATCTAAAATAAGTAAAACACCATGTTTGTTACAGAGTCCCCGTGCTCCTTTCCAGAACTTTTCCGAGGGAATCTGCACATCGGTATTGCGGATAGTCTCTGCCAAAAAAGCTCCAATTTGTTGGTCTTTTTCCAAAACATACTCTAAATATTCCAGGGCTTTGTCCTCATTCCCTTCAAAAATACCACGATAGGTAATTGGAGGTGGAATTCGTTCCACACCAGGCATCAAAGGTCCCATATGTTCTTGAAAAGCCGATTCTCCGCCTACACTAATAGCATCCAAAGAGGCTCCATGAAACGAATCCCAAAAGGAGACTACCTTGTGCTTACCTGTTACGGCCCTGGCCAATTTTAAGGCAATGCCGATTGCTGAGCTTCCATTTGGTGTTAATAGAATTCTATTGAGCCCTTCGGGAGTATAGGAAGTTAATTTCTCCGCAAATTGAACCGCCGTTTCATTGGCATATCTTCTGGTGGAAAAAGTTAAGTTTTGAAGTTGCTCCGTTAATCTTGAAATCAATTTTGGATGGGAAAACCCGATTTGATGCACATTGTTTCCATGAAAATCCAGATACTTTTTTCCAGAGACACTTTCAATGTGCGATCCTTCACAATTTTGAAGTACGTCCAAACAAGGGGTGGACATGGATTGATGCATAAAATACTTGGCATCCTTTTCCAGTAGCTCCCTGGTCTCTTCGCTCACTTCGTCCTGCAACCATTCCCCCCGAGCAGGAGTTAGATTGATATCGCCTTCCACAACAGACCCTGAGTTGTGCTTATCGCGTTTTGTATGGTCCATGCTTACTTATTATTTCTCGCTCTTCGGATGTATCGTCCAACACATAAACATCATATGTGTCGCCGTTATCATAAACCCGAACAACAATATGTCCGTTTTGACTTTTATATTGATTCAACCTACCACCAATCACATCTTTGGTGCCTTGCAGCATAATGGTCGAAAAAATATCCCGGTCGCCGGGGTAAAGCTTTTTTGATGTTATTCTTCTCAGCACCTCTTCCCCTGGATGGTCGGCCGTCCAGTTTTGCTGAATCCATACTTTAGGACGAATTGTCCGCACATAAAATGGATTCTGTGAATCCCGATTGCCATGATGATTCAAAGTTGCTACATCCACCGGACCAACAACTGGGGCTACGTGGGATTCCAAGGCATCAATATCGGTCTGTCCAAACCCATTAATGCCTGCAATATCTCCTCCCGTGTAATAGTTGAACTTTCCAAAATCAATTCGGATAGCATTGCTCAGAGGGTTTTCTCCCGGATACTCCCCTTCTTTAAAAAGTGGGTAAAACGAATTGTCGTAACCTGTCCAAATATTCCCATTGGAGGCTATATTTTGAACAGAAAACTTGGGATAATCCTTTGGGTGATGTTTTAATTCAATTTGATTGTTACTTCCCACCTGTAAGGCTTCATTTTCCAAACCCACTTTTTCCGATTGATATGCAATGAAATTCCAATACTCCTTCAAGGTAGGAATCATTCCGTAGGCATCCCTAGAAAATCGTTCTTGGGACTGCACTTCTTTATCTTTCAAATTGATTGGATAATTAAATCCACGATCAATCAATTTTTTAATGGGAATCAAGGTTCCGACTTCCATAATCCCCGTTAGCTTATACCCTCCGGGAGCAATCTTGCGCAAGGAATCCAGCTCTCCAAAGTGATCATCGTGGTAATGGGTGATCAGGGCATAATCCAATCGACGCTCCTGCTTTTCGGGCAAGAATTGATGTATATAATCTACAATCCATTGGGGAGCGGTTTTGGACCTGTTGGGAACCAACTTTGCGTTTCTTCTCGATGTTGTCCTCGGATGGGTTTCTGACATATCACCTGCATCCACCAACATGGTTGTTCCATCGGGGAATACCATAAAAGCCGCATCGCCCCTACCCGTGTTAATGTGGTGTATATCCAAAAATCCGGGTTGCCATTTGGGTAGTTTCCGGTCTTGCCCATTAACGATTTGCATCATCAAAAAGATGAGGAAGAAAAGACCAAGTTTTTTGAGGTTGAAATACATACTTATTTTTCTCTATATAAATGGTTTGCCGGAATGATTTGCTTTGGGATATTCGGACCTTTATACTTTGCATCTAAATGGTAGCCTCCGCCACCATTAAAAAACTCCACTCGTACTAAATGTCTCCCTTTGGCAAGTTCCAAAGAACCGCTGCGTTCCATTACACCGTGGTCGCCGTCATTGTCTACAATTTGAGTGCCGTTCACATATAGTTTGCTGCCATCATCACTATTGGTGAAAAAAGTATATTTCCCTGCTTCCTGCACTTCCAAATAACTTTCAAAAGTAACAGCAACTTGCTCTTGTGGTATCTCTTCTGATAATGCCTGCTTATGTGAAAATTCAGTTACAAAACCTTCAAGAATGGGATTGAAATCAGCGAAATCGGGTAACTTTTCTATCCCGTTCACCTGATATACTTGAAACGTAACTGGATCTTGTTTTCCTTTTGATACAATTCTGAAGCTTCCTTCGGCAATGGTGCTTACCAATTGATCATTCTGAAAGACCCCTGCCTTAATAATGTCCGTCTGCTTTAAGTAAAACATATCTTGATACACTTGGCTGTTTTCCAATGTGGGCACTTTGTTTCCAATGGCATATCAAATTTCACCGACATTATTTGCGTTTTGCATTACCACAGCAACCGAATCTGCTTTAAAAACTCCCCCGGCCGGCTCAAAATAGCCAGCATCCGGAAGAATTTTTGGTTGGGTTATTTGCTCTTTTCGCTTGTAGATAAGTTTTGGGGCTTCATTTCCTATGAAAGCGCCTTTTACAGGTCTGCCTATCCAAGCTTGAGGTATTTGCAAGTCCATGGCGTAGGCTATAGTAGGTGCATTGTCGTACTGATAAACGGTTTCTTCTATTTTGTAGCCCTTTTTGATACCTGCACCGTACATAATGAAGGGTATTTCCATTTCGGCCAAGCTTTCCCCTCCGTGTCCAAAGCCCAATCCTCCATGATCTGCAGAAACGATGAACATGGTTTTTTCGAAGATGCCCGCGTCTTTTGTTGCATTCACGATTTCTACAATCAAGGAATCTGCTTTTTCCACCGCTAGGTAATAATCTGGAGTCCCGTGACCTTGGGCATGACCTGCATGATCCACGTGGTCCAAGTGCATAAAAGTGAATTTTGGCTTGTGTTCTTTAATATAGTTTACCGCTTCCTCGGTGGTTTTGTCCTCGTGGTCCCCATCAATATCAAAATCCACATCTGACTTTTCGAATAAGCGCCCAAATCCATCCCAATCGTAAATGGCTCCGACATGGGCTTCGGGTTGTTGGTCTTTAAAAAGTGTAAAAATGGTTGGAAAGGTTCCATTTTCGGTAACCACAACGGGAGGTAGTTGGTGGTCGAACTTTTCCCATCCATTGGAGGTTACACCGTGTTGTTCCGTATCGGCACCCATGATCATACTGGCCCAGTTGGGACTGGAACTTGATGGAAGAACCGACCTCGCGTGTAGGGTTGCAGCTCCATTTTGAATCATGGAATCCAACGTTGGCGTATTGGCATTTTGAATACCGTTGGGACTCATCCCGTCAATCCCGATGACAACAATATGCTCGATTCCTTTTGGGACTTTTTCCTTTTTGGAAGAACAAGACCACAGGAGCAAAATTCCCGTGGTCATGATCATTACTTTATGAAGTTTCTTTTTAAACATTGGCAAACCTTAGTTTTCCCACCAAACCTTGGTAGTTATTTGGTCACCACCAATTCTGTTGGCAGCTTCGGTATAGTTCGCATTGTTCAAAGATTCCTCGTTACTTGGATACTCGAACCTACTTGGGTACACATCGTAGAAAGCATCGGGTCCTGGCTCAATTGTGGCAGGGAAACCGGTTCTTTTGTATTCGATGAATCCTTGGTAATCGGTATAGAACAGGTTAATGTACTTTTGGGTCATGATAGTCTCTAAACTATTATCAAAAGCAACGCCAGTCCTTGTGAGGTAATCAACTGGCAGATCCACCCCCCAATATTCAAAATTGGAAGTAACACCTTCTTCGTAAAACGTTTGGGCATTGCCGGTTATCCAACCTCTTTGTGCTGCTTCTGCCAAAATAAACTGTACCTCGGAGTAAAGCATTAATCTTGCTTGGTTGGCATTTGACTGAAAATAGAAGTAATCAATATTGAATTTTGAAAGGAATGCATCCCCTCCTTGGTAGGTATAAGCAGGTCCATCTACCACTCCATTCAACATACCAACAATTTCAGGCGTTCCCGCTTCCACAGAGTTAGCTGTTGGGTCGGCAAAAAATTCCAATCTAGGGTCATTAAATCCTTCCAACATAGTCACAAAGTGTTCCGAAATTCTGTATTCGTTGTAAGAACCTACACGATATACAGATTCTTCAGTTACAGGGTGAGCATCTGGATTTGCCGACAAGAATGTAAGAGCGGCGTTGTCATCATTTGATTCCATTACAGGATTTTGCCCTGGATTCCCATAAATTTCAGCTATAACGCTAGAGGCAGTTGAAGGAGATACTTCGCTTAACCTAAGCGCCAAACGCAGTCTAAGTGAGTTGGCAAACTTTCTCCACATATCCAAATCACCATCAAACAAAAGATCTCCCTTAATTTGGGTAAGGTCCGCCCCAGCTAAGATGGAATTGG
This sequence comes from Flagellimonas lutimaris, assembly GCF_051494225.1. GTDB lineage: Bacteria > Bacteroidota > Bacteroidia > Flavobacteriales > Flavobacteriaceae > Flagellimonas > Flagellimonas lutimaris_A. The sequence goes on along the minus strand of NZ_JBNPYE010000010.1, from coordinate 24,982 downwards.
CAGCCTCTAGTTCTGCAAGCATTGAAGTATAAATCGCTTCTTGCTCATCGTACATAGGTGTATAGTTTTCCTCACTGGCCTGGTTTACCTCAGAATAAGGAATGTCTCCCCACATATCGGTCAATATACTGTAAGCCCAAGTCTGCATAATTTTGGAAACAGCCACATAACTTTTCAGTTCGTTTTCGTTGGCCAAAGTTTCCAATTCCTTTGCATCCCTAATGGCGTAGTAATAATTGTTCCATGCTCCACCTTGGTCTCCCCAGTCGAACAAATCGAAAGAGGTAAATACAATTCGGGCACCATATTGTCCCATTAGGTTTCCTTCACTCCAAGAACCACCTACGGCCTCCCTGATAGATCTTCTTTGAAGGTTGGTCAGGAGAAGTTCCGGATTTTGGTTGATGCTCAAGGCAACATCCGGATTATCGTTGCTCACGTCAAACTTGTCACAAGACCAAAGGGCCGTTGCAAGTACTGTCGCTATAAAAAATATCTTTTTCATGTTGTTGTTATTAACCTGATTAAAATTCTACGTTGATTGCAAATCCTAAGCTACGAGTAGTAGGTACTGTGGCATTTTCCACCCCTGGCACATAACTTCCACCTCCGAAAGACAATAGCTCTGGATCTCCGTGGTTGAAATCCTTGGCCCACAACCAAAGGTTGGTCCCAATTACTGAGAAGCTCAATTTTTTAATATCATCTCCCTTGAACAATTTGGTTGGGAAATCGTAGGTCAATCTCGCTTCTCTTAGTTTTATAAAGGTGGCATCGTAAATACCTTCTGTTTCGTTATTTCTTCTATATCTGTTGTTATGGTATGCATTGGCAGGTACAATAACATCATTGGGTACATATTCTCCATCTTGCAATTTCACACCATCACCAATTATCCCATCTGTTTGGGTCACACCATCACCATTTACATAGGAAAGCCCTGAATCCGCAATACCTGGATGAGGACCTCCGTATTCTGGCGAACGTCCCCAAAGCGTTTCCACAACGTTACCAGAAGTTGCAGCAATCAAACGTGTCCTGGACAAGAGTTCCCCACCTTGTCTCCAATCGAGCAAAAAGTTGAGTGAAAGATTTTTATAGGTAATTGTATTGTTCCAGCCCAATGTAAAATCTGGATTAAAGTTTCCGAGTTTTCTCAAAGTATTGTCCTGTTGAACAAGGCCTTCATTAAAGATTACGTCACCATAATATGGGCTATTTTCATCTTCCACTTTTACCAATCCTGTTCCCCACATATCACCAAGGGAGCCTCCTTCTTCAGCGACAAGGGAAATACCATTTCCTCCATATTGGTATCTTTCAACACCATCGGCCAATTCCAAGACTTTGTTTCGGTTCAATCCAAAGTTGAAAGAGGTATTCCAGTTAAAACTCTGATTGGAAACTGGATTGGCGCTTAACATAATCTCCAAACCTTGGTTACGAATTTTACCTGCGTTGATGGTCCTTGCCGTTTTACCGGAGGTAATGGGCAAATCGATGTCCAAAATCTGGTTTCTGGATACCGAGTTATAATAAGTGGCATCCAAGGATAGTTTATTATTGAAGAATCTCAAATCGGTCCCAAACTCATACGATGTCTGAATCTCAGGTTTTAAATCAAAGTTGGGCAATGTATTGGAAGGGCTCGCCGTAGGGTTATCACCAACGGGGGTTCCTAAAGCATAATAATCCGAAAGTCTATAGGCATCGGTATCACTACCAACTTGTGCCCAACCCCCTCGAAGTTTCGCAAAGCTTAGCACATCCTGACCACTAAAATCAAATAGATCGGATAACACCACACTTAATGAAGCGGATGGATAGAAATAAGAGTTGTTTTGCTCTGGCAATGTAGAAGACCAGTCGTTACGGGCAGTTAGGTCCAAGTAAATACTGCTGTTCCATCCCAATTGAGCAAATGCATACAAGGAGTTTATTTGCTTTTCAGGTCGGCTTGTACGCTGCACCAAGGCTCCATCCACGTTGGAGAAAGAATAGATTCCTGGAATTAAAAGCTTGTTGGCCATCAAGGAATTGAAATGGTTTTTCTGTACCATTCTGTTTCCACCGACATTGGCATTGACCTTGAATTTATCGGTAATATCCTTGTCATAGGTCAACAAGAAATCCAAATTGGTTTCCTGAAAATTGATTTTATCCTCCCTGAACTGTCCGTTAGGGAAACGCTGGGTAGAATAAGCTCTTTTTATGGTTCTATATTCGGAGAAGAAATCACGACCCCCCCTTACCATAAATTTGAAATCATCACTGATATCATAGGTTGCAGAAAGGTTCCCTATGATTCTGTCCTTAGCCAAACCATTGGTATTCTCATACATGGTAAAGTAAGGGTTATCGTGATAGTTATAATTGTAGTTGTACTGTTGGAATCCTTCTAGACCATCTTGCCAGTAGTTTCTTAAACTATTGACATTGACTTGTTGACCCCACCAAATGAACAGATACATTACAGATTCAGTACCATATCCATTTACATGACGGTTATCGGAATCTGACCGGATATAATTGATTTTTGAAGACACCTTTAATCTATCTGTAATCTGATAGTCTCCAGAAGCAGAAATGGTGTTTCTTTTTATGTCGGTATTGGGAACAATACCCTTGTTGTCCAAGTTGGTATAGCTCACCCTGTAGTTTCCATTATCGTTGGAACCAAAAAATGAAACCGTGTTGATCAAAGTCCTACCGGTTTCCATGAATTCTTCAGCAGGATTTCCACCATATACAAATGGTGTAGGTGTAATGGTTCCCCTTCGGTCCAAATCAACACCCGAAGACCCCAATATATAATCCAATCCGTGAACATCACCGCCACGAAGTCCGTTTGATGTTGGGGAATCGTGCTGTGCACGCAAAGTTCCATCCAACAATGGACCCCAAGATTCATCTACACCATCATAGGTTCCGCTTCCGTAACCATCCACAAATTGAAAATCAAAGTTTTTACCTTGACCATATACTCCTTGATATTCTGGAGCTTTTAGAACGTTTTCAAAAGTAGTTTTGGAGCTAAAGCTAATTCCTCCTTTACGCCCTTTACCTGACTTCGTTGTAATAATGACCGCTCCGTTGGCAGCTCTGGAACCATAAAGTGCTGTTGCGTTTGCACCTTTTAATACAGAGATGGATTCCACATCATCCGGATTGATTTCGGCAGCACCGTTACCGTAGTCCAGATTCATATTAGAAGCACCACCCAACGTATTGGTTCGGGTATCGGTATTGTTATTAATTGGAATACCATCCACTATAAATAATGGTTGGTTGTCTCCCTGCATAGAGGAATACCCCCTGATTACTACAGATGATGATTGCCCAGGACCTGTACCATTGGTAACCACCTGAACACCAGCTGTTCTACCTGATAAAGTACTTACCGTATTGGTACTGGTTGATTGTGAAATTTCATCACCTCCCACTTTTTGGACAGAATAACCCAAGGATTCCTCATCCCTAGTAATGTTCAAGGCGGTTACCACAACCTCTTCCAATTGTTGTGAATCCGGTTGCAACATGATTGTTGCGGTACTTTTTCCAGATGTATCCAAATCTTGTGGTAAGTACCCTATATAGGAAATCACCAACATCTCCCCGCCTTGTGGAAGTTCAATTTCGAAATTTCCATCAAAGTCTGTGGCCACTCCAGTGGATCCTCCTTTAACAACTACCGATGCACCAGGCAACGGCACGCTGTTTTCGTCTACTACCTTTCCTGAAAAGGTGACTTGCGAATAGCTAATTATACTTACGGTAAAAGCAAGTAAAAATGCTACAATCGATTTTTTCATTTGTTGAGTATTTGTAAAATTCGGTTAATTATTTATCAACAAATATCCAACACATGAGTTAAGACAGGCCTTCAAATAGATTAAAAAAACGATACGGAAAGGTTAAATGAAATATCCTAATGTTATGTTAACATTATTTACAAATATTCAATTTTTAGTAATTGCCGCCAACACTGATTTTTAGAACATATCCCAGTACAGCAATAGATTAACAGATTTTTTTTCTTATCTATGACCAATCAAAGAATATTATAAATACTAAACTTTTAGAGTCTATATAAAAATGGAAGATTACCTCATCGGTATTGGAAAAAGAATTAAGCAAATTCGTAAAAACAATAAAAAGACCATAAATGATGTTGCCATCAGTGCCGGAGTAACTGCAGGACTTATTTCCCGTATTGAAAATGGCCGAACCATTCCTTCATTGCCAGTTTTTTTGAAAATAGTTGGGGCCTTGGAAACAGAAATGACAGATTTCTTTGATGGTATTCCAAAGGCCAATGGCCATAATTTTTTGGTCACTCGTAAAGATGAGCAATCCATCATAGAAAAAGAAGATGAAGCTGTTGGGTTCTCATACAACTACATTTTTGGAAAACAATTGAACTCCGTAGGTTTTGAAAGTGTGCTTTTGGAAGTACAGCCCAACTCGGAACGCGATAAGGTAGTAACCGATGCTTTCGAGTTCAAATATATTTTAACCGGAGAATGCTATTATGAGATAGGAGATCAAGAAGTGCTGCTAAAAGAAGGGGATTCCATTTTTTTTGATGGTAGAATCCCCCATGTACCTATCAACAGAGGAAAAGTTCCCTCTAAAATGTTGGTGGTCTATTTCTTTATATAATCAAGGAAACAATACTTTGGCCAAATCAGCCAACGAATCCAATATTAAGGTAGGGTCGGCAGTTGCCAATTGTTCACGGGTCTGAGCTCCTGTTAATACCCCGACGGTCCATCCGCAGTTGGCATTTTTACCCTCTTCAATATCAATAACCGAGTCACCGGCCTTCAAAACATTTTCTGATTCTGATATTTTGAACATCGCCATGGCCTTATCAATCATTTCCGAAGATGGTCTTCCTTTTACCACATCGTCGGCTGTAATCAATGCATCAATTTGTTCGCCTGGAACCCAACCCAATTTATTTAATAGGGATTGTGCTGTTTTATGGTCGTAGCCCGTGTTCAGGACCACCTTCACATTTTTGGATTTCAATACTTGAAAGAGTTCTTCCACACCATCATAGGTGGTTACATTCAAATTGGCATAAGCCTCTTCCAACATTTCTTTAAACTCTTGAAAAACAGCATTGGGATCCACATTCTCGTTTTTAGTCTCTTTCAAAATATCGGCAATGGCCTTGAACTTTTCCTTACCGGCACCAAACTCCAGTACCGTATCCAAAGAAACCTCAACATTGTGTTTGCCCAAAGCTGCCTTAACCGTTTTGTACACTACATTGTCTTCGTTCACCGTAGTGCCCGCCATATCAAAAACGGCCAACTCTATTTTTTTCATAAATTGATTTTCTGTGTATTAAAAATTGTAGCAATATTTTTTTTGGAGAATCCGGCACTGCCCGTCATCCCTTTTCCGCCAATCCCTGTTACTATATGAATGTTATCGTCAATAGTTTTTTGGAATATATCGCTGTTCTTGCATTGTGAGTACATCCCGTACCACCTTTTCTGGATTTGATAGGTGGGCAGGTCTATTATTTTCTTGGCCTCCTCGATCATAAAATTATCGATATCCATATCCAGGTCATAACCAAGATCTTCAATTTTATCGGCATTGGCATATTGATGGGAATCTCCCAATATAATAGAACCATCCATAGCCTGTTTAAATAGGATGTGTACTCCCCATTTTTTTTGAAAGCTTTCCTTTGGCTCATTTTCCTTGACTTTCTTAAAAGACGGGCATTCATGAAACGCTTCGTATCTGCGAATGGACCATCCTGTTAAGATAGACCCCTTTAAATTGTAGTTCCCTTGGGGTTTGGTCTGCATCATCTGCAATTTGGAAACCTCAAGGTCACTCGACAAAAAAGTCTCTGGATATAAATTTTTAAAATCGCTTCCATTGCATATAATTACCTTTTTCCCGAAAATGGTTTCGTTTTTGGTATTCTGAACCGATACCCATTCCCCATCGGATTCACAGGAAATAACAGGAAAATCGAACTTGATCTCCAAACCTTTATGGGCAACCAAATATTCCTGAAGCTTATGGATCATGGTTCTAGGTTCCACGGTAACTTCCTCGGGAAAAAAGAGCCCCGCCACCACATAATCTTTTCGTAGCCCAGGATATTTTTCCAAACACTCTTGCTTAGTTAGCATTTTGGATGCATAGTCGTTTCCACTATTTATAGCCCTAAGTTCTACCAATAGTTGTTCCTCTTCCTCGTTGGAGGCCAAGTACACCGTTCCATTCTGACGGATGCTGATATCAAACTTGGACTGGATCTCTTTATAAATTCTAAGACTCTCACGACCATATTTTTGCCATTTGGTATTCATGCCCGAAGGCACTACCTGTCCAAAATTTTGGGTGGTCGCCCCTTTGGGATAGGCATCTTTTTCCACCAAACATACTTTCAAGCCCAATTCCAATGCGTGGTAGGCATGAAAAGTCCCCAAAATGCCACCACCAATTATGACGGCATCATATTTTTTGTCCATATTCCAATTGGTTGTTTAGTTGTTCCGCTTTGCGACGTGCCGCAAAGTGTAGAAATAAAATTACCGTGCTACAGATTCCGATAAAGGCAACAGCATAGGTTCCATATACAAAGAAGTTGAGCCAAGATAAGTTGGCCTGTCCAAAGTTTTTATACAACAAGACCAAAACACTGCCCACATACCCGAAGGCATCGGCGATATAAATAAGAAAACCCGAATTTCCTTTCACCTTAAAAGTGGCAATAAAACGATCAAAAAAAAGGCAATTGAATGGTACATAACATATGTAAAGTCCAAAACCTGTGGATACCATCCATATGAATGGATCTAAAATTCCCAATTGAAACATGGCTGTACTTGCGGCCAAAACCAGTGTCCCCAATAAAAGCAGCGCATGATATGTCAAAAGAGCTTTAAAGTTGTCCTTAATATAGAAAATGGCACCAATAATCAATAGTACCACCATAGCGATAATTATTTCAGAAGTTGAAAAAACAGAAGCATCACCTTGGTAACCTATACTGTCCCAAAGTTCACGTGCAAAATTGTCCCTGAAATCCCTAAAAGCAGTCAAAAAAGTATAGAACAATACAATTAAGAGCAATGGAAAAAAGAACTTTTTTATCAAGCTTTTTCTATCCATGGCAGTCATGGGGATTCGTTCTGTTCTATTGGCAATATCTTCAGGTGTTGGCGGAGGTACTTTTTGCAAAAGGTAAGAGCAAATCAAAAGTGGTATAAAAAATAGAGCCCCGGTTACGGAGGGCATCCAAAATTCACTCACCCCCCAGGAATTCATCACAAAAAGCCCTACTGATTTTACCACCCCACTAGAAACAATAAAACTAGCGGAAAGCACTACCCCTAATATATCGGTAAACCGTCTTCCCTCGATATAAGAAAACACGATTCCCCAAATCATCCCTAATGGAAAACCGTTGAGGAACATAAACGGAATATTGTACGGTGCCGGTACCCAAGCAAAGAGCAACAGGGACATTTCGGCCAGTACGATCAACGAAATTAAATAGAGTAACCTGCGGTTTGGTTTTAATTCTGATATAACTTTTATCCCGACAAATTTGGAAAGCGCATAGCCCAAAACCTGGGCAATAACAAGTAGTATTTTGTAATCCATTCCCATAAAAGCCAAGCCCTCAAAAGTAGCTACAGAGAAAGGCTTTCTAAAAGCGTACATACAAAAGTAAGTGCCAAAAGCAGCAAGAGAAGCATGCAGAACAAATAGTAGACCCGGTCGCTTTTGGACCACACTTTTATCAATCAATGTTTACAAATAATAAAATTATGTTTCAAATTACTCAAATTTATAAGAAAGTAGCCGCACCTTTTAGTTTAAATTATTGTTAGCAAACGATTATTGATTTTTCTGTTGAATATTTAAAACAATAAGATGAACTTCATAATAATTAGCTATTTTCATTGCGCTTTTAACCTTTATATATGTATTGGATTGGTTTTGATATTGGAAGTTCCTCCATAAAAGCGGCTTTGATACGCGCCGATGACGGGAGTTTTGTTGGCATGGCCCAATATCCCGAGAAGGAAATGGACATTACCTCCACTAAACCAGGCTGGGCCGAACAGGATCCAGAGGTTTGGTGGCAAAATCTTTGTATTGCATCCAAAAAATTAATTTCAGAAAACAGCATTGATGAAAAAGACATTAAAGGAATTGGTATTTCCTACCAAATGCATGGTTTGGTCGTTGTGGGCAAAGACCTAAAACCGCTCAGACCTTCCATTATTTGGTGCGATAGTAGAGCAGTGGATATTGGCGAGCGACTTTTTCAAAGTGCTGGCACTGAAAAATGTGTAGAACATTTATTGAATTCTCCTGGAAATTTCACCCTTTCCAAATTGAAATGGGTCAAAGACAACGAGCCTGATCTGTACAAGAAAATCCATAAATTCATGCTTCCTGGCGATTATATCGCCTTACGGTTATCCGGACAATGTATCGCCACCCCTTCCGGGCTTTCTGAAGGAATTATGTGGGACTTTAAAAAAAATGATTTGGCCGATTGGCTTTTGGAAGACGCGGGAATAGATTCATCCTTGGTTCCAGAGATTCGTCCCTCTTTTTCGGAACAGGGTATTGTAAACAAACAAGGTGCTGTGGAAAGTGGATTGCCAGAAGGCATTCCCATCATGTATCGGGCAGGTGATCAACCCAACAATGCATTATCGCTCAATGTAATGGAACCTGGACAAATTGCTGCCACGGGTGGAACATCGGGGGTAGTCTATGCCATTTCGGGTCAAAAAAATACCAACGAACATACAAGGATCAACAGTTTTGCACACACCAATCATAGTTCGGAACATCCGCGAATAGGGAAATTGTTATGTATCAATGGTACCGGAATCCAGTATAGCTGGATAAAAAACGAACTTAGCAACGGAATTTCCTATAATCAAATGAACCAAGAAGCTGGAACCGTTCCCATTGGGTCCAATGGACTCCAGATTCTCCCTTTTGGAAATGGCGCAGAACGAATGTTGAAGAATTACAACAAAGGATCTCGGATACTAAACCTTAACTTTAATGTGCACAAGGCTGCCCATATATACAGGGCCGCTTTGGAGGGTATTGCTTTCTCTTTTGTATATGGTATGGAAATCTTAAAAAACGACGGGGTCAATATTTCCTCAATAAAGGCTGGAAATGACAACCTTTTTAGGGCCGAAATTTTTTCCAAGACCATAGCCACACTCACCAATAGTCAAATCAACATTGTTGAAACCACAGGTGCCGTTGGTGCAGCAAGAGCCGCGGCATATGCCTTCGGGGTTTTTAAGAATATAGGGGAAGCTACTGCTACGGACAAGGTAGAATTGACCCACGAACCTGAAATTTCGGCTCAAGTATATCAAGAAGCCTATTTGAAATGGAAAAAATCCTTAAATGAGTATTTAAACAACTGAACAAACCAATAAATAAATTATGATTACAACAGGAGATAAGGAATTTTTTAAAGGAATTGATAAGATTCAATTTGAAGGAAAGGAATCGGACAATCCTTTCGCCTTCAAGTATTATGATGAAACAAAAATGGTAGGTGGCAAGACCATGAAAGAACATTTTAGGTTTGCCATTGCCTATTGGCACACCTTTACAGGAATTGGTGGAGACCCCTTTGGTGCCCCTACAATGGAATTTCCCTGGTTGACAAGTGCTGACCCTGTGCAACAAGCCAAGGATAAAATGGATGCTGCCTTTGAGTTTATTACAAAAATTGGTGCTCCATATTTTTGCTTCCATGATTTTGATTTGATCAGTGAAGGAAACACTTTGGCCGAATCCGAAAAAAGATTGGAAATCATCACCGATTATGCCAAAGAGAAAATGGCCGCATCAGGAGTGAAACTTTTGTGGGGAACCGCAAACTGTTTCAGTAATCCAAGATACATGAACGGGGCTGCAACCAACCCTGATTTTGATGTAGTTGCCTTTGCTGGTGCCCAGGTAAAAAATGCACTTGATGCGACCATTAAACTTGGAGGTGAAAACTATGTTTTTTGGGGAGGTAGAGAAGGATATATGTCGCTATTGAACACCGATATGGGACGGGAATTGGACCATATGGCCCGTTTTCTGCACATGGCAAAAGATTATGCCAGAAAACAAGGTTTTAAAGGAAACTTCTTTATAGAACCAAAACCCATGGAACCCACAAAACATCAATACGATTTTGATTCAGCTACGGTTTTGGGCTTCCTGAGCAAGTACGATTTATTGGACGATTTCAAACTCAATATTGAAGTGAACCACGCTACTTTGGCACAGCATACTTTTGAGCATGAACTTCAAGTAGCAGCAGATAATAATTTATTGGGAAGTATTGATGCGAACAGAGGTGATTATCAAAATGGTTGGGATACCGACCAATTTCCCGTTAACGTCTATGAGCTCGCCAAAGCCATGTTGGTGATTCTTGAAGCTGGTGGATTCCAGGGAGGAGGAATCAATTTTGATGCTAAAATAAGAAGGAACTCTACAGATTTGGAGGATATCTTCCATGCTCATATTGGTGGAATGGATACTTTTGCCAGAGCATTGTTAGCGGCTAATGCCATTTTAGAAAATTCCAATTATATTAGCATGCGCAGTGATCGCTACGCATCTTTTGATACTGGTTCTGGAAAAGCATTCGAAACAGGCAAACTTTCTTTGGAAGACCTTTATGCACATGCCACTACAAATCAAGATATTAAAAAGAGGAGTGGTCAGCAAGAGCTGTTCGAAAATATCATTAATCAATATATTTGATCCACAACTAAACAAACTGTTTTGGTATTGAGCCAAAACATCAAACTTTAATTTATGGCACTTATTTCCTTTTTGGGATTCACACTTTTAGTAGGAATAATATCCTGGTGGTCCGTTAGAAAAACTGATGAGACATCATCCGATGGTTATTTTTTGGGTGGCAGAAGCCTTACCGCCGGAGTCATTGCGGGCTCATTGCTATTAACAAACCTTTCTACCGAACAAATAGTTGGGCTAAATGGAAGTGCCTACAAAGATGGGCTTTCTGTAATGGCATGGGAAACCTTGGCTGCACTGGCCATTGTGGTTACGGCCCTATTTTTACTCCCACGTTACTTAAAGGGTGGGTTGACCACTGTGCCACAGTTTTTGGCCAAGCGTTTCGATGTCACCACTAAGACGATAACCTCTGGATTGTTTCTTACAGGTTATGTGGTGGTGCTTCTTCCTGTAATTTTATATTCCGGTTCTGTTGCCATTAGCGGCATGTTCAATGTACCGGAACTACTTGGAGTTTCAGATTCCACTGCTTTGGTTATCTGTATCTGGGGAATTGGTATTATAGGCTCTATATACGCCGTTTTTGGGGGGTTGAAGGCAGTTGCGGTTTCGGATAGTATAAACGCCGTAGGACTTATTATTGGAGGTGTCCTGATTCCAGTTTTTGGTTTGATGGCTATTGGTGACGGAAGTGTTTTTGGAGGACTGGAGACCTTAATGACCGCTAATCCGGAACGTTTTGATTCTACGGGAAACCCTGGACAAGAAGTGCCATTTTCAACCATTTTTACCGGAATGATGTTGGTTCAGCTTTTCTATTGGGGAACCAACCAACAAATTATTCAACGGGGACTGGGAGCCAAAAACCTTGCCGAAGGTCAAAAAGGATTACTTCTAGCGGCATTTTTAAAGATTTTGGGGCCTATTATTTTAGTATTGCCCGGGATGATTGCCTACTACTATTTTGAGGGAGGATTAGCAAGCAGTGACCTTGCTTATCCAGAACTGGTAAGGGCCGTACTACCCAAACCTTTGATGGGCTTCTTTGCCGCAGTATTGTTCGGTGCTATTTTGAGTTCCTTTAATAGTGTACTCAATAGTTCTGTAACCTTATTTGGAATAGATATCTACAAACAGCATATCAATAAAAATGCCCCGGAAATGACCATAGTAAAATACGGTAAGGTCTTTGGTGTATGTTTGGCGCTTGCAGCAATGTTTATTGCTCCTCTAATTGCCAATGCAGGAAGTTTGTTCAACTATCTGCAAGAAATCAATGGAATCTACAGTATTCCTATTTTCACCATTATTGTAGTTGGATATCTCACCAAAAGAGTTCCGGCCATTGCAGCCAAAGTCGGTATCCTTTCTGGGTCTATTCTATACATCATCAGTCAGTTTATTATTGGCCCTAAAATGGTCGCCAATGCACTGGCTGAAGCTAAGGCAAATGGAATTACCGACCCTGCTGAACTAAATCTGGTCGAAGCTGGTGCTTATCCCCACTACCTTCACGTAATGGCCATATTGTTCATTTCCAACATTATCATCATGCTTATTATTGGAAAGTTCTATCCTAGAAAAGAGCCCTTCCAATTGGAATACACCAAACAGGTTTCCATAGAGCCTTGGAAACATGTAAAAATTGCAAGTGGATTTATCGCTTTTATTGTAATCGCCATCTATATTTACTTCGCGAAGTAAGCCAATAGACAAGATATTTAAAAAGCCCGGAAACTTTTCCGGGCTTTTTTATTGTAATATACCTTTTAGAAAATTATCCTTGTATGCCCTGCCCATGGGTATTTTGGCTCCGTTGGTCAAGAGTACCAAGTTGCCGGAAATCCTATCAATCTTCTTGGTGTTAATAATGTGGGATTTATGTATCTGATAAAATTGATTGCCCCCTAAAACCTCAACCCAATGGCGAAGAGGCTCATTGGACAATATTTTCTTATCCTTTAGGTGAATTTCCGTGTAATCCGAGTCCGAGGTAATGGTATAAATATCTTTTACCAGCACCTTGATGTGTTCGTGGCTGGATTTTACGTAGATTTCGGTAAGGGGAGCACTTTCATTCTTGGATATCATGTGCTCGTGCTTGACTTTCACCTTGTTCACGGCTTGCAAAAAACGTTGGAACGAGAAAGGCTTCAACAAGTAGTCCATAACATTTAAATCATAGCCTTCCAAAGCATATTCAGAAAAGGCTGTGGTTAAAATTACATGAGGTGGGTCTGGAATACTCTTCAAAAAATCCAATCCATTGACTTTTGGTAGATGGATGTCCAAAAACATCAAATCTACCGATTCTTTATTCAGAAAATCCATGGCCTTTAACCCATCGGAGAACACATCTACCAGCTCCAAGGAAGGCACATCCTGAATGAATTTTTTCAATATCCGCTGAGCTGGCGGTTGATCTTCAACAATAATACACCTCATAACCTATACATTTTCCAGTTCCAGTCTCAAGTATACTTTGTAGCAATTATCTGCTTCTTCGATTTCCAAACAATGCTTTTTGGGGTATAGCAACTTTAGTCGTTTTTGTACATTCTGCAACCCTATCCCCTTGGCTACACTATCCAAACTAAAGCCTGGTTCATAATTGTTCTTGCAACGAAATTCCAGAGTAGAATTGTTCAATTTTACGGATATGTCGATTTCAATATCGGAAGACTGCCCTGATTGGCTATGTTTAAATGCATTTTCGATAAATACTATCAAAATTAAGGGTGCGATCTTGTATTCCCCTTCAATCTTCTCTACATCAAAATGAACCTCTCCCCTATCTTCTATCTGTAATTTGTACAACCGAATAAAATTGCCCAATTGCTCCAGTTCCTTTTTTAAAGGTACGAACTGTTCTTTGGACTCGTACAGCATATATCTAAGAACACCGCTCATTTCCAGAATAATCTCTGGGGTTTTTGGCGATTCCTGCAAAGCATATGAATAGAGATTATTCAAGTTATTGAACAAAAAATGTGGATTGATCTGGCTTCGCAAAAACTGTAGTTCACTTTCTTGAATGGTGGTCTCCAGTTCATCTATTTGAGTCTGTTTTTTTAAGGCATCCCAACCAAATTTACAGCCTGAAAGAATAAACATTACCGGTAAAGTTCCCAATAGTGACACATAAACACCTGGAAAAGTATCTCCTCTCTTTGTTCCCGGGAATATAATGGGTTCCAAAATAACTTCTTCTATAGTTATAACCATGGCTACCACAAATGCCGAACCCAAGAAAAATTGCCAATACTTTTTCTTGTACAAAAACTTTGGCATCAGGTAATATGTAATTGCAATCGTAGCCACACTATAAAATAACAGAAATATAACCCTATGCACCACAATGCTTCCCGTGTTTCTATCAAAAGAGAAAAACAGGAGCACTAAAATGTGCAGTACGATTTGAAAAAGAAGTTCTTTTTTAGAAATCAATGGACCAAGGTTAAATGAGTTCAAAACTATATATAATGCTTCTCTAAATGAAAAGCAGTTTTATCAACAACCAAATTTACCCTGTCAACGACATTAAACTCCGTTAATCCACATAATAGATTGGTTGATTGGAGGTTAACACATGTCGTTTGCGGAAAAAATTTATTATTTAAACCCTAATCTATCATATTTAGGCTTTATAACCTGAAGAAAAGGTTATTGATATACCATTCAGCAAACACTTAAAATTACACAATCATGAAAAAAACATTTTTAGCATTGGCATTTTTGACCAGTCTAATGATGGTCGCCCAATCCACATGGAAATCGGATGGAGCACATTCTAAGGTCGGCTTTGCCATTACACACTTGATGATTTCCGAAGTTGAAGGACATTTTAGTGAATTTGATATTACGGCCACGGCTACCGATACTTTTGACGAGGCTGAATTTTCCGTTGACATTAAAACAGCCAGCATCGACACCGACAATGACAGACGTAACAATCATTTGAGGAGCGCGGATTTTTTTGACGTGGAGAAATTTCCTTCCATCACTTTTAAGAGCAGCAGTTTTGAAAAAACAGGAGAGAAAACCTTTGAACTTACTGGCGACCTAACTATGCACGGAGTTACAAAAACAGTTTCCTTGGAAGGAAAAGTAAACGGAATCATCACCGATCAGCGAAGTCAAAAATTAAAAGCAGGATTAAAGCTTACAGGAACTATAAACCGATTAGAATTTGGAGTTGGAGGAGACATGGCATCATTAGGAGATGATGTGGAAATGACCATTCACCTCGAGATGGCACAGCAATAAAAATAGATTAATATCTTTACCTCGAAGAAAGGCCCCTAGGCCTTTCTTCCTTATTTTATACAATCTTAACCATGGGAAGAAAATCAGAAAATACCTTTAGGGAATTCCACCGTTACCTTGGATTCTTTTTGGCCGGAATTATGGCCGTTTACGCCATTAGCGGTATTGTACTTACGTTTAGAACAACGGATTTTTTGAAAAGTGAATACCAAACGAATACCACACTGGAACCTAACTTAAATGAAAAAGCCCTGGGCTCTGCTTTAAGAAAGCGTGGATTTAAGGTGGACAAAACAGAAGGTGACCTACTATATTTTACAGGGGGAACCTATAATGTAAAGACTGGTGAAGCTTCTTATACAGAAAAACGTTTACCCGCAGTTTTGGAAAGTATGAACAAACTGCATAAGATGCATACCGGCAACCCGCTGTTCTGGCTGGGTATTTTCTTTGGAATTGCTTTGTTATTCTTTGCGGTTTCGGCCTTTTTTATGTTTCGCCCCAAGGCTCCTATCTATAAAAAGGGGTTGTATTTTGCTGCCGCCGGTTTTATGTTGACGATAGTACTTTTACTGGTCTAAAAACATATCATAGAAACATGTGAACAAACTCTTTTAGGGCGTGATTAGAGCTAAAACAAAGTAGTTTTAATCATCTTTTAGTTTTTCAGCTACATTATCGTAAGTTTCTTGGGAAAGTACTTCGGTCCAAATAGTTTCTCCACTATAAATTGCCAAATAAGTAACGTCATTTTCTTTGGTAGATGAATGCCAATGTTCAATATCTTGATTACACTTGATTACATCTCCAACCTTGAGAATTAAAGGCTTTTTTCCTCTTTCTTGATAATAACCTTCACCTTTAACAATGATGATGACCTGAGGTGAGGTGTGTTTATGCCAATCCAAAGTTGAGTTTGCTCTAAAAGTTGCTTTAGTTATGTTGTAACCAAGATTTTCATCGGCGTGCAACAATCCATTTAACCATGCTTCGCCTATGTAATGAGTGTTTGGCGCCCTGACTCCTTCATCCAAATAAGAATTTAGGTTGTACCCAGAATTTTGAGCATAAATGAATAGCGGTAATAATACGAGTAATACGCTTATGGATTTTTTCATTTGCAATTTACTTTATGTTTAGTGTTAACTATCCGTTTGGACAAATAGCAATTCCAAATAGTTTTTTAAATGTTGTAATTGCTTGGCCGTTATATCGGAATCGTTGAGAGCTTTGGAAACCACAAAAGCCCCTTCAAAAATTACAACAAACTGGTCGGACAACGATTGCACATCGACATCCTTTTTTGGTGTATTCTCAGCCAGTACATTATTTAGAAGTTCTGTAAAGGTATTCCGCCATTCCAGAATGGAATCCGAAACAATATCCAAGGTTTCTTGGTCAAATTGATTTGACTCATACGAATAGGAAGCATATAAACAACTGGGCGGTTCTTCTAGGCTTCTCATCATATCTATAAACATCTGAACAAACTGCAAAAGCCTTTTTAAAGGGGTCTCTTTTAACGATTCGGTTTCCTGCAAAGCCGACTCCAAATGCGACATATCTTCCTTAGCATATGTCTCTATCAAAGCTTTTGCCAATGCATTTTTGGTCTTAAAATGATAGAAGAATGCACCTTTGGTTATCCCAGTTTTATCAAGTATTTGATCAATACTAGTACCAGAAAATCCATTACAAAACACCAAATTCTTCGTTTCGGTCAGGATTTTGTCCCGAGTCGGTTTTCCATCTCTTGCCATAAAAACAAATATATTAAATATTCACAAATTATAACAGACTAGTTGGTATAATTAAAATAAATTTTATATTTGTACCGTCTAGTCTGTTTAGCAACTAAAAAATATAAAAGAACATGCAAAATTTATTTTCACAATTGCCATCACCATTAGAGGTGTTACTTGATCCACTATCAATAACCGTACTTGGATTTTATGTGTTCTTGATGGCATGGGAATCGTTATTTCCCGCTAGAGAGCTGCCCAAGATCAAATACTGGAAATTAAGGGGGCTAACCTTTTTTATGATCTTCTTTTTCGTGGCCACCTATCTTCCCCTATTGACCGACCCGTACTTGATTGAATACCAACTATTGGATTTAACCCAATTGGGGGTAGTTCCAGGTGCAATCATCGGGTTATTGGTTTACGAATTGGGACTTTATGTGTATCATCGAGCGATGCACAAGTTTGATTTTCTTTGGCGGATATTTCATCAAATGCATCACAGTGCCGAGCGTCTGGACACCTATGGCGCCCTATTTCATAGCCCATTGGATGCGATTGGGTTTACCTTGATGGGGAGCTTATGTTTGGCTTTATTCGTTGGAATATCTCCACCATCCATTACGATTGTTTTACTGGCAGTGAACTTTTTGGCCTTTTTTCAACATGCCAATATAAAAACCCCTCATTGGCTGGGATATATTGTCCAACGACCAGAAAGCCACTCCATTCACCATGGAAAGAACATACACAGAAACAATTATGCGGATATCCCATTAATAGATATACTATTTGGAACCTTTGAAAACCCGAAAGACTATCAAAAAGAAACAGGCTTTTACGAGGGCGCTTCAAGTAGGGTAAAAGAAATGCTTTTGTTCAAGGATGTTTCAAGTCCCAAAAGGAGTGATTTAAACCCTTGAACAAGGACCATCAATCATTTTACATCATGAAAAAAACGTATTTACTTTTCATCTCATTATTCATTTTCTACAGCATTGTCAAAGCCCAATCAGGTATTGACCAATCACAGAGCAAACCAACCATTGCGCTGTTGGGAACATTTCATTTCGCAGGTTCAACGGACGCCATGTCTTTGAAAACAGATGACCTTGACTCTCCAAAACGGCAAAAAGAAATTGTAGCATTGGTACAGGCACTATCAAATTACAAGCCCACTAAAGTTATTCTGGAATACCCCTACGGTGCAACAGGTATTGATTCGACCTACCAACTTTATTTGAATGGTTCCCATACACTGACCATAAATGAAAGACAGCAAATTGGTTTTCGATTGGCCGCTAAAATGGGACATACAAATGTGTATCCTGCAGATTATCGATTAGATCTCCCATTTGATAGTCTGATGACCTTTCTTAACAAGACCAATCAAACTAAACTGTTTGAAAATCTAATGTCCGACATTAAAGTTCAAGTGATGGATGTTTGGCAAAATGCCTATAACAAATTGACTCTTAAAGAATTTTTCGTGTTTCTAAATAGTAATAAATACGATGTCCTGAATAAAAATATTTATTTGGAGTACATCAACAAAATGGGAACAAAAAACAACTATGTGGGTTCTAAGGTGGTGGCTAAATGGTGGGAACGAAACTTTAAAATAATGTACCATATCGATTCCATGATGGAACCTGGAGACCGGATCTTGGTACTGTTCGGGCAAGGTCATACTGCCGTTTTGAAAGATTTTTACAAAAACCGAAGTGATATAATCTATACCGATATTCTTCAATACCTAAAAAAATAAAAACATATGAACGCAATAGGAAACACCCCACTCATTAAACTGAACAAGCTAGCCGATGAGAACAGTGCAGATATATATGTAAAGTTTGAGGGAGCAAACCCTACGGGCAGTATGAAAGATCGGATGGCCCTTGCCATGATCGAGGGTGCCGAAAAAAGAGGGGAATTAAAAAAAGGATACAAAGTGGTCGAATATACCGGTGGAAGCACTGGTAGTTCTTTGGCCATGATCTGTGCCAATAAAGGATATAAAGCCCATTTTGTTTCTTCCGATGGTTTTGCTGAAGAAAAAATCCAAACCATGAGAGCTTTTGGTGCCACCGTGGAAATTATTCCGGCCAAAAATGGAAAATTGACCGGTGAAATCATCAATAAAATGATAAGCAGGGCCAAAGAGTTGATCGATGAACCAAATACATTTTGGACGGACCAAATCAACAACCCGGATAACAAAAAAGGTTATTACGGAATGGCCAAAGAGATTATCTCGGCATTGGGAACCCACATCGACGAGTTTGTAATGGCCGTTGGAGGTGGAGGTTGCATTTCGGGCAACTCGGAAATATTAAAAGAAAAGATACCCAATCTAAAAACTATTGCTGTGGAACCCTTGCATGTTAGAAACATATCGGGCGGGGACACAAGTGGCACACATAAGTTGGAAGGTATTGGGCTTTCCTTTATCCCATCAATTTTAAGAAAAGATCTAATAGACAACATTATTGCCGTATCGGACGAAGACGCCTATAGAACAGCCAGAGAACTTGCCCAAAAAGAAGGCATTTTTGGAGGAGCTACTTCCGGGGCAAATGTATGGGCCGCAATGCAACGGGCAAAAATTCTTGGACCAGGAAAAAAAGTTGTGACCGTTATATGCGACTCCGGACTCAAATACCTAAAAGGCGACCTTTATAACAGCAACAATCTTTAAAATGAGTACAGTATTTAAAAACAACATTATTCTTGGCCCCATCAATTCCTGGATGTTCAAGATGCTCTCGGGCTATATGGATTATTTGTTTGGAAATTCAAAAAGGGAACTTTTCAAAAACCACCCTCAAACGGTCGTTGAAATAGGCCCCGGGGCAGGTGCCAACATGCGCTATTTAAAAAAAGGAACACGTTTAATAGCGATAGAACCCAATGTGCACATGCACAAGAACCTAAAAAAAAGTGCTGATAAATATGGTATCGAATTGGAGATTAAAACCTTGGTAGGGGAATCCATAGACCTCCCATCGAACTCTTATGATTTTGTGATATGTACCTTGGTGCTTTGCTCCGTTGCAGATCCCAGTCAATGTATCGACCAAATTAAACGCATACTAAAACCATCAGGCAAATTTGTTTTTATAGAACATGTAAAAGCTAATGAAAACACCATGTTGGCATATATCCAAAACCTGATCCATAAACCTTGGCACTGGTTTTTTGAGGGTTGCAATACAAATCGAGATACTAAGGTCTTGTTGGAACGTGCAGGATTCAATTCCCTGCATATAGAATCGTACCATCTTTATTCGCCATTTATACCGATCACTCCCCAAATTAAAGGGAAAGCAATCAAGTAAACATAGGCGGCTTTTACTTGAGAATCCACCAAGCATCAATAAAAATGAACAAGGGAACAATTACGATTTTAGAAAAATTCTTCAAAAAGAGCACTATTTTCAAGTATGCTTTCAGGTTGGATCCTGCCTATAAAAGAAGTACGGGGAAAGTATATTTTGTTTCGGACAACATTCAAAGGGTTAAGGTAAAGATTCCTCTATCCTTCAGAAACAGAAACTATAAGGGCACCTTATTTGGAGGAGCCATGTCCTCGGCAACAGACCCCATTTACATGATTCAATTAATCACAATTTTAGGAGATGACTTTGTGGTTTGGGACAAATCCGCTTCCATTAAATTTAAACGCCCTGGAAGTCAAACACTGTATGCGGATTTCATTTTATCCGATGAATTTATAGAAGGTATAAAAAGCGACATAGCAAATCACAACGAAAAGACCTATAAACTAAGCGTCAACCTTACAGATAAAAAAGAAACGGTTTATGCCGAAATTGAAAGAGAGATCTATATAGCATCCAAGGATCATTATAGAAAGAAAAAAAGTAAAAAGGAAACGGCATAGTGTACATGTAAAGTCCCTATACCCGATTTTCAAAAAATATTTTAATCATGAAAAGTATCCTCCTTATTCTAATATCCACCGTTATTGCCCTTTCTTCCTTTCCAAAGAAAAAATCGACGCCCATATCTGCTATTGAAAAAGATATGGTTTACTATAACCTTAAAATCGTTACCGTTGATGATGGATTGGAATTTCATGTTGATTTAAAATACAGGTCCGATTCCATTCATAAGGTACTATTACCCTTTGATTATTATGGAACCCCAGACCTGCACCAATGGGTAAAATCTTTTCAAGTTGAAAATGGGACAACCATTACCGAAGTGGGTTCCAACTTTCGCAAAGTAGCCCCAAACCTAAATGGCGAAGTTCACATTAACTATAAAATCAGATATAACCCCGAAGAACTGGATAAATATTCCTATGCTCCGAACGTATCAAACTCCTTTTTTTATATAGCTGGTTGTCAATGGTTGTTGCCGATTTATCCCTTAGAGAAGAAATTGACCTACAAAATCTCCATGAAAAGCGACAATCCGCAATGGATACTATATTCATCGTTATCACGGCAGGTGGATACCATAACAGTGGAATCCAGTTACGAAAATCTGATTTCCACTGGATTTGGAGGTAACATGGATGCCAGTTCCCAAGAAACCTTTGATCTTGACGGGGTAAATTATTCCGTATTCGTTAATGGGAATTTCAATTTTGACAAAGCCGATTTTTTTGAGCAGCTCAAAGAAACAATTAAAGCGGAAAAAGATTTTTTTAGTGATAAGGACCAATCATTTTACCATATCACCATTCTGCCAAGAACCGGATTGTTGGCCGGGGCCTCGATCCCGCATCTTTTTTATTGTTTTGTGGATAAAAAAGAAAGTGCAGGACATATTCAAGACCTCATTTCGCATGAATATTTTCATAACTGGTTGCCCAATAAAATGTATTTGCCCACATTAAGAGGCGAGTACGATTTTAAACATGAGTGGTTGCACGAAGGATTCACAGAGTATTTTTCAAGAAAAATACTTTTCGAAAAACGAATCATTTCCAAAAAACAGTTGGTGGAACTATTCAATAAGGACATCATAAGCATTCGTAACAATCCAAGTGCCAATGAATCCTACCTTACAATAGCTTCCAGGGATAATTTTGGAGCTGCCCAAAAGAAACTAAGCTATTATCGAGGCCCGCTTCTTGCTCTTCGCTGGGACCATCAACTTTCCAAAAAAAGATCTAGTCTAAAAAAGATGATGCAATACCTATATAAGAACTCCAGAAACAGTAACGGAGCAATTTCCTATGAAAACATATTCGACTACGGAAAAAGGTTTTCACTTGACTTTGAACAGGATATTAAAGACTTCATCATAAACGGGAAAAATATACCGTTGGAACCCAATGCGTTTGAAGGGTATCGACTAACCCATAGGACAATACAGTTATTCTACCCCGGGTTTGATGTATCAAAATCTTCCAAAGAAAAAATTATTCGCGGCGTGGATCCCAATGGACCAGCTCATAAAGCCGGGTTAAGAAATGGAATGAAGTATTTGAAACGGGAAAATTCCAATCGTTGGAGCAATAGTTGGTCCGGGGATAAACCGTATATTGTATCGGTCATTAATAATGACCATGAAAAGCATATTCGGTTCTTCCCTCATGGCAACAAAGTTGATGTACGTTTATATGAAAAGCTATAAGTAACTTCAGAAATGAATTTCGATAATTATTCTTTAAGGCTCCTTAAAGCATCAGATCTTGATGCTTTTTTTCATTTAATGAAAAACAACCAAAATAGGCTAGAGAATTTTTTTGCCGGTATCGTAGCCAAAACCCAAACCATTGATACCACCAAAAGATTTCTTGACGATGTGGAACAAAAAATCAAGAACAAAGCGTATTTCCCCTATATAATTATTGATGTAGATTCCGGTACCATTGCAGGATTCATTGATCTAAAAAATATCGATTGGAACATCCCAAAAACAGAAATGGGACTTTTTATAGATGTGCAATATGAGGGCAAAGGGATAGCCGCCAAAGCCTTTTATCTTGTTTGTCAACACTGTTTTGAACAGCATGGTTTCCATAAGCTTTTTTTAAGGACGCATCCAACAAATACTTCGGCAATCGCCATTGCCGAAAAAATTGGTTTTAAAAAAGAAGGGTTGTTAAGAGATGATTACAGGACAACCTCAGGGAATTTGGTCGATTTGCTCTATTACGGACTATTGCATACAGATTTTATATAACGTACAACGGGTTGGTCCTATATTGTTCGGTAAACTAGCTATAGCGTGAATCTAAAACTTTGTTCCATCATTAAGAATACCCTATAAATTAAAGTGTTCAGTTTTTCACTTTTGAAAATGTGGCTTGTGAACAAAGTTTGCCATAACAAAAAAATCCAACACTATTTCTAGTATTGGATTTCTATCTCTGCTCCCCCTCTTGGGCTCGAACCAAGGACCCTCTGATTAACAGCGTCGCCGAATGGGGTACAAGTAAAATTAAATTTACTGTTATTTAATTGATTATCAATGTTTTAATAAATTTTGATTTCAAACAGAATCAATTGAAACCAAGCTTTTGCGTGCAAATTGCGTGCAAATTTTTTTATAACTTATGTTCATGAACACGAGTATAAAGCTAAGTTTGGACACCCGCAGAATGACCCAAAATGGATGTTTTCCCATCATTTTGAGGCTGACCCATTTTAGAAAAACCACTTCAATCAAAACAGGTCATTATGTCCCAGAGGAATACTGGGATCATCACAGGTGCAAAGTAAAGAGAAATTTTCCAGATGTTGATTCGGTTCACTTGATGAATACCCTTTTATTAAAAAAACAACTTAAGGCACAAGAAGTAATCAATAGACTGGCCGATAATGACCAATTGGACCGACTTACCGCAAAAGACATTGCCGATAAAATCGTCAATAGAAAACGGTTAAACTCGTTCTATGAGTTCGGTCTTCAAAAAGCAGAAGAGCTTATTAGGGAAAAACGGATAGGCACGGCAAGAAATTATTCCGGAATCATAGGAAGACTAAAAGTATTTACAAACAATAGGGATTTAAAATTCAATGAACTCAATCTTGAATTCTTAAAACGGTTTGAAAGGCACCATTTATCAAAACCAGGCAATACCATCAATGGAATTGCATCTTATATGAGAACGATAAAGGCCATCTACAATAAAGGAATCAAGGAGGGCATGGTGGATGAAGCACTATACCCTTTTAAATACTACACCATAAAAACAAAGCCCACTGAAAAAAGAGCCATTAAGATTGAAAGCATCAAGAAAATACTGGAAATGAAAACCAAGATTGGTTCCAATCATTTTCACTATCGCAATTATTTTATTCTTTCTTATCTGATGTTGGGCATGTCCTTTATTGATATGGCATTTCTGAAAAGAGATAATATCATCGATGGTCGTGTTAAATTCCAAAGACGTAAAACAGGAAAACGCTACGATATAATTATAACCGATCAGATTAAACCCATTATTCAATACTATCTGGACCATCCCAACCCTTCTGGTTTTTTATTGCCCATAATTTATCGAGACACTTTAGAATTGCAGTACAAAGATGCCCAATGGGAGCTTAGACGTTACAATATTGGTTTGAAAGAAATCGCAATAGAATGTAAGATTGAAGAGCGTTTGACTTCCTATGTTTCAAGGCATAGTTTTGCAACCCATGCAATGTTCAAAAAAGTTCCTTTGGAAGCCATTTCCGCAATGATGGGCCATAACAAACTCAGTACTACCCAAATTTATCTAAAGTCCTTGCCTAGCAATGTACTTGACACCTATCAATTAGAACTTAATTCTATTTAGGGTATGACTTTTATCCCCTTTGGAATAAACCTTTCAATACTATGAAATCCCAACACTTGGGGTTGAATTCAAGATGTGTCATTGTCATGACAAATCTTGCTTTTGCTCCCGAAGGTCGCAAAAGGAAGCTGAAATAAAAGCGAACGGAACGAAGTGAAGTGCTGCAAGCCCCAAATCTTGCCAAACTAATACTGCTGAGCGAGGCAAAATCAATTAATCTTTGAAGAGTTTCTATAGAACCTTTTTGAGAAGGATACAACAGTTGGTCTTTTGGAAGATAAGACTGTTATAAGGACTATCTCATAAAGTGTGTAAATAGAAAATTAGCGGGGGCATGCCCCCGCTAATTTTTTGTCTAATTTTAAATATTTGCACATTATGAAGAAAGAAGAATTGTTCAATGACGATTTCCTGAAGC
>NZ_JBNPYE010000009.1:0-181146 GCF_051494225.1 Flagellimonas lutimaris | reverse complement strand
GGCGATATTCTGGGTAGTGCGATAGGTGCAATTTGGTTTAGCGCTCTGTTGTGAACAATTTACTTTAAGATGCATTGCAACGAAGTTGCGCAGATTAAAGTTCGCCCTTGGCGAATTGTTCACAACGGTTAGTATATGAAAAGTAGACGTTTTGGAAGCACCAAGCTTTCAATTAAACACAAAGTTTGATACGAACCTAAAGCTTTAAATTTATTACTGTATCGCCTATTTTTTATATACATTGTTACCTGCTGGCTTTCTGTTAATTGAATTATCGGTTACTTGTCATAAAATAATCCCAAGTAACCTTAGAAATATCAGATATTATTTTTTCGTTTGTTTCAATTTCTTCTTTAGATTCCGTCACAAAAACACTGATGATAAAGTATTTCCCATTCGGCATAAAAACAATTCCAATGTTGTTTACAGCAGCAATTATACCTGTCTCTTTATTCTTTCCCGACCATCCAGTTTTATGGGCAACAATTGTTTCTTCGGGTAATTGCCCTCTTAATCTTTTCTTTCCTGTTTTGGTTCCTTTCATTATATTCCATATAAAGTCATAACTGTCTTTGGAAAGTAATCCATTTTGATTTTCATAAAATGTTAACAGAATCTTATTGGCCTCTATTGGTGTTGTCCAATTTAAAAATTGCAAATCCCAATTATTCTGCATAGTCTCCTCGTTTATTTTTACAGCAAAATCTTTAAAACCAAGGCTTGAAAAATAATTCTCAACAGCTTGTGGTTCTCCGAGCAATTTTAACAATATATCACAGCCAACATTATCACTTAAAGCGACAGTGTACTCAATAATTTCTGCAATGGTAAGTGTAGTTCCTTCGGGATATTTTTCTCTTATTGGACTCCATAGTCCAGGTAGCAGTTCACTTTTCTTAATATCAATTTTTTGGACAAGTGACAGATTCCCTTTATCTACTTCAGATAAAATTGACAGTGCAATTGGAAATTTGAAAACACTCTGCATTGGATAGTGTCTTTGACCATTGATACTTAGTGTATCATTAGTTTTAATCCCATTGATTGCAACTCCAACAATTGCATTCTTTGAATTTGCAATACTATCAATTTTCTGTCTCAAAGCTTCTATTTCTTGAGAATAGCCTTTTGTTAAAGCTATTAGGAAGAGAAAGAAAATAATGGATGTCTTTTTTTGCATATTATTTGTTTTGCTTGCAGGTAACTATTAGATATAAAGCTAATTCCTTATATCCCATGATATTTGGAATAAACATAATACTTTTTTACACAAAAGGGATATATTCGTGTTATTATGTCTGTTCCCGATTTTGTGAAAATATTGGAGGTTAAAAGGTATAGTAAGAATACTATTGACAGTTACTCATCCATTGTAAAAATGGCAATTCATTATTTTCAAAAACCATTGAACAAAGTTGATGAGAGTGAGCTACATGGATATTTTTATCATATGGTACATACTAAAAAAGTCTCTTATTCTTATCAGAAACAGATTGCTATGGCATTGAAGTTATATTATAACGAGATGTTTAAGCAGAGCATCCATTTGGAATTCTTATTTCCAAATAGAAAACCAAATAAGCTTCCTATTGTGCTTTCTAAGAAAGATGTATTAAAAATCATGGACAATGCCAATAACATTAAACATAAGGGAATGATTGCGCTCCTTTATAGCGCTGGCTTAAGAGTTGGAGAATTGATTAATTTAAAAATCCAAGACATAGATTCCGCTAGAATGATTGTTCATGTTAAAGCCGCAAAGGGCAATAAGGACAGAATTGTTCCTCTCTCGGAAACAACTTTAATATTATTACGAAAGTATTATCGAGAATACTCACCGAAAGATTATTTGTTCGAAGGTCAAAAAGGTGGAAGATATTCTTCTTCAAGCTTTAATAAGCTGTTAAAAATGTGTACAAAAAAAGCCCGAATCAATAAAAACGTTACGACGCATACGCTGCGACATAGTTATGCGACACATCTATTGGAAAAAGGTACAGATATTAGAGTTATACAAAAGCTATTGGGACATAACTCTATTAAGACTACTATGATATATACTCAAGTCTCAGAACCAACATTGTTAAACGTTACAAGTCCATTGGATGACTGAAAATTAATAGTATTGTTACTGTTCCGTTGCTGATTAAAAAAACCCTGAAAATCAATAGATTAACAGGGTTTAAACGTACTCGAGGCGGGACTTGAACCCGCACGGGCATAATGCCCACAGGATTTTAAGTCCGGCGTGTCTACCAATTCCACCACTCGAGCCTGGACTTGAAACAAAAAAACGCTGCAAGCAGCGTTTTCTTTCGAGCGAAAAACGGGATTCGAACCCGCGACCTCCACCTTGGCAAGGTGATGCTCTACCAACTGAGCTATTTTCGCATTTTAAAGAACTCTGCACTTTTCCCAAGCGCGGATGCAAATTTATAACATTTCTATTAAAATAAAAGAATTTTTTTAGGAAGAAGCCTTTTTCTTTTTTCCTAACAGTCGTTTGATCTCGTTGAGTTTCATCAGAGCCTCCACAGGGGTCAGTGTATCAATGTCCAAGTGCAATATTTCTTCTTTGATTTCTTCCAACAAAGGGTCGTCCAAATTAAAAAAGCTTAACTGCATCTCGTTTTGGGAGGCCTGAAGTTTGTCGCTTACCTCTTCACTGGAGTGCGATTTTTCCAGTTTTTTAAGGATTTTGTTCGCTTTTTGAATCACCTGTTGGGGCATACCCGCCATTTTGGCCACATGGATTCCAAAACTGTGCTCACTGCCACCCGGCACCAACTTACGTAAGAAAATAACATTGTTCTCCAATTCCTTTACCGAAACATTATAATTTTTGATACGGCCAAATGTATTGGTCATATCGTTGAGTTCGTGGTAATGGGTAGCGAACAGGGTCTTTGCCTTGGCAGGATGCTCGTGCAGATATTCGGAAATGGCCCATGCAATGGAAATTCCATCATAAGTGCTGGTACCACGACCAATCTCGTCCAATAAAACTAAGCTGCGCTCCGAGAGGTTGTTCAAAATGGAAGCGGTCTCGTTCATTTCCACCATAAAGGTCGATTCGCCCATCGAAATGTTGTCGCTCGCCCCAACACGAGTGAATATTTTGTCCACGACACCTAAATTGGCTTCCGATGCGGGCACAAAGCTCCCCATCTGGGCTAACAATACAATAAGTGCGGTTTGCCGTAACAAAGCCGATTTACCACTCATGTTGGGCCCTGTGATCATAATGATTTGCTGTTCCTCACGGTTAAGGAGCACATCGTTGGTCACATACGCATCACCAATGGGCAATTGTTTTTCAATAACGGGGTGTCTCCCTTCTTGGATATCGATATCGGTGGAGTCGTTGACAACAGGTGCTACATAGTTGTTCTCCTTGGCCAGTTGGGCAAAACCGCAAAGGCAGTCCAATTGCGCAATAAGTTGAGCGTTTAGCTGCACAGGAGAAATGTATTCCTGCATCCAGACCAACAATTGCTCAAAAAGTTGTTGCTCGAGTTGGTAAATACGTTCTTCAGCGCCTAGAATCTTGGATTCGTATTCCTTTAGCTCCTCCGTAATGTAACGTTCCGCGTTGACCAAGGTTTGTTTGCGTATCCAGCTTTCGGGGACTTTGTCCTTGTGGGTGTTTCTAACCTCGATGTAGTAGCCAAATACGTTGTTGGATGCAATTTTTAGCGAAGTGATTCCTGTTTCCTTGGTCTCGCGCTCCAGCATTTTGTCCAAGTAATCTTTACCGGAAAACGCAAGGCCTCGCAGTTCATCCAGTTCTTCGGAATAGCCTTGGGCAATGGTGCTGCCCTTGGCAATGTTCACAGGAGCCTCCTCGTTGAGTACTTCTTTAATTTTTGAACGCAGGGCTTCGCAATCGTTCAAGCGCTCCCCAATATGTTGCAAGGAATCATTATTGGCATTTTGTGCCAATTGTTTAATGGGAACAACGGCTTCCAAGGAATTTTTGAGTTGAATCACTTCTTTAGGGTTGATTTTCCCTGTGGCCAATTTGGAAATCAATCGCTCCAAATCTCCCATTTGCTTAATGTAGCCCTGAATCTTGTTCAGTTGTCCCTCTTCATCTTTTAAATACGACACAACCTGATGCCGTTGCCGTATTTTTTCAACATTTTTCAGCGGAAGGGCCAACCATCTTTTGAGTAGCCGCCCGCCCATTGGGGAAATGGTCTTGTCGATAATGTCCAGCAAGGTTACCGCATTTTGGTGCGGAGAATTGTAGAGTTCCAGATTTCGAATGGTAAAACGGTCCATCCACACGTATTCCTCCTCGGCAATACGCTGTATTTTGTTGATATGTTGTAATCGGCTATGCTGTGTTTCGGACAGATAATGTAAAACCGCACCCGAAGCAATGATTCCGTGATTGAGATGGTCGATACCAAAACCCTTTAGGGTTGTTGTCCCGAAATGATGGTTCAGGCTCTCTTGGGCATAATCCTCCTGAAAAATCCAATCTTCCAAAAAGAAACTATGGAATTGGTTGCCGAAGCATTCCACAAATTCTTTTTTATGTTTTTTAGAAACCAAGACCTCGTTCGGTGAAAAATTCTGGAGCAATTTGTCCACCTGTTCCACCGACCCTTCGGAGGTCAGATATTCCCCGGTGGAAATATCTAAAAAGGAAACCCCCAATTTGTTTCTGCCAAAATGTACAGCACACAAAAAGTTATTGCTCTTTGCGGACAGAATATCATCGTTCAAGGCAACTCCTGGTGTGACGAGTTCCGTAACCCCTCTTTTTACAATGCTTTTGGTCTGTTTGGGATCTTCCAGCTGGTCGCATATGGCCACGCGCTGCCCAGCTTTTACCAATTTTGGCAAATAAGTGTTCAGGGAATGGTGCGGAAACCCTGCCAATTCAGTTTTATCACCGCCATTGTTTCTATGCGTAAGGATGATGCCCAAAATTTTTGCGGCCTTTACCGCATCTTCCCCAAAGGTCTCGTAAAAGTCGCCAACACGGAACAGTAACAGAGCATCAGGGTGTTTCACCTTAATGGTATTGTACTGCTGCATTAACGGGGTTACTTTCTTTGTTTTCTTCTTGGCTGCCAAAGCGATTTAATTCTGTTACTTTTGCCCAAAATTGGGATGGAAACGAATATATTGTTTTCATCAACCATCAAAAATTTTTGTTGATATTTTTACCTCAATGTTTAAAAAATGAGTCGAAAACTGGAAAATAGCGAGCTGGACCGATTGGATGTGACCAGTTTTAAGGAGGCGAAAAAATCTCCTATCATCATCATTTTAGACAATGTCCGTAGCTTGAACAATATCGGTTCCGTGTTCCGAACTGCCGATGCTTTTTTGGTTCAGAAAATCTATCTCTGTGGAATTACGGCCACCCCTCCCCATAAAGACATTCGCAAAACGGCTTTGGGCGCTACCGAAAGTGTGGATTGGGAATACCGAAAAAATACTTTGGAATTGGTTGATGAACTAAAGCAGAGCGGTGTGAAAATTGTTTCGGTGGAACAAGCTGAAAATGCCGTTATGCTCAATGATTATGAAGTTGGGGACGACGAAACCATTGCCTTGGTTTTTGGAAACGAGGTAAAAGGGGTTTCGCAAGAAGTGGTGACTGCCAGTGATTTGGTTTTGGAGATTCCTCAATTTGGCACCAAACATTCATTGAATATTTCTGTAAGTACTGGGGTAGTGGTATGGGATATTTGGTCTAAACAAAGTGCTTTAAAATAAAAGAGGCCCTGATAAACAGGGCCATATGTAAAGTCTGAGTTAGTTAGTTTCTCGTTTAGAGGTTGCTAATAAAATAAAACCATTCGTTATATCCAAACATTTTCCAAAAATTCTCTTAAATGTTTGATGAAAGTATATTGTCTTCCAGCTTTTCCAAAATGAATTCGTAATCGTCCGGATTGTGTACAAAATCAAGTTCGCCAATGTCCAGAATTATGCTGTTTTGGTTGGGGTGGCTTTTAATGAAGTCCAAATATCCCCTATTGATTTTTTCTAGATATACCGGATCTATATTTTGTTCATAGTCACGCCCCCTTTTTTTTATGTTGGCCAATAACCGTTCGGTATTTTGATAGAGGTAAAGGTAAATCTCAGGCTTTCTTACCTCATTGTACATAAAATTAAAAACCTTTCGGTATAGGTTGTATTCTTCTTTTTGCAAGGTGACCTTTGCAAATATGAGTGACTTGAAAATATCGTAATCACTCACCATAAAATTCTTAAAGAGATCAAACTGTGAGGTATCATCCATAAACTGTTGGTACCGATCCGCCAAAAAGGACATTTCCAAAGGAAATGCATAACGAGCTTGATCTTCATAAAATTTTGGAAGAAAAGGGTTGTCCGCAAAACGCTCCAATACCAATTTGGCATTAAAGTCGTTGGAAATCATTTTGGAAAGGGTGGTTTTGCCGGCCCCAATGTTTCCTTCGATGGCGATCAGTTGTAATTGCGAAAAAAGCCCCGACCTATCCTTAAAAAGCTTGTGCTTGGTCTTGGTGAGCTGGCTTTTGTCCCTGCACTCTTGCAATAGGTTCCGAGTATCCTTGTACAGTACAGGATGATAGAATTGTGGCGCGATGTCACCCAAAGGTTTCAAAACAAAGTTCCTATGCTGCATTTGAGGATGGGGAATCACCAAATCATCATTATTAATGATTTCTGAGCCATAATAAATAATGTCAATATCCAAAGTTCGGGAACTATAGCCACCGTCTTCGGAACGAATCCTTCCAAAATCCTGTTCTATTTCTAATAATATATTCAGTAATGCACCTGGTGTAAGGGGTGTCAATAACGACACAACAATGTTTAGGAATTGATCGCCTTCGAAGCCAATCGCCGGATTTTCGTAAACCGAAGAAATATCCAAGATGGAACCTGCCTTCTGTTGGATACGAAAAATGGCTTTTTGGAGGTTCGCATGACGATTGCCCAAATTGCTCCCTAATGAAAGATATACCTTTTGCTTTCTACCCATAATCGAAGAAACAAAGTAAACAAAACAATACTACAATGGTTATATTTGAGGCGTATTAAATTTTATTGAATGAAGTTTTTAAGAAACCTACTTGCCTCAATTTTGGGGAGCTTAGTGGCATTTATGATCGTTGTTGGCATGTTCTTCATCTTTATGGCCCTAATAGGAAGTGCGGATGATGGTGTCGTGGTGAAAAAGAACTCTGTGCTGGAACTTAGTTTTGTTACACCTATATCTGATTATGCAGGTAAAGATGAAACGGATCCTTTTGCTCCGCTATGGGCAGCAGAACTTGGCTTGGACGAAATTTTGCATGCTATTGAAGTGGCCAAGAATGATAACAATATTGAAGGGATTAGTCTTACTGCCGGGTTTTTACAGGCTGGTATGGCCCAAACCCGGGAAATACGAAAAGCCTTGTTGGATTTTAAATCCTCGGGCAAATTTGTCATGGCACATGCCGATGTATATTCGCAAAGAGATTACTACTTGGCCAGTGCAGCCGATGAGGTGTATGTTAACCCTGTTGGTGTTTTGGACTTTAAAGGATTGGCTACTGAAGTACTTTTTTATAAAGAACTTCAGGAAAAATCAGGGATTAAAATGGAAGTTATCCGACATGGGAAGTACAAAAGTGCCGTAGAGCCTTTTCTTTCCAATACCATGAGTGATGAAAACCGTACCCAGATCAAAGAATTGATCACTTCGATCTGGAGTGTTATTGTGGACGATATTTCGGAATCCAGAAACATTACGCCTCAAAACTTAAATGTAATTGCGGATACCCTTGGTGGAAGAACCCCAAAATATGCCGTAGCATCCGGTCTTTTGGATGGGACTTTGTATTTCGACGAATATGAAAATCTTCTAAAGGAAAAGATGGGGGTTGATCAGGGTGATGAATTGAATTATGTTGAGCTTATCGACTATGTGCAAAAGGCAAACAGAGAGAAAATCCATAAAGGCTCGGATAAGATTGCAGTGATTTATGCCCAAGGTGAAATTTTGTTTGGAGAAGGCGGGAAGGACTATATTGGACAAGGTCTTATTGTGGATGCATTGCACAAAGCCGTGGACAACGAGAGTGTAAAGGCTATTGTACTTCGAGTGAATTCCCCAGGAGGTAGTGCTTTGGTCTCTGATATTATTTGGAGAGAAATGCAACTGGCCAAAAAAGAAAAACCGTTGGTGGTTTCCTTTGGAAATGTGGCCGCATCGGGAGGCTACTATATAGGGGTAGGAGGTGACAAGATTTTTGCTGAGCCTACTACCATAACGGGATCTATTGGGGTTTTTGGAACTATACCCAATGTAAATGAACTTGCCGAGAAAATTGGCGTGAATGCGGAACAGGTGGGTACCAATAAAAATTCAGTGGACTATTCGTTTTTTGAACCGATGACCGATTCCTTCCGTAGTGTGATACAGGAGAGCATTGAAGAGACCTATGAGACCTTTTTGGACCGTGTATCCCAAGGTCGTAACATACCTGTGGAACGAGTAAATGAAATCGCCCAGGGAAGAGTTTGGAGTGGCGTGGATGCCCAGGCCCTCGGTTTGGTGGATGAATTGGGTACGTTGGATGATGCTATTACCGCAGCTGCTGAAATGGCCGGATTGAAAGATTATGGTATTCGTAAATACCCCAAATACAAATCCGGTTTCGAACGGTTTATGGAAGACTTTGGGTCAGTAAAAACCAAAATTGGAGAGTCTGTTATTCAAGAAGAGATAGGTTCCGAAGCCTACGAAATATTACGGGAGTTTAAACAATTCACCAAACAAGAGGGAATTCAAGCCAAGATGCCGTTCAGTCTGAAAATTAAATAAGTGAATCATAATAGTTCCTGGTTGGAGCTTTGAAATAATATATGGCACAAGAGGACAAGAAGTTAGCATTTTCCATCTATCTGTATTTAGGAGCCTTGTTTATCACCTCCTTGGTCGTGTCGAATCTTATTTTTCAAAAATTTTTCTCGTGGAGTCCTTTTGGTGATGTGACTGTTTTTGGAGCTCCACTTTTTGAACTTTCGGTAGGTATTTTACCCTATCCCATCACTTTTTTGATCACCGATTTGGTCTCGGAGATTTTTGGTCAAAAAAAGGCAAACCAAGTGGTTACTGCTGGTATTTTTGCCTCGTTTTTTTCCATGGGCATTATTTTATTGGCCAATTATTCCAATGCCATTCCATCATCACCAGTAGATGACACCACCTTTACCAAAGTATTTGGATTGTCCCCACTAGGGGTTTTGGCTTCCATGTTGGCCTACTTGGCTGCCCAGTATATCGATATTACCATTTATCACTTTTGGAAAAGGGTTACTCAAGGTAGGATGCTTTGGCTCAGAAATAATTTTTCCACTTTTTCATCACAGTTTATCGACACCCTTACCGTAGTAAGCCTTTTGTGCATTTTTGGTGTACTTCCGTGGGATAAATTCTATGGATTGCTCGTTAGCGGAGTAATTTTTAAAATGATGATTGCCCTGCTCGACACCCCTTTGCTCTATTTCTTCGTATATCTAATGCGAAAAAGATTTAATTTAAAAATTGGGGAAGAAATTTCTTTGGATTGATAACTTCTCCTTTAATTTGTTGTAAAACATATAATTATGAAGAAAAAAGTCCTAAAAATTACTGGTATAACCCTACTTATCCTACTAGCAATCATTATTGCGCTCCCGTTGTTTCTTCAAGGTAAAATTGAAGAAATCATCAAAAGCAAAGTCAACAATAGCATTAATGCTACTTTGGATTTTGAAGAAGCGGACCTTAGCCTTCTCAGGAGTTTTCCAAATGCCAACGTGGAGATCACCAAACTATCTTTGGTCAATAAGGCCCCTTTTGAGGGAGATACTTTGTTCGCCTCATCAGAGATAGAATTGGCCATGTCCATAAAAGAGTTGTTTAAATCTGCCAATGAACCGATTGTTATCAAAAGCTTGAACATTGATGGCGCCAAGTTGCACATTAAGGCCGATGCTGATGGAAATGCGAACTACGACATAGCAAAAGAGGAAGAAGACACACCTTCCACATCATCTGAGGAATCCAGCGACAACTTTACACTGAACATGGATTCCTATGCCATTACCAATTCCGAAATTATTTATGAGGACTTGGGCAGTGGGATGAAACTTGAAATTGCTGAAATGAATCATTCGGGAAGGGGTGACCTTTCCTTGGAAAAGTCTGAATTAAAAACCCTTACCGACGCTTTGGTGTCCTTTGAAATGGACAGCACCAAATACCTGAACAAAAACAAAATCAATTTGGATGCACTTATCGGTATCGACCTAAGTGAGAACAAATACACTTTTTTGGATAACAAGGCTTTAATCAACCAATTGCCTTTGGTGTTTGATGGTTTTCTAAAGGTGAACGAAGACAATCAAGAAGTGGACATCACTTTTAAAACACCATCTTCGGACTTTAAAAACTTTTTGGCCGTAATTCCCGAAGCTTATGCCTCAAACATAGAGAATGTTGAGACCACTGGTAATTTTGAAGTAAATGGCGAATTTAAAGGCGTGGTAGATGATGAGCATATTCCTGCTTTTAAAATTGCTGTCAACTCTGAGAATGCATCTTTCAAGTACCCAGATTTGCCCAAATCGGTGCGTAATGTATATATCGATACCGAAATTAACAACGAAACGGGAATCACTGAGGATACTTATGTGAACATTAACAGGCTCTCCTTTCTTATTGATAAAGATAAATTCAACCTGAACGCAAAAATCAGGGAATTGATGGGCAATACCAAAGTGAATGCCCATATGGACGGAACCATCAACTTGGCGAATATTTCCCAAGCTTATCCTGTTCCCGAGGATTATAACCTCAAAGGCATTCTAAATGCAGATGTTACTACTGCTTTTGACATGGCATCCTTGGAGAAAAAGCAATATCAAAATACAAAGACCAACGGAAAGGCGTCTGTGTCCGGGTTTGAATATGCTTCGGAAGAACTTAAAAATCCAGTGGCCATCAACGCTGCGGCGGTTACTTTTAACCCCAACATGGTTACTTTGGATTCTTTTAAGGGAAAAACGGGAAGTACCGATTTTGATGCAAGGGGTACACTGACCAATTTGTTGGGTTTTATGTTCAACAATGAAAATATCGAAGGGAATTTTACACTTGCCTCCAACCAGTTTGCTTTGAACGATTTTATGGTCGAGGAAACTGAGGAAACCTCTGAAACGTCAGAAGACGGAACAGGTTCCACCCCAACAGGAGAAGAGCGTATCAAAATACCTTCGTTCTTGGATTGTACGGTGGAAGCTTCTGCCAATACGGTTGTTTACGATAACCTGAATCTAAAAAATGTAAAAGGAACCCTGGTCATTAAAGATGAAACGGCTACGGTAAAAAATCTTACTTCAGATTTATTCGGTGGTACCTTGGGAATGTCTGGCTCGGTTTCTACCAAGGAAGAGGCCTCTACTTTTGATATGGACCTTGGAATGAGCAATTTCAATATTGGGGAATCTTTTGCTGGGTTGGATATGTTAAAGACATTGACACCCTTGGCGGCTGCCCTTCAAGGTAAACTGAATTCAGATATCAAAATCGCAGGAAACCTAAACGAGGATTTTACACCAAACTTGGCAACCATATCAGGGAACTTGTTGGCGGAATTATTGTCCCCGACATTGGATGCCCAAAAGGCGCCTTGGGTTTCTTCATTGGACAGTAAACTGAACTTTTTGGATGCCAAGGAGATCAATTTGGATGGACTAAAAACCGCATTGAGTTTTGATAATGGTTCCGTTAAGGTTAAGCCGTTCACGCTAAAGTATAAGGATATCAACATTAATGTTGATGGTAGCCATACCTTTGACAAGCAAATGCAGTACAAGGCCACCTTGGACGTGCCAGCCAAATATTTGGGCAACGAGGTAAATAAATTGATCTCCCAAATGAATGATGAAAGCCTTGGAGATGTAACCGTACCTGTAACCGCAAATATTGGTGGCAATTTTACCAATCCATCTGTGAGTACGGATTTAACTTCCAGTGTAAAGACCCTGACTTCTAAATTGGTGGACATGCAAAAGAATAAATTGGTGAACCAAGGCAAGGATAAAGCCAAAGACCTGTTGTCCGATGTGTTTAAAAAGAATGAATCAGATAGCACAGCCTCCAAGTCCGATGGTGTAAAAGAGGTTATTGGAAATATATTGGGCAGCAAAAAGGACACCACAGCTACGGATAGCACAAAAACCGAAAAGGAGGACGAGGTGAAAAATGCCGCAAAATCCATTTTGGGCGGACTGCTCAGTAAAAAGAAAAAGGATACGGTAAACTAAAATGAAGGGCGATTTTAAAATTGCCCTTTTTTATTTCTTTATTTCGCTATCTAGTAAACTTAGAATTTCATCCAGACTTTTCATCAATGGATCGTAGTGCTCGGTTTCCGTTTTGATACTGGTCAGTATGAACATGAGCATATTGTTCTCAAACTCTTTCGACTTTAAAAGATTACGGTTGCTCGTTCGGTCCGAACTAGTGGGAATCCCCAATTCATTGGAAACCCCTGTTAGGTCATACAGTGTTTTGATGCTGTTTTCTTCGCTGCGGAACATATCGAGTATCTTGTCCCGCTCATTGGCCAGCATCATTTCTTGTTTTGATATGTCCTCAATATTGGAAACCCAATTGGTCAAAAGAATCCGCAGGCGGGGATTGGCGATATCTTTTAAACTCCCCGAATTGATCATTTCGTTTAAAAGGGAATTGTTCGGGTTGAACGAAATATCGAAAGCCAAGGCGTTATACAGCAAATTGGCGAGCTCTTGCTCATCGGGTAGGTTTTCCGAGTCAACCATATAGACCAAAATTTTCTTAGAGTCCTCATAGCTTTGCTTGTTAAAGGTTATGAGTTCTTTTAATTTGGTTTGGCTGGTCTCGAACTCATTCCGAAGTCCCATAAGGTAAATCTGCTCTTTTTCCCGTTTGATGCTTTGCTCATTGGCATTATCTATGGCAAGCGCAATAAGGATGCCGATAACCACCAAAACAATTTCACCAATGGCATATAATAGATAATTACTGACTTTTTTCTCGGCAATCAGTTCTTTCCTGATTTTTCTAAAAAACTTGAGCATGGTTGGTTGTTCAGTTTCGGTATAAACTTAAAATGATTAATTATAGCCTGTAGTTACAGCAAATATAATAGTCAATGCTGCAATCAATAGCATTAGCAAGGTAGGTTTTAGGGCAAATTTGAACCATTTGTTATAGGGAATGTTTGCGATGGCGATTACGGCCATCAATGCCCCGTTGGTAGGAACGATCATATCTGCCATTATAGCTCCATATTGATAGGCCAACACACAAATTTGTCTTGATAATCCGATTAAATCCGATAGGGGAACCAATATGGGCAGTGTTAAAATAGCCTGTCCGGAATAACTGGGAACCGGAAAATGTAAAAAGACATGCGAGACCATCATAAGTACCCCGGATACAGCTGGAGAAAAATTTTGTAAGGGACCAAACAGTCCATAAACAATGGAATCCATAATCATTCCCTCGGTCAATAAAATGGAGATACTGTTGGCCAAACCGATTATGATGCTTGCAAATACCATTTCTTTCATCCCTGCAATATAGGTTTCACCAGTTTTGTTCCAGCCCATTTTTGCGACCAGTCCACATACAATACCAAGAGCAAAAAAGCAACCGGACATTTCACTAAAGCCCCATTCAAACTGTATAATTCCAAAAATCACAATGGAAAAAGTTATACCCAAGAGCAGTAGGATTATTTTGCTGCTTTGGCTAAATGAGGTGTCTTGTGAAGTCATTTTCACTTTTTCTATCCTATTGTTCTTGGCATAATAAAGAAGATAAAGTATCCAAACAATTGAAGCTATCAAAAGTACAATAAGTCTCAGCGAACTACCGGAAAGTAATGGTAGTGCGGCCTCTTTCTGTGCCAAAATAACTCCAAACGGATTGGAAGCGCCAAAGGAGCTCCCAACAACCGTGGAACCATAACTGGCAAAGAGCATGGTGAAGGCATTGTATCCCAAACTTTTACCAAACAAGAGTAAAATAGGGGTCAGGGCGACCACTTCTTCTTGAAGACCTATGGTTGCTCCCCCTGATATAAAAAGTACGGCAAGTAGTATTAGTGCCAGACCCTCCTTTCCCTTAAGAGAAGAAACTAATTTTACCAATCCCTGGTTAAAGGCCTCTGTTTTTTCAATGAGGTAAAAACAACCCCCTATCAATAGTATAAGAATAATGAGGTCGGCTCTTCCGGAAATTCCTCGGGGAATGGAAACAAGAAGATCTAGAAAGGATGGGCTGCTGGCATTTATTTGTTGGTAAGAATCGTTGACTACCCTAGCAACCCCTGTTTCTTCGTCAAGTATTCTTTCATAGGACCCTTGGGGAATCAGATAAGTAAATATCCATGCAATAAGTATAACTAAAAGAAGGATGACAAAAGCATTCGGAAATTTTTTCATAAGGTTGGTTTTTCAATGTATGGTGGTGAATGCAATCAAACTTGATTGAATTCAATAATGGTTCAAGCTTAATAGAGTCCATGCATGAAAATCATCCTAACATAGTCCGATGGTTATTTGAAAGTGGGGCGGATAATTGGTTGAGCAAAATATGCTCTCACAATCAGAAAGATACAATTTATTCCGAGACCCTTTTTAAATTTTGTAGGATGGAATGTTGAAACAAATAATTATGAGCTTTTGATTCATCTGTTGGGGTTGATGTATTTCTTGACACATAAGTAGCCTACTATGGTTACCAATTCGTTGATGATGAACAATAAACCAATTCCTATAATGGATTGTGATAGAATGCCCATGTCGACCATTACATATTCCAAAATACCAAAAAAGGGCCCCCAGATGATATAGGGCAATAATATGAGATAAAACAAAAACCACAGCATCTTACGTTTGTTGGATATGGCTCTATAGGCTACAATTAATGGAGGAATGCATATTGCCCAGATTACAATGGTCACAATTGCATATGTTGTGTATGTGTTTCCAAATATATGTACGGAGGCAAAAAGCTCATCATTCATACCAAACATTGGCATTACCATACGTTGCAGGGGGAGTTGGGCAAAAATCATTGCGAAGCCCAAATGTTTTTTAAAATCTGATGCTCCCTTTTTGAGGAAATAGGTGCCAACATACATCATAATAAAACTGAACAAAGGTCCCGCATAGGTGGCCAAATAGGTTATTTTACCAACATTGCATGCCATGGAAAAACGGTTGAAACTTTTTGTGCCCCATTCACCGCAAATAAAGTAGCCAACAAAATGGTGGACCAGCTCATGCAAGGAAGAATATAGCATGATGATGCAGTAAAAAGCCAATAAATAACGCCAAGTGAGTTTAAGCCGAATCATAATCTAGTTTTGAGGTTAACTTTTAATGATATCAACTAAATTACGGTATCTAAAGCTTGTTGAGATACTTGACTTTACGGTTGCTCCATATCATTTTACCAATGGCCCTTTTGGTTTGATATGTAAGAATTAGTTACTCAAAATCCCATCGAAAACAGAGATGGTCATAAAGTACGGAAGAGACCTTTGTGTACTAGATAAAATCTATTCCCACAAAGTATCCTTCACTTCCTCTAACATTGAATACCGTATTGTCCTCAAAAATGAGGTACTGTCCTTTAATGCCTTTTAAAACACCTTTGTAGCTTGGGGTTTTATCCAGATTAAGACTTTTCACCTTTTCGGGATATTTCAAGACGGGAAATTCTAACTGGGTTTCTTCCTTGTCATCCAAAAAATAATCGATTGCTTCATCGGGAATGCTTGACTTCAGTTTGGACCTCCATTCTTTCAAATCCACATCCTCAATATCATTTTTGAGCATTTTTTGCCAACTGGTCTTGTCGCTCACATGTTCTTTTAGTGCTACTTCGGTAATTCCTGCCAAATAACGGTTGGGGACTTCCACAATTTCAATAGCTTCGTGTGCCCCTTGATCTATCCATCGGGTAGGTACTTGGGCTTTTCGGGTAACCCCGACTTTAACATTGCTGGAATTGGCCAAATACACAATATGTGGCTGGAGCTGCATCTTTTTTTCAAACTCAAGGTCGCGGTCCTCCTTGTTCAAATGGGCGGTGCTCAGTTCCGGTTTCATGATCCAATCACCTGCGAGGGGTGTTTCATAAAAGCAAGATTTACAAAATCCCTGACGGTAAATAGGTTTGTCCTCCCCACAATTCAAACATTGGTATTTTATAAAATCTATTTGAAGTTCCTTGTTCAACGCTTGATTCATATTGATAAAGTCGTTTTCAAAAACCAAAAAATATTGAATGGGGTTTCCAATTTCCGTTCGCATCTTTCTTAGGACTCCTTCGTATAGCATATTAAAATGAATGTGTTTATCTTATTTGAAAATGAGTGTTAGAAAAGCTATTTTAGCAGTTACACCAACCTAATTTTCTTTGGTTAAAGATACCTAAAATGCCAATACCATTATTCAACTCCATTGCTTCTTGGTTATTGAGAAAGCGCTATCACCAGATAGAACTTTTTTTAAAGTATCCTTTGGATGTACAGGATGAGGTATTGCGTAAGCTTGTGGACTTTTCCAAAGACACCATGGTCGGTAAGCAATATGGTTTTCAAGACTTACCAAAATATGATGAGTTTAGAAACCGCGTTCCCATTGTAACTTACGAAGATATTGCACCGCTTATTGAACGCACTCGTCGTGGTGAACAAAACCTATTCTGGCCTACTTCCATTAAATGGTTTGCAAAAAGTAGTGGAACCACAAATGCAAAGAGCAAGTTTATTCCTGTAAGTACGGAGGCATTGGAGGACTGTCATTATAAATCCAGTAAGGATTTATTGTGTTTGTATTTGAACAATAATGAGAATTCCCAATTGTTTACGGGTAAAAGCCTTAGGTTGGGAGGTAGTAAAGAACTCTACGAGGACAATGGAACTTTTTTTGGTGATCTCTCCGCTATATTGATCGATAATATGCCACTGTGGGCCGAATACAGTAGCACGCCGAGCAACAAAGTTTCTTTAATGACCGAATGGGAATCCAAATTGGAGGCCATTATAGAAGAAAGCATAAGAGAGAATGTAACCAGTTTGGCGGGGGTTCCGTCTTGGATGTTGGTGTTGCTCAATCAAGTTTTGGAGAAAACGGGAAAGAACCATCTTTTCGAGCTTTGGGAAAACTTGGAAGTCTATTTTCATGGAGGGGTAAGTTTTACACCCTATAAAAATCAGTATAAAAAACTATTGCCCCGTAAGAAGTTCAACTATTATGAAACCTACAATGCATCGGAAGGATTTTTTGGCATACAGGATCAAAATAATTCCGATGAACTTTTGTTGATGTTGGACTATGGTATTTTTTATGAGTTTATCCCGATGGATGCCAATGGGGAAGGGGAGCAGGCCATTCCACTTTGGGAGATACAGTTGGGGGTGAACTACGCCATGGTTATTACTACCAATGCCGGATTATGGAGGTATAAAATTGGGGATACCATTCGGTTTACTTCTAAAAATCCGTATCGAATTAAGATTACAGGCCGAACCAAACACCATATCAATGTTTTTGGTGAAGAGTTGATTATTGAAAATGCAGAAGAGGCCCTGAAGCAAATTTGTGAGAAAACCGAGGCGGAAATTATGGATTACACAGCCGCCCCAATTTTTATGACCGGTAAGGAAAAAGGCGCCCATGAATGGATTATAGAATTTAGAAAACCGCCAGAAGACATGGCGTATTTTACCGAAGTGTTGGATAACGCTTTAAAGGCCCTCAATTCGGACTATGAAGCCAAGCGGTATAATAATATTACTTTAAAAATGCCAAAAGTGCATATTGCCCGTAAAAACTTGTTCCATGACTGGCTTAAATCCAAGAACAAATTAGGAGGGCAACACAAGATTCCAAGGTTGTCCAATGAACGTAACTATATTGAAGAACTCTTGCAAATGAATTAAATTAGTGTAACCAACCTCAACCCTATGAATTTTCAGCAAATCTTTGATTTTTTTCTGATCATAGGGGCAGTGCATGGGTTTTTGTTTGTGATCGGCACTTTTTTGATTCGGAAAAAGTTTGAGATTCAAGTAATTTTTCTAAATCTTTTTGTCCTATTCCTTTCGCTCAATAATTTTCAGACTTGGTTGTTGGAGAAAAACTTTTTTTACCAACACTTTTTAGGAGGACATTTTATCTTTCCATGGTATTTATTGATTGTGCCTTCGTTTTATGCATTTTTGGTGTATTATCTCGGTATTCAAAAGAAACGATGGCCTTTTGTTTGGGTGTCCCTGATTCTTTTTGCCGTTGGAATAATGGTTAGATTGTTCATTATATATATGGTTCAAAGGAACATATTCGATGTTTCTGTGGTGCGTAGGTTTAACTTGGCCGAAGATATGGTCGCACTTTCGTATTCCATTTTTCTCTATGTAAAATCGATACGCTTACTATTTCATTACAAGAATTTATATCCAGAAATTTTAAAAATGGATAATCTCAATTGGATTAAATGGTTTTTGAGATTAGGAGGTATTGTGTTCCTGTTCTGGATGTTCGCAGTAATTTTGAATACCCTTGCAAAAAACCAAAATCCTTTTTATAGTTATTATCCGCTACGCTTTTTTTCATCCCTGTTGATTTATTGGGTAGGTTATCAAGGTTTTTTTCAATATGTGGTATTGAA
This sequence comes from Flagellimonas lutimaris, assembly GCF_051494225.1. GTDB lineage: Bacteria > Bacteroidota > Bacteroidia > Flavobacteriales > Flavobacteriaceae > Flagellimonas > Flagellimonas lutimaris_A. The sequence continues at coordinate 162,422 of NZ_JBNPYE010000009.1, read as the reverse complement.
AGATAGGATTGGACTGCGTTCTGTTTTGGCAAAAAGAAAGCCTGTACAAAGTATGGAACAGGATGTAAACCAAAAACAGAATGTTTTCGCTTCCATTGATGAATACATAAAAACCAACCAACGGTATCTGGACCCTTTATTTAGTTTAAACGCTCTTGCAGATGAGTTGGAAATGGGAACCAGTAAACTATCCAAGGTTATCAATGAACATGGTGGTGAAAACTTTTCCGACTATATCAATGCCATGCGGGTATCGGAAGCAAGACGTATTCTGGCCGATACTGAGTATAAAGATTATACTATTGTGGCCATAGGATTGGAGTGTGGTTTCAATTCGAAATCCGCATTCTATTCTTCATTCAAAAAGATTTGCGGTAAGACTCCATTAAGTTATCGAAATCAATAATAGAAACTTGTCCTGATTTTTCCGTAATGGATGTTTTAGGACACCTAATTTTTTATGTGACGCTAGTTTTGGGTTGAAACTAAAATATACCGTCATGAAAAATTTTATCACATTTAGCATTGTACTCTTTTCTGGTTTTGTTTGGGCCCAGGATAATTTGATCTATGGTGAGCTAGGGGGTGCCAGCCCAATGCTCTCCGTTAATTATGAGCGTCAGTTTTTTGATAATTCACATATCAATATTAGGGCGGGTGTTGGTGTTAGTTTCTGGGAAACTTTTGACAATGCCAATGTTACGGCTCCCTTGGGATTATATTATCTCCAAGATGTAAAAAATGGAAACTTTATAGAATTAGGTGTTACCACTACTTTGAATTTAAGCAGTCTATCGTCCAGTAACTACGGGTTTTTATTGCCCAATATTGGTTATCGAAAGTATTACGCAAATAAAAAGGGATTTTTAAAATTAACCTTTTGTCCCGTAATTTTTGATAAAGATGAATTTTTGCCTTGGGCAGGTATTTCCGTGGGGCAAAGGTTTTAAACCATAAGAATGGAAATTAGCCAAATACACATTAAAATACGCGCATTACATAATAAAAGTGGATTTACGAAAACGTTTTCGTAAATTAATCCCATTCGTCGTAAAAACATTTCTTTTGAACAAATAAAAACGGATTTACCACGTTTATTGATGAAATTCCCCCTATCAAATCTTATATAAACACCAAACCATTAAAATCATGGCAGAAAAACTTGTTGTAATTTCAGATAAATGGGGAGCTAAAAAAGGGCTTTGGATTGCCTCTTATTTTGGTTACCTTCAGCAGTATTACGATATCGTGTTCCACGATTGTCAACAATTGGGAAATGTCGATGTTCCTATATTTTCAGAAGAAAACATAGATAAGGCCTTTCAAGAAAAAGGTATAGATAGAGCGGTTTCCAACTTGATTAAAAAAGAGACCGAACAAGCCCATTATTTAGCTTTTGGAACTGGCGCCACGGTTGCCTACAAAGCATCACTAAAAGGTTTGCCCGTTAAATCAATTACCGCAATCTCCGCTATGGGTATTGAATCGGAAGAACAACCACTTAATGCGGATATAAAATTAATTTATGGTGAGTGCGATAAATCCAAACCTGGTTTAAAGTGGGCCAAAAGTGTTGGGGCTAATCTTAGAATTGTTCCCAATTTTGGGCATACCCTTTACTCAGACGAGAAAATAATCTCAGAGATTAGTCTGGAGCTTTTGGAGAATATCACTAAAAACTTGGTTTAAGAAACTGCTTTTAGTTTTTTGACCGTCTCGTACGAAAGTTTTTTCTCAGCATAACCTTTGGTGACCTTGAACTCAGTTTCATCGCTGCTCGGCAATGTAAACATGGCGTCCGTAAACACAGCTTCGCATAAAGAGCGTAATCCTCGGGCACCAAGCTTATATTCCACGGCTTTTTCAACAATATAGTCCAATGCCTGATCAGTGATGGTGAATTTGATATCATCCATAGCAAACAGTTTTTCGTACTGCTTTATGATCGCGTTCTTTGGCTCTGTTAGAATAGCTCGAAGTGTTTTGGAATCCAAAGGATTCATGTGGGTGAGTACAGGAAGCCTTCCAATAATTTCCGGGATAAGTCCAAATTCCTTTAAGTCCTTTGGTATAATGTACTGGAGGATATTTTCTTGATCAAGGTTCTCTTCTGCTTTTGAAGCGCTGTAACCTACTGCTTGCATGTTCAAGCGTTTGGTGATGATACGTTCTATACCATCAAAAGCACCACCCGCTACAAAGAGGATATTTTCGGTATTAACCTCGATGAATTTTTGGTCTGGATGTTTTCGGCCACCTTTTGGGGGAACGTTTACCATGGTTCCTTCCAAAAGTTTTAAAAGTCCTTGCTGAACACCTTCCCCGGAAACATCTCGGGTAATGGAGGGGTTGTCACTTTTTCTAGCGATTTTATCAATTTCATCAATAAAAACAATACCGCGCTCTGCTTTTTCCAAGTTGTAGTCTGCAGCTTGTAACAAACGAGTCAAAATACTTTCCACATCTTCACCAACATAACCCGCTTCTGTCAATACTGTGGCATCGACAATGGCTAGGGGTACATTCAGCATTTTGGCAATAGTCTTGGCTATAAGGGTCTTACCTGTACCGGTTTGCCCAACCATGATAATATTGCTCTTTTGGATTTCGATATCTTCATCCTTGCCTTTAGGCTGCAACAATCTTTTATAGTGATTGTACACCGCTACGGACATTACCTTTTTGGTTCTTTCCTGACCAATCACAAAAGTGTCCAAGAAATCATGAATCTCCATAGGTTTTTTCAAAACCAATTCTGAAGATAAGTCTTGATTTTTAGTCTGTTTGGACTCTTCGGCTACTATACTATGGGCCTGTTCTATGCATCTATCGCAAATATGCGCATCAAGACCGGCGATCAATAAATTGGTTTCCGGCTTTTTTCTACCACAAAAAGAACATTCCAAATTTTCCTTTGCCATAAATTTTAATCTTCAACCAATAATAACGCAAAAAATATAAATTTGTTCTACGTTAAGTGGTTGTTTTTTAATCAATTGGAGGGATTTTACTTTTCTCTTACTAATATTTCATCAATCATTCCATATTCTTTGGCTTCTGGTGCCCTCATCCAGAAATCACGATCACTGTCTTCGTAGACCTTCTCGAAAGTTTGGCCTGTATGCTTTGAAATGATTTGGTAAAGCTCATCTTTTATTTTGAGTACTTCTTGGGCAGCAATTTCAATATCACTGGCCTGACCCTGTGCTCCAGAAAGTGGTTGGTGGATCATTACTCTTGAATGTGGTAATCCACTTCTTTTACCTTCGTGTCCAGCACAAAGTAGAACGGCTGCCATAGATGCGGCAATTCCTGTGCAAATGGTGGCCACATCTGGTTTTATGAACTGCATGGTATCATAAATACCCAATCCTGCATACACACTTCCTCCCGGGGAGTTAATGTATATTTGGATGTCTTTAGAGGCATCGGCACTTTCCAAGAAAAGCAATTGTGCCTGTACAATATTGGCTACCTGATCATTGATACCGGTTCCCATAAAAATAATTCTGTCCATCATCAATCTGGAGAAAACATCCATGGCAACTGCGTTCAATTGCCTTTCTTCGATGATATTCGGGGTCATGTTCATGGGGTACATGGTACTCATGATCTTATCGTAGTACATGCTGCTTATGCCATGGTGCTGGGTAGCGTATTTTTTAAATTCTTTTCCGTAATCCATAGGATTTGACTCGATTTATCTTAAAAAAAAGGTGCCGAAAAATTGGCTTTCCGGCACCGTAAAGATACTTAATTTTCTTTTAGCGAAGCCTTAGCTGTATGCTTCCTTGATGAAGTCGTCATAAGAGACTTCCTTCACTTTAAGGTTAGCCTTTTCTTTGTAAAGGTCCAAAAGTTTTTGGCTCATCAGTTGTTCGGATAGTCTTTTAACCTCGTCCTGATTGCTCATAACCCTGGCCGCAACACTTTCCAACTCTTCTTCTTTAGGGTCTAGATGACCATATTGTGCCATCTGTGATTTGATGAATCCCTTAGCGAAATCCTTTAGCTCATCAAACTGAACTTGAAGTTCGTTTTCTTGAATTATTTTACCTTCAATCAATTGGTAACGAAGTCCTTGTTCCGATTTTTCAAACTCTTCTTTGGCTTCATCCTCGGTAAGTGGGTTTTCGCCACTGATCTGGATCCATTTTCTCAAGAAATCGGAAGGAAGCTCGAATTTGGTTTCGTCAATCAATTTTTCAGTGATATCGTTCAACAATTTTTGATCGGACTGTTGTTCGAATTGTTTTTCTGAATCTTCTTTGATTCTGTCTTTCAACTCTTTTTCAGAAGTCACTTTGCCCTCACCAAACAATTTATCAAAAAGCTCTTGATCCAAGGCGGCTGGTTCTCGCTCGTTGATTTCCTCAATAGTAAAGGTTACGTCAACTTTTAGGCCATCTGCCTTATCTTTGGCAATTCCCAAAGCATTTGGCAGAAGGTAATCTTCCTTAAAAAGTCCTTTTGTTGAAAGGGTAACGGTATCTCCTACTTTTTTACCTACAAGGGCATCAACAGCTTTTTTGCTCTTGATTTTATCCATTTCAATGGTGGTCTTGTGGTCGATTTCTTCTTCTTCGTTGGCAAAGGAACCGGTAACTTCATCTTTTTTACCAACTTCTGTCTTGGAAATCAATTTTCCGTATTGCTTTTGAATACGTTCCACTTGCTCCTCGATCATTTTTTTGTCGGCCACAATTTTATATTGGGTAACCGCCTTTTTGGTCTTCAAGTTAACATCGAAGCTTGGTGCCAATCCCAATTCAAATTCAAAATCAAGATTGTCCTTTTCCCAATCAAAATCGTCTTGTTGTTTTGGAAGTGGATTTCCCAAAACATCTAATTTTTCTTCGGTAAGGTATTTGTTCAGATTATCTTGTAGCAACTTGTTTACTTCATCCACCAAAACAGCTTTACCATACTGCTTTTTGATAAGTCCCATGGGAACTTGTCCTTTTCTAAAACCAGGAATGTTGGCCTGTTTTCTGTAATCCTTAAGGATTTTCTCTACTTTGTCTTGATAGTCTTCTTTGCTTATGGCAACCTTTACAACTGCATTAAGATCGTCAATCTGCTCTTTGGTTATATTCATTTCCTACCTAAATTATCTTTCTAAAAATGGGATGCAAAAGTAATGCTTTTTTGCGTTGTCACCAATTTTTTAAACCATTGACTTTCAAACAAAATGAATTCTATTGATCTTCTTTTAAAATAGAGTGTAAAATAGCTTGTAAAAAAGAGAGCAGAAGACTGAAAATAATTGCCCACCAAAAACTGGTGACATGGAAACCATCAATAAGATTGGAGGTTAAAAGAATAATAATTGCATTGATCACCAAGAGAAAAAGTCCCAAAGTAAGAATGGTAATGGGCAGGGTTAAGATAACCAAAATAGGTTTTACCAGAAAGTTTAGAATACTTAGTACAATGGCAACGATAATAGCTGTAAGCATGGAATCGACTCCCACTCCAGGTAGCATGTAAGAAAGTATCACAACGGCCAAGGCGTTCAGCAATAATCTTATAATAAGTTTCATAGATGTGTTTTTAAGGTTTTAATAATAAAAAAAAGACACCGATCAACGGTGCCTTTAAGATAAAGAAAATAATGTTTGTTTAGTCAATATATAGTCCGGTATAATCCAAAGGATTAACCCCGGGCAAATTAGAATTGTATTTTGTATTGATAGCTTCAATAAAGGCATTGGCCACAATGGCATAGCCTCTTGGTGCGGGGTGAACTCCATCTAATGAAAATCCTCCTCCTGTAGCAAACTTTGCTGTAACAACACTTCCGTCGCCTAGCTGGACACCGTTAGCGTTAAGGTTGCTCAACAAAGCGTTGGCATCAACAAATGCAAGGTCGTAAGCGGCAGCCAAACCAGCGATGGTTTGGTTATATGAGGTTAAAGCGGTTTCCACTATATCTTGTTCCTCTGGGGTCAAAACCCATTTGTCTGCCAATGGAACGGCTACTCCATTGATAGAAGTAGGGTTGTTGGGGTCGGCCAATGTCCCGATAAAGGTACTTGAGGTAAGTACCATTAAGTCATCTGCAGTGGCTTGTCTCATATTGATTAATGCGGGGTTGAAACCGGTAAGATCGGTAAGGTCTTCATCTATAATGACAACAGGATTCCCTTCACCAGCATTAAATGTTATAGTTCTTTGTGCCAATTCATCTTCGGTGATTAGGCCAAGTCCCTGCAATTGTGCCAAACCTGCATTGTATGCTCCATAAGCCTCTGCACTGTTCAAGAAGGCAGCGGTGGCTTCATCCAAAGGAATAGGGTTGTGGGGTACTGTAGTAAAATATGGTAAATCTGTTACATTTGGTAAATTGGCGATAACGCCTTTGGCTCCATTGGCTGTCATGGTGCCTAGCACACCGTCGATTACTCCTGCAAAAAGGGTTGGGTCTGTTATGTCTTCTCTTGCATAGGTTGTTGCGTCCAAGTTTCCTGCTTGATTGACTCCGGTACCGCCACCTACGGCATAAAGCAGGATGTCATTGGAACCGGCCCACAAAGTGAAAAAAGTAGCGCCCTGCGATGCGGCATCTGCAATTATTGTTGTGGATTCAGACGATGAAAACCTCGCAAAGTAAGGGTTGGCCGTACCCATGGCAACACCAGTTACACTACCGTACCCAGGTGCCAATAATTCATAACTTTTGGTGCCGGGAACCCCCATATTATTGAAGGGGCCGGTTAACTTGCTCGAAACCTCAGTGGTTCCAGTACCTGAAACTGGCACAGGTGCAGGACTTTCACCAAGAAAGGATAAAATCAGCCTGTTTTCCGTAATCTTGTTTCCTCCCAGTATCATGCCTCCTAAATTGTCTGCCATAAAAGGAATTCCAAAATCTCCTCCGCCTACAAGTGCAAAATTTTGAGCTAGCATATTTGGAAATGATGCTTCCTGACCTGCAATGAAAAGGGCATTGTCGGAATATCCAGCAGTAAGAGAGCTTCCAACTGCCACGTATTTGGTAAAATCTGCAGTTCCTGATGTATATTCTACTGGGGTTGGGTCTGGTGTGTCGATTGGAGTATCATCTTCACATGCAATCAAGAATAAGCCTAGAAATGGGAGTAGGGCATAAAACTTTTTCATATCAAATAATCTGTATCAGTTAGTTTATGTTAATCGTTATGGTAAAACCAGAATTAACCAAATCTATATCAAATTTGTCATACAGACAATTAAACGGGTAAAAAAATTATGCATGCATAATAAAAAGGGGTAAATTTTAAGAATTCAGAAACCTAAAACTCTTTTCAAAAAATTGATTCGGATTTTCGGCATGTAGCCAATGCCCAGCTTTATCGATGGTTTCGATTTCAGCATTGGGGAAGTGCCTTTTTATTTCCGCAAAGTCATTGGATTGTATATACTCGGATCTATCACCACGTAGAAAAAGGGTAGGTCCATCAAAAATAGCGTTGGGGAATATGTTGTCACCTATTTCTTCCATTTTGTTCTTTAAAACATCGAGATTAAATCGAAAACCAAGTCGGTCTTTTTGGGCCCAGTAGAGGTTTTTTAACAGGAACTGCCGAATTCCTCTATCCTTAATATGTTTGGAAAGCTCCTCATCAGCTTCTCTGCGGTCGGATATTTTGTCAAAATCCAAATGGGAAAGACCATTGAAGATAAAATCGTGATGTGGAGGGTAGAATTTTGGTGCGATATCCGCTACAATCAATTTTTTCACCCTGTCTGGGTGTGAGGTTGCCAGTTGCATGGCCGTTTTACCACCCATGGAATGACCCATAACAAAAGCGGCGCCTATGTTGTGATGATACATATAATTAATGACATCATCACTTAATAAATCATAATTGAATTCGGGGGAATGAAAACTTTTTCCATGGTTTCGTTGATCTATCAAATGAACTTCGAATCCATTTTCTGAATATTTGGAGCCTAAAGTTTTCCAGTTATCGGACATTCCTAAAAAACCATGTAGGATTATAAAAGGTTGTCCTTTGCCCAATATTTTTGAATGTAATATCCCCATTATTTTAATCGGTGTAAATACATGTTTACCACATTTTCAAGACCCAGGTAGAGGGATTCACAGATTAATGCGTGCCCGATGGACACCTCTAAAAGATGCGGAATATGCTCTTTAAAGAATTTTATATTGTCCAAACTAAGGTCGTGCCCAGCATTGAGTCCTAGCCCAACTTGGTGTGCCATTTTGGCTGCCTCTACAAACGGAGCTACGCCCTTTTCTTTATTGCCTTTGGTAAATTCGTCAGCAAAGCTTTCGGTATAAAGCTCTACTCGGTCTGTACCTGTTGCTGCAGCTCCTTTCACCATCTCTACATCGGGATCAACAAAAATGGAGGTGCGGATGCCATTCTCTTTGAACGTCTTGATCACATCAACCAGAAAATCCTTGTGTTTAATGGTATCCCAGCCTGCGTTGGAGGTAATGGCGTCCACGGCATCGGGCACCAAGGTTACCTGGGTGGGTTTGACCTCCAGTACTAAATCAATAAATTTTGGAATGGGATTGCCTTCAATATTAAATTCCGTAGTCACCACTTTTTTTAGGTCTCGGGCATCTTGGTAGCGTATGTGTCTTTCATCCGGTCTTGGGTGAATTGTGATGCCTTGTGCGCCAAAGGATTCGATGTCTTTGGATGAAGTTATCAGATTGGGCACGTTGCCTCCCCTGGAATTACGTAATGTTGCCAGTTTATTTATGTTGACACTCAACTTTGTCATGGAGTTCTTTTTTAGATTGTCAAAAATAAGAATTCGGCATGCCTTTTGCCATTTTAAATTAGTATTTTGCACCTAATAGAATTGTTATGAACATTCAAGATAAAATAATCGGTACAGTTCCAGTTTTTAAGGTATCGCAAACCTTGAAGGACGTAATCACCTTTTTTGAGGAGACCACGTATTCCCATGTGGGTGTTACTGAAAATGGCGCTTATTTGGGATTGTTGTCGGAAAATGATCTTGCCTGTTTTGAGCCCAAGAAGAAAATTGATGATTTTAGGTTTGAAATGGAAGACTTTTTCGTAACCAAGGAGACTGCTTGGTTGGATGTACTGGAAATGTTCTCTAGGAACGAAGCCAATATCTTGCCAGTTTTGGATGATGACCGTTTAATTGTTGGTTACTATGATCTTGAAGATGTGGTGGATGTATTTATTGATACTCCTTTCTTCAGGGAACCAGGAGCCATTTTGGTGGTTTCGATTGGGGTGAAAGATTATTCCTTTAGTGAGATTGCCCAAATTGTGGAAGGTAACAATGCCCGTTTATTGGGGGCGTTTATCACCGAGTCCGAGAATGATATTGTTCAAATCACCTTAAAAGTCGGTACGCAGAGTTTAAACGAGGTGGCCCAAACTTTTAGAAGGTATAACTACACCATTGTATATGGGAACAGCGATGATCAGTTCTTGGAAGATTTGAAACAACGTTCCGACTATCTAGAAAAATATCTTAACGTTTAGTATGAAAGTAGCCATTTACGGTCAGTCTTTTCAAGAAGAGGACCAGCTTTGCGTAGAGGAACTTTTGGACGAATTGAAGAAGTTGGATGCATCTGTTTATGTTGAGGAAAACTTCAATGAGCTTGTGGCTACAATCACCAAAGAACAAGTAAAAGGGACATTTACCCAATCCAAGGGATTGGATTCTTCCTTTGATATGTTTGTGAGTTTTGGTGGGGATGGCACCATGTTGAGGGCCGTTACCTATATTAAGGACTATGGTATCCCCATAGTTGGTGTCAATACTGGCCGTCTGGGATTCTTGTCCACCTTTAAGAAAGAAAATGTTCGTAAGCTCGTCACCGAATTTGTAGCTGGCCATTATACCATAGAGGAACGTACCTTGGTAGAAGTAGAACTCAATTCCGAACTGGACGAATTTAATGGGCTCAATTTTGCCCTGAACGAAATTACCGTAAGCCGCAAGGATACGACTTCCATGATTACTGTGGAAACTTGGTTGGACGATGAATATTTGACTTCATACTGGTCCGATGGATTGATTGTTTCCACCCCAACGGGTTCAACGGGATATTCCCTGAGTTGCGGTGGTCCCGTAATAGCACCTTCGGCAAAATCTTTGGTGTTGACCCCGATTGCTCCACATAACCTTAATGCCCGCCCATTGGTTATTTCTGATAGTACTCAAATCAGGTTAAAGGTATCCGGAAGGGAACAGACACATTTGGTTTCTTTGGATTCACGTATCGCCGATATCCCGAACGGTAAGGAAATTAGAATCAAAAAAGCGGACTTTACCATAAAAATGATCGAGTACAAGTCCGAAAGTTTCTTAAAAACATTGCGTAACAAATTACTTTGGGGGGAAGATCGTCGCAATTGATAACTTCAAAAACAATAAAAGGAACGAAAAACTGTTTAACAAAGGAGAACAATTCTAAATATAAATCTATAGACCCTCCTTTACTCTTAAATCTTCAAACTTTTTGGATAGTATGCGGATAGTTTTGGCTGTTTTTCTATGCTGTGTGATCAAGGTAAGTGCGCAGACCTACGAGATAGGGGTGTTTGCCGGAGGCGCCAACATGATAGGTGATGTGGGGAGGACCAATTATATCTTGCCTTCGGGGCCTGCTTTTGGTGGAATCTTTAAGTGGAACAAAGGAAAACGCTATGCTTGGCGTGCAAGCGTACTTTATGGCAAAGTCACCGCCGATGACACCAAATCCAGTATGGAATCTCGACAGCAAAGGGGGTATGTAGTGGATAATTCCATTTTGGAGTTTTCTGCCGGACTGGAAATTAACTTTGTGGAATATAATTTACATAAGCTCGGACCCGCCTTCACGCCTTACCTTTACACGGGTATAACTTACTTCAGGTACGATTTTAATTATATTGATGCCCTTCAGATGCAGGATATTAACCAAAAAGAAGGTAGTTTTGCAATTCCAATGACGGTTGGGGCTAAGTATCGTTTAAATCAATCTCTGATTCTTGGGGCCGAAATTGGGGCCAGGTATACTTTTACGGACAATTTGGACGCAAGTAACCCGGAAGGTTCCAATTTTGAGCAATTCCGATTCGGGAATATATTGAGCGATGACTGGTACGTTTTTTCAGGTATAACATTAACCTATACCTTTGGACGTAAGCCTTGCCAGGATTGTTTTCAATAAAATGAACACACTAGAGGACGTAGACAAAGAAAAACTACCGCAACATGTGGCCATTATTATGGATGGTAATGGCAGATGGGCCAAGCAACGCGGTAAGCTCCGTATGTTTGGTCATGAGAATGGGGTGGATGCTGTAAATCAGACAGTTGAGAGCTGTGCAAAACTCCAAATACCTTTTTTGACCCTTTACGCATTTTCTACCGAAAATTGGAAACGCCCCAAAACGGAGGTGGATACTTTGATGAGGCTGTTGGTGAATGTCCTTAAAAAGGAACTCAAGACTTTAAATAAGCATAATATTCGGTTAATGGCCATTGGAAAAATCGACACATTGCCCGAAAAAGTCCATAAGGAACTTACCGAGGTAATGTCCAAAACAGCAAGCAACTCGGGTATGACCCTCACGCTCGCATTGAGCTATGGCTCCCGAGAAGAGATAAAAACTGCGGTTCAGAAGATTGCCATCAAAGTTAAAAATAACATAATTTCCCCCGAAAATATTGATGAAACAGTTATAAATACACATCTTTACGCGCACTTTTTGCCTGATGTAGACCTACTTATCCGCACAAGTGGCGAATGCAGGATAAGTAATTTTTTACTTTGGCAGATTGCATACGCCGAATTATATTTTATTGATGTATTTTGGCCCGACTTTAGAGAAAACCATTTGGTGGAGGCCATACTAAGTTACCAAAATAGAGAACGACGATTTGGAAAAACGAGCGAACAACTTAATTAAGGGTATCACAAATTCTATACTTTCAGCCCTTATTATCCCCTTACTATTATTTTCAGCCCAGGGTATTGGCCAAGAAACCTCCTTTGAGGAAGGCAAGCAATATGTTTTGGGAGGATTAACGGTCACTGGATTGCAAAGCTATAACGAGCAAACTGTAAAGAGTTATACGGGTTTGCGAGTTGGCCAGCCAATTAAGGTGCCGGGCGATGAAATCAGTGCGGTAATCAAAAAGTTGTGGAACCTTGATTTGTTCAGCAATGTTGAAATGTACTACACCAAAGTCGAAAACGATAAAATTTTCTTGGAACTTAATATTACCGAGCGCCCAACATTAAATAATGTTACGGTTTACGGGGTTAAAAAACAAAAGGTAGAGGATATCATCGACGATACAGACCTTAAAAAAGGTAAGAAAATAACAGAGAGTTTAATTGCGAATACCAAAAACTACCTACAGAATAAGTATAAAAAACAAGGTTTTCTTAATGCAAAGGTCAATATCGCTACTACTGCGGATACTACTGGAAATAACGTCCAGAACATGGTAATCAATGTAAGCAAGGGCGATAAGGTTAAAATTAGGGACATCAACTTTGTTGGCAACGAAAAAATTTCCAATAAAAGGCTTAAAAAATCTTTGAAAAACACTAAAAAGAAAAAGTTATTCCGCTTTTGGAAAAAGTCCAAGTACATTGAGGCTGACTTTGAGGAAGATCTTTCAAATTTAGTGGATACCTATGCAGAAAGAGGGTACCGGGATGCTAGGGTGCTATCGGACAGCTTTGTAAAGTTGGATGAAAAGAATATCGAACTGGTCATTGAAGTAGAAGAAGGCGATAAGTACTACTTCGGGGATATCAACTTTGTTGGGAACTCGGTTTATTCAGACAGGGTGCTGAGCCAAGTATTGGGAATCAAAAAAGGAGACACCTATAATGGTGTATTGCTTAAGGAGCGTGTTGCCGATGATTCCGACCCAGATGCTGAGGATTTGACCAATCTTTACCAAAACAATGGCTATTTGTTTTCAAGTATCAACCCAGTTGAGGTTTCTGCAGTAAACGATACAATCGATTTTGAGATACGAATCATAGAAGGAAAGGAGACTTTCTTGGATCATGTTACTGTTTCAGGAAACGATAAGACCAACGACCACGTAATCTACAGGGAAATTCGAACAAGACCAGGTCAAAAATATAGTAAGTCCAATATCGTAAGGACGATTAGGGAATTAGGTCAGCTTGGATTTTTTGATGCCGAGCAAATAGTGCCGGATATTCAAAACCCGAATCCCAATGCAGGTACAGTAGATGTAAACTACAGCCTTGTTGAATCAGGTTCCAGCCAAATTGAACTACAAGGTGGTTTCGGTGGTGGTGGTTTTATTGGTACACTGGGACTTTCTTTCAGTAACTTTTCTCTAAAGAATATCTTTAACAAAGAAGCTTATAAACCTGTTCCCATGGGAGATGGGCAAACATTTGCCCTACGCTTGCAGGCCAGTAGGACTTTCCGTGTATATAGTTTGAATTTCTCCGAGCCATGGCTTGGGGGTAAAAAGCCAGTTAGGTTTAATTTTTCACTATCAAGAACACAGCAATTTGCTACGGGTTATAATCAAAATGGGAGGATTGATGTTGATAAAGATCGAGGATTCGCCATTACGGGGGTATCTGCCGGTTTGGCAAAACGAGTGCAATGGCCCGATGATTTCTTTACCATTTCACATTCCTTGAGTTATCAGTTGTACGATTTTAATGATTACAATAGCGGACTTTTCAATTTTGGTAATGGAAGTTCCAACTCGTTGAGCTATACTTTTGGTATCTCAAGAAGTTCTCAAGGGCCTAGTAGAATTTTCCCAACTTCCGGTTCTAATTTTGAATTAACAGCAAAATTCACCCCGCCATATTCCCTTTTCAGTGGAAAAAACTTTAAGCAGTTAAAACAAGATATTGATGATACTACCCGTAAACTTTTTGAAATCGGAAATCCTGATACTGCAGAAGAGCAGCTAGAGTTTAATCAGTTGAGCAATGATTTGGAGCAAATGGAAGAGGAGCGTTTCAAGTTGTTGGAGTATTATAAGATTAAGTTCAAGGGAGATTGGTATCAAGCAATTGTAGGTAAGCTCACTTTACGAACAAATGCCGAATTTGGATTTTTAGGTGCTTATAATCACGATATTGGAGATGTTCCTTTTGAGCGTTTTTATGTTGGAGGTGACGGTCTAGGAAACTTTACCTTGGATGGTAGAGATGTAGTGCAATTGCGTGGTTACGAGAATCAATCCCTTACACCATATATTACAAATCCCATTACAAGTAGATTGGAGCAAGATGGAGGAACCATTTATAACAAATTCTCTTTGGAACTCCGATATCCACTAACTTTAAAGCCCACAGCATCTATATATGCACTATCATTTTTGGAGGCTGGTAACGCCTTCAACAATTTTAATGATTATAATCCGTTTGAGTTAAAAAGATCTGCCGGAGTGGGGCTACGTATATTTATGCCGGCATTCGGACTCTTGGGGATTGATTTTGGTTACGGCTTCGATAGCGATGCCCGTCCAGGATCTGTAGGGCCAAGTGGCTGGCAAACGCACTTCATCATCGGGCAGCAGTTTTAATCAATGAAAAATTGTGTATTGCTAATTTGTAAGTAATTCATTTTAAATAAATTAGTAATTTTGGCACGATATTTTCTATGTAAAATGCGGAATCAAAGATGAATACCAAAGTTCTTTTATCATTAGTTGTTTTGATGTCGTCCCTTTATGGGTTTTCCCAAAGGGGAGTGCGCATAGGATATGTGGATATGGAGTATATCCTCGAAAATGTCGAGGAGTACAGGGATGCCACCGAACAATTGAACGCCAAGGCCCAAAAATGGAAACAGGAAATCGAGCTGAAGCATAGTGTCATTGATCAAATGAAAAAAGATTTGATGGCAGAAAAAGTGCTTCTAACAGATGAACTTATTTTGGAGCGGGAAGAGGAAATCCAGATTTTGGAGAAAGAAATGCTGGACTACCAACAAGATCGTTTTGGACCGCAAGGGGATTTGGTATTGCAAAAACAATTATTGATACAACCGATACAAGATCAAGTTTTCAACGAGGTACAAAAAATCGGGGGTAATAAAAGATACGATTTTATTTTTGATAAATCCGCAGATGTTGTAATGTTGTATTCCGAAAAACGGCACGATATCAGTGACTTGGTGTTAAGGGAGATTTCACGGACCAGAAAGGTGAGTGCTTCCAAGAAAAAACAAGATGAGCAGAGTCGCTTAGAGCAGTTTAAAGAAGAAGAAGGCCAAATTAGTGAGGCCTTAAAGGAAAGACAGGAGCAAGCAGCTGAAGCCTTGGAGGAAAGAGAGAAGGTGGCCGAAGAGAGACGGGCAGATAAATTAAAGGAAAGAGAAGAGCGGAAAAAAGCATACGAAGCAAGAAGAAAAAAATTATTGGAAGAGCGCGAAGCCAAGAGAAAAGCCAAATTGGAAGAACGAAAAAAAGCGCAAGAACAACAAAAGGATTCAATAGGATAATATATATTGAAACACTAAATTTAAAGTCAAAATAGTAACGTTGAGAATCATGAAAAATGTAAAAAGGATTGCTGTAGCCCTAGTATTGTTTGTTGCGGCTACGGGTTTTGTAAATGCACAGAGCAAGGTTGCCCACATCAATGTGCAGCAATTATTGTCTGATATGCCAGAGATGAAGGCTGCACAGGCAGAATTGAAGAAATTACAAGAAACCTACAGAGCAGATATTCAAAGCTCCATGACAGAGCTTCAAAACAAGTATACACAATACCAAAATGAAGCCACTTCCAAAACAAGGGAAGAAAATGAGCAAAGAGCAGTAGAGCTTCAAGGGTTTGAAAAAAATATTCAAGAGGCCGAACAAGCTGCAATGCAAGAAATGCAAAAGAAACAACAAGAGTTGTTCGCTCCAATTTCTGATAAAGCAAAAGCAGCTATCGAAAAAGTTGCAGCAGCACAAGGCTTTGACTATGTAATCGATGCCAGCCCAGGGTTGAGCTTGATCGTTGCTAAAGGAAAAGACCTTTTGCCAGAAGTAAAGCAAGAATTAGGTTTCTAAACCTAACTTTTCACAATATTTAAAAAACCGCCCTTTAATAAGGGCGGTTTTTTTATGTCATAATAATTTAAGGGACTATTTTTAGATATGGCAAAACCTATTGGAATTTTTGATTCAGGGGTGGGAGGCACGTCCATTTGGAAAGAAGTGGCAAAAATGCTTCCTTATGAAAATACGATTTACTTGGCTGATAGTGCCAACGCACCCTATGGTGAAAAGCCCAAGGAAGAAATTCTACGGCTTAGTATCAAAAACACAGAAGCGCTCCTTGAGCGTGGCTGTAAGATGATTATAGTGGCATGCAATACGGCTACAACAAATGCTATAGATTACCTCCGTTCACAATACCCCGTTCCGTTTATTGGGATTGAACCAGCCATCAAACCAGCCGCACTGCATACCAAAACCAAAAAGGTGGGAGTTTTGGCCACCAAGGGGACCCTATCCAGTAGTTTGTTCCATAATACCTCCAAACTCTTTGCCGAAGGAATCACGGTTCTGGAGCAGGAGGGAAAAGGATTGGTTGAACTCATTGAAACGGGTAAAATAGAATCCGAGGGGATGAAGAAACTGTTACAAGGCTACTTGCAGCCCATGCTGAATCAAAACATAGACTGTTTGGTTCTTGGATGCACCCATTATCCTTATTTGATGCCTGTGTTGAATAAAATGTTGCCAGGGCACATCAATATAATAGATTCGGGAGAAGCGGTGGCACGGCAAACTAAAGCCATTTTGGAACGAAATAATTTACTTTCCACAGCTACGGATCAGCCAGAATATATCTTTCACACCAATGCCAACGTAAAAGTTTTAAAAGATTTGATTGATCGCCCTGCTGCCCAAGTCTCTTATTTGGATTTTTAGGGGTTACTTTCTTTTATAGGTAAGATAGGTGAAGTCGTATTTGTGCCTATCATCCTTTGGATGATATTCCTCGTTCACCAACTCCCATTGCTCTTCATTGATCTCTGGAAAAAAGGCATCGGCCTCAAAAGTGCCGTGAACCCTTGTGAGTTCAATATCCGTAGCAATAGTCATGGACTGTTTGTAAATTTTGCCCCCACCAATAATAAAGGCGGTTTCGTTGTCTTCTACTAAAGCAGTGGCCTCGCTAATGGAGTGCACAACAGTACATGGAAACTCGGGTGTATAGTCCTCATCTCGGGTAATGGCAATGTGCGTCCTGTTGGGAAGGGGTTTTGGAAAGCTTTCCAAGGTTTTTCTGCCCATTATGATCTTATGACCCGAGGTCAACTCCTTAAATCGTTTAAAATCGTCCGGTAAATGCCAAACAAGGTCATTATCCTTGCCCAAGGCATTGTTTTCCGCTGCCGCTGCAATAATGATCAATTTCTTCACTGATCTTTTTTTTTATTGATTTTAGAAAGTGGGAAGTCTGTCTCTATTTCTTTCTGTATTTCGCCGATACGTTTTTTTTGAAGATCAACCAATCGCTCACGTTGTTGGCGTTCCCAGTTTTGTCCCATAAACTTGTGCGTCACAAAAATATTAAAGGCATGCAAGGCAAACAGAAAGGTCCAGACCAATACGATCCAGATAGACCAATCGTAAGCTTCTCCGTACTTTAAAACCTTATTGGCAAGAATCAAAAATATACTTCCGATCAAAAAAATCACAAAGTGGGAGAACAGTCTCTTCTTTTGTTTGATGCGTTTATGGGCATTTTCCAAAAGTTCGTGCTGCTCTAAATCTATTTCGGACTTCTTCTTTTTACCAAATGACAACATGGAATGGCTATCTTTATCAACAAAGATAACTGAATTGTATCCAAAAATACCGACATGCAAAACCTAAGAAAAAAATTCCCCGTTCTTAATCAATGTATTTATGCAAACACGGCTTCCGCAGGTCTGCTGAGCGAAGATTTAATGGAGTGGCGCCAAGGACACGACTTGGATTTCCTTATCGGCGGCAGCGAAATGAAGAACAAGAGTTTTGCACATATGCCCGAGATCAAGAAAACAGTTGGCAAATTTTTTAATTGCAAGGCCGAAAATGTGGCCTTGGTCCCGAATTTTACTTTAGGATTCAATTTGTTGTTGGAAGGTTTGTCCAAGGATAAAAAAGTGTTGTTGGTCAATAAAGATTATCCTAGTGTCAACTGGCCCTTCGAAACCCGAAACTTTAAGCGGGATTATGTAGATGCGGATGAACACATGGAAGAAAATATTCATGCCAAAGTGAAGAAAGGCGATGTTGATATCCTTGCCCTTAGTTTGGTGCAATGGGTGAACGGTGTCCGTATTGATTTTGAATTTTTAAAGGATTTAAAAAAGGAATTCCCCAATTTGATTGTTATGGCCGATGGAACCCAATTTTTGGGGACTGAGGTCTTCGATTTTGAAGAATCCGGTATCGATATTTTGGGAGCCAGCGCATATAAATGGTTGCTGGCCGGTTACGGAAACGGATTTTACCTTGTAAAGGACGGGGTGATGGATGAATTTGATTTGAAGGGCATTGGGAACGGCTCTGTGAATAATGATGCTTCCAAACGCAACAGCATAACCTTCTGTAAATTTTTGGAGCCCGGTCATCTGGATTCTTTAAATTTTGGAAGTTTGGAATTTGCAATCGATTTTTTGGATGAAATAGGATTGGAAAATGTACAGGCCCAATTGGAAAAACTATCAAAACGAGCGTTGGCGGCTTTTTCGGAAATGGATCTTTTGGAGCCGGCCATTACAAAGAGAAAACAGCACAGTACCATTTTTAATATAAAGGGAGATGAGAAACTCTTCAATAAATTAACGGAAGAAAATGTAGTGGCGTCCCTAAGGGGAGGAGGTGTTCGGTTTAGTTTTCATTTCTACAATACCGAAGAAGAGATAGATGTTATCGCAACACTTGTAAAACGTTGGTCATCAAAGTGATAAATCACAAAAAATGGCAATTTTATTTGCTAAAAGTGATCCTGTGGTTAGGCGGATTTTATCAAATTGATAAATCGATTCTAACTAATTGTAAATAAACAGTTTTATGTATTGTTTTGTATTGAAATTAAAATTGTAGTACCATGGCAATCAAGAAACAATACTTAAAAAGCAAGCCTGTTTGCAAAGTAACTTTTTCAGTTCCTGCAGAAGAGGCAAAGACTGTTGCAGTAGTGGGGGATTTCAACAAATGGAACCCCAAGAAGAGCAGCTTGAAGAAATTGAAGAACGGAACTTTTAAAGGAACGTTCGACCTACCTGTAGAAAATAGCTACGAGTTTAGATATTTGATCGATGGCAACTATACCAACGATGCTGAGGCAGATCGTTTCCAGTGGAACGATTATGCCGGTGCAGAAAATGCGGTATTGGAAGTGTAAACTATTGTTTAGCCACCATCAAGCTCCCCAAACTGATGGTGGTTTTTCCATTTTTAATTAGTAGAAGGGCTGACTATTTTTTAAAAATAGCGGTGTCGATTTCATCAAAAGAGGTGATAATGTCATAATTCCATTTGCTGTAGTCATTATTGGCCGAGTCCACGATAATGATTTTTTTTGCCTTGGAATTTTCAGCGGCCAATATTCCTGAGGTCGAATCTTCAAAAATCAATGTTTCACTGGCATCGATATTTAAAACATCCATAGCTTTTAAAAAGATTTCGGGGTGGGGTTTACTTTTTATCTTTCCATTGCTATAAACGATTTGGTCCAAGTCAAAATATTTTTTTAGCTCCAAGTGTTCAAAATAGAACTGTAGATTGTATAGGTCGGAAGCCGTTGCAATGGTAAATGGGATTTGGTTTTTGTCCAGATATTCCAAAAAGTCCAAAACTCCGGGAGCCAACTCCATTTTTTCTTTTAAACAGAGCGACTGGTAAATATCCTCTTTTTCTATACTTAAGGTTTTTATGTCGTCTTTTGATAAATCCTTGGAAAACAGGTTGGACATGATTTCCGCATTGTTTTTACCGTGGATTTTAAAGTTTTTTTCTTCGTCGGTAAGCGCAAAGGAATGCTTTTTTAAAAAAATGTCCCAAGCCTGATTATGTAAGTGGGTATCAAAAAATAGGGTGCCGTTAAAATCAAATATTACACCGGTTATCGCCATAAAGTTCAAATTTGTTCAATTATCGATTCTCCAAGGAGGGTTTAGTCTATTTTCTCCACCATGGAAAAGAATGAGTTGGTTTCCATCAACATCTTTTAACCGTGCTTCTCTCCACAACCATTTTTGGTCCGTGGGCTCCAAATCAAATTGAATCCCCTTTTGTTTCAAGGTTTCAACCTGCTCATCTAAATTTTCGCACTCAAAATACACGTAAATGCCTTCTCCTTTTGGCAACTCCTCCGTTTGGTGCAAAGAAAATGTGGAATCTCCATCGGGACATTCGAATCTTGCGTAGTGGGGAAGGGATTTAACGATTAATTTCAACCCCAACGTTTCGTAAAAAGCGATTGATTTTGTCAAATCAAGCGAAGGGACCGTTATCTGGTTTAAATTCATGGAAAGGGGTTATTTGGTCCAGTAATCCACAACGGTTACATCGGCAATGTGTGGTCCTGCAATATTACCAAAGGCCACGTGGTCGGGGTGGGTAAGGTAAGTGTCGCGATCAGCTTCGCTGCTAAACGTTAGAAAGAAACAATGGGTAAGTCCCTTGTTCAGGTTTTCCGGACTGTTGTTTGTGCCCCATTCGTAGCCCTTTATTTCGGAAATTTTTGATGGAAGAGCGTTGAACGCCTCTTCTACTTGTTTTACATCTTCAGCACTCGATGTTTCTTTAAATTTGAACAATACTACGTGGCGCAATTGAGGCCCCGTTACTTCTTCTGTTTTTTCCACAGTTTCTTCTTCCTGTTCTTCGGCAGTTTCTTTTTTGGTTTGATCGCCACAACTGGCAAATAATAGCGCGGCGAAAAGGGTGATGGCAGTGGTTTTCATTTATTGTGTTTATTTGGAATTAAAACTTGAACAATTCGACAAAATCAATTTCAAGTGCATTTGCAATAGTGTAAAGCGTATAGGTGTTCGCAGAAACTTTGTGGTTTTCGATAAGTTCGATATGTTGTTTGTCACGACCGCATAATCTCCCCAACTCAGCTTGAGAAATGTTTTTCTCTTTTCTGAGTTGTTTGATTCGATTTCCAATTTTTATTGATAATTCCTGCTTTGTTAACATTGAATGTGTCCTAACAAAACAAAATTGACCAGATAAAACAGAAGAAACGTCATAATAAAATATGACATTTTAAGTATTTGATTATATTTAGGTCATATTTTATTATGACAATGAATGACGCAAATAAAAACATTGAACAAGTTAGCTTAACCGATTTGTTTGAAGATGCCTACGCTTCTCCTACAGAACTGGCTGAAGTTTTGGATTTGGGCATTGAAATGCTTTTTTATGTGGAGGAAGGGAGCTTTACCCGAAGAGAAATTCAAAATGTGGCAGCGGCGTTGCGTGGGATTGGGAAGGTTTTGAATAATAGCACACTAATCGTGTCAAAAGACTCGCGCTAGCCAGGGGAATTAAAGAAAGAAATAATTGATCTCCGAAAAATCAAGATTTAGAGAGTCTATAGATGATGGATTTATAGGCCTTGATTTCCTGATCAAGAAATGCATCATCATCATAGAAAAACGTATTGTCCACACCATGTGCCTTGGTTAAACTGAAATCTTTTCTCAAGTTTGTTAAGATATTTCTATTTACCGAGTTTCTACTATTACCAAGCGAATATTTTTTTAAGTTTTGCTTCTTTTTACCTATCCCAATCCCTAAAAATTTATTTTCTTTTTCAATAAAAACTTCAATAACACTCCCATTCTGCTCTAGGACAATGTTCTTGTTTTTAAGAATGTTTTTTAAAGTAGAAATTTTTAAATCTCCTTTAAGAGTATTGGTTTTAGGAGATGAGTTGTTGTTAATCCAAACTTGCATAAAATTGATATTAGTGTCATCATCCCACTCAGTATTATTTTTGCTTCCTTTAGAAGGAATTACATAATAATTTTTTTTGCGATATTTTTTTAAGAATAACTGTCTCAGCTTTGAGTCAGCTATGGCTATTAGAAAATCATATAAATCATCACCTTTTAGACTCGGATTCAAAACATAACCATTGGCATAAAGATGTTTTATCAAGGCCAATAAACCAGCCCTTTTATTACCATTATGAAATGCATGGTTTTTAATTACTCCATAAACTAAAGTAGCCGCATTGGAAAAAGAGTTGTCATATTTATAATAGTTTCCAGAGCCAACAGTTTGGCGGCTTACTGCGCTTTCTAACATTCCCTGATTTTTAACTCCAGGAGGTTCTACGGGGTCAATATCAATTAGGGACACATTCTGAGATAGTAAATTGTGTAAGTCAAGAATACAGTCTGCAGTTAAATAAAAAACTCTACCATTTTTTTTAGTAGTGAAATTCTCTATCATGGGATTTTAAATTATTGCTTACACCGCAACCACTCCCTTAATATGCGGATGCGGGTCGTAGTTCAAGAGCTCAAAATCATCAAATGTAAAGGAGAAAATATCCTTTACCTCGGGGTTCAGTTTCATGGTGGGCAAGGGGCGTGGGTCGCGACTCAATTGCAGTTCCACCTGCTCCATGTGGTTGTTGTAGATATGGGCATCACCAAAGGTGTGGATAAACTCTCCGGGCTGGTAGCCGCAGACTTGGGCCATCATCATGGTAAACAGGGCATAGGAGGCAATGTTAAACGGTACGCCCAAAAAGATGTCGGCACTACGTTGGTACAATTGGCAAGAAAGTTTGCCATCGGCCACATAAAATTGGAAAAAAGCATGGCAGGGAGGGAGCGCAGCCTTTCCATTGGCCACATTTTCTGCAAAAGAAACCGAGGTGTCGGGCAATACGCTGGGGTTCCATGCAGAAACCAACATTCTACGACTGTTCGGATTGCTCTTTAAAGTCTCGACCACTTCTTTGATCTGATCAATTTCTTCGCTGTTCCAATTGCGCCATTGGTGTCCGTAAACGGGGCCCAAGTCACCGTTTTCATTGGCCCACTCGTTCCAAATACGCACGCCGTTCTCTTGGAGGTATCCAATATTGGTGTCCCCTTTCAAAAACCACAACAGTTCATGGACAATGGATTTAAGGTGCAATTTTTTGGTGGTCACCATGGGAAAGCCCTCAGAGAGGTCGAATCGCATTTGATAGCCAAAAACACTCAAGGTTCCTGTTCCCGTACGGTCCCCTTTTTGGTTTCCGTGCTCCAATACATGTTTAAGAAGGTCGTGGTATTGTTTCATGCTGTCTATTCCGTTACTAATGTCATTTCGAGTGGTTTTCCGCTAGCGGAAAATTGTATCGAGAAATCTTACTGGATTAAAACCAGGTCATCTTGACTGAACTCAATTTAACAAAAAATCAATCCATCGAAATTAATTCAATAATCAAATTTTTGAAATAGAAAATGGAAAGACTTATAAAAACTTTATTAACTAGTTGGTTATTGAGTGAATGGGGTGACCGGTTATAGTTGATTTAAGATATCTGCAAAGTATATGGATTGAAATTAGTCAACTCGAGTAATTTTTAGAGTGAAAACGAAGAAAAATTGTTTTGAGAGGCAGAATTTTAATAATGTAACGCTTGTTCTCGATACTTTTTCCATGAAAAAACTCGAACTGACGCTCTTCTCACCCTTCCCCCATCTACCCTAAAATCATACCAGCAATGGTGGCGGACAACAAGGAAGCTAACGAACCGCCCAAAACGGCCTTCATTCCAAAAGAGGAAAGTACCTTACGCTGACCAGGGGCCAAAGAACCAATACCTCCAATTTGAATTCCGATAGAAGCAAAGTTGGCAAAGCCACAAAGCATATAGGTGGCCATTATCACGGATTTGTTGTAAGTAAAATGTACACCACTGGCCACATTTTTAAGATCTGCCAATTGGATGTACCCGATAAACTCACTTGCGGCCAATTTTATACCAAGTAGCTGTCCCATGAGCATAATGTCCTCGTTGGCGACACCAATTAACCACATGAGCGGGGCAAAAACGGTTCCTAGAATGGCTTCGAGAGAGAAGTTTTCATAGGGAGAATTGGCGGCAATCCAGCTATTAAAAGTGGTTACATCGCCTATCCAGCCCAAAATCCCGTTCATCATGGCAATAAAAGCTACAAAAACCAAAAGCATGGCCCCAACATTTAAGGCGAGTTTTAACCCTTCGGTAGTTCCGTTGGCAATGGCGTCCAAGATGTTGGCTCCAATTTTTTCCGAGGAAACCTCTACATCGGTGTTTACTTCTTCGGTTTGCGGGTATAATATTTTTGAAATAACAATAGCACCAGGCGCTGCCATTACCGATGCTGCCAAAAGGTGTTTGGCGAAAATCAAACGTAACTCGGGATCATCTCCTCCTAGAAATCCAATATATGCGGCCAATACAGCTCCGGCTACGGTGGCCATTCCGCCGATCATCACCAATAGGATTTCGGATTTGTTCATTTTTTCCAAGTAGGCTTTTATCAATAAAGGAGCTTCGGTCTGCCCTAAAAAGATGTTGCCCGCAACCGAAAGACTTTCCGCTCCAGAAATACCCAGTGTTTTGGAAAGCAACCAAGCCATCCATTTTACCACAACTTGGATAACGCCCAAGTAGTAGAGAACGGAGGTCAAGGCACTGAAAAATATAATGGTCGGCAATACCTGAAAAGCGAAGATGTAACCAAAGGTGTCCATATCCACGACTAGTCCTTCAAACAGGAATTGACTACCTGCACGGGTAAAGTCCAGAATGTTTACAAAAATGCTTCCTACTTGCTCAAAGATGTATTGAACAAAGGGAATCTTTAATACCCCGATGGCTATCAATACTTGTAATGACAAACCTATCCCCACCGTTTTCCAGTTGATGGCCCTACGGTTGGAGCTGAACAAGAATGAAATGAGGACGAGTATCACCATCCCCAAGGCACCCCGCAACAAAGTTGATATGGAAAATCCTTGGTTGGGAATTATCTCAGCCACTTCTTGTGTTGCAATATTCTCCGTTATGGTAGTTCCTATAGCAACGTTAAGTGAATCTGCGGGTATTGAGCTTTGGCCGAAAGTGACCGAACAAATGAATAAAAGTATAAGTAAACTTTGGGTCTTTTTCGCCATGTAAGTGGTTTATTTGCGCTTGGAAATTTCATCCCTTAATTTGGCAGCTTTTTCGTAGTCTTCGCTGGCTACTGCCTTGTCCAACTCTTTATGGAGTTCCTGAAGGGACATTTCTCTGTATCCATGGGTATCGGAACCGGATTCTATCTCTACTGCTTCCCCTTCTTGAAGGATTTCATCGACCATGATGCTGTCATCATCTCCCTCTTCCTTCTCTTTGGAAGAGAATTTTAGGAAGATTCCTGCTTTGTCCAAAATGGTCTTGTAAGTAAAAATGGGAGCATTGAACCGTAGTGCAAGCGCAATGGCATCGCTGGTTCTTGCGTCTATGATTTCTTCCTCATTGTCCCGTTCGCAAATAATGCTGGAATAAAAAACGCCATCTACCAGTTTGTGTATAATGACCTGTTTGACAACAATTTTAAACCTGTCCGCAAAGTTTTTGAACAAGTCGTGAGTCAAGGGTCTGGGCGGTTTTATCTCTTTTTCCAAAGCAATGGCAATGGACTGTGCTTCAAATGCGCCTATAACAATGGGAAGTTTTCTATCTCCCTCCTCCTCATTTAAAATAAGGGCATACGCGCCATTTTGTGTTTGGCTGTATGATATCCCTTTTATTTTTAATCGTACTAAACTCATATATCTCCTCCTAAAGCAAAAGGGCCGTTCAAATAAGTGGCTTTACCAGTTATCTGAACAGCCCCTTGCAATGGGCAAATTAACAAAATTTAAGCGTTTTGGGCTTTAAATTCTTTTAATTTTTCGATGAGTTCGGGCACTACCTCAAAGGCATCCCCAACTATTCCATAATCTGCCGCCTTAAAAAATGGTGCTTCGGGATCGTTGTTGATGACCACTTTTACTTTGGATGCACTTACTCCAGCCAAATGCTGTATAGCTCCAGAGATACCGATGGCAATATAAAGATTACTTGCCACTGGTTTTCCTGTTTGTCCTACGTGCTCGCTATGCGGACGCCATCCCATATCGGATACTGGCTTGGAACAAGCGGTTGCCGCTCCAAGAACATCGGCCAATTCTTCGACCATACCCCAGTTTTCGGGCCCTTTAAGCCCTCTACCGCCTGATACAACTATATCTGCATCCGCAATGGTTACTTTTCCTGATACCCTGTCCACTTCTGCGGATTTAACGTTAAAGGCAGCATCGTTCAATGATGGGGCAAAGTCCTCAACAGTAGCGGAAACATTATTTTCCATAACTCCAAAGGCATTATTGGATACCCCAATAATCTTGATTTCAGACGAAATTTCGGTAAATGCGAACCCTTTATTACTGAAAACTGTTCGCTTCACTACGAAGGGTGAAGTGCTTTCTGGGGCTTCCACTACATTGGGTACATACCCAGCAGTCAATTTTGCTGTAAGGATAGGAGCCAAAAACTTGGTGTCCGCGCTGGAACTTAAGATAATTACTTTGGCATCTTCTGCTTTTGCAGCCTGAGCCAAGGTTTCAGCATAGGCTTTGGCATTGAACGTCGCCAATGATTCATCGGAAACCTTTAAAACCTTAGATACTCCATAAGTTCCCAAAGAGGCATCATCTTCAGTATTAAAAGAAACTGCGGTAACTGTTGTGCCTAGTTCTTGAGCCACTTTATGTGCGTAAGAGGCTGCTTCGAAGGCACTTTTTTTGAATTTTCCCTTGAGGGACTCTGTATATACTAGTACTGACATAATTTCTTAATCTTGTTTAGATAACTTTAGCTTCGTTGTGCAGTAGTTCGACCAATTCACCCACATTTCCGGCATCGACCAATTTAACGGGTCCTTTAGCTGCAGGTTTTTCAAATTTTTGGTCTTGAGTAGGTTGTATGGCATCAACAGGTTCTACCACGTTCAAGGTTTTTTTTCGAGCCATCATAATACCTCTCATGTTGGGAATGCGAAGGTCACTTTCTTCAACCAGTCCTTTTTGACCTCCAATGATTAGGGGAAGCGAAGCGGTTATTTTTTCCTTACCTCCATCAATTTCGCGAATAGCGGTTGCATTCGACCCATCGATTTCCAATCCTATACAGGTGTTTACAAAGTTCATGTCCAGTAATGTGGCAAGTATTCCGGGAACCATGCCACCATTGTAGTCGATGGATTCCCGTCCGGCAATTACAAGGTCGTAATCACCATTTTTCACCACTTCTGCCAGCTGTTGGGCCACAAAAAAACCATCTTTTGGTTCAGCATTTACCCTAATGGCCTCATCGGCTCCAATAGCAAGTGCTTTTCTAATGGTCGGCTCGGTCTGTTGACCTCCAATAGTGACTACATGGACGGTAGCTCCTTGCTTTTCCTTGAACCACATGGCGCGGGTTAATCCAAATTCATCGTTTGGATTAATAACAAATTGAACCCCGTTTGTGTCAAACTTGGTATCGCCTTCCGTAAAATTGATTTTGGAAGTAGTATCCGGTACGTTGCTTATGCAAACTAAAATCTTCATATATACTTAAGGTTTATGTGTCCAAATATAGTTATAAAATCCGAAATTTATTATGCATGCATAATAAATTTTGTTCTTTTTTTGGATTTTCCTCAAGCTATTTTCGGGTAGTTTTTGCTATTTTTGCTTGCGTTTTTAAGCAGACTATAAATATTTAGTACGATTTAATGAAAACATTACAGTTTAGGGAGGCAGTAGCCGAGGCTATGTCCGAAGAAATGCGAAGAGATGATACCATTTATTTGATGGGCGAGGAGGTAGCTGAGTACAATGGTGCTTACAAGGCTTCCAAGGGCATGTTGGATGAATTTGGGCCAGAGCGGGTAATCGATAC
This sequence comes from Flagellimonas lutimaris, assembly GCF_051494225.1. Lineage (GTDB taxonomy): Bacteria > Bacteroidota > Bacteroidia > Flavobacteriales > Flavobacteriaceae > Flagellimonas > Flagellimonas lutimaris_A. The sequence continues at coordinate 134,491 of NZ_JBNPYE010000009.1, read as the reverse complement.
CCCGATTTCGGAGCTTGGTTTCTCCGGTATCGGCGTTGGTTCCGCAATGAACGGTAACAGACCTATCATAGAATTTATGACTTTCAATTTCTCCTTGGTGGGAATTGACCAAATAATAAACAACGCTGCTAAAATCCGTCAGATGTCCGGGGGTCAGTTTAATTGTCCAATCGTATTTAGGGGGCCTACAGCTTCTGCAGGACAACTGGCGGCAACGCACTCACAAGCTTTTGAAAGCTGGTTTGCGAATACTCCTGGGTTAAAAGTTGTGGTTCCTTCGAATCCTGCCGATGCCAAAGGGTTGTTGAAATCTGCCATCCGTGATGACGACCCCGTAATTTTTATGGAATCCGAGCAGATGTATGGTGATAAGGGAGAAGTTCCTGAAGGGGAATACACCATTCCATTGGGTGTTGCCGATATTAAAAGAGAAGGTACGGATGTAACCATTGTTTCTTTTGGTAAAATCATCAAAGAGGCCTATAAAGCTGCAGATGAATTGGAGAAAGATGGTATCAGTTGTGAAATCATTGATTTAAGAACCGTGCGTCCAATGGACCATGATACTATTCTTAACTCTGTGAAGAAAACTAACAGAATGGTGATTTTGGAAGAAGCATGGCCTTTTGGAAATGTCGCTACCGAAATTATCTATCACGTTCAGGACAAAGCATTTGATTATTTGGATGCGCCGATCGTTAAACTGAACACTGCGGATACACCTGCACCTTATTCTCCAGTACTTTTGGCCGAATGGTTGCCCAATCATGAAGATGTGATCAAGGCTGTTAAGAAAGTGTTATATAAGCTGTAAAATCAGATTTGTACGGTATATTAGCCCTATCAACTTTGTTGATGGGGCTTTTTTTAGGGAATATTTTTTGATTAGAAATTACTTTAAACCAAATTTGACCTAAGTTTAGTGGGTTAAAACTATCGAGTTTTTGCCCATTGTCCCTTATATCTGCCTATGAAAAGATTCTTTTCTGTTTTTTTTCTCCTCTTTATTGCTAGTGTTACTGCACAAACTAAAATCGAAGGTGTGGTTACCGATGATACCGGTATGCCCATTGCCTTTGCCAATATTATTTTTGTAAACTCCTCCGAGGGTACCATAACCAATGATGACGGACACTTTTACTTGGAATCGGATGAAACCTATAAAGCCATTCAGGTATCTTTCATTGGATATGAAACCAAGGTGATTCCATTGGAACAAAAGGTGAACTATGGATTGGAAATCGTTCTTCCGGAATCTGCCGAGCAGCTTCAGGAAGTAGTCATTTATACTGGTAAACAATCCAAGAAAAACAATCCCGCCATAGATATTCTCCGTAAAATTTGGTCCAAAAAACGGGAGAACGGGGTTCGTAAGTTCAGGCAGTACCAGTACGATAAGTATGAAAAAATTGAGTTCGACCTCAATACCATTGATAGTGCATTGATCAAAAGCAAACTTTTTAAAGGCCTGGAATTTATGTTCGAGGACTTGGACACTTCCCGAATTACAGGGAAGACTTACTTGCCGATGTTCCTGAACGAAACTTTTTCCAAAGTATATGGCGACAATCAACTGGATAAGGAAAAAGAGGATGTTCTTGGTAATAAAAACTCTGGTTTTAGTGGCAACCAAGCCATAACCGCTTTTGTGGAAGACCTTTATTCCGATTACGATATTTACGACAATTACCTGAAATTTTTTGATAAGAGCTTTACCAGTCCATTGTCCAAAACAGGAGTAGATGTATACAGTTATGTGCTGTCGGATAGTACTTATATTGATGACAAATGGTGTTACAACATTATTTACTACCCAAGACGAAAGAACGAACTTACCTTTAAAGGGGACTTTTGGGTAAACGATACCACCTTTGCCATCAAAAAAATTAATATGCAGGTCACTAAGAGTGCCAACATCAACTGGGTAAAGGAAATTTATATTGAGCAGGATTTTGATGTGGTCAGTGATTCGGTCTTTTTGTTGAAACGGGATTACATGTTGAGTGATTTCAGTTTTTCCAAAAAAGAGAAGTCACGGGGGGTATACGGAAAGCGTACCACCGTTTTTGATAACTATGCTTTTGACAATCCCCGGTCCGAAGATTTTTACAAGGCCGTAGCCGATCCATATGATCCCAGGGTGTTTTCACAGGACAGTGTTTTTTGGAAAAATTCCCGTTTGGAAAGTTTGAACGAGGACGAATCGGGAATCTTCCAGTTGCTCGATACCTTGAAGACCGTACCCAAATTCCGAACCTATTATGATATTGTGAGCGTGCTGGGTTCGGGCTATATAGAAATCGACAAATGGAACCTCGATATCGGGGATATTTATAGCACTTTTGGATATAATGATGCAGAAGGTATTCGTTTGCGAGGGGGCGCACGCACCTATTTTGGTCAAAACGATTTGTGGCGTTTGGAAGGATATTTGGCTTATGGTTTTAACGACAAAAAATTTAAACATGGGTTTTCGGGCAAGTTTTTGCTCGATCGGAAAAACCGATTGATTCTTTCAGGAGGAAACCGACGGGATATCGAACAGTTGGGCCTTAGTCTTACAAGCACCAATGATGTATTGGGGCGAAGCATCGCCTCCTCTTCCTTGGTCACCGTTGGCTCAAACGACCGGTTGACCAATATTAATCTTTCCACCTTGAATGTGGAAATGGAGCCGGTAAAAAACCTAAAGATCAATGTAGGTGGTTCGTTCCGAACACTGAGCTCGGCATTGCCAGAAGCATTTAGTTTGGATTATGTCGATTTAGATTCACCTACTGGGGTGTCTTCGGAAGTAAAACAGTTTGATCTTACTACCACATTGATATATACTCCCGGAAAACGAACCATTGGATATGGCGTGGAACGATCCAATATCAATTATGATTATAGTACCATTGTATTAAGGTACACCAAAGGTGTGGATGGGTTTCTTGAAAGTGATTTCGACTATGAGAAGATTCAATTTTCATACCGACAGCCTTGGCAAATAGGCGGGTTTGGGCGATTGACTAGTAGTGTTGAACTTGGCAAGACGTTCGGTGCCGTTCCCTTGGGACTGTTAAGTGTTGTGCCTGGAAACCAGACTCTTTTCTCGCTCTATAATGCTTTTCCCAACTTGGATTTTTATGAATTCGTGACCGACACGTATGCCACGGTACATTTGGAGCATAATTTTAATGGTAGGTTGTTTTCTAGGATTCCTTTGCTACGAAAACTAAATTTAAGGGAAATCGTTGGCTTAAGGGGTGCATGGGGAGAACTCTCAGATGAAAATATAGCGTTGAGTGCACCAAGTAATATACCATTACAAGCCCCCAATGATAAATTATATTGGGAATATTCCTTTGGAGTGGGGAATATCTTCAAAATATTTAGAATAGACTTCAACTTTAGGGGGAATTATCTCGAAAATCCAGATGCAAGACGGTTTGGAATCACAGGAACCTTTGGATTTAATTTTTAATTAATACGAAACAGGCAATTTATGCGGCCTATTCCAGTTATACTGGTTATTTTTGCATTTTAAATATATCACTAACATGTCTAAGAAACCACGTATTACCTTTGATGTACTGGTAGAAATTCCCAAAGGTAGCAGAAACAAGTACGAATACGATTTTACCCTCAACAAAATCCGATTTGATAGAACCCTTTTTTCATCCATGATGTATCCTGGTGACTATGGGTTTATTCCGGAAACCTTGGCCTTGGACGGGGATCCGTTGGATGTATTGGTCCTTTGTACCGAGCCAACGTATCCTATGGTAGTAGTTGAAGTGAAACCGGTAGGGGTATTTCATATGACCGATGAGAAAGGTCCGGATGAAAAAGTGATCTGTGTGCCAGTTTCTGATCCTATTTGGAGTAAAAGAGACGATATCAGTGAATTGAATCCGCATAGATTAAAAGAGATTGAGCACTTCTTTCAAGTATATAAAGATTTGGAAGAGAAGAAAGTAGATGTTGGTGGTTGGGGCGATGTGAACGAAGCCGTTAAAATCTATGAAGAATGCGTTAAACGTTACGAGGAAAGTGACCATAAAAAGAAAAGAACTTTCACGATATAGATTGCATAAGAATTACATTGAAAAAATGCGCTTTTATTAATTAAAGGCGCATTTTTTTTATTACTTCGTATTTTACTACATTAGCTGCCATTGTAAAATACTAAACAAATCAATCTATGGAATTAATCGTAAAATTTTTGCCCGTATTTGGTGTCTTGGGCCTTCTCTATGTGTTTATAAAGAACGTATGGATTTCGAAACAAGAGGTCGGGGACGAAAAAATGGCGAGAATTGCCAAGAACATTGCCGATGGGGCAATGTCATTCTTAAAGGCTGAATATAAAATATTGAGCATCTTCGTGGTCTGTGTGGCTGCTTTGCTCTTCTTTAAAGGCAGCAATGAAGCAGGCTCTAACGGCATGGTTGCCGTTTCCTTTGTTGTGGGGGCCATTTGTTCGGCTCTTGCTGGATTTATTGGAATGAAAGTCGCAACCAAAGCCAATGTTAGAACTACCAATGCTGCTCGAACTTCATTGGGCAAGGCCCTTGAGGTTGCATTTGCCGGTGGGGCTGTAATGGGACTTGGAGTTGTTGGACTTGGTGTCTTGGGGCTGAGCGGACTCTTTATGATTTACAGCGGACAAGGCTGGGAACTTGCTGAAGTTTTAAATGTACTTTCTGGTTTCTCCTTAGGAGCATCATCCATAGCACTTTTTGCTCGTGTAGGTGGTGGTATTTATACCAAAGCTGCTGATGTAGGAGCCGATTTGGTGGGTAAAGTCGAAGCGGGAATTCCCGAAGACCACCCATTGAACCCTGCAACCATTGCGGATAATGTTGGGGATAATGTTGGGGATGTAGCAGGAATGGGTGCTGACCTTTTTGAATCGTATGTTGGTTCTATAATCGGTACTATGGTTTTAGGTGCTGTTTTTGCCGGATTGCCAGAATTTCAAGCTGCTTTTGATGGCCTTGGTGCTGTGTATTTACCGTTGGCCTTGGCTGCCATTGGTATCATAATGTCGATCATAGGTACATTCTTTGTACGGGTGAAAGATGGCGGAAACCCGCAAACAGCTTTAAATATTGGTGAATTTGGATCAGCAGGCTTAATGTTGATTGCTTCATACTTTATAATTAACGCAATGTTACCCGAATCTTGGGTAGAGGGCGGAAAGGAATTTACAGCAATGGGCGTATTTTGGGCAACTATAGCCGGTTTGGTAGCTGGTTTGTTGGTTGGAAAAGTAACAGAATATTATACGGGAACAGGCACAAAACCCGTGAATTCCATTGTACGTCAATCCGAAACAGGCTCGGCAACAAATATCATTGCAGGTCTTGGAGTTGGAATGATGTCCACTGCAATACCAATTATATTGATTGCTGCCGCTATTTTGGTATCTCACCATTTTGCGGGATTGTACGGAATCGCCATAGCAGCGGTAGGAATGCTGGCCAATACAGGTATTCAGCTTGCGGTTGATGCATATGGACCTATATCCGATAACGCTGGTGGTATTGCGGAAATGGCCGAGCTTCCGAGCGAAGTCCGTGAGAGAACCGATAAGTTGGATGCTGTAGGAAACACTACGGCTGCCATAGGTAAAGGATTTGCAATTGCTTCCGCAGCTTTGACCGCATTGGCTCTTTTTGCTGCCTTTATGAAAACAGCAGGCGTTAAATCTATTGATGTTTCCCAACCTGATATTATGGCAGGCCTCTTGGTAGGAGGTATGCTGCCTTTTGTATTCTCCGCTCTTTCCATGAATGCGGTTGGTAGAGCAGCCATGTCAATGATTAAAGAAGTCCGTCGGCAGTTTAAGGATATTCCAGAATTGAAAGCTGCTTTGGCCGTTATGCGTAAGTATGATTCGGACCTCTCTAAAGCCAGTAAGGAAGATATGGAGATTTTTGAAGCAGCTGATGGTAAGGCCGAATATCAAAAATGTGTGGAGATTTCCACGCAAGCATCCATTAAAGAAATGGTATTTCCAGGATTGTTGGCCATTGCCGTTCCAGTTGCCGTTGGTTTTATTGGCGGAGCTGAGATGTTAGGCGGGCTTTTGGCCGGTGTTACTACCGCCGGGGTTTTGATGGCCATCTTCCAATCTAATGCAGGAGGTGCTTGGGACAATGCCAAGAAAACCATAGAAAGCCAAGGAAGAAAGGGTACTGAGGCACATAAAGCAGCTGTGGTAGGTGATACCGTTGGTGATCCTTTTAAGGATACATCAGGTCCTTCCTTAAATATTTTGCTAAAATTGATGTCTGTAGTGGCTTTAGTAATCGCACCAAGTTTGGTAAGTCTTGCTCCTGCGGATGAAATGGGCATGCTAAAAGAAGATGGTACCATGATTACCATTACCGAAGAGGGAATGAAAGAAACCAAGGCTGTCGAAAAGCAGATTCGGGTAGAAGTAAGCAATACGGAGAATGGAGCTTACAAAGCCATTGTTACATCCAGTACTAACATTAACGGAGAAGTAGTGGAGGAAACCGACGAATTTACTGCCGACACCAAAGAAGAATTGGAAAAAATGATACAAGAATATAAGAGTGCTGAGGCAAAGAATTAGCTCTCGTTTTATAGCAAAGCTGAAAAAACCACGCCAAATGGCGTGGTTTTTTTATGCGGTCATATCGAGCCGAGATGTATTAGTTTAATTTAAATGTAATTGGAATCGAATACGGAACCTTGACCGGAGTTCCTCTTTGTTTCCCTGGCTCTAATCGGGGTAGTTTGGAAATGATACGGGCTGCCTCGGTTTCCAAACTTTCATGCGGGCCACGAAGTCTAATGTTTCCGATGCTACCATCCGTTTGAACGGTAAAAACAACACTTACACGTCCTTCCAATCCCATTTCTTGGGCAACTTCGGGATAACGAAAATTTTTGCGGATGTGTTTTAGCATCTGCTCTTGAAAACAAGCTCGTTTGTCTTTCTCGGTCTGTTCATTTTCGCAGCCAGGGAAAACAGGGGCATTTTCAATAAGTATAAAAGGAATTTCTTCTGGAATGTCCTCCTCTGCAACGGCCACATCCTCAATAGCCACTACTTTGGTGTCTTGGTCAACATCGTTGGGTTCAATAAAGGTTTCCTTTATATCATCTTCATCATCTGCAATTTCAATTTTGGGAGGTGATTGAATTTTGGGTTTGGGAGGGTCAGGCAGTTTTATTTTTAAAAATGGAACTTCCTCTATCAATTCATCTTGAACTTTTAAATCACCAACATCCCAATTATTATCCGAATAATAGGTCTTCCAATTCAGGGCAAGGTATATCAACAGTAAAATAAAGGTCATGCCTAACATAAAGTAGAGCTTACTGTTCTTTCTCAATTCCAATTGTGGGTTCTTTTTTGGTCTCATAATTTCAATGTTTAGGCCTAAAAAGGCATAGTTAATAGCAGTGGGATAATCCCAATCCTAAACTACTTTGAGAAAAAAACAAAATAAACCACCAATGAGCCAACGGGTCGTTTGGGTGAGTGAAATGGAAAAAGTTCTTCTAGTCAACCAGTGCTTGATAAATCAAAGCTCGTAATTTTCCATGATCATCAATGTCTCCTGCAGGAATCAATTGGGTAAAATAAACAACCACCAATTCTTCTTTTGGGTCTACCCAATAAGAGGAATGGTAGGCACCTCCCCAGCCATATTCACCAACGGACCCGAGGGTACCCCTATCCCCTAAATCTTCCACTACGGAAAAACCCAAACCAAAGCCTGTACCTCCAGCCCAAGGAAAAGATGCATCGCCCAAATGATTTATCGTCATAAGTTCAACGGTTTTGGGAGAAATAATGCGTTTACCATTTAATGTTCCCTTGTTCAGCATCATTTGCAGGAATTTGGCATAATCCATAGATGTGCTCAATAGTCCCGCTCCTCCCGAAAAACTTTTTCGAGGACCATCTACGTAAGCGCCTTGCCCAACCATGCCTCCGGGATTTGGCGCACGTTCCAATCCATTTTCAGAAGATGAATACACTACCGCCAAACGTTCCTTTTTTTCTTTTGGCAGATAGAAATGGGTATCTGTCATTTCCAATGGGTCAAGAATATGTTGCTTTAAAAAAACATCCAAGGGTTCACCAGAAATCACTTCAATCAAAGCGCCGAGAATATCCGTGTTGTAGCCATAAACAAAGCGCTCTCCCGGTTGCGATTCAAAAGGTAGTTCCGCCATTCGTGTAACGGTGGCCAGAATAGGTTCTTCTCGGTCAGCAAAATACCATCCTTGGATTTTTGCTTTTTCCCAAATGTCAGCGGCTATGCCTTCTCCATAGGAAACTCCAGAAGTGTGGGTAAGCAAATCCCGAATGGTAATGGGCCTGTTAGCCGGAACAATATCGTAGGAACCATCATCCTTGCTCACGGCGACTTTGGTTTCCATAAAAGCTGGAATATATTTCCCGACTGGATCGGTAATCAATAATTTACCTTGCTCTTGAAGCATCATAACACCAACGCTTACAATCGCCTTGGTTTGGGAGGCTATTCTAAACATAGAATTTTTTGTCATGGGAATATCGTTCTCCAAATCATTTTTACCGAAAGCTTCAAAGTAGGCAACCTTGCCTTTTCGAGCTACAAGAATTGTGGCTCCTGATAATTCATTTTCATCAATATAATCCTGAAAGGTTTGCGATAAAACTTCCAAACGTTTGGAAGATATGCCCACTTCTTCGGGCGAAACCTTGGCGAGTTCTTGGGAATTAGTGGTGAAAAAGAGGAGGAATGCAAACAGTAAAGTTGCATATTTGGTTGGGTACGTTGTTTTCATATGACTGAATATTGGTTTGTTTAGCGTGCAAAAGCATCTAAATATACCTAATATTTTGTCTGTCAAGAAAGTTGGGAGAAAGCTAGTGGATTTAAATAAAAGGTTTATTCAAATAATCCGTGAATTTCTCCATCAATTCGGTTGATCACTTCACCCAAATCTTCCGGATTGTCCACAAAATCCAAGTTGTCCACATCAAAAATCAATAGCTTTCCTTTTTCATAGGTGTTTACCCAAGCTTCATAACGTTCGTTCAAACGACTGAGGTAATCAATGGAAATGGAGTTTTCGTAATCACGTCCGCGTTTATGGATTTGGCTTACTAAGTTGGGGATGGAACTACGCAGATAAATCATCAAATCAGGTGGTTGTACCAAGGTTTCCATCAACTCAAAAAGCCCTTTGTAATTCTCAAAATCCCGGTTGGTCATCAACCCCATGGCATGGAGGTTGGGTGCAAAAATGTGGGCATCCTCATAAATGGTTCTGTCCTGTATTACATTCTTTCCACTTTCTCTGATTTTCAGGATTTGACGGTACCTACTGTTCAAAAAGTAAATTTGAAGATTGAAGCTCCATCGTTCCATTTGAGTGTAAAAATCGTCGAGGTATGGATTGTCCACCACATCCTCAAAATGGGCATCCCATTTATAATGTTTTGCAAGTAAGTTTGTTAAAGTCGTTTTTCCAGCGCCAATATTTCCTGCTACAGCAATATGCATGGGGTGTGATTGTTTTAAGTTGGTGTATGGTAACTAGAGAATTTCTAATCGTCGCAATATACAAAGTATATCCTCTTGAAGAAAAAAAACTGGTTTAAATACCCCATCTTATATTAGGGTGAAACAAAGTTTTAAAATATGTTCCAAATATGTACTTTTGCACTTCAAAAACGAGGAAAGATTTGACTGATTGCAACCTCGGTTACCTTTAAAGGGTATACGAAAAATGCTAAAGCAGTTCTTGTCAGCTTCTGCTGATATCTCTTCAATAAGGGTTTGGGACTTCTTCGCACTTTTGTCAAATCTTCATTTTAAAAAAGAGAAATGGCGTATTTATTTACATCAGAATCCGTTAGTGAGGGACATCCAGATAAGATTGCGGATCAGATCAGTGATGCATTGTTGGATAATTTTTTGGCCTTTGACCCAGAGAGTAAAGTGGCCTGCGAAACTTTAGTGACCACTGGTCAGGTGGTTTTGGCGGGAGAGGTTAAGAGCCATACCTATGTAGACCTGCAAAGTATAGCACGTGAGGTTATCAATAAAATTGGGTACACCAAAGGTGAATATAAATTTAGCGGGGATTCTTGTGGGGTTATTTCATTGATTCATGAACAATCACAGGACATCAATCAAGGAGTTGATCGCGGTACCAAGGAAGAACAAGGCGCAGGTGATCAAGGAATGATGTTTGGCTATGCCACAACGGAGACCGAAAATTATATGCCTCTGGCATTGGATATTTCACACAAAATTTTAGAGGTTCTGGCGCATTTAAGAAGGGAGGGAACCCGAATTCCATATTTACGCCCTGATGCAAAGGCACAGGTGACTATTGAATATTCTGATGATAATATTCCACAACGGATAGAGACGATTGTAGTTTCTACCCAGCACGATGAGTTTGACGCTGATGATGCGATGTTGAACAAGATCAAGGACGATATCATCAATATTTTGATTCCAGAAGTAAAGAAGTTGTTGCCAGAGAGCATTCAAAAATTATTTACGGACGATATAAAATATCACATTAATCCAACCGGAAAGTTTGTCATTGGAGGTCCTCATGGCGATGCTGGTCTTACGGGAAGAAAGATTATTGTGGATACCTACGGAGGAAAAGGAGCCCACGGAGGTGGTGCTTTTAGTGGAAAAGACCCGAGCAAGGTAGACCGAAGTGCTGCCTATGCGGCTCGCCACATGGCCAAGAATTTGGTGGCTGCCGGTGTTGCTGGGGAAATTTTGGTACAGGTTAGCTATGCTATCGGAGTGGTGGAGCCCACATCCATTTTTGTGGACACCTATAATTCTTCCAATGTGGGTATGACCGATGGAGAGATTGCCAAAAAGGCATCTGAATTGTTCGATATGCGACCTTTTGCCATTGAAGAGCGTCTTAAGCTTCGTAATCCTATTTATTTGGAAACGGCCGCTTATGGTCATTTGGGCAAAGAACCTAGAACTGTGACCAAGGTTTTTGAATCTCCTTACAACGGCAGAATCGAAAAAGAAGTGGAACTTTTCACCTGGGAAAAACTGGATATGGTGGATAAGGTGAAAGAGACTTTTGGTTTATAACCATCATTTACAATAAAGATGAAAAGGAGCTTCGACGAGGCTCCTTTTTTTATTGGTATACTCCCGAGAACTTTAGTAGCTTTAGCCTATCAAAAATTTTTTTAAATGAGAAGTTCAGTTAGAATTCTGTTCCTAAGTATTTTAATGTTGACGGTGGCCGTCAGTTGTAAAAAAACAACCAAGACAGAGGTGCAAAAAGTCGATACCTACGTGGCCGACAATTACACTAAAAAGGAAGTCGATATTGAAATGCGGGATGGGATAAAACTGCATACCACCATATACTCCCCGAAGGATACTTCCAAAGAGTATCCCATCATTATGCAACGGACTCCTTATAGTTCAAGACCATATGGAGAAGATAATTTCAGAACTAAAATAGGTCCTAATGAGCACTTGATGAAAGAAGGCAACATTATTGTTTATCAAGATGTGAGGGGAAGATGGCTTAGCGAAGGGCATTATGAAAATATGAGGGCTTATATTCCCAATAAAACCTCCGATGACCAAGTAGACGAAAGTTCTGATACTTACGATACCATTGAATGGTTGGTGAACAATGTTGAGCACAATAACGGAAACGTAGGCGTTTGGGGAATATCCTACCCAGGGTTTTATGCCACCTACGCAACGGTGGATGCGCATCCAGCGCTAAAGGCATCATCACCACAGGCTTGTATCGGGGATTTCTTTTTTGATGATTTTCACCATAATGGAGCATATTTATTAAGTTATTTCAGGGCAACCTCATTATTTGGGACCCCAAGACCTAATGGTGATCAGCCCATTGATACAGCTTGGTACACTTTGCCAAGTCTTCCTACAGAAGATCAGTACCAATTCTTTTTGGATGCAGGGCCCCTTAAAAACCTGGATTATTTTTTCGAATATGAAACGGCTGACACCCCGACCATGCGTCCCGAAGGCGTTACCGACGATTTCTTTTGGAACGAGTTAAAAGAGCACCCGAATTATGATGCCATGTGGCAAAGTAGAGGACTCATTCAGCATTTGAAAGATGTAAAGAGTAGCGTGGCTACAATGGTCGTGGGAGGCTGGTTTGATGCCGAAGACCTTTCTGGACCACTTGAAACTTATAAAAACATTGAAAAATATAATGAAGGTAATTACAATACCATGGTATTCGGTCCTTGGGACCATGGAGCCTGGGCTAGGACAAAGCAGCGCAATACAGTGGGGAACTACTATTTTGGAGATTCCATTTCCTTGTTTTTTCAAAAAGAAATAGAGACTAAATTCTTCAACCATTTTCTAAAAGGAGAAGGTGACATGGATTCTGGGCTGCCCGAAGCTTATGTTTTTGATACAGGTAAAAAAGAATGGAAAAAGTACGATACTTGGCCACCGGAAAATGCGATGAAGCAAACCATGTATTTATCCGATGACCAAGAACTCACTTCCGAGCAAAAAGAAACCAAGGGAATTCAATTTATCAGCAATGTGAAGAAACCCGTTCCTTATTCCGAGGATGTGAAGACGGTTTTCACACCGAGAAAATATATGACGGATGATCAGCGCTTTGCTGCCCGACGTTCCGATGTTTTGGTGTTTGAAACCGATGTGATGGACGAAGATTTCACTTTGGCAGGCGACATCATGGCTCATTTAAAAGTAGCTACCACAGGTACAGCGGCAGATTGGATCGTTAAGGTCATCGATGTGCACCCTGCGGAAACGGAGACCAACGAGGAAATGCAAGACCACCTTAAAATGAGCAATTACCATTTAATGGTAAGGAGTGAAGTGCTACGTGGACGTTTTAGGAACAGTTTTTCCGAGCCAGAGCCATTCACACCAAATCAAAAGACCGATGTGAACATCAAGCTTCAGGATGTGTTCCATACTATTAAAAAAGGACACAAACTGCAAATTCAGGTGCAGAGTACTTGGTTTCCGCTTATCGATTTGAATCCACAGACTTATGTGGACAACATCTTTAAGGCAGACGAATCCGATTTTAAGACTCAGACGCATACCGTTTTCACCGATTCCAATATTGAGTTTACGGTATTGAAATAGAAAATATAGAAGTTCGTGGGACAAGGTCTTTTGATGAAATTTTTCCAAAAGATTAGGAAAATCAATTTTTCCATCAGTATATTTGTCCCACGAAGTTCAAACACGTATTGTTAGTTATCAAGAAAGGTGGAGGGAATAGACCCGTTGAAGCCTTAGCAACCCTTGACCCTAGTCAAGAAGGTGCTACATTCTATCCCTTTGGGAATAGATAACATCACAGGTGGTTTCTGCCCCTTCTTTCTTATAACCTTACTATTTATTAATTGTTGACCCTTTGGGTCTATAGTCGTTTATATGGATTTAAGGCATTTGGCCATATCAGATTTTAAAACATTGAGCGGATCCGTTCAAGAGATAAAGTTGTCCTACCAAGTTTTTGGAAAACCCTTGCATACGGCGCCCATTGTTTTGGTGAACCACGCGCTTACGGGCAATTCCAACGTAGCGGGGAAAGATGGATGGTGGTCCGATTTGATCGGGGACGGAAAATGTATCGATACCGAGAAGTACACCATTTTATGTTTTAATATTCCTGGAAATGGTTTTGATGGTTTCATCATTGAAAACTATAAGGATTTTGTGGCAGGAGATATCGCCAGAATTTTTCTCTGGGGATTGGAGCAATTAAAGATTGATAAACTGTTCGCCATTATCGGCGGTTCGTTGGGAGGCGGTATAGCTTGGGAAATGACAGCTATCAAGCCAGCTATTACAGAACATTTGATTCCCGTCGCATCAGATTGGAAATCTACGGATTGGTTGATTGCCAACTGTCAGATTCAAGAACAGTTTTTGGTGAATTCCAAACAACCTGTGCACGATGCCCGCATGCACGCGATGTTATGTTATCGCACACCAGAATCCTTCAAAGAAAGATTTAAAAGAAGCACTAACGAAGAACTACAGGTTTTTAATGTGGAATCTTGGTTAATGCATCACGGTAAAAAGCTACAAGAGCGTTTTCAACTGTCCGCCTATAAATTGATGAACCAACTCCTGAAGTCCATCGACATTACCCGTAATGGTGAAGAAGCCTTTAATGCTTTACAGGAAAGTGATACCAAAATTCATATTATCGGGGTCAACTCCGATTTATTTTTTACGGCAGAAGAGAACAAGGAGACTTTTAAAAGGTTGGCTCAGGCCAATACCAATGTCACCTATGGTGAAGTACAATCCGTACACGGTCACGATGCTTTTTTAATGGAGTTCGAACAATTGGAAAAATTGTTGGAAACCGTTTTCCAGACGAACACGGAGCGAATCAAAATCCTAAAATTTGGTGGGAAGTCCTTGTCCAATGGGGAGGGCATCCAACGTGTTTTGAACATCATCAGCAAAAGGTATAAAGAAGAAGAGCACTTCGCAGTCGTGGTTTCTGCTCGTGGAAAGGCCACGGATCAATTGGAAAATTTGTTGAAAAAGGCAGTCAAGGGAGCGGATTTTCAGTCTGATTTGAAAAAGTTCACCGACTATCAGAAAAACAATTTTGAAGATGTAGCCATCGATGAAGAACTGGCCGCCATTGAAAAAATATTGAATGGGGTTTCCCTAACAGGAGATTATAGCCTTAAAACCAAGGATGAAGTGTTGTCCTATGGTGAGTTAATTTCTGGTAAATATGTGACCGCCGCCTTAAATGCAAAAGGAATCAAGGCAACATTACTTGACTCCCGACAACTCATCAAAACAGATGATAGTTTTAGCAATGCTGAGGTAGATGAAGGACTTTCCAAAGAAAATGTAATTCGGTACTTTCATAATTTGGAAACTGGTACTATTCCTGTGGTTACCGGTTTTATTGCCTCCAATAAGGAAGGGGCTACCACAACATTAGGAAGAAACGGGACAAACTACTCTGCGGCTTTACTGGCCAATTTTCTGGATGCCGGTGAACTGATCAACTACACTCATGTGGACGGTATTTTTACCGCAAACCCTGACTTAGTGCAAGATGCGAAGGTAATCGATGTGATATCGTATAGTGAGGCCAACGAATTGGCGAATTTTGGAGCTAACATTCTTCATGCAAAGACCATAATTCCATTGATTGAGAAAAATATTCCGTTGCGCATCTGTAATACGTTCAATGATGATAACGAGGGAACCTTAATTGGTCCAAAAAGCGGTAATGGAGGAATTAAATCCCTTTCGGTGTTGGACAATATGGCCCTTATCAATTTAGAGGGTAGGGGACTGCTCGGTAAAGTGGGTGTAGATATGCGGATTTTTAGAGCTTTGGGCCAAAATGGGATAAGTGTAGGTATTGTTTCACAAGGTTCTTCCGAGCGTGGTATTGGTTTGGTTGTGGATGAATCCCAAGCGGATAAAGCCAAAAAAGTGCTTGACCAAGAATTCGAGACAGATTACTCATCCCAGGACATCAACCAGATTTCGGTGGTAAAGGATGTTTCGGTTATTTCCATTGTAGGAATGGATTTGAGCAGCTTCCATAAACCGTTCAATGCCTTGGCCAAAAACCAAATCACGCCCTTACTGTTCAATAACACGGTTACAGGCAAGAATGTGAGTATGGTGGTGAAGAAATCCGATTTGCACAAGGCCATCAATGTGATTCATGGGCAAATCTTCGGGATTGCAAAGAAAATCAATCTGGCTTTGTTCGGACATGGTAATGTAGGAGGCACGTTGATAAGTCAGATTTTGGGTTCCGATAAAAGTATTGTAGAGCGAAAAAGCATAGATTTAAAAGTATTTGCCGTGGCAAATTCAAGAAAAGTGCTTTTGGATGCCTCAGGTGTTGGCGCTGATTGGAAGGAACGTTTGGAAAAAGAGGGACAACCCTATCAAATTGAAGATATCACAGCATTTGCCAAACAGCATCATTTGGAAAATCTGATTGCGGTGGACAACACAGCGAGCAAAACATTTGTGGAGCAATACGAATCATTGATCGAGCACGGTTTTGATTTGGTTTCATCGAACAAGATTGCAAACACACTTAGTTTTGAGAAATATAAATCGGTACGGAAGTGTTTAGATGAGAATCAAAAGCAATACCTCTACGAGACCAATGTGGGGGCAGGGCTGCCACTCATCGATACCATTAAGTTATTGCACCTTTCAGGGGAGAACATCACCCGAATCAAAGGAGTGTTCTCTGGGTCATTGAGTTATATTTTCAATACCTTTTCCGAGAAAGATGTGTCTTTTTCAGAAATTGTGAAGGAGGCGATGGAAAGCGGCTTTACTGAACCTGACCCAAGGGAGGATTTGTCAGGAAACGATGTGGGAAGGAAATTGTTGATTTTGGCTAGGGAATTGGATCTTCAAAACGAGTTTTCCGATATTGATGTACAAAACCTAATTCTTGAAGAGCTTCAAACCTTGGATTTTGAGAAATTTATGGGTCGCATTGGAGAGATGGATGACATTTATAGGAAGATTAAAAAGAACCAAAAGCAAGGTCATGTTTTGCGCTATGTTGGAGATTTGCATGGAGATTTACAGCAAGACAAAGGAGTTTTGGATGTGAAATTAATTTCCGTGCCCAAAGAAAGTGCCTTGGGGCAAGTGAAAGGTTCCGATTCAATAATAGAGATTTACACGGAATCCTACGGAGAGCACCCTTTGGTGATTCAAGGAGCTGGTGCCGGAGCCGCCGTTACGGCAAGAGGAGTATTTGGTGACATTTTAAGAATAGCAGAGAAGATATGAGCAATAAAGGCAAAAAATTCGAAACACAGGCAATAAGAACCCAAATGGAGCGCAGTCAAAACTTGGAGCATTCCAGTCCCATTTATATGACATCGAGCTTTGTTTTTGAAGATGCGGAGGATATGCGTGCCTCTTTTGCGGAAGAAAAGCAACGCAATATTTATTCGAGGTATTCCAATCCCAATTCGAACGAACTCATTGAAAAAGTGTGCCAGATGGAAGGTGCCGAGAATGGTTTTGCCTATGCTTCGGGTATGGCAGCAGTTTTCTCCACCTTGGCAGCTTTATTGGATGCCGGGGACCATGTGATATCATCCAAGAGTATTTTTGGGTCTACCCATACCTTGTTTACGCAATTTTTTCCCAAATGGAACATTGATACCACCTATTTTGATGCCAACGATTTATCTCAAATAGAAGATTTGATCAAACCAAATACCAAGATTCTTTATGCCGAAACACCTACCAATCCGGGGGTAGATGTATTGGACTTGGAAGTGTTGGGCAAGATTGCTAAAAAACACGACCTCATTTTTGTCATAGACAATTGTTTTGCGACGCCATACCTACAACAGCCTATAAAATTTGGAGCAGATTTAGTTATTCACTCAGGTACTAAGTTGATGGACGGACAGGGAAGAGTCTTGGCTGGAATTACTGTAGGTAGTGGTGAGTTGATGGACAAAGTATATCGTTTTTCCCGAATTACTGGACCTGCGTTGTCTCCTTTTAATGCTTGGGTGTTGTCCCGAAGTTTGGAAACTTTGGCGATTAGAGTGGATAGACATTGTGAAAATGCCTTAAAATTGGCAACATATCTGGAAGGTCATGATAAAATTGAATGGGTCAAATATCCATTTTTGAAATCGCACCCAAAACATGAAATCGCGAAAAAACAGATGAAAGCAGGCGGTTGTGTTGTGGCATTTGAAGTAAAAGGTGGTCTGGAAGCGGGTAGAGAATTCTTCGATAGTATTGAGTTACTGTCCTTATCCGCCAATTTGGGAGATGCTAGAAGTATTGTAACGCATCCTGCATCTACTACACATAGTAAGTTGACCACAGAAGAACGCAATGCCGTTGGAATATCCGATGGAATGGTGCGGATCTCCGTAGGATTGGAACATATTGATGACATTATTGCCGACATCACACAGGCTTTGGAAGATTAAAAGGGGGAGTGGCTTAGATTTTCTGAAATGTAGCGTAAAAAACACAGGTTTCCCTACCAAAATATTGCCCGGATTTGGGATAATCATCGTTATATTTCATTTTTAGCTTTAGGGTAGTTTCATTTACTTCAAGAATTTCTGGGCCATAATCCACTCTTAAACTTCCATCCACATGATCAAATATGTATTTTTCTTCCTCTACTTTCCAACCATTTCCTGGGGCAAAAAAATCATAGGCAAATGTCCATTGGTCTGCAATGATGCCTTCTCCCGTTACCTCTATGTTTTCTGTGGTTTCTGTAACGGTCCTTTCATATAGAAAACCCTCCCCTGTGATGTCCAAGGCATTTGGGTTCTCCGCAAAGGTCATTTGCACATCCAGATTGCTTCCTTCCCCTATGTAAAGAATTTCAAAATAGTTGGTGTCCGTAGAGGTGGCCGATCCAATTCTTCCATCCTCGGAAGTGATTTGAATAAGCTTCCATGTTCCAACCAAATTTGAAGAAATGGCTTCGGAACCTGTTTCAGCATCTTCGCTGGTTTCACAGGAAAAAATCAAGAATAGGGAAACAATTAGAAAAAGACCGAGTTTTTTCATTTTGAGGTTTTAGAATTCAAATCAAAAAACGATTTGATTTGGCGAATAGTGTAAAGATGTTAATATTTTATATTTAAATTCGTGTATGCTCTCCAAAAAAACAAAATACGGCTTAAAGGCGCTGACCTATCTTGCAAGGATTGAAGGAAAGGAACCTGTTCAAATTGCCGAAATAGCCAAACATGAGAATATTTCCCAAAAATTTTTGGAAAGTATTTTGCTTACACTAAGAAGAAATGGCTTGTTGGGGTCCAAAAAGGGAAAAGGCGGAGGCTATTACCTTATCAAGGAGCCAGAAGATATTTTGATGACTACCGTAATGAGGGTTTTGGAAGGACCTATTGCGATGGTCCCCTGCGTTAGCCTTAATTTCTATGAAAAATGCGACGACTGTCCAGACGAGGAAGAATGTTCCGTACATAAATTAATGCTTCAGGTAAGGGACAGTGCCTTAGATGTCTACAGAAACAACACATTGGCTGATTTACTTTAGAGTTCCTTAAAATTGAAGCTTATCCAGTAAGATTCTTTAAAAATCAAATCCCTTTTTTCGATAATCTACTAAAACTATAGGATAAAAGTAATTTTAAGCTGTGTTTTGCTTTTTATTTTGAAAATAAATTTTACTTTTGAAATCCCTACTATTCCTATAGGATAATAAATTTAACTAAAAATGATTACTGATCAGCTGATTGTAAATAACGAAAAGGAGAAAAGTACTTACGCCAAGGATAGTACTTCGGAAAGTCCTAAAAGAAGCATTGCTAAATCTGTAAGTTGGAGGGTTGTAGGAACATTGGATACCATTTTAATATCATGGCTTGTAACAGGAACCCTAAGTTTAGCTTTTTCAATTGGATTGGTTGAGTTGGTCACCAAAATGGTACTTTACTTTTTTCACGAAAGAATATGGAACTCCATTAAATGGGGTAAATAAAAGTTAGGACAATGGCATTGACTCAAGAAGAAATACAGAATTTGAATCGCCAGTTTAAGGGGATACCACCAGAAGAAATTATCTCATGGGCTATTGGTCATGGTAGGATATCCGTTGTTACTACCAATTTTAGGCCTTACGAGGTGGCCATTCTTCATGCTGTCACCGGAGTGAATAATAAAATTCCCGTAATCTGGTGCGATACGGGCTACAATACACCACAAACGTATCGGCATGCCGAAGAGTTGATAACCCGTTTAGGGCTTAACATAAAACTATATGTGCCAAAGCAGACGTCTGCTCATCGTGATGTGGTCATGGGTATCCCAAATATTGAAAATCCATTGCACAAGGAGTTCACAGAGCAAGTGAAGTTGGAACCATTCCGAAGGGCTATGGCTGAGCACAAACCGGATGTTTGGTTCACCAACTTGCGTAAAGGACAAACAGCACATAGGGATTCCTTGGATGTTTTGAGTTTGAGCAAAGATGGAGTGCTAAAAGTAAGTCCGTTCTACCATTGGAGCGATACCCAGTTAGATGCTTACTTGAAGGAGAAAGGGTTGCCCAACGAGCATAAATATTTCGACCCAACTAAAGTATTGGCAAACAGAGAATGTGGTTTGCATACCTAATAAAATATAAATGATCACCTTGAGTATCAGCGAGAGGTAAAAATAAAATGAAACTTTGAGTACACTCACAGAAGAAATTAAACGACCAGAGACCTTGAATGGCCTTGAAAGACCTAGTGCAAATGCTCTGGAACATGAAGCAATTTACATCATGCGCGAAGTGGCAGCACAGTTTGAAAAACCCGTACTGCTGTTTTCTGGAGGTAAGGATTCCATCACTTTGGTGCGTTTGGCCCAAAAGGCGTTTTGGCCGGCCAAGATACCATTCCCATTAATGCATATCGACACTGGTCATAACTTCCCAGAAACAATCGAGTTCAGGGATAGGTTGGTTGAGAATCTTGGTGTAGAGTTAATTGTACGCAATGTTCAGGATTCCATTGATGAGGGAAAAGTTGTAGAAGAAACAGGAAAATACGCCAGTAGAAATATGTTGCAGACCACAACATTGTTGGATGCCATAGAGGAATTTAAGTTCGATGCTTGTATTGGCGGGGCTAGAAGGGATGAAGAAAAGGCAAGGGCTAAAGAGCGCATTTTTTCAGTGCGTGACGATTTTGGACAATGGGACGAAAAGAATCAACGTCCAGAATTGTTCGACATGCTCAATGGTGAAATTGAAATAGGTCAAAACGTAAGGGTGTTCCCGATCAGCAATTGGACCGAGTTGGATGTTTGGAGCTATATCCAAAAGGAAAACATAGAAATCCCATCCATTTATTTCGCGCACAAACGAAACACCTTCCTCAGGGATGGACTGATTTGGTCTGCGGAAGATGAAGTAGTGTTTAGGGCAGATGACGAACAAGTGGAAGAACGAATGGTGCGTTTTAGAACTGTGGGAGATATGAGCTGCACAGCAGCAGTAGAGTCTTATGCCGATACCATCGATAAAGTGGTGACGGAAATTAGGGATTCCAGAATTTCGGAAAGAGGGGCGCGGATTGATGACAAACGTTCCGAAGCAGCCATGGAAAAACGCAAACAACAAGGATATTTCTAAAAATCAAAAGTCATTTCCACGAAGGTGGAAATCTAAAAAAAATAAAGCATTGGAAGTTTTAAAAATAGCAACAGCAGGCAGTGTAGACGACGGTAAAAGTACCTTGATTGGAAGACTACTGTACGATACAAAATCAATGACCGACGACAAATTGGAGGCTATTGAAAGAACCAGCAAGCAAAAAGGATACGATTATCTCGATTTTTCATTGGCAACCGATGGATTAGTGGCTGAAAGAGAACAGGGTATCACCATTGATGTGGCCCATATCTACTTTTCCACCCCGACTAAAAGTTACATTATTGCCGATACCCCTGGCCATGTAGAGTATACTCGAAATATGGTTACGGGAGCATCAACATCACAAGCATCCATTATTTTGATTGATGCCAGAAAAGGAGTGATTGAGCAAACACACCGTCATTTTTTCATCAATAACCTCTTGAGGGTAAAAGATGTGATTGTTGCTATTAATAAAATGGACTTGGTGGATTTCTCTGAAGAAACGTACAACAATATCAAAGCCGATTTCGAGGAATTGATGGGTAAAAGGGATTATCAAGATCAAAACATAACCTTTATTCCTGTTAGTGCTTTAAAAGGAGACAACGTGGTAAATCGTTCCGAACATATGCCTTGGTACAAAGGGCAAACCTTATTGGAGCATTTAGAGGAATTAGATCAAAAAGATATTTACAATACAGGGACTCCACGTTTCCCTGTCCAATATGTAATCCGTCCAAAGACAGAGGATTTTCATGATTTCCGTGGATTTGCAGGAAAGGTATATGGAGGAGAACTCAGTGTGGGTGATGAAGTAGTTGTGCTACCCTCTATGACCCGATCTAAGATTAAAGACATTTATTTTTACAATAAAGAATATCAAACAGCACCAAGACGATCTTCAGTAACAATTACTTTGGAAGATGAAGTAAATGTAAGTAGAGGAGACATGTTGGTAAAAGCAGAGGATTTGCCAATAGTGGACAAACAATTGACGGCGACTGTATCCTGGATGGATAGCGATAACTTTACCCCAGGGGCAAAATACGTACTCCAACATGGAGTAAATAAGGTGTTGGCAAAGGTAGATACCATTGAGCATAAAATTCATCCGGATTATTCGGGAATTGAGGAGAATGTAACCTCGCTTCAAATGAACGACATTGCCAAAGTGCGCTTAAGGCTGAACAAACCTATTTTTTATGATAGGTTTAAGGATCATCGTACCAACGGTTCCTTCATTATAATCGACAGCCGAACAAACACAACAGCAGGCGTAGGATTTATTGAATAGTTTTTCCGCTTCGGTGGAAAGAAAGGGAGTTTATTTGTATTAACTCTATTAAATAGATAGGAAAACTAGATTATGCAAAGTTTTAGAACAGAAATAGAAAACCCAGTTGTAGAAAAGGACATCATTGAATTGGAGAAAAAGATTCGCCAGTTTAAAGGTGGAAACATTGATGAGGAAAAATTCCGAAGTCTACGATTGGCACGTGGTGTTTACGGTCAGCGTCAGCAAGGTGTGCAGATGATTCGAATCAAGTTGCCCTACGGAAAGGTAAGCTCCAATCAATTGCTCCGAATTGCCGATGTTTCCGACGAATATTCCAGGGGAAGATTGCATATCACCACCCGTCAGGATATCCAGATTCACTATGTGGATTTAGAACGTACCCCTGAGCTTTGGGCGCAATTGGAAAAGGACCAAGTGACCCTTCGTGAAGCCTGCGGAAATACGGTTCGTAACGTAACCGCAAGCGAAACCGCTGGCATTGATGTGGATGAACCTTTCGATGTTTCTCCATACGCTCAAGCGGTTTTCGAATACTTCTTAAGAAACCCCATCGGTCAGGAAATGGGAAGAAAATTCAAGGTTTCTTTCTCCGCCAGTGACGCAGATACGGGACTTTCCTATATGCATGATCTTGGTTTTATCGCCAAAGAGAAAGATGGCGAAAGGGGTTTTAAGGTGATGTTGGCCGGTGGATTGGGTTCACAGCCACGCCACGCCGATGAACTGTACAGTTTTTTGCCCACCGATAAAATTATTCCGTTGATGGAAGGCGTTATTCGTGTTTTTGATAGATACGGAGAACGAAAAAGTAGGGCAAAAGCAAGAATGAAGTTTTTGTTAAAGGACATTGGTCTGGATGGCTTCAAAAAATTGCTCGAAGAAGAACAATTGGCCATCCCTCATCAAACCTACCCAATCAATATTGAAGATTATCCTATAGTAAAAGTAGCTGAGGTTGAAACTCCTGAAGTTTCCATAGAGGACCAAGAAACTTTCGAACAATGGAAATCCACCAACTTGGTGCCTCAAAAACAAGAAGGTTATGTGGCTATCGGCATTAAAGTACTATTGGGTGATTTTTATACCGACAAAGCCCGCGAATTAGCAAAAATGGTTCAGGATTATGCCGCTGGTGAGATTCGTTTGTCCCTCAGACAAAATATTTTGATTCCTTATGTGAAGGAGGAATTGGTTCCTTTCTTTTACCAAGAATTAAAGAAATTGGGCTTCGCTGAAGCAGGGTATAACAAGGCGTTGGATATCACGGCCTGTCCGGGTACGGATACCTGTAATTTAGGTATTGCCAGCAGTACGGGAATCGCCGATGAGCTTGAAAGAGTAATCAAAGCAGAATATCCAGAATACATCAACAATCCAGATGTTGTCATCAAAATTAGTGGATGTATGAATGCCTGCGGACAGCACAATATGGCCCACATTGGATTCCAAGGAATGTCCGTAAGAACCAAGGATAAATTAGTGGCGCCCGCCCTTCAGGTTTTGTTGGGAGGCGGAAACTATGGCGATGGTAGAGCAAGATTTGCGGATAAGGTCGCCAAAATTCCAAGTAAAAGAGGTCCGCAAGCCTTACGTCTTATTTTGGATGATTTTGAAGCCAACGGAAATGGAGCATCCTTCACCGATTATTATGAGGAAAAAGGGCAGCATTATTTTTATGACTTCCTTAAACCTTTGACGGATGTGGATAATCTGACCCAAGATGATTTCATTGACTGGGGCAACGAAGAAAAGTATAAAAAAGAAATAGGAATTGGGGAATGTGCCGGTGTTATCGTTGACTTGGTGGCCACATTGTTCTTTGAAAGCCAAGAGAAAATAGAAAATGCCGAAGAAGCTATCAACGAAGGAAAATGGGCGGCTAGTATCTATTATTCCTATCAATCCATTGTGAATTCTGCCAAGGCATTATTGACTTCGGAGAAAGTAAAGGTAAATACCCATGCAAGCATCATCAGGGATTTTGACAAGCTGTATGTGGAAGAAGGAAAAATAGCCTTTGAGGGCGGGTTTGGAGAAGTAGCCCTTCAATTGAACAAGAACGAACCATCCGAAGCTTTTGCTGAAAACTACTTGGAAGATGCCAAAACCGTTTTGGAGAGGTTGGAAACGTTCAGAAAATTAGAATTGGAACATGCGTAGAGGAAAGTTGACAGTGGTAGGCGCGGGCCCAGGCGATGTGGATTTAATAACCCTAAAAGGAATCAAAGCCTTGCAAAATGCAGATGTTGTTCTGTATGATGCATTGGTGTCCGCAGAGCTATTGGAATACGCTGCAGAAGCTGAGAAAATATTTGTAGGAAAACGCAAAGGATGCTATGCGTATCAACAAGAACAAATCAATGATTTGATTGTTGAACGAGCCACTCAAGGATTACAAGTAGTTCGATTAAAAGGTGGTGACCCCTTTGTGTTTGGAAGAGGAGCTGAAGAGATGGAGCATGCATCTGGATATGGAATTGAAGTAGCCGTAGTGCCGGGAATTTCATCTTCGGTATCCGTTCCGGCATCACAAAATATTCCTGTGACCAAGAGGGGTGCAGCCGAAAGTTTTTGGGTGATTACCGGGACTACCAAAGAACACAAGCTTTCAACGGATGTGGCATTGGCTGCAAAATCCAATGCAACGGTCATTATTCTTATGGGGATGTCCAAGCTTGGGGAAATCATGGAACTTTTTAAAAGAGAAGGAAAAGAAAATATACCGGTTGCCATTATTCAAAATGGGACAACTGAAAATGAAAAGATTGGAGTTAGCACTGTTGCTTCCATTGAGGACAAGGCAAGGGAGCAGCAGTTATCCAATCCAGCCATTATTATTATCGGAGAAGTGGTGAACCATCGCCAAAAACTCTTGGATATTCAAAATGAATATCAAAATCAGGGAAAAAAATTGCTAGAAAAAGTTTAATCAAAATGTCAGGTCGAAGTATGTCACCCTGAGCACAATCCAAGGGGACTTTAAGACCATTTAAAAGGAGAATTATGATAAAAACAGATATCATTATAATCGGAGCGGGCCCAACAGGATTGTTTACGGTTTTTGAGGCAGGGTTGCTCAAACTAAAATGTCATTTAATCGATGCTTTGCCACAACCCGGAGGGCAATGTTCAGAAATATATCCGAAGAAACCCATATACGATATTCCAGCCTATCCCGAAATTTTAGCGGGTACTTTGGTAGATAATCTTATGGAGCAAATCAAGCCATTTGAACCCGGCTTTACTTTGGGAGAACGTGCAGAAACTTTGGATAAACAAGAAGATGGTTCTTATATCGTTACCACCAACAAGGGAACGCAGCATCACGCACCGGTAGTTGTAATTGCCGGTGGACTCGGTTCTTTTGAGCCCAGAAAACCATTGATTCCAAATATTGGACTTTTTGAAAGCAAGGGAGTTGAGTATATGATCAAGGATCCGGAGCAATTTAGGGATAAAAAAGTAGTGATATCGGGTGGCGGAGATTCTGCGTTGGACTGGGCCATATTCTTGGCCGATGTAGCCTCCGAAGTTTCCTTGGTTCACCGAAGAAATGAATTCCGAGGAGCGCTCGATTCTGTGGAAAAAGCACGTGAATTGGCCAAATTGGGCAAAATTCAATTGTTCACCAAGGCTGAGGTAAAGGAAATACATGGTAAGGAAGACCTTCATGCGGTGGTAATCAAGTATAATGAGGAAGAGAAGGAACCAACCTACTTGGAAACAGATTACTTTATTCCGTTGTTTGGATTATCTCCCAAGCTTGGACCCATTGGTAATTGGGGCTTGGAAATAGAGAAGAACGCCATTAAGGTGAACAACGCAAAGGATTACCAGACCAACCTTCCAGGGGTGTTTGCCATTGGAGATGTTAATACGTACCCGGGTAAGCTGAAGTTGATTCTGTCCGGATTCCACGAAGCGGCCGTAATGTGCCAATTTGCCTATCAAATCATCAATCCAGATAAGCGATTTGTAATGAAGTATACTACGGTAGGTGGTGTGCAAGGATTTGATGGATCTAAAAAAGAAGCCAAAAAAGAAGTAGTGCAGAGCATCAATTAAAATCAATTATATAGTTCTCGGAGACACCTTTTGAAAGTAATTTTGAAAGGTGTTTTTGTTTTTAGGGTATATTTGAATTTTACAAGAATATGGATACGCCTTTCACATTAAGTGATTTCTATAGCAAACTTGGTTTGCCCATCCCGGATAATATTGGGAAGGATATTGGGCATTTCAATGTTTTCAATATAGCAGAATACCGAACACGGTTGAACAAAGGTGAAATGCGATATGATAGGCGAGCCTATTTTAAGATTAGCCTTATCAATGGTAAGAACAAAGCCGAATATGCGGACAAAGTGATTCACATTGAGAACAAGGCCCTTTTGTTCGCCTCGCCCAAAATCCCTTATAATTATGTACCTCAGGATGAGGAGCAATCGGGATACTTTTGTGTGTTCACGGAAAGCTTTTTATCCAAAGATAAAAGCGGAATCATTCTTGAAAAATTGCCGCTTTTTCAACCCGGAGGTTATCCCATATTGAATATCTCGGATGAGAATTACAACGAACTGGAACAGATGTTCGTTAAAATTGACAAGGAACTATCTTCGGACTATCCCTTCAAATTTGATTTGATTCGGGCGTATGTGATCGAGATATTGCATATGGGACAAAAGCTACATCCAGTTCCACCTGTGGAGAATGGAAAAAATGCAGCCATACGAATAACCGATATGTTTGTGGAACTTCTGGAACGTCAGTTTCCTATAAATACTCCAGCCCAAAAACTATTATTAAAAACTGCCAACGATTTTGCAGAGCGCTTGGCCGTGCATGCCAATCACTTGAACAAGGTACTCAAAGAGACCACAGGAAGTACCACAACCGCTGTAATCCAAGCCAGAATATTCGAAGAAGCCAAAATACTGCTGAACAATACAGATTGGAACATTTCAGAGATTGCCTTTAGCTTAGGATTTGAAGAAGTGGCACATTTTTCCAATTTCTTTAAAAAACACGCTCAACTATCCCCACTAAAGTTCAGATCTACCATCAAGGTTTGATTTTTACAAAAAACCGATTGATACTTGCAACCCCATCGGGGTATTCGCAGCTAATTTTGTTTTGAAATTATAAATCAAATAAAATGAGCAAAGAAAAAATAGTATTGGTAACCGGTGGAAGTCGGGGACTCGGAGAAGATATGGCCATCAACCTGGCCAAAAAAGGATTGAATGTTTTATTGACATACCGTACAAACAAAGAAGAGGCGGACAAGACCGTGAGTGAAATTGAAAAAAATGGTCAAAAAGGCTACGCGCTTCAACTGGATGTGGCCGACAACCAAAGTTTTGATGCCTTTGTAGATAATGTCAAAAGCGTACTTGATTCCCATTTTGAAGCATCAAAAATTGACTACTTGGTCAACAATGCAGGAATTGGAATAAATGCATCCATTGTCGAAACTACCGAAGAGCAATTCGATGCCTTAGTGAACATCCATTTTAAGGGGGTATTTTTCTTGACCCAGAAACTATTGCCCATCCTTTCAGATGGAGGAGGAATCGTAAATATTTCAAGCGGCTTGGCACGCTTTTCATTCCCGGGTTATTCCGTTTATGGTTCAATGAAAGCTGCCATCGAAACATTGACACGTTACCAGGCCAAAGAATTGGGTGCACGTCAAATTAGGTCCAATGTGGTTGCCCCCGGGGCCATCGAGACCGATTTTGGTGGTGGTGCCAATAAAAATGATGAAGGAAAAAGAACGGCCATTGCAAATTTTACAGCCTTGGGCCGTGTTGGAATCCCCAGCGACATTGGCGGTGTGGTAGCTTTTTTGTGTACGGAAGATGCCAAATGGGTCAATGCACAATGCATCGAAGTATCTGGTGGAATGATGGTCTAGAAAACATCACAAAGAACTGTAAAAAACGGGTTGAGCAATCAATCCGTTTTTTATTGTTGGTTTTCTAAAAATTAAAGGGGTTTTTTTGCTTTTCACTAAGGAGTGCCGTTTCTTTGCAGTTCAGTTCATTAATAAGTTGAAAGTGTTATCAAGAAAGGTGGAGGGATTGGACCCTGTGAAGCCTTAGCAACCCTCGACTTCGAGAAGGTGCTACATTCTACCCTTGTCTTGAACTGGTTTCAAGACCTTTAGGAAGTTTAACTTGTAAGGGGAAGGATAACGTAAAGCATACAGCACAGCATCTACGCACTTTTCTTGATCTCACTACATCCTTTTTTGAAGGTAAATTATACTATGGAAAAAATTGAAGACATATTGAAGAAACGGATTTTGGTGTTGGATGGGGCCATGGGCACCATGTTACAACGCTATAAATTCGAAGAAGCTGATTTTAAGGGAGAACGTTTCAAGGATTGGCCCAGTGATTTACAGGGAAACAACGATTTGCTATCCTTAACTCAGCCAGAGGCCGTCAAAGAGGTGCATAGGTCGTTTTTGGAATCAGGTGCGGATATAATCGAAACCAATACGTTTTCAGGTACAACCATTGCCATGGCCGACTATGGCATGGAAGAATTGGTGTATGAACTGAATTATGAATCTGCGAAGATTGCAAAGCAAGTAGCCCAAGAGTTTACGGAAAAAGACCCAAGCAAGCCCAGATTTGTGGCTGGAAGTATGGGGCCGACCAACAAAACGGCCAGTATGTCCCCCGATGTCAACGACCCTGGGTATCGTGCTATCTCTTTTGATGAGCTCCGAATGGCATATAAACAACAAGTAGAGGCCCTACTCGATGGTGGTGTTGACCTTTTGTTGGTCGAGACCATTTTTGATACCTTGAATGCCAAGGCAGCCCTTTTTGCCATTGAAGAGGTAAAAGACGAACGTAATATTGAAGTGCCGGTTATGGTCAGTGGCACCATTACCGATGCATCGGGAAGAACATTATCCGGACAAACAGCCGAGGCCTTTTTGATTTCGATATCCCATATTCCCATTTTGTCCGTTGGATTCAATTGTGCCTTGGGTGCCAAACAGTTGGTGCCCCATTTGGAGGTTGTTTCAGCAAAATCAGAATATGCCATTTCGGCGCACCCCAATGCAGGATTGCCCAACGCCTTTGGCGAGTACGATGAAACACCGGAACAAATGGCGGTGCAGATAAAGGAATATGTGGACAAAGGTCTAGTGAATATTGTGGGAGGTTGTTGTGGAACTACTCCAAAGCATATTAAGGCCATTGCCAATGTGGTAAAGGATTATAAACCGAGGTTGTTGTCCGTTGTCCGTTAATCGTTGTTAGGAATCAATATTATGGATTACAAAGAACTAGATGTTTGGCTACAAGCAAGGGAATTAGTGAAGAAAGTGTATATACTTTCAGGAAGCTTTCCCAAAGAAGAACAGTTTTCTCTAACGTCCCAATTAAGAAGATGTGTAGTTTCAGTATCTTCTAACATAGCGGAGGGTTGCGGAAGACAAACAGCCAAGGAGGCTATATATTTTTTACATATTGCAAGGGGTTCACTTTTTGAAGCTGAGACTCAAATTATTTTGGCCAAAGATTTAGAAATGGTTTCAGGTGCGGACGAAATACTTGGAGATATAGAAAGAGTAAAGAAATTGTTGAACGGGTTTATCAACTATCACAAAAAATTATGAGTTCCATGAACGATAAACGAACAACGATAAACGAACAACGATATTTAAAACTAAGTGGCCTTGAACCCTTGGTCGTGACTCCGGAAAGCAATTTCATAAATGTGGGGGAGCGCACCAATGTAGCGGGTTCCAAGCGGTTTTTAAGACTTATCAAAGAAGAAAAATTTGATGAGGCCTTGGACGTTGCGCGAGATCAAGTGGAGGGCGGCGCCCAAATTATCGACGTGAACATGGATGATGGCCTGATCGATGGTAAGAAGGCCATGGTCAAGTTTTTGAACCTAATCGTTTCCGAGCCCGATATTGCACGAGTGCCTATAATGATTGATAGCTCCAAATGGGAAATCATTGAAGCAGGATTACAAGTGGTGCAAGGTAAATGTGTGGTAAATTCCATCAGCCTAAAAGAGGGAAAGGAAGAGTTTGTACGTCATGCAAGACTCATCAAAAGATATGGAGCCGCCGTCATAGTTATGGCATTTGATGAAGTTGGTCAGGCAGATACGTTGGAGCGCCGTAAAGAAATCGCAAAGCGATCGTATGACATTTTGGTCAACGAAGTAAACTTTCCACCTGAGGACATCATTTTTGATTTGAACATTTTCCCTGTTGCCACAGGAATGGATGAGCATAAGAACAATGCCATCGATTTTATTGAAGGTACGCGTTGGGTGCGGGAAAACTTGCCTTATTGTAGTGTTAGTGGAGGTGTGAGCAATGTATCGTTCTCGTTTAGAGGGAATAATCCCGTCCGGGAAGCGATTAACTCAGCCTTTTTGTTTCATGCAATAAAAGCAGGGATGAATATGGGGATCGTAAACCCAACTATGTTGGAGGTATATGATGATATCCCTAAAGATTTGTTGGAACATGTTGAAGATGTGCTGTTGAATAGACGGGACGATGCCACGGAGAGATTGTTAGAGTTTGCAGAAACTGTTGTAGGCACAAAAAAAGAATCAAAAGTAGACCTCTCTTGGAGAGAGGAACCACTTCAAGATCGTATTACCCGTGCTCTTGTTAAGGGAATAGATCAATATATTCTGGAAGATATTGAGGAGGCTCGTCAACAGGCTGCCAAACCATTGCATGTAATCGAAGGAAATTTGATGACGGGGATGAATGTGGTTGGAGACCTTTTCGGAAGTGGAAAAATGTTTTTGCCACAAGTAGTAAAATCCGCAAGGGTGATGAAAAAGGCTGTAGCCTATTTAACACCTTATATTGAAGCGTCAAAAGATGAAAACGCCAAGGCCGCAGGGAAAATACTGATGGCCACCGTAAAAGGTGATGTGCACGATATTGGAAAGAACATCGTAAGTGTAGTTTTAGCCTGTAACAATTATCAAATTGTGGATATGGGGGTGATGGTGCCTCCAGAAAAAATCATCAACAAGGCCAAGGAGGAACAAGTAGATATTATTGGTTTGAGCGGCTTGATTACCCCTTCTTTGGACGAAATGGTGTTTTTAGCCAAGGAAATGGAGCGTCAAAACTTTGATGTTCCCTTATTGATAGGTGGTGCAACCACAAGCAAGGCGCACACGGCAGTAAAAATCGACCCACAATACAGTCAAGCGGTGGTGCATGTTAACGATGCCTCAAGAGCGGTAACAGTGGTGGGTGATTTGCTTCAGGATGAGACCTCTGTCAAGTATAAAAAATCCATCAAACTGGATTACGAGAGTTTTAGGGATAAATTTTTAAACCGCTCCAAACAGAAAGAGTATTTGACCTTGGAACAGGCGAGGGAAAATAAACTTCAAATTGAGTGGAACCCATCAGACATAAAAAAACCGAATCAATTGGGTGTTCAGGTTTGGGAAGATTTTAATTTGACCAAATTGGAAGAATTTATCGATTGGACCCCATTTTTCCGTAGTTGGGACCTGCATGGTAAATATCCCGACATTTTAACGGATGATGTGGTGGGCGAACAAGCCACCGAACTTTTTACAGATGCCAAGGAGTTATTGAAGAAAGTCTTGGATGAAAAGTTATTGAAAGCCAAGGCTGTTTTTGGACTATTCCCTGCCAATCAAATTAATGAAGATGATATTGAAGTTCTCAGTTCGAACGGAGTCAAGACCGGGAAAGAAACCTTCATTTTTAGGACCCTTCGTCAACAATTGAAAAAACGCAAAGGAGTTCCCAATATCGCATTGGCGGATTTTATTGCTCCCAAGGATTCTGGAATTAAGGATTACATTGGGTGTTTTTGCGTAAGTACAGGATTCGGAACCCAAGAGTTGGCTACTGAGTTTGAGAAAAATCACGATGATTATAATTCCATTATGATCAAAGCATTGGCGGACAGATTTGCAGAAGCTTTTGCCGAATATCTGCATAAAGAAGTACGAACCAAATATTGGGGCTATGCGGTTGATGAAAACTTGGACAACACCGACCTGATCCAAGAAAAATACCGTGGAATACGCCCAGCTCCGGGCTACCCTGCTTGTCCCGACCATTTGGAAAAACTCACTATTTGGGATATGATGGACGTAGAAGAAAAAATAGGAGTAAAGCTGACCGATAGTTTGGCCATGTGGCCAGCTGCCAGTGTGAGCGGCTACTATTTTGGACACCCGCAGGCCAAGTATTTTGGATTGGGAAAAATAAAGCAAGATCAAGTTCAGGATTTTGCTGAGCGAAAAAATATTAAATTGGAGGAGGCTCAAAAATGGCTGGCTCCTAATATAGTTGACGAATAACCAATGAAAATCACAGACCACATAAAAAAGGCAAAGGGAGAAACCCTGTTTAGTTTTGAAATTGTGCCGCCTGTAAAGGGAAAAAGCATTCAGGAACTGTATAACAATATTGATCCTTTAATGGAGTTTAAACCGCCTTTTATTGATGTGACCACCTCTAGGGAAGAGTATGTTTACAAAGAAAAAGATGGGTTGTTGGACAAAAAACTGACTCGCACTCGTCCCGGAACCTTGGGCATTTGCGCCTCATTAAAACACAAATACAATGTGGATACTGTTCCCCATGTGATTTGTGGTGGTTTTACTAAAGAAGAGACCGAATACCTGTTGGTAGATTGCCAATACTTGGAGATAGAAAATGTAATGGCGCTACGAGGCGATGCCAGAAAAGAGGAAAAATATTTTACACCTACCAAAGGAGGACATCAATATGCCACCGAATTGGTGGAACAGATTCAAAATATAAATGAGGGTAATTATTTGCACGATACCATTGAATCTAGTGATTTGAGTAGTTTTTGCATTGGTGTGGCAGGCTATCCTGAAAAGCATATGGAAGCACCATCCTTGCAATCCGATTTAAAGCGGTTGAAACAAAAAGTGGATTTGGGTGCGGATTATGTAGTGACCCAAATGTTTTTTGACAACCAAAAATTCTTTGAATTTGTGGAGGCTGCAAGGGAAATGGGAATCAATGTGCCCATTATTCCGGGGATTAAACCCATTGCTGTAAAAAGGCATTTGCATTTATTGCCACAAGTTTTCAGGGTAGATCTTCCCCAAGATTTAATTGATGCCGTTGAGGCCTGTAAAACCAATAAAGAAGTACGACAAGTTGGGGTGGAATGGGCCATTCAACAATCAAAGGAGTTAAGAGATGCAGGAGTACCTGTATTGCATTATTACTCTATGGGAAAATCAGATAATGTTAAGGCAATTGCCAAGGAACTTTTTTAATTTCCTACATTAGCGCCCCATGAGGTACCTACTTTGCCTAATCTTATTGTTGATTTCATTTTTTGGGATTTCTCAAACTACCGAAGTTCCAAAGAATTTTGTATTTGATACTAACCTGTTCTACGGTTCTATTCTTTTGCACAATCCGGATATTTCGCATTTGATTACCGATCATCCTGGCGGTATTATTTTGGGTGTCAGTAGAAAAACCTACGGACATAAAGAATGGGAGGCTGATTTTGGATATCCGGATACCGGTTACACATTTGTTTATCAAAATACCAATAACCCAACATTAGGTGAACTTTATAGTGTATACGGACATTACAATTTCTATCTTTTAAAGAGAAACCTCCAACTTAGAATAGCCCAAGGAATTGCCTATAATACCAACCCCTATAATAAGGATGAAAATTTTAGAAATAACGCTTACGGAAGTCATATTTTAAGTAGCACCTTATTAATGTTGAACTATCATAAGGAAAACCTCTTTGCAGGTTTGGGCGTGAATGCAGGACTTTCCTTTATTCACTATTCCAATGCTAATTTTAAAGCGCCCAATACATCTACCAACACATTTGCAATTAATCTTGGCTTGACCTATAATCTTGATAAGGAAGCAGTATATGAGTATTTAAAGCCAGAATCTAAAGGAAAAATTACGGAACCCGTTCGTTATAATTTAGTACTAAGGGGAGGAGCTAACGAAAGTGATGTGATTAATATGGGAAGGTATGGCTTTGCCATTGTTTCTGCTTATGCAGATAAACGTTTGGGCAAGCGAAGTGCCATTCAATTGGGAGCCGACGTTTTCTTTTCTAACTTTCTAAAAGAACTGATTCGATATCAATCCATTGCATTTCCCGAACTTAACGTAGACCCAGATACGGATTATAAAAGAGTGGGCTTGTTTGTTGGGCATGAGCTTTTTGTGAATAACATGAGTGTTGTGGCCCAGTTGGGATATTATATTTATTATCCATTTGATTTTGAGGGAAAGGTTTATAACCGAATTGGGATGAAACGATACTTTGGAGATAAAATCTTTGGAGCCATAACTTTAAAATCACATGGAGCCAAAGCAGAGGCGGTTGAATTTGGAATCGGGGTAAGATTATGAAACGGAGGAAGTTCGAAATACAAAATACAAAGTGTCCCCTTGAAGGATTTTTAGGGGTGTTTGTGATACTATTTGCATTTTTTTTGGTTTCCTGCAACGGCGATAACGTACCAGATTGTTTTCAGAATGAAGGAGATATAGTCCGTGAAACGTTGGATGTTCCCGAGTTTGGTACTATTACTGTTTTTGAAAACTTAAATGTGGTTGTAAAACAGGGTGATGAACAACAAGTAGAGGTAGAAACAGGAGAATATCTGTTGAATGATGTTTCTGCCGTTGTAGAAGATGACCGATTGATATTACGGAACGAAAATAGCTGCAATTATGTTAGGGATTATGGATTGACCACTATTTATGTGACCTCACCTAATATTGCAGAAATACGAAGCAGTACAGGCTTGCCCATAACCAGTGATGGTATATTGAATTATCCGAGTCTTAATTTGATTGCAGAAAGTTACACGAACTCAGAAACAGAAACGACGGATGGCTCTTTTGATCTGAATTTAAATGCAACCACAGTTAGAATCGTAGTAAATGGAATAGCCTATTTCAAACTTCGAGGGAATACCGAAAACTTTAATGTGACTGTAGCAGCGGGGGATTCAAGGATTGAAGCGGAAGAATTAGTTGCAGAAAGGGTAACCATTAATCACAGAGGTTCCAACGATGTGTTTGTGAATCCGCAACAAAGTTTAAGCGGCGTGATTCGTGGCACAGGTGATGTGATTAGCGTGAATCGACCTGTGGAAGTAGATGTTGAGGAATTATTCAATGGCAGATTGATATTCCAAGACTAACATGCTTCAAACTATGACATAAATCGTCATAGTCTATACTATTTCTCGTTAATTTCGAAGTTCAAATCGAACGCTTGGGAAATCTTTTTACACATATCAAAAACTTGTTCGTTCCGTTTCCAAAGGTGGAATCGATGGAAGGATTACACGGGTTGGAAAAAGCCAACGCCCTTTTCCATAATCTGGTGGCGGAAAAAAAAGTGCCAGGTTTGGCGGCGATCATTTTGGAGAAAGGAGAAATCCAACTTCAAAAAGGATATGGTTTTGCCAATTTGGAAAACAGGAAAAAAATTGACCCAAAGCGGACTGTTTTTCGCATTGCCAGTATTTCCAAATGCATAACGGGATTGGCATTGGGCAAAATGATGGAAGATGGAATCGTGGATTTGGATGAATCTTTTTACACCTATGTGCCCTACTACCCCAGAAAGAAATATGATTTTACGCTTCGCCAATTGGCAAGTCATACTGCAGGGATTCGTGGGTATCGAGGCAAAGAATTTGCCTTGAATCAAGATTATTCTATAAAGGAAGGGATAGAAATCTTTAAAGACGACCCTTTGTTTTTCGAGCCAGGAACTAGTTATCTCTACAATAGTTTTGATTTTGTGTTGTTGTCCCTGGCCATGCAAGAAGCGAGTGGAGTGTCATTTCAAAAATACGTTGAGGAAAATATATTGACACCCTTGGACCTAAAAAACACTTTTCCATCGCAAAAAAATGTCAGTTCGGGCGCAGTCGAGAATATAGCACAGTTCTATACCAAAAGATCATTGTGCTTTAAGAAGGCCGTTGAAGTAAATAATGCCTATAAATTGGCTGGTGGCGGTTATTTATCAACCTGTGAAGATGCGGCCAAACTGGGACAATCCATCCTAGAGCAGAAATTGCTCAAAAAAGAAACCTATGCCCAATTGCTGACATCTCAAATTATCGATGGCGCCCCTATTTACTACGGTCTCGGATTTCAAGTCAGCCAAGATGGCAATGGCAGAGCATTTGTAGGTCACGTTGGAAGCAGTGTAGGGGCTTATACCAATCTGTTCGTATATCCAGAGCAGGAGAAAGTGATTGCTATCCTGATCAATTGTACAGACCCAAAAGTCCAAAAAGAATTAGACTTAGTCATTGAAACTATTTTTGGTAGTACGGTTTAAACCTTACCTGCCAATGCCTCCTCAATTTCCAACGCATATTTCTTGCACAAATCAAAAGTGTCGGTCACATCTTCCATAGTGGTTCTTGGGTTGATGAGACACATTCGAAGCACAATCTGTCCATTTAAAATGGTGGTAACAAGCAAAGCTTTGCGTGAATCCACCACTTTTCCAGAAATGTACTGGTTGATTTTATCCAGCTCTTTTTCCGAGTACTTTTTGTTGATGGGGTTGTATCTAAAGTTGATGACGGCCAAAGTCGCTGGGAAAACAACTTCCCAACTCTTACTACCACGTAGCATCGTTTCTACTTCTTCGGCCAAATCAATATTGTAGGTAATGGCGTCCCGGAATTCTTTTAAACCAAAGGTTTTTAAGGACATGTAAAACTTGAGTGCCCTAAACCTACGGGTCAACTGGATGCCGTGGTCGTAAAAATTGATTTCGGAGGTGTTCCCCTCGATATCCCTTAAATATTCGGGTTTTTCGGTAAAGGTATGACTCAGGTTTTTATGATTTCTTATCAAAAGGCAGCCCATTTCGTAAGGTTGGAAGAACCATTTATGTGGGTCTACCGTTAGGGAATCGGCTTTTTCAATGCCTTTCATCGCCTGTTTGCCCTTCTGCGATAAAATGGCGGCCCCACCGTAAGCGCCATCAATATGGAACCAAATATCCTCTTTCTTGCAAATTTTTCCCAATTCTACCAATGGATCCACGGTTCCAGTGTTTGTGGTTCCAGCAGAGGCAATCAAGCAAAATGGCTGAAGTCCTTCTAATCTGTCTTTGGCAATGCAGTTCTTTAATTTGTTTACAGAAAACTTGAGTTCATTGTCGGTGGGGATTATCCTAATCTGTTCTTTTTTGAAGCCCAACACCCGAATTGCTTTAATATTGGATGAGTGTGCCTGATCGGACAAATAGATGACCGCTTTGGAGAAATCATCGCCACATTTTGTTCTGCGAGCGGTAACAACAGCGGTAAGGTTGGCCATGGAACCCCCACTGGTAAATATACCTCCACCTTTTTTCTTCGGAAAACCAAAAATCTTCAACAACCATTGAATGGTTACGATTTCCAATTCTGCAGCGGCGGGACTAGCAGCCCATCCCCCAGAGAAGATGTTGTAGCCAGTTGCAAGCGCATCGGCCATAACACTAATATAATTACTAGGGCCAGGAACAAATGAAAATGATCTCGGGTGAGCCAAGTTGGCACTGTTGGTCATTACCTTTTCCAAAACAAAGTCGAGTACTTGGGATGGGTCTGAACCTTTTTCTGGGGCCTCTTCCAAAAAAAGCGAATCCATTTCTTTGCGGGACCCAAGGGCTACAGGTAATTTTTGGTCTTGCGTAGCGTGATGTTCCGCTATGGCATCCACAATTTGATACCCATAGCTTTTCATTTCTTCTTTGGAAAGTTCCAATCTGGCTTTGTTCTTCTTCATAAGTCCTGTTTCAACTTAACTGCAAAAGTACCATATTTGGGACGGTTTTCCATCCCATTTTGGACGGTTGTCCAATCAATTGGGATAAAAAGAAAGTTAGGAAGTGAGTTCCGTGAAGAGGCTCTCCAAGTTTTTGTTCTTTCTGCTGAGTTGGAGGGTCTTTAATTTATTGTCATGGGCAAAATCGAACACCACTGGCCGCATATCCGTGGAGGTGCTAAAAGTGATTTCGTATACAAATCCACCTGTGTTTTTCACTTTGGAAACATTGGGCATTTGTTGCAGCAATTGCTCCTCTACCCGATAATCAAACTCCACTTCAATGATTTGTTCTTCCGTTTCGCGAAGTTCCTCCAGTTTTTTGTCGGCTACCAATTCTCCTTTGTTTATAATGATGACGCGGTCGCACACAGCTTCCACTTCTTTCATAATATGCGTGGAGAGCAATATGGTTTTCTCTTTCCCAATTTCACGAATCAGTTTTCGGACCTCTATCAATTGGTTGGGGTCCAGTCCGGTAGTGGGCTCATCAAGAATTAGCACCTCAGGGTCGTGCAATAAGGCGGCGGCTAGCCCAACACGTTGGCGGTATCCTTTGGATAACTGCCCGATTTTTTTGTGAGCCTCCAATGTAAGCCCAGTTTTTTCTATAACATCATTGATTTTGGATTTATCCACCTTGTACACATCTGCGTTGAAGGCCAAGTACTCCTTTACATACATATCCAAATACAGCGGATTATGCTCTGGGAGATATCCAATACTTTTTTGAACGTCTCTTTCAGCTTCTACAACATTAAAGCCATTTACGGCTGCTTCACCATTATCCGCTTTATAATATGTGGTGAGAATTCGCATCATAGTAGACTTTCCAGCACCGTTGGGGCCTAAAAAACCTACGATTTCACCTTTGTTGATGGTGAACGAAACATTGTTCAGTGCTTTTTGCGAACCAAAGGTTTTTGTGATGTTCTGTACAGTGATGGACATTCAATATGATTTATTGATTTCAAAAATACACTTTTAGATGTTTTAATCCTTGGGTTTCAAAATCCAGGATGTATGGTTTTTAATCATGGGGAAACAATCATAAGAATAGGAATTCTTAAAAAAGTGTGGTTTCTGTAAAATAATGTGCAGTTAAAATGGCTTTTTTGAGAAATATCAAAAAAAATTTGTGAATACAGGTCCTTTTCGGATTGAATACCTAAATTAGCCGTCAATTAATAACAAGATGACAAACACGTATTTCTGGAACCGTTTTTATTTTTACTTCTTTTTTCAAAGAGGAGCGGGACTATTGTAGATACGTTTAAAGTATAACCAATTTATAAAGTCCCGATACAATCGGGACTTTTTTTTTGCAATGGAATTAAAAGTCGCCATACAAGGAATAAAAGGATCGAACCACCATCAGGTGGCCACGGATTTTTTCGGAGATAAGATTGATTTGCTCGAGTGCAGCTCTTTTGACGCGGTTGTAGATAACATATTGTTAGGTACTGCCGACAAAGGCATTATGGCCATCGAAAACTCTATCGCAGGATCCATAATCCCCAATTACAATTTAGTGTACCACAACAACATTCATGTAATTGGGGAGCACTACCTGAACATCCACCACAACCTTATGGTGATGAAAGGAAAAAAATTTGATGATATCCAAGAGGTACATTCACACCCAATGGCGCTGTTGCAATGCAAAGAGTTTTTTAAGGCACACCCACAAATTAAATTAGTGGAAAGTGTGGATACTGCCGAAACAGCGAAACGAATCAATGAGGAAAATTTAGAGCATATTGCTGCAATTGCCCCTAAAATGGCGGCTGATTTGTACGATTTGGAAATTATTGCGGACAATATCCAGACCATTGTAAACAATTCAACAAGGTTCATCATCCTCAAAAAGCAAAATAAAGTACTTCCGGAAGAAGAAATCAATAAGGCATCTTTGCGATTTATAACCGATCACAAAAGAGGAAGTTTGGCCACTGTGTTGAACGTTTTGAGCGATTGCAATATGAACCTGACCAAGATACAGTCTTTGCCCGTAATCGAGACCCCGTGGAAATATGCTTTTTTTGTGGATGTCACTTTCGATAAATACGAACACTTTGCCAAAACAAAATCTTTATTGCAGATCATGGCCGAAGATTTTAGGGTTTTGGGTGAATATAAAAATGCATTGTTGTAATGGTAACAGCAGATAGGTTAAATAGCGTACAGGAATATTACTTCTCTAAAAAATTAAGGGAAGTAAGGGGGTTGATTGCCCAGGGCAAACCCATCATCAATATGGGGATTGGCAGCCCGGATTTGGCACCTTCGCCACAGGTGTTGGAAACCCTTCGGGATTCTA
Organism: Flagellimonas lutimaris; assembly: GCF_051494225.1. GTDB lineage: Bacteria > Bacteroidota > Bacteroidia > Flavobacteriales > Flavobacteriaceae > Flagellimonas > Flagellimonas lutimaris_A. The sequence goes on along the minus strand of NZ_JBNPYE010000009.1, from coordinate 93,829 downwards.
TAATCGAGGCGGGGGCACACCAATATCAAAGCTACCAAGGATTACCTCAATTGAGGGAGGCCATTGCCGACTTCTATCAACAAAAGTTTGAAGTATCGGTAGATCCAGATACGGAGATATTGCCTTTAATGGGTTCCAAGGAAGGAATCATGCATATTAGTATGGCCTTTTTGAATGAGGGAGATGAGGTATTGTTGCCCAATCCTGGTTACCCAACCTATGCCTCTGTCACCAATTTGGTGGGCGGTACAACGGTTACCTACGATTTGAAAGCGGAAAATGGCTGGTTTCCAGATTTGGAGGAACTTTCCAAGAAAGACTTGTCCAAAGTGAAATTAATGTGGATCAGTTATCCACATATGCCCACTGGGGCTACTGCAAATATGGAACAGTTAAAGTCACTTGTTGATTTTGCAAATGCCAACCAGATTCTTTTGGTGAACGATAACCCATACAGCTTTGTGCTCTCCAGTGACCCGACCAGTATTTTGTCCATAGAAGGAGCAAAATATTGCACTTTGGAGCTGAACAGTTTAAGCAAGACCTTTAATATGGCAGGTTGGCGCGTGGGAATGGTACTTGGAAGCGCGGAACATATCAATGCAGTGTTGAAAGTGAAGAGCAATATGGACTCTGGAATGTTCTACGGCATTCAAAAAGGGGCGATTGCTGCTTTGCAAAGTGGTCCCGAGTGGTTCGAGGCTTTGGATAAGGTCTACACCGAGAGACGGGAACTGATGTTCCAACTGGCAGATAAATTGGGATGTACTTACGATAAAAATGCGGTGGGAATGTTTGTTTGGTGCAAGTTGCCCAAAGGAGCTGAACCATCCGAAGAATTTATAGATAAGGTATTGTACGATAAAGATATTTTTATTGCCCCCGGGACCATTTTTGGGAGCAATGGTGAGGGCTACATTCGTTTTTCCCTTTGTGTGAAGGAAGAAAAAATCAAAGAAGCCATAGAAAGATTTTAGATTATGAAAGTAGTCATCATAGGAGTTGGATTGATTGGCGGGTCTTTTGCCAAGGATGTAAAAAAGTTGCATCCTGAAGCAGAAATTGTTGGTGTGGATAAAAGTGATGTTCATCTGGATGAAGCCTTGCAGCTTAAGATCATTGATAAAAAAGGAGATTATTCGACTTTGGCTACGGCAGATTTGGTTTACATAGGTATCCCGGTGAATGTTTTGGTCACCGAATTGCCCAAAATACTGGATGCTGCAGGAGATGAGACCGTGGTGATGGATGCAGGTTCCACGAAACGCTTGATCTGCGAACAAGTTGCCAATCATTCAAAACGAAGAAATTTTATGGCCTGTCACCCTATTGCAGGTACCGAGTTTTCCGGACCAGCAGCAGCATTCGAAGGTCTGTACACGGGCAAGACCATGATAATTTGTGAAGTAGAAAAAACAGCATTCAAGCTTCAAGAAAAAGCATTGGCCATTTTTCAGGAAATAGGCATGCGTATTCGATACATGAACCCCGAAGCACACGATAAACACATCGCCTATGTATCTCATTTATCACACATCAGCTCTTTTATGTTGGGAAAGACGGTTATTGAGAAAGAAAAAAATGAGCGTGATATTTTTGACATGGCGGGAAGTGGTTTTGAGAGTACTGTTCGCTTGGCAAAAAGTTCACCCGATATGTGGACGCCAATTTTTGAACAGAATAAAGACAATGTTGTAGAAACGTTGGAAGAGTACATTCAAAACCTTACCACTTTTAAACAACTGATTTTGGACAACGATTTTGATAATGTCCACCTAGAAATGAGTAACACCAATAAAATAAAACAAATACTAAAAGGAATACCACTTACAAAAAAATAGAGAGTATTATGGAAAACAAAAAGGAAATGAGAAAATGGTTGGATGATATGAATTTGGGTCATCCATTGGTAGTTGCGGGTCCGTGCAGTGCGGAAACCGAGGACCAAGTGCTGAAAATAGCCCATGAGCTTAAGGATACCGATGTAAGCTACTACCGCGCCGGAATCTGGAAACCAAGAACTCGTCCAGGAAATTTTGAAGGAGTAGGAGCCATTGGATTGAAGTGGTTGCAGAAGGTAAAGGAGGAGACCGGCCTAAAAACCGCTACGGAGGTTGCCAATAGGGCACACGTAGATCTTGCCTTGGAACACGATATTGATTTGTTATGGATTGGTGCACGTTCTACCGTAAGTCCCTTCATTGTTCAAGAAATTGCTGATGCTTTGGAAGGAACCGATAAAATTGTTTTGGTGAAGAATCCAGTAAACCCTGATCTATCCCTTTGGTTGGGAGCTGTGGAACGCTTACATTCTGCCAATGTTGAGAAGTTGGGTGTTATTCATAGAGGATTCTCCACTTACGAAAAAACCAAATACCGTAATATTCCAGAATGGCAGTTGGCCATTGAGTTACAGACCAAGTTCCCTGATTTGCCTATCATAAATGATCCAAGTCACATTACAGGAAAGCGCGATATGGTTTTTGATGTTTCTCAAACGGCGTTGGATTTGAACTTTGATGGTTTGATGATAGAAACACATTATGATCCGGACAATGCTTGGAGTGATGCCGCTCAGCAGGTAACCCCAAAAACCTTGGTTCAGATGATGAAAGATCTTCGTATTAGAAAAGAGACTGATGAGGAAGCGGAATACAATAACAATTTGAGCAACCTTAGAGCTCAGATTGATATATTGGACAATCAATTAATTGACCTAATGGGGAAAAGAATGAAAGTTTCTGATGGAATCGGTGAGTTGAAAAAGCAAAAGAACGTAGCAGTACTTCAAAGTAACCGTTGGAATGCTATTCTGGGCAATATGATCTTGGAAGGAGAGCAAAGAGGATTGAGTGAGGAATTTGTATTGAAAATGTTCAAGGCAATTCACCAGGAATCCATTAACCACCAAGAAAAAATCATCAATAAATAGGCTGGTTTTTTAATCAGGATTTTTGAAGAACTATTTGTAGCTTCGGTAAAGTTCCGTTGTTGCAAATAGTTTTTTTGTTTCTAACTGTAACAATTCAATAAAAACATAATCTTTCAGAAGTAAAAACACACTATCATGAAAAAAATATACACGTTAGGTCTCCTTTTACTTCCCTTGGTTATGTTTTCGCAACGAATCATTGATAAGGAAGTTGGAGAATTCAACAAAATCAAAGTTTTTGATTTGATCGAGGTCAACTTGATCCAATCCGACGAGAACAAGATCATGATCAAGGGCTGGAATGTCGATGACATTAAATGGACCAACAAAAACGGAGTTTTAAAACTTCGTATGCAGCTGGACAAAAAGTTCCAGGGCGAGGACACCATGATTGAAGTCTACTACACCAATTTGGATGTAATCGATAGTAACGAAGGTGCCCAGATTACTTGTAATGAGATGGTACAGAAAAGCCGTATAGAGCTTAGGGCACAGGAAGGAGCTGCTATCCGTATTGGAATGGATGTGGATTATGCCGATATACGCGCCGTGACAGGGGGCATTGTTCAAGCTTCGGGCTTGGCAAAAAACCAAACAGTTGTGATTAACACTGGCGGTATTTTTGAAGGAAGAGAACTAAGAACCGCCACAACGGATGTGAAGATTTCTGCTGGAGGCGAAGCGGATGTATTTGCTTCGGAAATGGTCGACATCAATGTAAAGGCCGGTGGCGATGTTTACGTATACGGAAACCCGGAAACGGTGCATAAAAAAACCTTTGTGGGCGGAAGAATACATATTAAGGATTAGTGAAACTTGTAGCTAAAGAAAAAGCCCTCCAAATTTTGGAGGGCTTTTTTATGGGGTTATTTTGGCAATATTACTTTTTGAAAATGTAACGAGTAATAAAGATGCCTTGTCCGTCACCTTTTCCACCTTCACTTTCAACGCCGCTCACCACAAAGGCCAGTTCCCATCCATTGGAAACCATATCGTTGATCATGGAGGTGATCAGGGCATCGTTGGCGGCAATATTCTGGAAACGGATGCCGCCAATGTTATAAAAGTTCAAAAGTTTGGTTTCCTCAAAATTCTTGACACGGATTTCATTTCTTTTGGATTTGTTACGGGTATTGTCATCCTCGGTCTGAACGCTTGTGAACTCCTTGTAATCCTTGTCTTCCAAGGCGTTTATAATTCTTGATCTTCCGAGCCCATTAGGCACAATGGACTCAACACTGGTAACTACATGGTACTGTTGTGCACTCACTGTGAATGAGGCTGCAAATAGTACTGCTACTGCCAAAATGATTTTTTTCATAATAGATTAAGTTAATGATTGTTAAAACTCTCAATAAAGATATACGACGAAAAAGAAGTAATATTGTTTCTTTGTAGTCAAAATATAAACAAATAGTGAACGGAACGGTTTATAAATCAACGGGGAGTTGGTATACGGTAAAATCTGACGAGGGAGATTTTTACGAATGCCGTATTAAAGGAAAGTTCCGAACACAAGGGATTAAAAGTACCAATCCAGTGGCTGTTGGAGACCATGTGGGTTTCGATTTGGAAACCATTGGTGATGAGACGGTCGGTATAATTACAGAAATAGGCGAACGCAAAAATTATATAGTGCGCAAGTCGGTAAAGCTTTCCAAACAAACCCATATCATAGCCGCAAACTTAGATCAGGTTTTTCTGTTGGTCACTTTGAACAATCCGCCCACTTTTACCAGTTTTATAGATCGATTTTTGGTTACGGCCGAAGCTTATGAAATTCCCGTTGTGCTTCTTTTTAATAAGATGGATATTTATAGTGAAGAGGAAAAGTTTGAGGTTGATTATCTGATTGACCTGTATACTAAAATAGGCTACAATTGCATCCAAATTGAAGCCAAACAAGGTATAAATGTCGATAAAGTAAAGGAATTGATGCTCGGTAACATTAGCATGTTTGCCGGACATTCCGGAGTTGGAAAATCAACCTTGGTCAATGCCTTGGAACCAGGACTGAAGTTGAAAACGGCCGAAATTTCCGAGCAACATCTGCAAGGGCAGCATACTACCACCTTTGCGGAAATGTACGACCTTTCTTTTGATGCTCGAATCATTGATACTCCTGGGATAAAGGGATTTGGCATTGTTGATATGGAAAAACAAGAAATAGGCAATTATTTTCCTGAATTTTTCAAGTTGAAATCGGAATGTAAGTTCCATAATTGTCTTCATTTGGATGAGCCTAAATGTGCAATAAAAGAAGCTTTGGAAACTAATGAGATTGCGGCAAGCCGCTATCGCAGCTATGTTCAAATGATAACAGGCGACGAAGACAATCCGTATAGGGAAAGATAAATGAGAACAGTATTACAAAGAGTTTCAAAAGCAAGTGTTACCGTTGATGGCAAAGTGATCTCATCCATTGGAAATGGACTGTTGGTATTGTTGGGCATTGAGGATGCCGATAACAAAGATGACATTGATTGGCTTGCGAATAAAATAATGAACCTACGTATCTTCAATGATGAAAACGATGTGATGAATCGCTCTGTATTGGATATTGAAGGTGATATTATTGTGGTCAGTCAATTTACATTGCACGCCCAGACCAAAAAAGGAAATCGCCCGTCGTACATTAAAGCGGCGAAACCTGATGTTGCCATTCCCATGTATGAAGCATTTGTTGAGGTTCTGGAACAAAAAATGGGTAAAAAAGTGGGCACTGGAATTTTTGGTGCCGATATGAAGGTGGAACTCCTAAATGATGGCCCTGTGACCATTTTAATTGACACAAAAAACAAAGAATAATTGTTTTTTGTCGAAAAAAATATCTTTATTGTAGGAAATTAACCACTTTACCGTTACCTAAATTACCAATTTCTAAACATAAATGCGATTCTATTTTTTTTTCCTACTTAGCTTATCCTTCCACTTTTTATTTTCTCAAGACTATAATATAAACAACATTCCTAAGGAAGTTCGCCAAAATGCAGATGCCGTGGTGCGCTTGGACAAAATGGATGTTGTTATAAGATCCAAAGACGAGATGGAGGTGAATAGCAAAAGAGTTGTTACCGTGTTCAATGAAGACGGAAATGAACATGTACAAGCCTATGCTTTCTATGAGAAAAAGGACAAAGTATCAGCTATTGAAGCAATAATTTATAATGCCCAGGGCGAAGAAATCAAAAAAATCAAGAAAAAGGATTTCGTGGACCAAAGTGCCATTGGCGGAGGCACCCTTTACTCGGATTCAAGGGTTTTGGTAATGAGGTATACACCAAACCAATATCCGTATACAGTCGAATTTACTAAGGAGTATTCCACACCGAATACTGCATTTGCTCCCAATTGGATGTTCTTGGATGATTACAAGGTTGGAACAGAAAGGAGCGAGTTCTCCTTTACGGTAGAATGTGGCATACCTTTTAGGCATAAAGAGGAGAATTTTGGACCATATCAAATAGAAATCGAAGAAACCCCCCAAGGTATAGGCTATAAAGCTAAAAATTTAAAGGCATTGGAACGTGAACCGTTGTCACCAGCTTTTAGGGATTTTGCCCCTCAGGTAAAAATCGCCTTGAATGAATTCCATCTGGAAGGTGTGGATGGCAAAGCCACATCATGGCAAGAACTTGGTAAATGGATGAACGATAAACTTCTTCAAGGAAGGGATGATTTGGACGATGGCACCATACAATATGTTAAAAATTTGGTGAAAGGTGTATCTGACCCCTTAGAGAAAATCGGAATAATTTATAAGTACGTACAGGAAAACACCCGATACATAAGTGTTCAATTGGGTATTGGTGGATGGATGCCTATTAGTGCTAAAGATGTGGATAGGGTAAAATATGGAGATTGTAAGGGATTAACGAATTATACCATGGCATTGTTGAATGCTGTGGGTATTGAGTCTTATTATACGGTCGTTTATGGTGGTAGTCAAGTAAGGGGATTGGATGGTGACTTTGCATCCATGCAAGGCAATCACGTATTTCTTAATGTTCCCATTAATGGGGAAGATATCTGGTTAGAGTGCACAAGTCAAACCACCCCGATGAACCATTTAGGGATGTTCACCGATAATCGGAATGTATTAAAAGTGACCCCCGAAGGCGGGCAACTTGTCAAAACTAGGGCAAATCCAGATGAGGACAATTACCAAAAAATAGCCGGGGAATATACGATTGAGGGGGATGGTAGCATTACAGGAAAGGCAACAATTACATCTTCAGGGACCCAATACGATCAAAAATATTGGCTAAAAGACAAGTCCAGAAAAGAACAGGAAGATTTTTATAAGGAATATTGGAGCTACATCAACAACTTGAGTTTGGAAAATATGTCTTTTGAAAACAATAAAAAAAGTATTGAGTTTATCGAAAAAATTGATATTAAGGCAACAAATTACCTCTCTGCAGCCAATGAAAAATTGATTCTTCCCCTCAATGTTTTCAATAGAAATTTGATGGTTCCTTCCCGCGTTAGAAATCGAAAGAAAGATATGGTAATTTCCAGAGGGTATATGGATGAGGACGAATATTTGATTTATTTGCCCGATAGGTTTGAACCGGAAGACCTTCTAAAACCAATAAATATTGAGAATAAATTTGGTGTCTACGAAACTGCCCTACATATAGTGGAACCTGGCATACTGAAGTACAAAAGAAAATTACTGATTAAATCGGGTTCATACTCCAAAGAGGACTACAATCTCTATCGTGAATTTCGAAAGAAAGTGGCTCGCAGCGACAACGCAAAAATTATACTAAGCAAACTTTAAAAAAATGAAACCAAAACTTATTCTTCTGTTCCTTATAGTGGTTCAGATTGGCTATGCAAGCGATTTTAAATTTGGAAAAGTTTCCAAGGATGAAGTAGCTGCCAAACAACATGTCACATACCCGGAGGCCAACGCCGCCATACTTTATAAAAAAGAATGGGTGCGATTTAATTACCAATATGAAACAGGATGGTCTCAGGTCAGAGAAGTACATTATCGTATCAAGATATATAAGAAGGAGGGTTTCGATTGGGCAACTTTACAAGTACCACTCTACGTCGCCAGTAGCGATAAGGAGGATATAGGTGCCATCAAAGGATATACTTTCAACATGGAGAATGGAAAAGTGGTCAGCCAGAAGCTCAAAAATGACGGTGTATTTATTGAAGAAGTAAATAAATATAGAAACAAAGCCTCCATAACAATGCCTGAGGTGCGGGAAGGAAGTGTTTTGGATATCGAGTACAAGATAACCTCTCCTATTTATTGGCATATTGATGAGTTTAAGTTCCAGTACGATATCCCAGTGGATCAAGTAGAGGCGCGTTTGGATATTCCGGAGTACTTTATCTTCAAAAAATACGGTAGAGGTACGCACCCCATAAATTTTGATCAGTCAAAGAAAAACCGGTCCATGAGTGTTTCCTATAGAAGCCCGGATGAATCGGGAAGGCTTGCCAAGACTACACGGAAAACAGGTTCCTTGGATTTTTCTGAAAATGTATACAACATTGCAGCGTCCAATATTCCAGCTTTGCTGGATGAAAAGTATACGAGCAATATCAACAATTTTAGGACATCCATGAAATTCGAATTGGCATCAACTCGATTTCCCAATAGCCCATATAAAAATTATAGTTTGACTTGGGAAGATGTTGCCAAGTCTATATACGATTATGATGATTTTGGAAATGAATTGAACAAAGACAACTATTTTGATGATGAGGTGGATCAGTTGATATCAAGTTTGTCGACGGATACTGAAAAGGCAATTGCCATTTTTCAGTATGTAAAATCTAAAATGAACTGGGATGGGTATACTGGTGTTGGATGTAGTCAAGGTGTTAGAAAAGCATATAAAGAAGGTGTTGGTAATGTAGCCGAAATCAATTTAATGCTTACATCGATGTTCCGATATGCCGGTCTCGATGCAAATCCCGTTTTGGTAAGTACCCGATCACATGGAATACCAATTTTTCCAACAAGGAATGGATTTAACTACGTGGTTGCCGGACTTCAAACTCAAAATGATTTTGTGTTGTTTGATGCCACGGATAAAAATGCCATTCCGGATATTTTACCAATGCGTGCTTTAAATTGGTTTGGTAGATTGATTCGTGATGATGGTAGTTCCAGTCAGGTAAACCTAATGCCGAAAACCAAATCCTTGGATGCCATTATGATGGTTGTGGATTTGAATGAAGATGGGTCTATCAAAGGAAAATATAGGCAGCAATATACAGCTAACAACGCCTTTGCTTTTAGAAACAACTATACCAGCGGTTCCGAAGATTCCTATTTGGATGAACTGGAAAAAAAATACATTGATTTAGAAATTTCAAACTTTGATTTAAAGAATGCTGAAAATGCCTTTAAACCTGTAATACAGTCATATGAATTTGAAAAAGAAGGAGGTTATGAGAATATTGGGGGTAAACTCTATATCTCTCCATTATTTCATCTAACTACCAGGGAAAACCCCTTTAAAATGGAGAAGAGGGAATTTCCTATTGATTATGGCTATCCATGGCAGGACAAGTATATAATTTCAATCAATATACCGGCAGGGTATGTAATTGAATCTATTCCTGAACCTATTGCCGTTGCGTTGCCAGAGAATCTGGGTCAGTTTAGGTTTAATATTTCGGCTAGTCATGATGTAATAAGTGCAAGAGTGGAAACGGTACTGAACAGCCCTTTAATCCCAGCACATTATTATGCCGACCTCAAAGAGTTTTACCGTCACATAATTGAAAAGGAATCAGAAAAAATAATTCTGTCTAAATCATAGAGGGAGGGCATGAAAAAAATAATGACGCTTTTGGTTTTGCTTCAATGTGTTTCGGTCTTTGGGCAAAAAGTTAACTTTGGACAACTGTCCAGTTTTGAATCTGGTTTTAAAACGTATGAAAAGGATACCACCGCCCATGCTGTTTATCTGTATGAGAAAGGTGAAAACTACTTTGAGGTACGAAGAGGGTATGTTAGGCTGATTACAAAGTATCATGCTAGGATAAAAGTATTGGACAAGGAGGGTTTTTCGGAAGCAGATATTACCATTCCATATTATCATTCCGATAGTAAAACGGAAAGAGTAAATGATATTGTAGGCATTACGCACACAGACGGGCTTAAATATAATATCCTTCAGAGCACAATTTATGATGTAGAGGTCAATGAAAGGTGGTCGGAAAAAAGATTTACATTTCCCAATGTACAAGAAGGGTCAGTATTGGAGTATGCTTATGAAATACAATCCCCGTTTTTTTACAACCTCAATGGTTGGGAGTTTCAAGAAAATATTCCAAAAATATATACTGAGTACAATGCCCAGATTCCAGGAAATTACAAGTACAACAGATCTCTATTAGGTGAATTTTCTTTGGATGTGAACGAGGCTTCTATAAAAGCAGACTGCTTTAGTGTTCTGGGAATTGGAGGTCAAGCGGATTGTGAAGTTCTGAAATACGCTATGAAAGACGTGCCCGCCTTCAAAAATGATGAAGAATACATGTTGGCGCCATCCAATTATAGGTCACGATTGGAGTTTGAGCTTTCAGAATATCAGGGGTTCAATGGACTTGTACAAAAGTTTACGAAGTCCTGGAAGGATGTGGATAAAGAATTTAGAACCGATGACGATATTGGAGGGCAGCTACGCAAGAAGAATTATTTTGAAAGGAATGTCCCCCTGGAGATCATTTCTGGAAAGGAGGATGACCTTACCAAGGCCAAAAACCTATACAACTTTGTGAAACTCCATTATACATGGAACGGTAAGTTTGGAATATTTAGGGATAATAAGGTGAAAAAAGCCTTTGACGAAGGAGTTGGAAATGTTGCCGAAATAAACATCACACTGATCAATTTGTTGAATGCTTCTGGAATTGATACAGATTTGATGGTATTATCAACCCGTAAACATGGTCTGCCCAAAAAGACGCACCCTGTAATGTCCGACTTTAATTATGTTGTTGCCAAATTAGAGATTGATGGGACCACATATTTGTTGGATGCTACCGATAAGCAATTGCCTTTCGGTATGTTGCCTTATCGATGTTTAAACTATTATGGCCGAGTAATGGATTTAGATGGCGATAGCTATTGGTATGATATTTCCCCGGAGAAATTAAATAGCAGGGCTATAAGGGTTCAAGTAAAATTAGATCCTGAAAATGGTTTGGCCAACGGAATCATTGATGAGGTTTCCAAGGGGTACGATGCTTATTTTAAAAGAAGCCAATTGGCATCTGTATCCGAAGAAGAATATTTGGAGGAGATGGAGAAAAATAATACTGATGGCTTTTACATTGAAGATTATGAAATTGTGAAAGAACAATCAAACGAGAAAAGTTTGGTTGAGCGTTTCTCATTTGAAATGGAGGAACTTGAACCCACAGCAACAATTTATTTCAATCCATTTTTGATACGTTATTTTAAAGACAATCCATTTAAAGCGGAAACAAGAAACTATCCGGTTGATTTTGGTTACCTCAGAAAGTTCAACTATATGGCCAAAATTGAATTGCCCGAGGGATACAAAATCAAAGAATTGCCAGAGCCCATAAATTTAGCCCTACCTGATGGAAGCGGGGTAATGCGTTTTAATACAATCGAAATGCAAGGCGACGTTATGGTAGTTTTTTCCTTTCAACTTAGATACACACAGTACACAAGTGAGGGTTATCATTTTGTGAAAGAGTTTTTTGACAATGCCGTGACCACCCAAAACCAAACTTATCTGGTTCTGGAAAAGGAATAAGCAAGTTGTCCTTACATTTGTATATAAATTTAATACTTGCAAGGTGAACATAGAAAATGCACAACAAGCCGTTGACGAATGGATAAAGAACCACGGGGTTCGCTACTTTAACGAACTCACCAATATGGCCCAACTAACCGAAGAGGTAGGGGAGGTAGCTCGTATAATTGCAAGACGTTATGGCGAACAGAGCGAAAAAGAATCCGATAAGGCCAAGGATTTGGGCGAAGAGCTCGCCGACGTGGTATTTGTAGTGCTCTGTTTGGCCAATCAAACAGGAATAAATCTTCAAGATGCGTTTGATAAAAAATTGGATATCAAGACCAAACGCGACCACGACCGTCATCAAAATAACAAAAAGCTCAAATAAAGTTGTCCATGTAAAGGGACTTTAGGGCCGTTTTTTCTAGTTTTGACAATTCATTCAAACTGTAACGAATTGAAACTCCAACTTTCCGCACCTCTCGATAAAAAAGTTCAAAAAACTATTGCCATAACAGGCTCTAAAAGCGAGACAAACAGGTCTTTGTTATTGCAGGCACTTTTTCCAAACATCATAATTGAAAATCTTTCCAATTCTGATGATGGGGAGGTGATGCAAAAAGGATTGGCAAAATCAACAGGAAAGGTGGATATTCATCATGCTGGTACGGCCATGCGGTTTTTAACGGCTTATTTTGCTTCGCAAGAAGGAAAACAAGTGGTGCTTACTGGATCCCAACGGATGCAGGAACGCCCCATAAAAGTACTGGTGGAAGCCCTCCAATTTCTAGGTGCCGACATTCAATATGAAAAAGAAGTAGGTTACCCGCCACTGAAAATCACAGGGAAAAAATTGAAAAAAAACCAAGTCTCGCTTCCAGCTAACATAAGTAGCCAGTATATATCAGCTTTATTATTGATTGCACCAAGCTTGGAAAATGGCTTGGAATTGGAATTGATCGGGAAAATCACATCAGTTCCCTATATAAAAATGACCTTGGCGCTGTTGGAACAAATCGGTGTGCAAACCTCTTTTGAAGGGAACATAATTAAAGTGTCTCCAAAAGAAACGGTAGAGGACACCACCTTGGTCGTGGAATCTGATTGGAGTTCGGCCAGTTATTTTTATAGTATTGTCGCCATGTGCGAAGTTGGCACGGAGATTCAACTCTCGTCTTACAAACAAAGTTCCTTGCAAGGCGATAGTGTTTTGGCAGAAATCTATAAGGATTTTGGAGTGGAAACCACGTTTTCCAACAACACCATACTTCTTAAAAAAACAACTGAAATCAAATCGGAACATTTAGAATACGATCTTTCCAATGCTCCCGATATTGCACAGACCATGGCTGTTACTTGTTTAGGATTGGGGATTGGATGTCACTTAACAGGTTTACATACTTTGCCCATTAAAGAAACGGATCGTTTAGCTGCATTACAGACCGAACTTGGTAAGTTTGGAGCTACGGTGGACATCGATTCCGAAAGCTTGACCTTTCAGTCGCAATCAAATCTTAATAGTGAAGTGTCTGTCGACACTTACAACGATCATAGAATGGCGATGGCCTTTGGCCCCTTGGCACTTAAAGCAGATTTTGTGGTCAATGATGCAGAGGTGGTTTCCAAGTCCTATCCCGATTTTTGGAACGACCTAAAAAACCTCGGATTCGGCATCGAAGAACTGTAAACCACATTTAATCATCAATTTACTTGACATCCGCTATCGCGAGGTTGTATATTTGCCATTCTTTAAAAAAATCGAAAAAAAGCCCACATGAAATTATCGAACTTCAATTTTGAATTGCCTAAGGAATTATTGGCAGAATATCCTGCGGAACACAGGGACGAATCCAAACTTATGGTGATTCATAGGGATACTGGAAAAATTGAACATAAAATGTTCAAAGACCTAGTTGATTACTTTGAAGAAGACGATGTAATGGTCTTGAACAATACCAAGGTGTTTCCTGCAAGACTTTTTGGTAACAAGGAAAAAACCGGAGCTAGAATCGAAGTTTTCTTGCTAAGGGAGCTTAATCAGGAACAACGTCTTTGGGATGTATTGGTTGATCCAGCAAGAAAGATCCGTATTGGTAACAAATTATATTTTGGTGAAGATGAGAGCTTGGTGGCCGAGGTTATCGACAACACTACATCAAGAGGAAGAACATTGCGTTTTCTTTATGATGGTTCGTACACCGATTTTAGAAGAAAACTTAGGGAATTGGGAGAAACTCCACTTCCAAAATATATCAAAAGAGAGGTTACCGCAGATGACGAAGAACGTTACCAGACTATTTATGCCAAGCATGAAGGTGCTGTAGCGGCTCCAACAGCAGGGTTGCATTTTTCCAAGCATTTATTGAAGCGTTTGGAAATCAAAGGAATTGATTTTGCCGAAGTGACTTTGCATGTTGGTTTGGGAACCTTTAACCCGGTGGAGGTAGAAGATTTGTCCAAACACAAAATGGACAGCGAAGAGTTGGTAATCGATGAAAAAGCAACAGAAATCGTAAACAACGCCAAAACAAACAAAAGAAAAGTTTGTGCAGTGGGTACTACGGTAATGCGTGGATTGGAGAGTGCGGTATCATCCGAACATACATTAAATACGTTCGAGGGATGGACCAATAAGTTCATTTTTCCTCCATACGAGTTCAGTATTGCGAATTGTATGATTACGAACTTTCACTTACCAAAATCAACTTTGTTGATGATGGTCTCTGCATTTGCAGGTCACGACCTGATCAAAAAAGCATATAAGCAGGCCATTTTGGAAGGCTACCGCTTTTATTCCTACGGGGATGCCATGTTGATTCTGTAAAAACAAAATTTCATAGAAGAGAAATCCCGTTCGCTTTATGGCCAGCGGGATTTTTTCTTGTTTATCTTTAAGTGGTGGAAATCAAAAAAAAGGACATACGGGCATTGACAAAGGAACAGCTTCGACAATTTTTTGTGGAGCAGGGAGACAAGGCATTTCGTGGCAACCAAGTGTATGAATGGTTATGGCAGAAATCTGCCCACGATTTTGATGCCATGACCAATATTTCCAAGGAAACCCGACAAATGATGGAAGACAACTTTGTTATCAATCATATTCGGGTGGACCAGATGCAGCGCAGTTCCGATGGCACCATTAAAAATGCTGTTCGCTTGCATGATGGGTTGATTGTCGAATCTGTATTGATTCCGACAGAAACCCGGACCACCGCCTGTGTGTCCAGTCAAGTAGGCTGTAGTCTGGATTGCAGATTTTGCGCCACCGCTAGGTTAAAGCGTATGCGAAACTTGAATCCTGATGAAATTTATGACCAAGTAGTGGCCATTGACAATGAAAGCCGTTTGTATTTCGACCGACCCTTGAGCAATATTGTTTTTATGGGTATGGGCGAACCTTTGATGAACTACAACAATGTCTTGAAGGCCATCGACAAGATAACATCACCCGAAGGATTGGGCATGTCTCCCAAACGGATTGTGGTCTCTACCTCCGGTGTGCCCAAAATGATTAGAAAAATGGCGGACGAAGAAGTAAAGTTCGGTTTGGCCGTTTCTCTACATTCGGCCATTGATGAGGTGCGTACTTCGATAATGCCCTTTAATTCCACATTCCCATTGAAAGATTTAAGGGAAGCTTTGGAATATTGGTACAGTAAGACAAAAAACAGAATTACTTACGAATATGTAGTTTGGAAAGGAATAAACGATACCCAAGAGGCAGTTGATGCCTTGGTCAAGTTTTGCAAGTTTGCACCTTCCAAAGTCAATATTATCGAGTACAACCCTATTGATGACGGTGAGTTTCAGCAGGCATCGAACAAAGCGGTGGAAATGTACCAAAAAACCCTTGAGCGAAACGGCATCACGGTAACTGTGCGTAGGTCTCGAGGCAAGGATATTGATGCCGCCTGTGGACAGCTAGCGAACAAAAGCTAGACTTTTCAATATCGAATTAGCAGTAAACAATATTACGATAAAACCTTTCCCCCTTTTTTCTTTCATCCATCAAACTTTACCCAATACCCCTGCAAATCATCGATACTTTTAGAACTGTATCTTAAAACTTCGATTTCATTCCAACAACTCTTGCATTTTCCCTACTTTTAGGGATTCAAAACCAAACACCACACCGTTACGTTGAAAATCGTTTCGCAGATAAGGGAACCCATTGAAAATGAGATGCAGCTTTTTGAGGAAAAATTCCTCAAATCCATGTCTTCCAAGGTAGCATTGTTCAATAGAATTACCTTTTACATAGTAAACAGAAAAGGCAAGCAAATGCGGCCCATGTTCGTATTTTTGACCGCCAAATTATTGAATGGTGGGGTTAATGAACGTACTTATACCGGAGCTTCCATCATTGAGTTGATCCATACCGCGAGCTTGGTGCACGATGATGTGGTCGACGATAGTAACAAGCGCCGGGGCTTTTTCTCTATCAATGCTTTATGGAAAAATAAGATTGCAGTTTTAGTGGGTGACTTCCTTTTTTCCAAAGGCCTATTGGTTTCCTTGGAAAATAAGGATTACGACCTTCTTCATATTATTTCCAATGCGGTTAGGGATATGAGCGAAGGGGAATTACTTCAAATAGAAAAAGCACGATTGTTGGATATTACGGAAGATGTATACTACGATATCATCCGTCAGAAAACCGCAACCTTGATAGCCGCTTGTTGCAGTATGGGAGCTTGCTCAGTTCGACCTGATTCGGAGGAAGTGGAAGCTTTTAGAAAGTTTGGTGAACTTTGTGGAATGGCCTTTCAAATAAAAGATGACCTTTTTGACTACGGTGCCGAGAAAATAGGAAAACCTACGGGGATCGATATCAAAGAACAAAAAATGACACTTCCTTTGATTTACGTGTTGAACCATAGCGACAAGGAAAAGAAGAAGTGGTTGATCAATTCCATCAAAAAACACAATAAGAACAGAAAACGGGTAAAAGAGGTCATTGAGTACGTAAAGGAAAAAGGTGGCTTGGATTATGCTGTAATCAAAATGTTGGAGTTCAAGGATGAAGCTTTGGCAATTTTGGACAATTATCCCGATTCTGAATACAAAAGTGCCCTCACGCTTATGGTCAACTACGTGGTGGATCGTAAAAAGTAAAATTCAAAAATCTGAATATTAATTAGATACTGAAAATTTTTGTTTTCAGGCAACTCTTCGTGTTTTTATCCCGTCTATTAAAATAGAAGCACTTATATAAACCAAACTTTTGAAGATCATCGAGCTACATAGCAACGAAAAACAATTGATCAAAAAATCGATTAAAGGAGACCAACAGGCTCAGAAGTTGTTGTACGATAAGTTTTCGCCCAAAATGTTGGGGGTGTGCAGACAATACGTCAAAGACCTTCATTTTGCCGAGGATGTTATGATCCATGGCTTTGTAAAGGTTTTTAATCATCTAAGTTCTTTTCAAAATAAAGGAAGCTTTGAAGGTTGGATCAGAACCATTATGGTTAGGGAAAGTATTTCGTACCTGCGCAAAAGGCAGTTTGTGGTTTACGATGATGATGCTGTTACGGTGAACGAACAGATTTCACCAACAAATGAGGGTCTTTTGGATGTAGAATATGTACAGCACCTAATTGATGAACTGCCCGAAGGGTACAAAGCAGTTTTTTTGCTTAATACCATGGAAGGGTATGGACATAAAGAGATTGCGGAAATGTTGGAAATTTCCGAAGGAACCTCAAAATCTCAATTGTTCAAGGCCAGAAAAATGCTTCAAGAGAATTTAAGTTTAAAAGGAATGTCGCCAAAATCAAGATCGGTGAACAAAAAATAGAGGGTATGGATAAACTGGAAAAACATATCAAGGAGAAGTTGGAGGAGCGAAACATTGCCCCATCAGCAAATGCTTGGGACAAAATCGCATCTCAGGTGAAGCAACCGTTACCAAGAAAAAAGAATACCTGGTTCCCATACGCTATAGCCGCAAGTGTTGCTGGCATTGTATTGGTGTCGGTTTTCTTTTTTACAAAGGATGATCCTAAAGTGGAACAAATACAGGTAGTGGAAACCGAAACTAAAAAGGAAGCTGAAACCCAAACTGAGGATGAAGTTCTGAAGGAGATTGTACCAGAAGAGCAAACCGTGATTACTGAGACAAAATCTAAATCTATTGTGCCAGCAGAAATAAACGAAGAATTAAGTCCAGAACCACCTATTTCCAACACAGCAGTTGCCGAGCAAGAGGTATTGCAGCCATTGCAAGATGAGGTCATTATAAATTCAGATGAGCTTATTGCCCAAAAAGTGGATGAAGTAGTAGCACAGGTAGAACTAATGGAAAATGCACAGGAAGATGTTTCCGATGCCGAAATAGATTCACTTTTACGAGCAGCGCAACGGCAAATTTTAACCGATAAGTTATTCTCCAAAAGTGGTTCCGTGGACGCAATGTCCTTGTTGGCCGAAGTGGAGGATGAGATGGACGAATCGTTCCGGGATCAAATTTTTGATGCCTTGAAAACGGGTTATCTTAAACTTCGTACGGCGGTGGCAGACCGAAATCAATAAAATTATTCATCAATCAAGTCAAACCTTCAAAAACTTCCTGTCCTACACGGGCGGGAAGGAGGGAGGTTTATAATCTAAAAATCAATCATGAAAACAATTACATTTTATTCAGCAGTTTTATTCTTGTTCTTGGTTTCTCAAACTATGTTCGGGCAAGAGGGCTATCAAAAGAAAATCGAGGCGTTGAAAATTGAAAAGCAGCGCATTATTGAGCAAGAGAAAGATGCCTTAAAGTTTGAGGTGCGGGATATCAACAAACGGTTGGAGAAAGGAGATATCTCCGAGAATGAAGCTAAAATCTTAAAAGAAGAAGTTGCGAAACAAAGAGCTTTGAATATTGAAAACCGAGTGGCCATAATCGAGAATAGGATTGCCTTGTTGGAACGCAATAAGGGAGATGTGCTTACATTATCCGAAATAGACACCATTTATGGTGATAGAATGCGAATAGGTCTGCTCATTGATGGCAAACCTGCGATTACCTTTAATTCCAACCATAGGAAAAGAAAGATAAAATATGATAGACGCACCTATTCCGATTTTGTGATGGCAATAGGTTTAAATAATGCTTTGATCGAAGGTCAGTCGCTCTCCGATTCACCTTATAAAATAGGAGGTAGTCGTTTTTTTGAAATGGGTTGGCAATGGCGAACCAGAGTTTTTAATAATTCCAATTGGCTACGTTTTAATTACGGGTTTTCATTTCAATTCAATGGGCTAAAACCAGATGATAATCAAATTTTCGTTCAAAATGGTGACCAAACTGTATTGGAAGAATTTGAATACGATTTGGATAAATCCAAGTTTAGAATGGACAACCTTGTCTTCCCAGTTCACTTTGAAGTGGGTCCATCCCGTTTGCGAAAATCCGAACGTAGCATGCGTTATTCCATAAGAGATCAATTCAGATTAGGTTTTGGCGGGTATGGTGGATTCAATCTGGGTACGCGTCAAAAATTAAAGTACAACCGCGATGGAGAGAATGTTAAGGATAAACTCAAGCGAGACTATAACAGCAGTGATCTAATTTATGGGGTGAGTGGATATATGGGATTTGATGGCGTGCTACTGTATTTAAAATATGACCTAAATCCAATTTTTAAAGATGCGGATGTAAAACAAAACAATATATCACTGGGCCTTCGGTTCGATATTTAATCATTTTTCGAACCTTGAAACATACGGTCAGGGATTTTCCTGACCGTTTTTTATACTGATAAAGCCCGTTTCATTTCGGGGGTGAAATCTTCTTTGTGGTATACTTTTTTGCAATGCGAACATTCCGCATAGCGAATATTGTTGATGGTAAAAAGAGGAATCCAGAACAAATGGGCATAGTTGGGTTGGGCCACTGCGGTCAACGTACCTGTTTGATTGCAGTAAGGGCAGGTAACATGGGTAAGTACTTTGGTTTCCTTTTTACCTGGTCTTGTTCCAAAAAAGAGTATCATTTAAAATTACTATTAATTGTCCTCAAAGTTAGCGCTTTCAGGGGGTGAATAAAAAAAATGATTTTCGTTTTTAAATATTACCTACATTCGCCCACATTTATGATGCATTGAACGCCTATCACGGTTTGGAGGATTGGTTGTCCTGGATGGATGACATCTCCAGTAAGGATTATGTAGTTATTGACCATTTTCTTCGGGACGAACTATATACTGAAATCAAATCTTTTTTTCTGGGAAAATTACCCAATTTTAAAGAAGCGGGTATCGGCGCCCATTCCAATAATCAGATTGATGACAGAATACGGGGCGATTTTACCTATTGGTTGGACAGGCGGCGAGATGCCGAATTGGAAACGTATTGGAACCTTTTGGACGAGACCATGCATATCTTTAACCGATATTGCTATCTCAGTTTATCGGGTTTCGAGTTTCATTTGGCCCACTACCCGTTTGGAGGGCATTACGATAAACATTTAGATCAGTTCGAAAAACGGAACAACCGAATGATTTCCATGATCATTTATTTAAACGATGATTGGCACACGGGCGATGGTGGGGAGCTGGAGATTTTTGAAAAAGATGGGTCAAGTTTTCTTGTAGAACCTTTGGCCGCTCGTTGTGTACTGTTCAAAAGTGCAGAAGTGCCCCATGCCGTGCTGCAAGCGCACAAAAGTAGATTTAGCCTCACTGGTTGGCTGTTGTACCAACCTTCGGCCATGGGTAAGTTTTTTGGCTAGCTTACCCTAAGCATTTGGAATTTGACGTATCAATTCCACATTTTGACCATGCTGGGAACTGTACGACATGACCATGGTGCCTTTGGTGCCATCAGATGCCTCTAGAGCAAAAACAGTAGCTTGATCGCTTGGATTGGTCTCTCCCTCAAAACGATAAGTCCCAATAATTTTTAAATCACTAGGGGCAAATTCTTTTTTGGAATATAGGGCAGTGATGCTACTTTCTCCCGCCTCAAAATCTTCTTTATAACCTTCCGATGTCAATGTGTTAACCGCTTCCGAAAGTGTTGTGAAACTATGTTTGTCCATGTAATTTTAATTTTTGTAAACTTTTGGCGAAGTTCAGCGTTTGAGCTTCAACCTTTTTCCAGTCCGTATATTCGTAATCCGAATTAATATCTATCTCCTCGCCAGGTCTTTCTTTTTTTGCAATGCTGCACATCGCCATCTTTTTAAGATAATCATATTTTGTAAATTTTAAGGCACCCGCCATATAATAAATGTGGTCAGGATTCCAATTTGTCTTGGTTAAAAATAATTTGGTGATCTCCTTAACCTCTTCATGCTCTTCTTCATTAAAGGAAGCTATAGCGAGACTCACGGAGAAAAACCCAGTGAATTTTTCATTCAAGGACACCAAGTTTTCCTTTATATATGTTTTGATGGAGCTTTTGTATTTGTGCAAATGAATAGAGCTTCCAATGAGTATCGCATCAAATTCTTTAGGTGAGGGAGGTGTTTCGGCTGCGTTTGCAATGGTGACCCAATGACCATCTTGTTGAAGAATATGCTCCATGAACCTTGAGATTTTATGGGTTTGACCTTCAGATGTGCCGTAAATAATTAAAACTTTCATGTCGCTTGAGATATTGATTAAACTACCCTAAAGACACTTAATTTTAATTGTATTTTATATGATTTTAGTCAGTTGACCTGATAGTAAATCATAATTTGCCACCAACTACTGGCAGAATTAATTGTGTCCCATCCAAATCAACCGTCAATTCAGTTCCTGGTTTTGGCCAAAGGGTGAATTCTTTATCACTAGAAAAAATCATCAATCCGATTTGTTGTCCTTTTGGAATAATTTGATCATCGGGCATCAATTCAAATTCCATTTCATAAAATTTATTGGGAACCAAAGGTTCGCTTTCTGTTAATGAACTATGATTTTGAGGGTCTGCCCATCCACGGGTAATAATATTATCGGTAATCTTGGAATTTAAGGCTTCCGTCCAAGGTAGGGATACCAACCAAACGGATAAATTTGCCGCTGGCTTACTGCTGGCGAGCTTAATCTTGATTTTTGCCACTCCCGATATATGAACGTCCTCTTTTAAAGGAGCCGTAGTATAAAGAAGTCGGTGTTCTGTGGTCTCAGCTTTTGCTAAACTGGAACCCGAAAAGGAATAATTGTCTACTAAAGTCTCGGTTCCTTGCTTTTTAGGTTTACTCGTCGTCAATTGTCCTTTAGCGGGAGCTCCTGAGCTTAGATAAAGCTGAACATCCTTTGCATTTGGATTGGGATAATCCTCGTAAGGAGTAGGGTTGTCTTTTTTGTCGTTTTCCCGAACTATCCACGCTTTTGGCTCATTTTCCACACCATTTTCCACACCGTATAGGTATCGTGTAAACCATCTGTTCATCATGGATAGGGGAGGTGGCCCACCGTGCCCGTTCTGATGGTAGAAAATCTGTGTTGGCAATCCCATTTCTTTGGCTTTTTTATAGATACGGTAGCTGTGTTCGGGCATCACATTCCAATCATTGAAGCCGTGGGACATCAAAAGAGCTGCTTTCATGGGTTTCATATCGTTCAAATAATCCCTTCCGGCCCAAAAGTCATTATAGTCCCCAGTAATACGGTCTTGTCCGTTTTTCATTTCGGTATCGCGAACAACTTTATTGTTTCTAGCCCTTTTGGATTCATCACCACTATGGATAAAATCGTAGAGCACATCAATATCTTCTCCCAAATAACCGCCTGGTGAACGCACAAGGCCATTGGAGCGGTAATAATGATAATAGGAGGTGTTCGGGGCAATGGGTATTATGGCTTCTAGACCATCAACTCCAGTAGTTGCAGCAGCAAGTGGAATGGTTCCGTTATATGAGGTGCCCGTCATCCCTACTTTACCTGTGGACCAATAGGCCTTTACTTCTTTATCACCGTCGCGCTCTGTGTATCCTTTGGCTCTTCCATTGAGCCAATCTATAACAGCTTTTGGGGCCAAGGATTCGTTGTCGCCACCAACGGTTGGAGCTCCATCGGAAAGTCCTGTACCGGGAGAGGAAGAGTGGACCGCAATATAGCCTCTGGGAACCCATGTCCTTACCTGTGAGTTTGATATTATGGGGCGCTCTCCGACACGAGTAACGCTGGGGTGTTTTCTTGGTTTACCAGATTCACCAAGTTCATGCTGTACATCCCAAAATATACCTTTCCCCAAACCGGCGGTTCCTGCATAGTACGGACTGGATTCATAAATTACTGGAAGTTTCAGGCCTTCTGATTCTGTTTGTTCAGGACGGGTAACATCTACATGCATCCTATCTAATTCACCATCACCATCAGAATCAAATTCCGTTTCCACCCAAAGATCATGGCGTATCCATTGGCTAGGGTCGGAAAAAGACTCAACTACTTGCGCTTCACCATTTTCTATAACAGGGCCGGCCTTTTCGGGCATTTGACCTTTGGCTACTAAAACAAAGAAAATCAGAAATGTAGCTAATGCCCAATAACTTTTTGGTTCTCTCTTTATCATAGAATCATTTTTTGTATTCTTACATTCTTTAAATCAGTGTTCCCAATATACTAAATCTTAAACAGGGATTTGGTTTTTGAATTCACTAAAACTTTGTTTTTATTTACCTTTAACAGCTATTTTAACGCAACATCTTGATTTCAAAAACTACCATAGACCAAGTATATGAAACCGCCCGTTTGGAGGAGGTAATCGGTGATTTTGTTCAGTTGAAGAAATCAGGTTCCAATTTTAAGGGACTTAGTCCATTTACCGATGAGCGTACACCGAGCTTTATGGTGTCTCCCGTGAAACAGATTTGGAAGGATTTTAGTAGTGGAAAAGGAGGGAACGTTGTGGCTTTTTTGATGGAGCATGAACACTTTACCTATCCAGAGGCAATTAAATATCTGGCCAAGAAATACAATATTGAGGTAGAGGAGACCGAGCAGACGGATGAACAAAAAGAAGAGGCCAATGAGCGGGAAAGTATGTATCTGGTCTCTGAGTATGCCCAAAAATATTTTACAGAGACCCTATGGGAGACCGAACCTGGCAAAGCCATTGGGCTGAGCTACTTTAAAGAACGCGGGTTTACCGACGAGACCATTAAAAAGTTTGGTCTAGGGTATAGTTTGGACGAATGGGAGGCTTTTACAAAAGCTGCATTGGACAAAGGATACCAAATGGAGTTTTTGGAAAAAACGGGGCTTACCATTGTTAAGGAGCAGGCTGGTGGCGAAAGCCGAAAATTCGATAGGTTCAAGGGAAGGGTTATGTTCCCCATACATTCTATGAGTGGTCGAGTTCTTGGTTTTGGTGGACGTATATTGACCAATGACAAAAAAGCTGCCAAATATTTAAACTCCCCCGAAAGCGAGATTTACCACAAGAGCAAAGTGCTTTATGGCATCTATTACGCGAAACAGGCCATAGCCAAAGAAGATAATTGCTTTTTGGTGGAAGGCTATACCGATGTCATCCAGATGTACCAGCGAGGGGTGGAGAATGTAGTGTCCTCCAGTGGAACTGCGCTGACCCCAGAGCAGATTCGACTCATTAACAGGCTTACCAAAAATATTACGGTTTTGTTTGATGGTGACGCAGCAGGGTTGCGTGCATCATTACGCGGTATCGACCTTATTTTGGAACAGGGTATGAATGTCAAGATTTGCACCTTTCCCGAAGGTGAAGACCCTGATAGTTTTGCCAAAAACAATACCTACGAGGATATCGTCTCATATCTCCAAGAAAATGCCAAGGACTTTATACAGTTCAAAACATCTTTGTTGGCCAAAGAGGCGGCCAACGATCCCATAAAACGTGCTGATACGGTAAGAGATATTGTGAATAGCATCAGTAAGATACCAGATCGTATTCAGCAGGAAATCTATGTTCAGGAATGTGCAAAGATTATGCAAATTTCCGAAGAGGTGCTTTACAATACCTTGGCTCAGATTGATAAAAAATATCAAACAGATATTGCTAAAAAGGTAAAGCAAGAACAAAAGGCCTTCGAAGTAGTCAAGAATGATGCTGTGGTTGAGAAGGTTGATGTTCAATATGAGCTGGAACGCAAGATTATTGAGGTGCTCTTACTTTACGGCAATCAAAAGCAAGAGTTTGAAGATTTAGTGCTTAAAGAAAATGAAGATGGAGAACTGGTGCTCGAACCCGAAATTGTAGAGGCTAAAGTTTATGAAAAAGTATACTTAGATCTTCAAGATGATGAAATTGAGCTTACCAACGAGCAGTTTAAGACCATTTATTATAAATTGATTGAAAGGCTTAACGAGGATGCTGACTTCTCCGTGAGTACATTTTTATCCGAATTGGACCAAGAAATTGTTTCCGAGGTGTCTTCCATTTTAATGGAAGAAGAACAATACGTTTTGCACGATTGGGAACGCCGAGATATCTATCCAAAGGAGAAAAAAACAGGAGTGGCCCAATTGGTTGGGGAGACCATACTCACTTTGCGTTGCAATTTGATTAAAAACAGAATTGATAAACTCCAACAAAGGACTCAGGACAGTCAGGACAATACGGAGGTTTTGGAGGAGATCGTGAATTACCTTCAGCTTAATAAATTGTTGAATGCTAAATTGAATCGGGTACTTTCCTGAAAAATATAAAACCCCTTTCAATTTTAATTGAAAGGGGTTTCCACAATAGTTGGTTTGGTTGGGTATTTCTAATATAGTTCCAGGGCTTTTGCTTGTTGCAGTAAGTCCACCAAATTATCCACGTTCAACTTCTTCATTAAACGGGCTTTGTATGTACTTACTGTTTTTTCGTTTAGGTTTAATCCTTCTGCAACCTCTTTGTTTCTTTTTCCACTGGCCAAAAGTTTGAGTACTTCGACCTCTCTGGAAGAAAGTTTTCTAAAGAACCTTCTAGGTTTTTGGGTGCTTTCATCAAAGGCAAGGCGTTGGGCAAGTTCGTTTGTTATGAACATATTGCCTTCGCTTACTTTTTTTACCGCAGAAATAATATATTCTAAGTCGGCAGTTTTGGATAGGTAGCCAAAAGCGCCGGCACGAATTGTGCTCAAGGCATAAACATCTTCGGACTGACCACTGTACATTAAGGTCTTAATGTCGGGAAATTCCAACTTCATTTTTCTTAGGGTAGCTATTCCATTAATTTCAGGAATATCCATCTCTAATATTACTACATCGGGGGTTACGGTTTTCAATGTATTAAAAAGCTCTTTGGTAGTTGAAACATCTGCTATGACTTCAATGTCTGAGCTCGATTCAAGTACCTGTCTAATGCCAAGCCTAACAATAGGATGGTTGTCAGCTATCAATACTTTTATCATTGGATTAGGTTTAATTTAATAATTGGTTAGTGGCTAATTACCTACAATACATAGCGGGCAAGATAACAATTTAATAATGTAAAACTGTAACTTTTTTCTTAAAACCATAGTTTTTCTATGGTTTTTTTCGTCTTAAGCTGGGTTTTTCGGGATAAACAGTTATTTTAGGTTGTCAGGAATCACACAAATAGGAATAGGAATCATCTTATGTTTGTTGGCACTATTGTATCTTTTAAAGATTGAAAATATTTCTTTTTGCCTGCCGGAAAAGTCATCTGCGGTTTTTCCATTATCATCCATTTCCATGGCCCATTCCAATTCAGGGTAAGAGGCTCCGATTTGATCCTCGTCCGTTCGGCTATCGCCCCAAAGCCCATCAGTTGGCGCCGCTTCCATAATATCTTGATTTACACCAAGGACCTTTCCTAGCTCATAAACTTCTGTTTTTAAAAGGTCGGCAATAGGGCTAAGGTCAACACCCCCATCACCATATTTGGTATAGAAACCAATGCCAAAATCTTCTACCTTGTTTCCTGTGCCAGCTACTAGATAGCCCTTTAAAGCGGCAAAATAGTAAAGGGTGGTCATTCGAAGTCTGGCCCGTGTATTTGCTAAGGACATAAAACGTTCTTCTTCCTTGTCCACTTTTGGGAACGCATCGACCAAGCTATCAAACACCGGAGTTAAGTTTACAGGCTGTCTGGAAACATTTGGAAAGTTTTCAATCAACCAATCAATATGTTTATCAGCGCGCGTAACTTGGTTTTCACCTTGGTGAATAGGCATCTCCAAACACAAAAGGTCTAAACCAGTTTTGGCACAGAGTGTGGACGTCACTGCAGAATCAATTCCGCCAGAGACCCCAATTACAAAACCTTTGCATTTTGCATTTTCGGCATACTCTTTTAACCAATCAACAATATGGGTGATAACCTTTTCTGTTTGCATATCTTACTATTTAGATTCTATAAATTACCTTTGTGCCCTGTAAATTTAAACCCTGTGTCCTTAAAAATGAAGCGGTTGTTCAAATACTTTAGTGTTCCGGTATTTAGAAGTTTTCTTTTAATAATGGTTTTGCTTCTTTCATCCTGTGGGGAAACTGATAAAACAGAGGAGGAAATCGATAAAATTACCATTGATTTAAGGATTTCAAGGTTTGATCAGGAATTTGCCAATGCAACTCCTAGTGATATCCCTAAATTGAAGACCAAGTACCCATATTTGTTCCCTGAGCAGTTTCCGGATAGTGTTTGGGTGGCCAAATTGACAGATACCCTCCAAGTTGAACTTTCCGATGAGGTTACCAAAGTTTTTGGTGATTTTGATCAAGAATCCGCGGAGTTGGAATCTCTTTTTAAACACATTCAATATTATTTTCCAGAAACCGAAACACCCCATGTGGTAACACTTACTTCAGATGTGAGATATGATAATCGCATTATTTTGGCAGATTCACTTTTGTTGATTGGGCTAGACAATTATTTAGGGGAAGACCATCATTTTTATGAGGGTTTGCAACGATACATTGCTGCATCTTTGGATGAAAAGTTTTTAACATCGGATGTAGCAAGTGCCTTTGCCAAAAAAGTGCTTTCATATCCTCGTAACCGAACCCTTCTTTCTCGAATGGTTTATTATGGTAAGGAACTTTACTTAAAAGATAAATTGATTCCCTCGGCTACCGATGCCCAAAAGATCGGGTATTCCGAAGAGGAAATGGAATGGGCCAAGGCCAATGAGGAACAAATGTGGAAATATTTTGTGGAACGTGAATTGCTTTATAGTACGGATGCTGGATTGGATAGAAAGTTCTTGGACCCAGCACCTTTTTCCAAATTCGGATTGGAACTGGACAACGAATCACCTCCACGTTTGGGAAGGTATATGGGTTGGCAAATTGTAAGGGCCTTTATGGAGAAAACCAACATAGATTTAAAACAGATGTTGGGGATGCCAGCGGATGAAATTTTAAAACAATCAAATTACAAACCAAAAAGATAAATGGCAGTAGAACACACTTCGGAGATAACATTGACGGTTGGATTGGATGAAAATAGAGTGCCTGAGGAATTGAAATGGTCGGCACAAGATGGTGGAATTAATGAGGAAGAGGCCAAGGCGATGATGCTGTCTGTATGGGACAGTAAAAATCAGGAGTCATTAAAAATAGATCTTTGGACCAAGGATATGCCCGTGGACGAGATGAAAGTATTTTTTCATCAAACTTTGGTGACCATGGCCGACACCTTTTTCAAGGCTACACAGGACGAAAAAATGACTGCCACCATGAAGGACTTTTGTGATTATTTCGCAGAAAAACTAGAGCTGAAAAAATAGCCTTAATCCAAAGGTTCGTCTGTACGGTCAAATTTTGCCTTTTCTTCTCCACGAAGATTTAAGGTGGTCTCAATTTTTTGTTTGGCGGGGCGCTGCAGGAACAAAAAGAAAATCAAAAGTAAGCCGACAATCAAATAGGTGAGATTTTGGGTGTTCCCAAAAATCACAATGCTAAATAGGGCTGCTCCTTCCAGTAACGCAAATTTAATAATTGAGGCCGTTTGGTATTTCATTAGCTTTTCCCTTAGCGTCATGTTATTTGGTAAGGCCTTGATTATTTTTTTGAAGACAAAATCACCCAGAAAAATACTACTTATGGCTACAACGGGAACAATGGCCAAGAACATATCGTTGGAGTTAGTGAAACTTAGTTCGGTATTGGTGGTTCTAAAGTAAAAAAGAGTGCCTAAGACTATTGGGGTAGCTGCAATTCCTAGATGTAAAAAGGAAATAACCTTGATAAATCCCCCAGGGGTAAATTTGTTTGATGTGTCTTTTGCCATAGAAAGATGAATTTTAAGTTTCTAAAATACCTAAAATCATCTTATAATTTCTCGTAACTATCAAGGTAAGTGGTAAAGCGATAATAAACATGCCCCATTTGGGGCATGTTGTGTATTATAATTTAGCCTCCAATTTTGTCGAGCCCCATTGGAACCTCCATAAGTAAAACCCTGCTGTTGGAAATGGATTTAAAATCGAAGGAATCTGTTTCCCACATACCATATCCATCTCTTTTTTCTAGTTTCTGCCCGTTTATTTCCACATCGCCCTCCAAGATAAAAGCGTAGACACCATTACCTTCTTTTTTAATCTTATAGGTATCGGTAACACCGGCTTTAAATTTTCCTAAATGGAACCAAGCATCTTGATGCACCCAAACACCTTCATCTTCAGGATTTGGGGAGAGTACTTGGTAAAAAGCATTCTTTTTCTCAATCTCTCGAATGGAGATTTGGTCATATCTGGGTTCCACATTTCGCTTGTTTGGAAAAACCCATATTTGCAGAAATTTTACCTCTTGGTCGCTGTTTTTATTGTATTCACTATGTTGAATACCGGTTCCTGCACTCATCACTTGTGCATCTCCTTCCTTAATGGTAGTCGTGTTACCCATACTATCCTTATGTTCCAAATCACCTTCCAAAGGAATGGAGATAATTTCCATATTATCGTGTGGGTGGGTGCCAAAGCCTCGACCTGGAGCCACTTGGTCATCATTAAGAACCCGCAGAACCCCAAAATGCATACGCTCGGGGTCGTGATAGCCTGCAAAACTAAAAGTGTGATGTGAGTTCAACCAACCATGGTTGGCATGGCCACGAGTTGCGGCTTTGTGCAATACAGATTTCATTGTATCAATCTTTATATCTGTTGAAAAAAATATTTTTTAGGTAGGATTGGTCGTGAAAATCAACATAATCTTACCTTTTTTGATTGATTGGGAATAGGGCGTGATAACTTATTTGTTGCTGCTAAAAAACTGCTGGTTGATGCCATCAATAAACTCCAAAAGTTCCTCCCGGCCCATTCGGTTGGTGGATGAGGTGGTAAAATGCGGAGGAGCTTCTTCCCAAGCCCCTTCCAATAATTTTTGAAGATAGGCATTTGCTTGTTTTTCGATAACAGCAGGTTTCAATTTATCGGCTTTGGTGAAAATTATAGCAAACGGAATCTGGTTAGTTCCCAGCCATTCCATAAATTCCAAGTCAACAGGTTGTGGCTCATGACGAATATCCACCAAAACAAAACCACAAACGAGCTGCTTTCTTTTTTGAAAATACTCCGTAATATACTTTTGAAACGTTTTCTTGTCCTTTTTAGAAACTCGGGCATAGCCGTATCCTGGCAAATCCACCAAAAACCAATTGTTGTTGATCTTAAAATGGTTGATGAGCTGGGTTTTTCCTGGTCGACCGGAAGTTTTGGCCAAAGCCTTGCGCTCCACCAACATATTGATCAAGGATGATTTTCCCACATTGGACCTGCCGATAAACGCGTATTCCGGTAGTGGTTCATTGGGGCATTTGGCAACATTGGTGTTGCTCATTACAAATTCTGCCGAGGTGATTTTCATGCTTAGAAGTTACGCTTTTTCAGCCAAGCCTCCAGAATATGGTTAAAATCATTAGGGTGTTCCATCATTGGGGCATGACCACATTTTTCTATCCAATAAAGGTCAGAATCCGGTAATAATTCATGGAATTCCTTGGCAACTTTTGGAGGGGTTACGGTATCATTTTCTCCCCAAATTATACAAGTGGGCGTATTCATGTGCGGTAAATCCTTGGACATATTGTGGCGAATGGCACTTTTGGCAATGGCCAGGGTCTTTACCAACTTCATCCTATTGTTGACCGTGGCAAAAACCTCATCAACAATCTCCTTAGTGGCTACTTCTGGGTCATAGAAAACATCTTGGGCCTTCTTTTTAATAAACTCGTAGTCACCACGTTTTGGATATCCATCACCCATGGCGCTTTCATATAGTCCAGAGCTTCCGGTGATTACCAATGCTTTGACCATTTCTGGAAACATTTTAGTGTGCAAAAGGCCAATATGCCCACCAAGCGAATTTCCTAAAAGGATGACATCCTTCAATCCTTTGTGCTCAATAAACCCTTCCAAAAACACAGCAAAGTTTTTTACCGTGGTCTTTAGCAGTGGCATGTCATATATAGGCAATTCTGGAATCAACACCTTGTATCCTTTAGGCGGAAAATATTCGGATACACCTTGGAAGTTGCTCAAACCTCCCATTAAACCGTGCAATATGATCATGGGAGTTCCTTCTCCCTTTTCTATATATCGGTATTTGCCATCCTCAATTAAATGCTCTTCCATCTATAGTCAGTTGGTAGTAAGAGGCGCAAATATAGGAATTTCATATCACAAAGATTTTAGGTTTTTGTCATATCTGGGGCAAGTTTTCTCATTCTGTTAAATCTGCTCTTAAAATCTGCCTATGCAACTCAAGAGAATTTTTGTGTCGATTTTATGGATTTTTATCGAAAAGTGGGGAATTTATTAACAAAAGTGGTGTTTAGTGGAGAAATGTGGAAATAAAATCTATATATTTGAGTTGTATTAACTAACCAATTGATTTCTAGTGACCCATATCATAGGACAACATGATTGTAAAGCGGACTCCAAAGGAAGGGTATTGTTGCCCATTTCTTTGAAGAACCAGCTTTTACCTGTTTTAAAGGATGGGTTTATTATAAAGCGGTCGGTTTTTCAACAATGTCTGGAATTATATCCCAAGGAGGAGTTCGATGTCCTCATGCAGAAAGTGATGAAGAAAAGCAAAATCAATCGAAAGTACGATGCTTTTGTGAGAAATTTTGTAGCGGGCATGAAGGAAGTGACCATTGACGGGGATTCTGGAAGATTGCAGATTCCAAAAAACTTAGTGGAGTTTGCTGGAATTGAGAAGGAAGTGGTTCTGAATGCGGTTTTTGACAAAATCGAAATTTGGAACAAGGATATGTACGAGAAGGTCTTGGCAGAAGGCGAGAAGGATTATGCCGATCTGGCCGAGGAGATTTTTGATGACGATGAGTAGTGCGTATCACAATCCGGTATTGCTGAAGGAGTCAGTGGACGGATTGAATATAAAAGAAGATGGAGTGTATGTGGATGTCACCTTTGGAGGCGGGGGACACTCCAAAGAAATTTTGAAAAGATTGGGTGATAGCGGTAAGTTGTTCGCGTTTGATCAAGATGAGGATGCTCTTCAGAATACAATAGATGATGGTAGGTTTCAATTGATCAACCAGAACTTTCGCTACCTCAAACAGTTTTTAAAGTTCTATGGCATTCGGAAAGTTGATGGAATCTTGGCGGATTTTGGGGTTTCTTCCCATCAGTTCGATGAGGCTGACCGCGGTTTCTCCATTCGGTTCAATGCAGATTTGGACATGCGAATGGATAAAAACAACCAATTGTCGGCCTTCCAGGTAGTGAATACCTACTCCCAAGAAGATTTAGCGTCGGTTCTTTTTCAGTATGGCGAATTGCGAAATGCGAATGCCATGGCCAACACCATTGTTGCGGCACGTACAGAAGAACCCATCAAAACAACTGATGACCTTAAAAAGGTGTTGAGCAGGTT
Organism: Flagellimonas lutimaris; assembly: GCF_051494225.1. Taxonomy (GTDB): domain Bacteria; phylum Bacteroidota; class Bacteroidia; order Flavobacteriales; family Flavobacteriaceae; genus Flagellimonas; species Flagellimonas lutimaris_A. The sequence goes on along the minus strand of NZ_JBNPYE010000009.1, from coordinate 61,400 downwards.
TTTGCCAAAAATGAAAGAGAACAAGATTTTGGCACAAATCTATCAAGCTATTAGGATAGAAGTAAACCAAGAGATTGAAGTGCTCAAGGAATTTTTGGAGCAAGTGCCGGAGATGTTGAATGAAGGTGGGAGGTTGAGCTTGATCAGTTATCATTCTCTGGAAGATAGATTGGCAAAGCGCTTCATTCGAGCAGGGAAATTTGATGGTGAACCAGAAAAGGATTTTTATGGGAACATTAATGTTCCTCTGAAAAAAGTAGGGAAGTTGATTGTGCCATCAGCCGAAGAGATAGCCAATAACAATAGGGCAAGAAGTGCAAAGCTCCGCATTGCGGAAAAAATATAAAGGTGTAATGGAAATGTCATCTTGAGCGCAGTCGAAAGATGGGTATGGACAGATTCCCGTCTACACGGGAATGACAAAAGGAATGCAAAATGAGAAAAGGATTACTGGACATATTAAAAGGAAAGTTTTTGGTGAGCGGGGATGCTCCCAAAAACTGGATGTTTTTGTTGTTTGCATCTTTCTTGGCGGCGTTAATGATTTCCAGTAGTCATAATGCCGATAAAAAAGTATTGGAGATTGCTGAATTGAACGAGGAGGTTCGGAAACTTAAAAGTGAGTTTTTCGAGGCTCGTTCCAGTGTCCAGCAACTCAAATTGGAATCAACCTTGCGAGAGGTGGTGGCGGAAAAGGGATTGGTGCCATCGGAAAATCCTCCCAGAAAAATAAAAGTTAAATCAGCGGAATAGTGGCCATTACCGAAAAAAATATCATGAACAGATTGTACCTCGTAGCCGGGGGACTTGTTGTTTTGGCCATTACCGTGGTGGTAAAGTTGGTGGATATTCAAATGGTTGAAGGTGAAAAATATAAGGAATTGGCCTTGAGCCAAACCGAAAAGATGTTCACCATTGAACCAAATCGCGGTAATCTATATTCAGAAGACGGTAGTTTGTTGGCGGCTTCGGTACCTAAATATGAAATTCGGTTTGACGCCCAGACGGTGTCCAAAGAAAATTTCCAGAATAATGTAGCTGCCCTGTCCGATTCTTTGGGTAAAATGTTTGATAGACCTTCTTCCTATTACAGACAGTTGTTCCGAAAAGCGAGAGCCAATGGCAATCGTTATAAGTTGGTGGCCCGTAATGTGGGTTATTTGGATTATGTCAGAATCAAACAATTTCCATTGTTCAACCTTGGGCCATACAAAGGTGGATTTATTGAGACCCATCGTGTGGTACGTGAGTACCCTTTGGGTAAAATGGCGGCCAGAAGTATTGGTTACGAGCGTGTGGATGAAAATGGATACTACACCAGAGTTGGTTTGGACGGTGCTTTTGGGGAATCTTATCTGCGAGGCAAAGAGGGAAAACGATTAAAGCAGAAAATAGCAAAGGGGCAATGGAAGCCTATTGGTCTGGATAATATCGTGGAGCCTCAGGATGGTTTGGATGTGGTTTCCACCATCGATATCAATATTCAGGATATTGCCCATCACGAATTGTTAAAGCAACTCGAAAAATACAAGGCCGATCATGGATGTGTGGTGGTGATGGAAACCAAAACCGGTGAAATCAAGGCCATTTCCAACTTGGGTATAACTTCCGAAGGAAAATATTATGAAAAGTTGAATTATGCCGTTGGTGAATCGCATGAGCCTGGTTCTACTTTTAAATTGATGTCCATGGTGGCCGCTTTAGAAGATAAGGTGGTGGATACCAGTACGGTCATCGATACCGAAAAAGGAAGATACCGCATTTATGATGGTGTCGTAAAAGATACCAAGTGGGGAGGGCACGGAAAAATTACGTTATCCAAAGCGTTTGCGGTTTCATCCAACGTAGCTTTTGCAAAAATCATCAACGAAAACTATAAGGAGCAACCCGAAAAGTTTGTCAATCGCTTGATGAATATGGGACTTCATAAAAAATTGGGCCTTCCTATCATAGGTGAGGGCGACCCTGTAATCCGCTACCCTGGTGATAAAGGCTGGTCTGGAATTTCCTTGGGTTGGATGTCCCACGGATACGAAGTGTCATTGACTCCTATTCAAACACTTGCTTTTTACAATGCCATTGCTAACGATGGTGAGTATGTTAAACCTCGATTGATTCAAGAAGTACGGGAGGGGAATAAAGTTTTGAAACGATTTGACAAGGAAGTGTTGAATCCTTCCATTTGTTCCGATGAGACCGTTAAAAAAGCACAACAATTGTTAAAGGATGTTGTGGAGAAGGATTATGGTACAGGGCATCGAATGTATTCCAAAAACTTTTCGATGGCCGGAAAAACGGGTACTACGCAAAAAAACTATGTGGAAAAGAACCTGGATAAGTTGGCGTACATCTCCTCCTTTGCAGGGTACTTTCCGGCAGATAACCCAAAATATTCGTGCATCGTGGTCATCCATGAACCAGATAAAAAGGAAGGGTACTACGGAGCTGATGTTTCCGGTCCGGTTTTTAAATCCATGGCACAGAAAATACATGCCATTTCACCTATGGTGGATGAAGTGAACAGCAAAATTATTGAAGATGCTGATTTGGAAAAGGAGTATCAACAGTATTACGTCGATGCACAGAAGAAATATGTCACTATACCTAATGTTAAAGGTATGTGTGGTATGGATGCTGTTTCCTTGTTGGAAAATTTAGGAATCGAAGTGGAGGTGCATGGTAATGGAAAAGTAAAAAAGCAGTCGGTAAATCAAGGGACCAACATTAAACAAGTCAAAAAAATAATTTTGGAACTTTCATGAAGTTATTGAAGGACATATTATATGGTGTAAGCCTTTCTGCGGTAAGTGGAGATACCAACGTGATGGTGAACAATGTTCATTTCGATTCCAGAAAGGTCGAGATGGATGATGTTTTTGTAGCCATTCGTGGTACCGTTACCGATGGTCATGGGTACATTCAAAATGCTGTCGATTCCGGAGCAAGAGCCATCGTATGCGAAGAACTTCCTGAATTAATGGTCAATGGCGTTACCTATTTGCAAGTGACCGATTGTAATAGTGCTCTTGCCATAATAGCCTCTAATTTTTATGATAATCCTTCCAGGAATTTAAAATTAGTTGGGGTTACCGGAACCAATGGTAAAACGACAGTGACCACACTTTTGTACAATCTGTTCAAAAAAGCAGGTTTTAAGGTTGGGCTCATCTCTACCATCAAAGTACTAGTGAATGATGAGGAGTACAAAACTACCCATACGACTCCTGATGTACTTACCATTAACGATTATCTATCCCAGATGAATGCAGTTGGAGTGGAGTTTTGTTTTATGGAAGTCAGTTCTCATGGCATTCATCAAAAAAGGGCTGAAGGACTACACTTTGAAGGAGCCATATTCACCAACTTGTCTCATGACCATCTGGATTATCACAAAACTTTTGCGGAGTACAGGGATACCAAGAAAAAATTGTTCGATGGGTTGCCAAAAACGGCATTTGCCTTGGTAAACATCGATGATAAAAATGGTTTGGTGATGTTGCAGAACACTAAGGCCAAAAAATATACCTACGCCTTAAAATCCTTTGCCGATTACAGGGCCCAGATTTTGGAAAAACAGTTCAATGGTCAACTATTAAAGGTTGATGATAATGAATTATGGTCCAGGCTTATTGGAGATTTTAATGCCTACAACTTGTTGGCAATCTATGCCACGGCGGATATTTTAGGGCTCGAAAAATTGGAGACCCTTAGGTTGATGAGCGAGCTGGAAAATGTGGATGGCAGGTTTCAGTATTACATATCAAAAGAAAAAATAACGGCTATTGTTGATTATGCCCATACGCCGGATGCACTCAAAAATGTATTGGTTACCATCAATGCATTGAGGACTGGAAATGAAAACGTCATCACCGTAGTGGGGTGTGGTGGTGACCGTGACAAGTCTAAGCGTCCGGTTATGGGTCATATCGCTTCAGAAATGAGCAATCAGGCCATTTTTACATCAGATAACCCTAGGACAGAATCACCCGCTGCCATTATAGAGGAAATGGAAGCAGGGGTGGAACCTCAAAACGTACGAAAGGTGTTGTCCATTGAAAATAGAAAGCAAGCCATAAAGACGGCATGTAAGCTGGCTTTGGCCAATGATATTATCCTAGTGGCGGGAAAAGGTCACGAGACCTATCAGGAAACCAACGGTGTCCGGGTCGATTTTGATGATTTTAAAGAAGTTAAAGAAGCTCTTGAGAGCCTAAAAAAATAATGTAGTCCATGTTATACTACTTGTTCGAATTTTTAGAGAATCAATACCAACTGCCTGGTGCGGGACTTTTTCAGTTCCTTACGTTTAGAGCTGCCTTGTCTGTATTGTTGTCCCTATTGATTGCCATGGTCTACGGAAAGCGAATCATTTTATTCCTTCAAAAAAAGCAGATAGGGGAAAGTATTCGCGATCTAGGTTTGGAAGGACAAAAGCAGAAAGCGGGCACACCTACTATGGGTGGTTTAATTATTATCATTTCTACCTTGCTACCGGTGATTCTCTTTGCTGATATTAAAAACATTTATGTCATTCTTTTAATTGTAACTACCCTTTGGATGGGCATCATTGGATTTATCGATGATTACATAAAGATTTTCAAAAAAGATAAAAAGGGATTAAAAGGTAGGTTCAAGGTGGCCGGTCAAGTGGTACTGGGGTTGATAGTTGGAGCAACACTTTACTTCCATCCAGAAGTGACCATAAAAGAGAAAGATAGTACTCGAATAACCCAAAATTTTAAAGTCGAAAACGTGTTTGGCGAAGAGACCAAAGCCGTTCGGACCAATGTTCCATTTTTTAAGAACAACGAATTGGATTACGCCGATTTTATTTCATGGATTGGGGAAGGAGCCGAAGAGTATGCATGGCTTATTTTTATTCCAGTGGTAATTTTGATTGTGACGGCAGTATCCAACGGAGCAAATCTTACCGACGGTATCGACGGCCTCGCCGCTGGATCATCTGCCATAATTGTTCTCACACTAGGAATTTTTGCGTGGGTTTCCGGTAATATTCAATTTTCTGATTATTTGGACATATTTTATCTCCCCAGAGTGGGTGAGTTAGTGGTCTTTATTGCTGCATTTGTAGGGGCCTTGGTCGGCTTTTTATGGTACAATACCTATCCGGCCCAAGTGTTTATGGGCGATACGGGCAGTTTGACCATTGGTGGGGTCATTGCCGTGATTGCCATTATCGTTAGAAAAGAATTGTTGATTCCCATCTTGTGCGGAATCTTCTTTGCAGAATCATTGTCGGTGATGTTGCAGGTTGGCTATTTCAAGCATACGAAAAGGAAGTATGGCGAAGGAAAACGCATATTCTTGATGGCACCGTTGCATCACCATTATCAAAAGAAATCATATCACGAAAGCAAAATAGTAACTCGATTTTGGATTATAGGAATTATGCTGGCCATCATCAGCATCGTTACTCTTAAGATTCGATAAAAATGGGGCGCTTAGTGATACTTGGAGGTGGAGAAAGTGGTGTTGGAACAGCCATTTTAGGGAAGAAAGAGGGATTTGAGGTCTTTGTTTCGGACAAAGGCGAAATAAAAGAGAAATACAAAAAAGTTCTTGAACATTTTGAGATTGAATGGGAATCCGGTGAACATACCGAAGCCAAGATTTTGAACGCCGATTTGGTGATGAAGAGTCCTGGAATACCTGACAATGTGCCCTTGGTAAAAGCGCTTGTCGAAAAAGGTGTTCCAGTGATTTCAGAAATAGAGTTCGCATCAAAATATACGGATGCCAGTATAATCGGAATTACGGGAAGCAATGGGAAAACAACCACTACGATGCTTACATACCATCTTTTAAAAGATGGAGAGTTGCATGTTGGTATGGCTGGTAACATTGGTGATAGCTATGCTAAAATGGTGGCGGAGCAAGATTTTGACCAGTATGTGTTGGAGATAAGTAGCTTTCAATTGGATGGTATTGTGGATTTTAAACCACACATCGCCATGATTACCAATATAACACCTGATCATTTGGATAGATATGAGTACAAGTTTGAAAACTATATCGCATCCAAGTTCAGAATAGCAATGAATCAAGATGAAAACGATTATCTGATTTATGACGCCGATGATGAAGTAATTCAGGATTGGTTAAAAGAACATCCCGTTCAATCCAAATTGGTCCCTTTTTCTGTCAAAAGAGAATTAGAAGAAGGAGCTTGGTTGGAGGATAAAACGATAAAAATAAAATTAGAACATAAAACCTTGGAAATGAGTAAAGATATTTTGGCCTTGGAAGGTCAGCACAACGTAAAAAATACAATGGCAGCAAGTATGGCGGCCATGCTGGTTAAGGTCAGAAAGGAGACCATTCGCAATAGTATCCAATCTTTTCAAGGGGCGCCCCATAGATTGGAAAAGGTATTGAAAATAAACCATGTAGAATACATCAATGATTCTAAAGCGACCAATGTAAATGCCACTTTTTATGCCTTGGATGGTATAAAAAAACCGATTATTTGGATTGCCGGTGGAGTGGATAAAGGAAATGATTATTCCGAATTGATGCCATTGATCCGAGAAAAAGTTAAGGCCATTATTTGCTTGGGAGTGGACAACTCTAAGTTAATAGATGCTTTTGGAAACGTAATCGACCTTATGGTCGAAACTTATTCTATGGAAGAGGCTGTAAAGGTGGCTTATAAAGTGGCCGAGCGCGGAGATGCTGTATTGTTATCTCCAGCCTGTGCCAGTTTCGACCTTTTCAGAAACTATGAGGATAGAGGAGATCAATTTAAAACTGCAATTAAAAACTTGTAAACGTGTTGAGTATATTCAAAAATCTGAAAGGTGATAAAGCCATTTGGGGCGTAGTGGCCCTCTTGGCACTTTTCTCATTTTTGCCGGTGTACAGCGCAAGTACCAATTTGGTGTATGTCAATGGTGACGGGACCACTTTGGGCCATTTGGTGAAACATGCTGTACTCCTTTTCTTGGGCTTTGGAATTATATATGCCGTGCACAGGATACCTACACATTATTTTAAAGGGCTTTCCATAATTGCCATGCCCATTGTTATCCTGCTTTTGATCTACACCTTGACCGTGGAAACTCGAATAGGTGGGGTGACCGCAAACCGATGGATAAAAATTCCATTGGTCGGAGTCAATTTTCAGACCTCTACGTTGGCGGCTGTAGTTTTAATGATTTGGATCGCCAGATATCTCACGAAAATCAAGGAAACAAAAATCACCTTTAAGGAGAGTATTTTACCTCTTTGGTTGCCTGTGGCTTTGGTGGTACTGTTGATTTTGCCCGAGAACTTTTCAACCGCCGCCATTATTTGTTTTATGGTGTTGGTATTGTGTTTTTTGGGGGGATACCCTTTAAAATATCTGTTTGCCATGGTGGCGACAGGAATTGTGTTTGCGGGAATGTTTTTGTTCGTATTGTTCAAAGCACCTGAAGTGTTACCGCAACGAGCCGGCACATGGAAATCAAGGATAGAAACCTTTATTCATCCAGAACAAGCAGATAAGGATGACTTGCACCAATTGACCTTGGCTCAAATTGCTGTAGCCGAAGGCGGTGTAGTTGGTAAAGGAGCAGGTAAGAGTGTGATGAAGAATATGTTGTCTCAAAGCACATCGGATTTCATTTTTGCCATAATAATTGAAGAATATGGATTGCTGGGAGGAGGAGCTTTATTGTTTTTTTACCTCTTATTGCTGTTCCGAATTGTGGTCGCGGCGCACTCGTCCAAAACGGTTTTTTCAAAATTGTTAGTGATAGGAGTCGGACTGCCCATTGTGTTCCAGGCCTTTATCAATATGGCGGTAGTCGTTCAGTTGTTCCCTGTAACGGGTCAGCCGTTGCCTTTGATCAGTATGGGTGGAACCTCTATTTGGATGACCTGTATGGCTATCGGAATTGTGTTGAGTGCAAGTAACAAAAAGGAAAATTTAGAGGAGCAATCCGATGGAATAGATGAAACAAATCCTTTAGAAGTATTAAGTGGACAGATATAGGTTTATACTTTCTGGAGGAGGAACGGGAGGACACATTTATCCCGCAGTGGCCATAGCGAACGAGTTGAAGAGGAGATATCCTGATGCAGAATTTTTGTTCGTTGGAGCCAAGGATAAAATGGAAATGGAAAAAGTACCGCAGGCCGGGTATGAAATAAAAGGCTTGTGGATAAGTGGAATACAACGGAAACTGACATTTAAAAATCTCATGTTTCCATTTAAACTGATAAGTAGTTTGTTGGAAGCACGCAAAATAGTGAAACAGTTCAAACCCCATGTTGCCATTGGCACTGGTGGTTTTGCGAGCGGACCATTGTTGCAAATGGCCGAAAGCTCGGGTGTTCCCTGTGTGTTGCAAGAGCAGAATTCCTTTGCGGGAATTACGAACAAACTATTGGCGGGAAAAGCGAAGAAGATTTGTGTGGCATATGATGGTATGGAGCGCTTTTTCCCAAAGGAGAAGATTGTAAAAACAGGAAACCCCATTCGTACCGATTTGGTCGATATAAAGGAAGGAAAAAAGGAGGCAGCTGCCTTTTTTGGACTGGGTGGAGATAAAAAGACGGTTCTTGTTTTAGGGGGGAGCCTTGGTGCAAGACGAATTAATCAACTGATAGAAAAGGAGCTTGGCTTTTTTGAAGAACGCGGGCTGCAAGTGCTTTGGCAATGTGGCAAGCTGTATTACGAAGAATACAAAAAATACGATTCTGATTCCGTAAAGGTGTTGGCTTTTGTTAATCGAATGGATTTGGCCTATGCAGCAGCGGATGTCATCATTTCCAGAGCGGGAGCTGGTTCGGTTTCGGAGCTTTGTTTGGTGGGCAAACCGGTGATTTTCATCCCATCACCCAACGTGGCAGAGGACCATCAAACCCAAAATGCAAAAGCTTTGGTGGCCAAAGATGCAGCCATTATGCTTCGGGAAAATGAGTTGGATAGCGAATTTGAAAGTAGTTTTTCGGGCTTAATGAACTCCAAGGAGACTCAGGAGAAACTAGGAAAAAACATCAAAAAAATGGCCATGCCCAAGGCTACAGAACATATTGTTGATGAAATTGAAAAGTTGTTGAAGTGAATTTGAAAGATATACATAGCGTTTATTTTATTGGTATCGGAGGTATAGGTATGTCTGCCTTGGCGCGCTATTTCAAATTTGTGGGCAAAGAGGTTGCAGGATATGACCGAACACCGACGCCCATCACCGATGGCTTGATGGAGAAAGGTATCTCGATTCATTTTGAGGACAATGTCGATTTGATTTCTGAAACCTTCAAACATCCAAATACGTTGGTGGTCTATACACCGGCCGTACCATCTTCTCATTCAGAACTTCAATTTTACCAGAATACAGGATTCGATATTAAAAAGCGCTCGGAGGTATTGGGAATTATAACCAAGGATTCTTTTTGCTTGGCCGTAGCAGGTACGCACGGTAAAACCACCACCACCTGCATCTTGGCACATTTATTAAATGAATGTGATTTACCATTGACTGCTTTTCTAGGTGGAATTTCGGAAGACTTCAACAGCAACTTTGTGCTGGAAGGTACCGAATATTCGGTTGTGGAAGCTGATGAATTTGATCGTTCATTTCTACGATTAGCTCCTACGGTTGCCTGTGTAACATCGATGGATGCGGACCATTTGGATATTTACGGAACCAAAGAGGAATTGGAGCATTCTTTTAGAGAGTTTGTGAGTAGAATCAAACCTAATGGAACATTGTTCGTGCGCAAAGGGCTTCCATTGGAAGGCATCACCTTTGGTATTGAAGATGGAGCAGATTACTGCATAGAAAATATTGAAATTGAACATGGAGCCTACATATTTGATCTTGTAACGCCTTCGGAGGTAATTAAGAAGGTAAGGTTTAATAAGCCTGGAAGACACAATTTGCTCAATGGATTAGCTGCTTTTGCGATGGCGGTGCAAACAGGTTCCCCACCACACCGCCTTGCCAAAGCTTTGGGAACTTTTAAAGGAGTTCAGCGTAGGTTCTCGTACCAGATAAAGGAAAAGGACTTTGTGTTTATAGACGATTATGCCCATCATCCCACAGAGATCAGTGCGGTGCATCAGGCAATTCGAGAAATGCATGATGGCCAAAAGGTAACGGTGATTTTTCAGCCCCATCTTTTTTCCCGAACAAAGGATTTTGTGGATGATTTTGCCAAAAGTCTTTCAGATTTTGATGAAATCATCCTATTGGACATTTACCCGGCAAGGGAAGAACCCATTGAGGGGGTTACTTCGCTATGGCTATTGGATAAAATAGAAAACCCCAATAAAAAACTGATTTCAAAATCAGCACTATTGGAGGAAGTAAAAAACTGCAAGTCCGGAGTGTTGGTTGCTCTTGGCGCAGGGGATATTGGATTGGAAGTACCAAAAATTAAGAAAGAATTGAGTTATGCGCATTAATTGGGATTACATAAAACTGGCATTTTTGTCGGTCGCCGTAGTTGCGCTTTACGGTTTTGCCGATCAAAGGAACCAAAAAAGGAAGGTGAGCAATATCTCAGTCAAATTTGTGGGGGACAATAATTTGTATTTGACTGAGGATGCAGTTAATAAATTGTTAATACAAAATTATGGACCCCTTGAGAATAAGGCTAAAGAACAGTTAGTTTTGAATACCATAGAGGGAGTTATACTATCCAATGATATGGTCAAAAATGCCCAGGTCTATCTTACTGTAAACGGGGAGCTTGTATCCAAGATTGTTCAGCGGAAACCAATTGGAAGAATAGAAGGTGTCTCCAAGTTTTATTTGGATGATACGGGTGAACGTATGCCTTTGTCAAAACACCATTCGGCAAGGGTGCCCATTATTACAGGAAAAATTACGGGAAAAACCTTGGAGGATGCCTATGTGATTTTGGACTATATCAACAAACATGATTTTCTGAGGAAGAATGTCATTGGGATACATATTGAGGACGAAGGAAAATATCAGCTCAAATTTCGCATGGAAAACTTTGTGGTGAATTTGGGCGGAGTGGATAACCTGAACAAGAAGTTCAGCAATTTTATGGCCTTTTATGCAAAGGCGACCAAGGACAATTCCTTGGAAGAGTATACAACAGTTAGTTTGGAATTCAACAATCAAGTGGTTTGCACCAAAATTTAAAGTATGGAACAAGGTAATTATTCAGTTGGTTTGGATATTGGAACTACCAAGATCGTAGCAATCATCGGTAGGGAAAATGAGTATGGCAAAATAGAGGTTTTGGGCACTGGACGATCTAAAAGTTTGGGTGTTCACCGTGGAGTGGTCAACAATATTACCCAGACCATTTCTTCTATTCAACAGGCGGTGGAACAGGCCGAGTTGAACTCAGGCCTAAAAATAGGTTCTGTTGTGGTAGGTATTGCAGGTCAGCACATCCGAAGCTTGCACCACAGCGATTACATTACCCGACCCAATTCTGAAGAGGTAATAGATAATGAAGACTTGGACAAATTGTGTAATCAGGTGTACAAATTGGTGATGCTTCCCGGTGAGGAAATCATCCATGTGTTGCCACAGGAGTACAAGGTGGATGGCCAATCTGAGATAAAAGAACCCGTAGGAATGTACGGAGGTCGATTGGAAGCCAACTTTCATGTGGTTGTTGGTCAGGTATCATCCATAAAAAATATTGGAAGGTGCATCAAAAGCGCTGGTTTGGACTTAGGGAATATCACCTTGGAACCCTTGGCATCTGCTGATGCCGTTTTAAGTCAGGAAGAAAAAGAAGCAGGTGTTGCTTTGATCGATATAGGTGGTGGTACTACGGACCTTGCCATTTTTAAGGACGGCATCATCCGTCATACCTCCGTTATCCCATTTGGGGGTAATGTGATTACAGAAGACATTAAAGAAGGTTGCTCTATTATTGAAAAGCAAGCTGAGTTATTGAAGATAAAATTTGGTTCTGCTTGGCCAGGAGAGAACAAGGACAACGAGATTGTTTCCATTCCTGGTTTAAGAGGTCGTGAGCCCAAGGAAATTACTTTGAAAAACCTTTCGAAGATTATTCACGCTCGCGTAGTGGAGATTGTGGAGCAGGTGTATGTGGAGATAAAAAATTATGGCCACGAGGAGCAGAAGAAAAAATTGATAGCGGGAATTGTACTTACCGGTGGAGGAAGCCAGTTGAAACATTTAAAACAATTGGTGGAATACATTACCGGTATGGATACAAGAATAGGTTATCCCAATGAACACCTGGCAGGCGACTCTGACGAAGAGGTTGCTAGCCCGTTGTATGCAACAGCTGTTGGATTGCTAATGAATTCCCTGGAGGCCAACAAGAAAAACCATGTCGTGGATCAAGAAGAGATGCACGAAGAAGAGGTTTTGGTAGGCCAAGAACACGATATGGGAGCCAAGACAAATGTGGCTTCGCATACTGAGAGAAAATCCATTTTTGACAAATGGTCAGAAAAGTTGAAGGACTTTTTGGACAATGCTGAATAATAACCTCATAAGAGAAACACAACTGTCATGAGTAAGAACACTGAATTTGACAATATCGCTTTTGATTTGCCCAAGAACAAAAGCAACGTAATTAAAGTTATCGGAGTAGGCGGTGGCGGAAGTAACGCTATCAATCACATGTTTCAGGCCGGTATTAATGGAGTAGATTTTGTAATCTGCAACACCGATGCGCAGGCATTGCAAAACAGTTCAGTACCCAACAAAATCCAATTAGGGGTTTCCCTTACCGAAGGATTGGGTGCAGGGGCCAATCCCGATGTTGGTGAACAGGCCGCTTTGGAGAGTATGGAGGATCTTAAGGCCATGTTGGACAACAATACAAAAATGGCATTCATCACGGCAGGAATGGGCGGTGGAACCGGTACGGGCGCAGCCCCCGTTATTGCCAAGATTGCCAAAGAAATGGATGTTCTTACGGTAGGTATTGTTACCATGCCGTTCCAGTTCGAAGGTGCTATGCGTAATAAGCAGGCGCAACTTGGGATTGAGAAACTACGTGCCAACGTGGATTCCTTGATTGTAATCAACAACAACAAACTTAGAGAAGTATACGGTAATCTTGGGTTTAAGGCCGGTTTCTCAAAAGCGGATGAGGTCTTAGCTACTGCGGCAAGGGGTATCGCAGAGGTAATTACCCACCACTACACACAAAATATTGACCTTAGAGATGCCAAGACGGTACTTTCCAATAGTGGTACGGCCATTATGGGGTCGGCGGCAGCATCTGGTTCGGCAAGGGCTACCGAGGCTATCATGAAAGCCTTGGATTCACCATTGTTGAACGATAACAAAATCAGCGGGGCCAAAAACGTATTGTTACTCATTGTTTCCGGCTCACAAGAAATCACTATTGATGAAATCGGGGAGATCAACGATCATATCCAAATTGAAGCAGGTCACGGAGCCAACATTATTATGGGTGTAGGAGAGGACGAAGGCCTTGGAGAAGCTATCGCGGTAACAGTAATTGCCACTGGTTTCAATGTGGATCAGCAAGACAATATTGTAAATACCGAATCCAAAAAGGTGTTTTACACTTTGGAAGATGAACAAACAGCAGAACAGGATTTAACTCCCGAAGCTACATCGGTACGGGAAGTGAAAGTTGAAAAAACACCAACCCCTGAACCTGAGCCAGAGCCAACACCAGAACCAACTGTGGTGAAACACACCTTGGAGATGGAAGAGGAGCAAGAGGAAGTAGCTCCCAACATAGAGGTAAAAAACCCTGATTTAATTCCAACAACCAATTACATTAGAAACTTTAATGTGTTCTACGAGGAAGTTGTTGCAGAGAACGTTGAGGATGACTTTGTAATCATTGAGGCCAAGAATGTAATAAATAATATAGATGTAGTTGATGCTGAAGAAGTGTCGTCAAAGAACAATGAGGACCAGTTCACATTAAGTTTTGATATGCCGTTGAACAGTCAGGCTGAAGAAGAAGGTGACGAAAAAGAACACACAGTAACCTTTAATTTAGATGACGGGGTAGGAGATGTTGAAGTGAACGATTATGTGGAGGTTAAGCCAGTTTTGGAATACAAAAAGGAAGGCGAGACCCGATACGATTTACAAGAATACATGGAGTTGGAAAACAAGTTGACCGGTGCGAAGTCAAAAGCGGAAACCCATGAACCAAAATTGGTGGAGAATGAACTTGTTTTTGAAAAGAAGACCGTAAAGGTTGAAGAAAAAAGTGAAGGTTCAGGGAAAAACGAAGAAACTACGAATAGTCTTGACCCAATGAACAGTTCTATCAGCGATATCTTAAAAGATAGGGCAGATGAACGCAGGAGAAAGCTGAAAAACTTCAACTATAAATTCCAGAACAACCGCAATAGTATAGATGATATAGAAAAAGAGCCCGCATATAAGCGTCAAGGCGTGGATTTAAACGATGTTCCAAAGGAACAAAAGGTATCCAGAACCTCCTTGGGCGAGGATAGCAACGATGATTTACAGTTGCGTTCCAATAACTCTTTTTTGCACGATAATGTTGATTAGTAGTGTTTAAATTAACATCCATTTTAATGGATAGCATAAACCCGGAAGTAACGTAACTTTCGGGTTTATTTTTTATCTTCGCGAACTAAATCAGAATACATGGGTTTGCAAGAAAAGGTGATGACAGAAATGAAAGTTGCAATGAAGGCAAAAGATACTGTTGCCTTGGAATCATTGCGAGCTGTTAAATCTGCTATTTTATTGGCTAAGACCGATAAAGGTGGCGGTGCTGAATTGTCTGAAGAGGACGAAATTAAATTGGTTCAAAAATTGGTAAAACAACGTAAGGATAGTGCAGCCATATACCAAGAGCAAGGTCGAGAAGACTTGGCTGGACCAGAATTGGCACAGGTAGCCATAATCGAAAAGTTTTTACCGGAGCAGCTTACCGAAGAGGAAATTGAGAAAGTGGTAGTAATGACCATCGATTCTGTTGGGGCTTCGGGTATGCAAGATATGGGTAAGGTAATGGGAATTGTTTCCAAAGAATTGGCCGGACAGGCTGATGGGAAAACTATTTCAGCCATTGTAAAAGCTAAATTGAGTTCGTGATTATTTAAGTAATGGCCCAGTAGTTCAACTGGATAGAATATCAGATTTCGGCTCTGAGGGTTGGGGGTTCGAATCCTCCCTGGGTCACGGATAAATAAAAAAGCACGCTGAAAAGCGTGCTTTTTTATTGCACAACTTTTATCAAGCTACTTTGCTGATCGTTTTGGTTGATACTACCTTGTTCATTTTATAAAAGAGCAGAGGCCCATTTACTGGTTTAGTTACTAGGTCGTTGGCACCCAATTCAAAAATGTTTTTTCTTGTTTGGCTCGTATTGTCGGCAGTAAGTACAATTATAGGAATCTGAGCGTCACAATTAGCTTCTCCGTTTCTGATTATGGATATTGTTTCGAATCCGTCCATTTCAGGCATTTGCAGATCCATCAGAACAAAATCAAAGCTCTTTTTCTTCATGATTTCCAGAGCTTCTTTGCCATGGTTGGCTATCGTAAGCGTTGCATTGCTCCAATTCTTTTTGAACAATAATTTTACAACGGTCTGATTCATTTTGTTGTCTTCCACATAAAGTATATTTCCAGTTTTCAATTGGATATTTGAGGAAGCTGTTTTTGATTCATCGGTAGTCATTGTTTGATCTTCATCAATCTCAAAACTTAGACTTATTTCACAGATAGTACCTTGGTTTATATTGTCTCGAAGATCGATTGTTCCTTTTTGAAGATCTACATAGGTTTTTACGATATATAGACCTAACCCCAAACCACTGAATTCTCGTTTATCCATAAAGGATTTTTTGGTAAAGGATTCATATATGGTACTCATCTTTTCTTTGGAAATACCAATACCGGTATCTTTTATGGTAAAATTTAAGGTGGCATGGTCATTATCTTTTTTACACTTGACATCCATGGCCACACTTCCTTCATTGGTAAACTTAATTGCGTTGTCCAAAGTGTGGTTAAGGATTTGGACGAGTTTACCCTTGTCTCCAACAATTCTAGCGGGTAAAGTATTTGAAATGGATACATTGAGCTCCAAACCTTTGACGGTCGCCTTTTTCTCTTGAAGTTTGATGACTTTTGATAAGGTTGATTTTAAATCAAAAGGAACCTCTTTCAACTCTTGGTCTCCTTTTTCGATTACGGTAAAATCCAGGATATCCTCTATGTAACCCAATAAATTTTTGGAGGAGTTGAGTAGCATCTTGCATTTCTCTTCCAGATTGTCTTCCTCTTTGTGTTCTTGCAGTGAAGTGGCCACACCCATTATCAAGTTGAGCGGTGTTCTTAGTTCGTGACTGATGTTGGAAAGAAAGGACGATTTGATTTCGTTCATATCTTCTGCCCTTTGTAGGGACAACAGTTGATTTTTTTCATTCTGCATACGTAGGTCTCGTATCCTATTGCTCATTGAGATGGATAGGAAGATGATTTCCAATCCAATGCCAAATTTTGTTCCATTGCTCGTGAAGAAAGAATTTTCAATGGTATTGAAGTTATTTAGTATGAAGACCACAAACCCAGAGACCAAAAATGAAATACCAATCACAAAGTAAGGATCTATTTTTTCTTTTTTCAATTTCAATGTGACTAGGGAGGTAATCATGTGAACCAATACCAAAATACCAATGGCATTGGCCAGCGGGTAGCAATACTTAAAAAGACTTGGAATCAAAGCCAATATCAAGATTCCTATGATTATACCGGAGCTAATGGCTTTGCTCGCGACATGTAGAACAGAGCTGTTCCTTTTCAGGTCAAGAATGACATCGCCATATTTGCTAAAAAATAAAAGAGAGATAAAAGCGGTTAGCAATACAGCTCTATCGGAAAGCCATCCGCCTTGAGGGGTAAAATATTGATGAAAAAAACCATCCAACGAAAACTGCATCAGTGCTATAAAAAGCACGTAGAGTGCATAGTAGATAAACGCTCTGTCTTTTAAAGCGAAAAAGAAAAACAGGTAGATGATACAGGCTAAGATCAAAATTCCATAAAAGAAACCATAAAAAACCTGCTCTTTATAGGTAAGGTTGAAAAAATCATCTTCTTGATATAAGCGCATGGGGAGCATTACCACTTCTCCATCACTCTTAAGGTGGATGTAAGCTTGCATTTTTTGAAATGGCTCCAGCTCTATATCAAAAATTGATTTTCTATGCTGGATTGTCTTTTTTGAAAAAGGTATTTTATCGCCACTATATTGTTCTTGTACGTTACCTTCATTATCAACAAGGTACAGGTTGACAATGTCCGTTATGGGTCTGGCAGTTTCTAAATAGTATTGGGCAAACTCAGAGGTTTGGTTCTCTAAAGTAAAGGACATCCAGTAATTATCACTGGAAAAACCTAGGTTCTCCTTTAAACTGGAAAGTGGAACAAACTCTAGATTTGGGTTATTTCTAATTTCATCAAAACTATAATCCCTTTGTCCAGCCAATAAAACAGAGGTTTCAGGACGCAATGAGATAGCTTCGATGTCATTAATTTTATCTCCAAACTGAGCGTTGGAAATAATCGTAAAAAAAAGGAAAAATATAATGGGCCATGTTGATGGCTTTGGGGGAATTGTGTTGCGCATTAAGTAGGCTTTGTTGATATCGCTTTTTGGGGAAGCGGATATCATGTTGTTGGTTTGAGTTTTCAACGTTTATGATTTGCGATTAGTACATTATGCAGTAAGTAATTGATAATGATTAGATGTAACTCAAAAAAATATCGATGAATGACAATAAAAATTGAAAGGAATCCACTTTACTATGGACTAAAGTACCCATGTTGGGTGATTTACATCTTTGTTTTTGGTAGGTGGAAGTCCTTAAAAGTCAAGAATTATGCGCAAGATTATATGGATTCTTTTTTTAGTAATGGGAGCTTTAGGCTATTCCCAAAGTATAGATTACAATACCAAAAAAAAAGGATATGCAGTCAATGGCTATGATGTGGTTTCTTATTTTAATAATAAGCCTATGGAGGGTAAAGAAGAATTCACGACAACATATGATGGTGTCAACTACAAGTTTTTTAGTAAAGGGAATATGGAAAAGTTCATTGCCAAGCCCAAAGTATATTTACCAAAATATGGGGGATACTGTGCATATGCGGTTGCGGTAAACGGGAAGAAAGTAAATGTGGACCCAGAGACTTATGAAATTAGGGATGGAGAACTTTACTTGTTCTACAATAAGGGAAAGAACAATACATTACAGTTTTGGCTCAATGAATCCCCAACTGATCTTAAAACCAAAGCCGATAAAAACTGGGAGAAAATAAAGAATTGAATATTCTTTTTATCTTATACTCAAATTCGTCAAAAAACAATCAAAACGAAACCAATAATTAAACAATCATGTTCAAATCTTCCTTGGAAACTTTGGAGCAGTTCAAACAAGTGCTGTTGGAGCTACCCAAAAATTGTTATTCACAGTCGTGCAGTATACTTTCCAACGCCAGCATAGGTCAACATACAAGGCATGTAATAGAACTGTATCTTTGCCTCATAAAGGGTTACGATGTTGCTGATGTTTCTTATGATAGAAGGGAACGTGACCTTAAGATCGAAGAGGATTTGGCATTTGCCCTTGAGCAATTGGGGTACATTCAAAAGCATTTGGAAAAACCCAATAAGTCCATAAAAGTTAAGTACGAATTGGCTGGAGTGGAAAACTGTCTGGATTCCAATTATTTTAGGGAAGTCATGTACAATTTGGAACATACCATTCATCATCAGGCTTTGATTAAGGTCGGCATTGAGCATTTTTCAAATCAAGAGGTTCCAGAATCTTTTGGAGTGGCACCATCTACCATACAATACAGAAAGGCATGTGCACAGTAAGTTTTATTTCATCAGGTGGTCAATATTTTATAACATCGAACAGAGATGAACATGTTTCAAGACCGTTGGCATTGGAACCTCAGGAAGAAACCATTGGTTCGGCCAAAGTACTTTTTCCCAAAGACCCTAAAGCCGGAGGTACTTGGTTTGCCCTCAACGAGAATGGTTCGGTCGGGGTGCTCCTAAATGGAGCCTTTGTAAACCACAACTCAACAGGAAATTACGCGCGAAGTAGGGGATTGGTGCTTTTGGATGTCATTGCATCTGAGAACCCTTTTGACCTGCTTCAAGAAATGGAATTGTATCAGATAGAGCCGTTTACTTTGGTATTGTTCAAAACTACATTGTTGGAGTTTAGATGGGATGGTAACCAAAAGTATTTTAGGCCGTTGGACAAGACAAAAAATCATATTTGGTCTTCTGCCACGCTTTATAAGGATAAAGTGATTGAACATAGAAGGCGTTTGTTTGAACAGTTTATTGGAGGGGATTCTGATATATTGGCATCGGAGGTGGTGGATTTTCATTCGAACAACTATGATGATTTTGAGAACGGATTTATTATTGACCGAGAATCTGGTTTAAAGACCTTCAGTGTTACTCAAGCAATCATAGGTCAGGATGATGACATTGTAATGCGTCATTTGGATTTATTGAACGAAAAACTTTTCGAGGCACCCTTTTCTCCAACTCAACTTACCATGTAGCGATTATGGATTCTCTTAAATTGATATGGCATAGAATCACTCATTGGGAGTATTGGCCCTTTTGGTTGATTTATTATCCCATGTTTCCAGTTTGGCTATACTATTCGTTCAAGGCACGTTCCATTTTCTTTTTTAATGCTGCCAACCCTGGAATGAAGAATGGAGGTATGGCCATGATATCTAAAATGGATATCTATAATATGACACCTACCCAGTTTATTCCCAAAACACTGTTCATTGATAAAAATGAATCTCCCGAACTGGCCTTGGAGCGTATTTTGGATTTGGATATCCGTTACCCGTTTATCGCTAAGCCCGATATCGGTATGAAGGCATTTGGGGTGGAAAAAATCCATAATAAAGATGAATTCCTGAAATATGTGGGTTGGAGCCCTTCCGATTTTTTGGTGCAGGAATTAATTCCGTATCAAAAGGAAGTGGGTATATTTTATGTAAGAAAACCTGGGGAAGCCCATGGTAAAATAACGGGTGTTGTTTCCAAGGAGTTTTTAACTATTACGGGTGATGGCGAAAGTACTATGGTGGAACTCATTAAAAAGAATCCAAGAAGCCATTTGCAGTTAAAGGTGTTGGAGCAAAAGTTTGGAGACAAGCTTCAAAATATATTGGAAAAGGATGAGAAGTTTGTTTTGGTGCCTTATGGAAGCCACACCCGAGGGGCCAAGTTTGTGGATATTAGCCATCAAATCAATGAGGATTTGGTGAATACGATAGATGGGATATGCTCTCAAATGAAAGGTTTTCATTACGGTCGTTTGGATGTGTTGTACAATACCTACGAGGAACTGTGCGAAGGAAAGAACTTCAGTATTATTGAGGTAAATGGCGCAGGTGGGGAGGCCACTCATATTTACGATCCCAAACACTGCTTATTATGGGCTTGGCGAGAGGTGGCACGCCATTGGGGCATGCTATGTGAGATCAGTGTGTTAAACAATCAAAAAGGACATTCTTATTTAAGTTTTAGGGACGGTAGGGCCATGCTAAAACAAAATGGTGCCCTGCAGGCACAATTAAAGTTTTAGGGTACAATTAAAGTATATCCTGAATATAATTTTCCATACCACTGGGTTCCGTCGTGGGTGCAAATCGTTTAACGGGCTTTCCTGTTTTATCAATCACAAATTTGGTAAAATTCCATTTGATTTTTCCGCCCAACAAACCACTTAATTCTGATTTGAGGTACTTGAAAATAGGATGGGCATCGCTGCCGTTTACCTCAATCTTTGTGAACATGGGAAAGCTTACACCATAATTCATTTGGCAAAATTCTTGGATTTCATCGGCACTGCCGGGCTCTTGGTTTCCAAATTGATTACAGGGAAATCCCAAAACCACTAATCCTTGATCCTTATATTTTTGATAAAGAGCTTCCAGACCTTTGTACTGAGGGGTTAATCCACATTTACTGGCAGTATTTACCACAACTATAGTTTTGCCCTTATATTTTTCCATGGATTCTGTGGTGCCATCCAAGCGCTCCGCTTTAAACTCATAAAATTTCATGGTTACTTTTTTCCTTTGATTAATAAATGTTTCAATGCTCCGGTGGACCAAAGCGCCCAGAGTATCAAAACGGGCTGAAAGAACAGGCGAATAAATCGTTTTAAATCCGTGTCCAATCCAAAGGCATCAATACCATTGGTGTATTGCGAAATGTTTCCAGGGAAAATCAAAACATAGAATATGGCCAACACGATACCTACTTTGACTTTGTGTTTTAACAAGAGGACCATGGCCAAGCCCAACGCCATTTCGACCACTCCAGAGGAAACTACAACAAAATCCATGAAAGTGTCGCTTGTGGGCAACCAACGGGGTACCTGGGCTTGGAATTCTTCGCGTTGAAAAGTAAGGTGGCCCACACCTGCCATAATCATAAAAAGGCCTAATATTATCCTGAATATATTTTGGGTAGAACTTGTGGTCGTGCTCATCAGAAAACTTTTCCAGTTTCCTTAAATATAACCATATCTAAATAGAACAATTGTGAAATAGCCCCAAAACCTTGGTGAAAATTATAAGTTTTATTCAGTCAACTGCATTTTATGCTTAATGGTGTTCATAATGATGGGGGCGTGGATTCGTGAGTTTTCGATAAACCATTTATGAGTTTCCATGCCACCACATATTACACCTGCCAAAAATAGACCATCAATATTGGTCTCCATGGTCTCTGGGTCGTAGGTAGGGAGTCTTTTTTGGTCGTTGGATAAGGTGATACCCAGTTTTTCCAAAAAAGCAAAATTGGGTTTGTATCCTGTCAAGGCCAGCACAAAATCGTTTTCCAATGTTACCTCCCCTTCGGGCGAATTGATGATGATTTCATGGGGTTTTATTTTCTTGACGGTAGAATTATAATAGGCTTTGATGCTACCCTCCTCAATTCGGTTGATGATATCGGGACGTACCCAATATTTTACACGTGGACCCACTTCTGGACCTCGAATCACCAAGGTTACCTCTGCACCTTTTCTCCAACATTCCAAAGCCGCATCTATGGCAGAGTTACTGGCGCCGACTACTACTAATTTTTGACTGGCATAAAAGTGTGGGTCGTTATAGTAATGGGATACTTTTGGTAAATCTTCACCAGGAACATTCATGGTGTTTGGCAAATCGTAAAAACCGGTAGCAACTACTACGTTTTTGGCTTGGTACTCATCTTTGTCGGTCTTTACCAAAAAAGTTTCTCCTTGCTTTTCAGTATCCAGAACTTTTTCAAAAAGATGGATGTTGAGCTGGTTGGATGTTACGATCCTTCTATAATATTCCAAAGCCTCGTTTCTTTTGGGTTTGGCTTCATTACTGATAAAGGGAATTTCGTCAATTTCCAGCTTTTCCGAAGAGGAGAAAAATTGCATGTTCACAGGGTAATTGAACAACGAATTTACAATCGGTCCTTTTTCAATTATGATATATGAAATACCTTGTTTTTTAGCTTCCAAACCGCAAGCAATCCCAATGGGACCACCTCCTATGATGACAACATCAAATTCCTGCATTATGCTATTTCTTCTTTTAATTTTTTAATGGTTTCGGTTGGGTTTTCACTTTTGAATACAAAACTTCCAGCAACCAAAACGTCCGCACCATGATCAACCAATTTTTTAGCATTACCTGCATTTACACCTCCATCAATCTCGATCAAGGTCTTTGCATTCTTACGGTTGATCAGCTCCTTGAGGTCGGCTACCTTTTGATAGGTGTTCTCAATAAAGGATTGTCCGCCAAAACCTGGGTTCACACTCATGATAAGTACAATGTCTATGTCCTGAATAGTGTCTTCCAATAATTTTATGGATGTATGTGGATTGATTGCCACTCCAGCCTTCATACCTTCAGCTTTTATGGCCTGTAAGGTTCTGTGCAAATGAGGACAAGCTTCGTAATGAACAGTTAAGAAATCAACACCTAAATCTCCAAAGGTTTTGATATACCTGTCTGGGTCAACAATCATCAAGTGGGTGTCCAACGGTTTTTTGGCATGTTTGGCAATAGCTTGTATCACTGGCATTCCAAAGGAAATATTCGGAACAAAAACACCATCCATTACGTCCAAATGAAACCAATCAGCATCACTTTGGTTCACCATTTCTATTTCTTGTTGAAGGTTGGCAAAGTCGGATGCCAAGAGCGAAGGGGCAATCATTGATTTGTTCATAGTACAAAGTTAGCCAATTACAGCCATCCTTAAACGAAAAAAACTCCGGTAATCAGCCGGAGTTTATTCATCAATCAAAAAACGAACAGTCATGATAAACTGTTATATCTTACTAAATTACAACTTTCCTGCCAAAAATCAAATTTAAGGATAGTTTAACTGTAATTTATAGAGTGATTTTTACACTTTATCCCAAATAAGTTTTCAAAATCTTACTTCTGGAGGTATGTTTTAGCCTACGGATGGCTTTTTCCTTAATCTGGCGAACTCTTTCCCTGGTAAGGTCAAAAGTTTCACCGATTTCCTCCAATGTCATGGAATGTTGTCCTGCCAAACCAAAGTAAAGTCTGATTACATCAGCTTCACGAGGGGTAAGGGTTTCCAGTGCACGTTCGATTTCAGTACGAAGTGAATCGTGCAAAAGCTCCTTATCTGGGTTTGGAGATTCACCACTACGCAATACATCGTAAAGGTTGGAATCCTCTCCATCAATCAATGGGGCATCCATGGATACATGGCGACCTGAGTTTTTTAAAGATTGCTTCACATCTTCCACGGTCATGTCCAATTCTTTGGCAATTTCCTCTGCAGATGGTGGACGCTCATGCGCTTGCTCCAAGAAAGCAAATGTTTTATTGATCTTGTTGATGGAACCAATCTTGTTCAGTGGCAAACGAACAATACGGGATTGTTCTGCCAATGCCTGAAGAATAGATTGACGAATCCACCAAACGGCGTAAGAAATAAATTTAAATCCACGAGTTTCATCAAAACGTTGAGCCGCTTTGATAAGCCCCAAGTTTCCTTCATTGATCAAATCAGGAAGTGTCAACCCTTGATTTTGGTACTGTTTTGCCACAGAAACCACGAACCTAAGGTTGGCTTTAGTTAATTTTTCTAAGGCTATTTGGTCTCCCGCCTTAATTCGCTGTGCCAACTCCACTTCTTCATCGGCGGTAATCAAATCTACCTTACCGATTTCCTGCAAATACTTGTCCAACGACGCGGTTTCCCTATTGGTAACCTGTTTTGTAATCTTTAACTGT
The DNA here is from genome assembly GCF_051494225.1 of Flagellimonas lutimaris. GTDB lineage: Bacteria > Bacteroidota > Bacteroidia > Flavobacteriales > Flavobacteriaceae > Flagellimonas > Flagellimonas lutimaris_A. The sequence goes on along the minus strand of NZ_JBNPYE010000009.1, from coordinate 37,129 downwards.
CTCATCTAAAAAATCCCTTCAAATTAAATTTGTGAACCGGAGCTCATTAGGTTATACGTTGAAAAAACCAAAAAGTTACATTTTGATCGCATTTTTTTAAAAAAAGAAACCCCGGGAATAGTTCCCAGGGTTTTTTTATATGATAGGATTGTTTAAAACTAATCCCTTCTCGGTTTTCTATCTCTATCTCTATTTCCACCTCTGCGGTCGCCACCACCTCTACGATCACCACCTCTATCATTTCGTGGTGGTCTTTCGGTATACCCTTCAGGTTTTGGCAACAAGGCTTTTCTTGATACCTTTTCCTTTCTGGTTCTTGGGTCTAGACCGAAGTACTTTACATCAAAAACATCACCCATGTTCACAACATCGGATACATTTTCGGTGCGTTCCCATGCCAATTCGGATACGTGGAGCAATACTTCGTTCCCTGGTGCATCGGTGTATTCCACCACAGCGCCAAAGTCAAGCATTTTAATCACTTTTACCTCATAAACACTTCCAACTTCTGGCTTGAACATTAATGCATCGATTTTTGCCAATACGGCATCGATACCTTCTTGTCCTGTACCCAAGATTTCCACAATACCTTCTTCGGTTTCGGGGTCTTCGTTGATAACAATAGTAGTATTTGTTGTTTTTTGAAGCTCTTGAATCACTTCACCACCTTTTCCTATCAATGCGCCAATATATTCACCAGGAATAACTCTGGTCACAATTTTTGGAGCATAAGATTTAACTTCTGGTCTAGGTTCGGCAATAGTATCGGTAAGTTTGCCCAAAATGTGCATTCTTCCATCTTTCGCCTGAATCAAAGCATTCACCAAAATCTCGTAGGACAATCCTTTTACTTTAATATCCATTTGGCAAGCAGTAATACCGTCTGCTGTACCGGTTACCTTAAAGTCCATGTCTCCCAAGTGATCTTCATCACCTAAAATATCGGAAAGCACGGCGTATTTGCCAGTTTCCGTATCCGTGATCAATCCCATGGCAATACCGGAAACAGGTTTTTTCAACTGAACCCCTGCATCCATCAACGCCATTGTTCCTGAACATACGGTAGCCATAGATGAGGAACCATTTGATTCCAATACTTCGGAAACTACACGAACAGTATAAGGACAATCTTCTGGGATCATTCCTTTAAGGGCACGTTGTGCCAAGTTACCATGTCCTACCTCTCTACGGGATGTACCACGAATAGGTCGTGCTTCACCAGTGGAGAAAGGAGGGAAGTTGTAATGCAAATAGAATGTTTCTTCACCTTCGAAAGATGGCATATCAATTTGATTGGCCTCTCTGGAAGTACCCAAAGTAACAGTTGCCAATGCCTGTGTTTCACCACGGGTAAAAATAGCTGATCCGTGCACGGAGGGTAAATAATCAGTTTCACACCAGATTGGTCTTACATCTGTAGTTTTACGTCCGTCCAAACGAAGCCCTTCTTCCAATGTAAGGTTTCTAACAGCTTCTTTTTCGGCTTTGTGGTAATATTTCGAGATCAAATCACCGATCTCTTCCAATTCCTCTTCGGAAAAAGATGCTTTGATTTCTTCTTTGATAGCGGAAAATGCTTCGCTACGTTCTTTTTTAGAGGAACCAGCTTTGGCCACTTCATACACCTTGTCATAGGCCATGTCATGTACTTTTTTCTGTAGATCTTCGTCTTCAGCTTCTGGCTCGTACTCACGAACTTCTTTTTTACCGAATGCTTCGGCTAATTTTTCCTGTGCAGCACATTGTACTTTAATGGCTTCGTGGGCAAATTTGATGGCTTCCACCATTTCCTCTTCGGAAATTTCGTCCATTTCGCCTTCAACCATCATTACAGAATCTGCAGAAGCACCGATCATCATGTCGATGTCGGACTCTTGAAGTTGTGCTCTGGTCGGGTTGATGATGAATTCACCGTTTACCCTACCTACACGAACTTCCGATATGGCACACTCGAACGGAAAATCCGAAAGTTGAATGGCAGCGGAGGCAGCCAATCCAGCCATTGCATCTGGCATAACATCTTCGTCATGCGACATCAACTGAATCATCACCTGTGTTTCAGAATGATAATCTTTTGGGAACAAAGGTCTCAATACCCTATCCACCAAACGCATGGTCAATACTTCACCATCACTTGGTCTGGCTTCTCTTTTAAAGAAACCACCTGGATATCGTCCTGCAGCAGCAAATTTTTCACGATAATCTACGGTAAGTGGCAAAAAGTCCACATCCGAAGCTTTGTAATTGGAGACAACTGTACACAATAGCATACACTTGCCAGATTGGACAACAACAGAGCCATGGGCCTGCTTTGCCAGTTTTCCGGTTTCGATAGAAATCTCTCTACCATCACCTAGGTCTATGACCTCTTTGAATGTCTTTGGAATCATAAAATTAATCTTACCCTGCCATCGTGGCGGGGTCGTTAAACATTTGGTCTACCGCCATCCGGGCGGTCGGGTTGTGTTGTTGTTGTGTGTGCTTGGGAGCACTTGACCAATGAAAAACTATTTGTAGCTTTTTGTGTTTGCCCAGTTTTATGCTGGGACTTTATATAGTTGAAACATTCAACTAAAACAAAGGGGAAGCCAAAGCCTCCCCTTTTGTTTTTATTTTCTAATACCTAATTCCTTAATTAGAGTACGGTATTTTGCAATATCTTTCTTCTTTAGGTAATCCAAAAGACTACGTCTTTTACCTACCAATGCCACCAAAGAACGCTCGGTGTTATAATCTTTGTGGTTCTTTTTAAGGTGTCCAGTTAAATGGTTGATACGGTGTGTGAACAAAGCAATTTGTCCTTCCGTAGAACCGGTGTTGCTCTCAGAGCCGCCGTGTTTTTTGAAAATCTCGGCTTTCACTTCTTTTGTTAAATACATTCCAATATTATTTAAATGATTTTTATGTATTGATTGACCTTCAATCAGCGTGCAAAGATATACGTTTTTTTGAATTTAAAATACTTATTGAATATAAACTTTTAAGGCTGGTACGCAGTAGACTTTCTCTTTCTAAAACAAAAAAGCCCCGAATTCGGGGCTTTTTTTAATTTCTTACAGGTTGATTGGTAATCAAATCAATATAGAGATTGATTTTTTTCTTCAGATCCCTACGGTGCGTAATGAAATCCAAGAAACCGTGTTCTTTAAGGAATTCAGATGTTTGGAAACCTTCGGGAAGGTCTTTTCCTGTAGTGTCCTTTACAACCCTTGGTCCTGCAAATCCAATCAATGCTCCCGGTTCTGCAATGTTGATGTCCCCCAACATGGCATAAGAGGCAGTTGTTCCCCCTGTTGTAGGATCTGTGCATAACGAGATGTATGGTATTTTTGCTTCTGCCAATTGCGCCAATTTAGCGGATGTTTTTGCCAATTGCATCAGGGATAATGCTGCTTCCATCATACGGGCACCACCTGATTTGGAAATCATTATGAATGGCACTTTTTTCCTTTTGGCTACGTCTATGGCGCGGGATATTTTCTCTCCTACCACGCTTCCCATGGAACCTCCGATAAAGCCAAAGTCCATACAGGCTACAACAATATCTTTTCCTTGAGATTTTCCAACTGCTGTCCTAACGGCATCTTTTAATCCGGTTTTCTTCTGGGCAGCTTTCAGCCGGTCGGAATATTTTTTGGTGTCCTCAAACTTCAAAGGGTCTTTGGACGCCATTTTTGTGTCAAGCTCACGGAACTTGTTATCATCAAAAAGGATTTCAAAGTATTCTTTACTACCTATTCGGACGTGGTAATCATCTTCTGGACTTACGTAATAGTTTTTGGCCAAATCTTCAGCCTCAACAATTTTACCGGTAGGGGATTTGTACCATAACCCCTTTGGGGTGTCTTTTTTCTCCTCGGTAGCTGTTTGTATTCCTTTTTCCTTTCTTTTAAACCAAGACGACATGCAATCAATATTTAGTTAGACAAAGGCTTACAAAGTGTTTACGTTGTTCAAATCCTCGAAGGCTTTCTTTAAACGAGCGATAAAGGTTTTCTCTCCTTCTCTTAGCCAAACTCGGGGGTCATAGAATTTTTTGTTGGGTTGGTCATCACCATCTGGGTTACCTATTTGAGTCTGTAGGTAATCAGCCTTACCTTGAACGTAATCCCTGACACCTTCCAAGAAAGCGTATTGCAAATCTGTGTCGATGTTCATTTTGATTACACCATACCCAATGGCTTCCCTGATTTCCTCTAAAGTGGAACCGGAACCTCCATGGAATACAAAATCGATGTGATTGTGCTCAACTCCGTATTTTTCGGTAATAAACTCTTGAGAGTTTTTAAGGATCTTTGGAGTCAATTTTACGTTTCCAGGTTTATATACCCCATGTACGTTACCAAATGCAGCTGCGATGGTGAATTTTGGACTAACTTTTGAAAGTTCTTCGTAAGCAAAGGCCACTTCTTCGGGTTGCGTATACAATTTGGAATCGTCGACATCGGTATTGTCCACACCATCTTCTTCACCTCCTGTGATTCCCAATTCAATCTCCAAGGTCATGTCCATTTTGCTCATGCGCTCCAGATACCCTTTACAGATTTCAATGTTTTCTTCGATGGGCTCTTCGGAAAGGTCGATCATGTGTGAACTGAACAATGATTTGCCAGTTGCTTTGTAATGCTCTTCACTGGCATCCAATAATCCATCGATCCAAGGCAATAATTTTTTGGCACAGTGGTCTGTATGAAGGATTACCGTTGCTCCGTAGGCCTCTGCCAATTGGTGAACGTGCTTAGCACCTGCAACAGCACCAAGAATAGCTGCTTTTTGACCATCATTGGAAAGTCCTTTACCTGCATTGAACTGGGCTCCTCCATTCGAAAATTGAATGATTACGGGAGAATTCAATGTTGCAGCGGTTTCCATAACGGCATTGATGCTGTCCGAGCCGATAACATTTACGGCAGGAAGGGCATATCCGTTTTCTTTTGCATGGTTAAAAATTGCTTGTACTTCATCACCAGTTGCAACACCGGGCTTTATATTGTGGGACATAGTTATATTGGTTTCGAATTAAATAGAAGACAAAAGTAATAAAATATTTGCTCTAGAAAGGATAATTGATTCCTATGTTGAAGACAGCTCTTTTGAAGTTATAACCATCGAACCAGCGATCAGACCCAACTTTAGCAGGGTTATAGGTCTTGAAACCCACATCCAACCTAAAAACAAAATAAGTAAAATCATACCGTAGTCCAACCCCTGTACCCAAAGCGATGTCGCCCAGAGAAGGGAAACCACTGAAGATGGCTTCGGGATTGGTTTCATTATCAAAGACGTTCCAAATATTTCCGGCATCCGCGAAGAGCGCTCCTTTTACATCTCCTGCAATGGGGAATCTATACTCAAGATTTAGGGCAAGTTTTAGGTTGGCTTCATTAAAATCATTGACATTGTCGGTTCTACCCGGCCCCAATTCGTATGCATTCCATGCTCTGTTGTCGTTGGATCCACCAGCAAAATAACTGCGAACAAAGGGTACATTGTTGGAGTTTCCATAAGGGATTGCCAAACCAGAGAAGCTTCTAAAGGCGATTACCTGCGAACCGCCTATTTCCCAATGCCTGATGTAATCGAACTCGGCTTTTACATACTGTGAAAAAGGAACATTGAAGACAAGGTTCTGTCCGTTAGGATTTTTATTGTAGGGTAAAACATTTGCGAGTAAGGATAGCATGCCCCCTGCACTTTCCAACTTCATTCTATATTGATAAAAATCAAGGTCGTTTATTCCTGATTTACTGTTTTTGGTATGCGTAAAATTGGTGGCAAAAATTAAATTGTTTTCCGTTAAACGAATACGTCTTTCTTCTATGCTGTTTACCTCGTCATATTGATCTGTACTAACTTGCAAGTTGCCATCCAAAACATCTCGGGCAAAACTATTGGCGCCGGCTGGAATAGCTAAAACAGGGTCTTCAATAGCAAAATCCTTAAAATATTCAGCATATTGGGGATCGTCTTGAAAATCATCAGCTATTCCATCTAAGTTGGAAAAAGTGTTTCTGTACACATTATAGAAATTGTCTGGATTAACATTGCGAACAAACTCTACATTGAGTAATTCTATATTGTTTTTTAGGCGATCGGAGGGAGACCAGTTGTATGATAGTATGGAGTTAAGGGATTGTTTGTCCAAACCTATGTTTTGCTGAAAGTTGGTCCCTGCCGATAATCTACTTTGGGGCAACATGTAATAAGGGATTATCTTTTCTGTATTGAACGGTAGCCATATCCGTGGAAAGGTAATGTTGATGTCGCCACCAAGCTCAGAGGTAAAAGTGGCATCTGTTGGTCCAGAATCATTTAATAATCCTACGGACCCTCTTGCAGAAATGTTAAGAGTTTCGGCACCCCCAAAAACATTTCGTGTAATTACTGTAGCGCTAAAGGCAGTACCTACTTGTTGAATGTTAGAGTGGGTCACATCAAAATTAAGGTTAAGGGAATACTTTGCTTTGGCGGCTAAATATATGTTGGATTCCAATTGTGTTTGGGTGGAATCGGGAATGAATTCAACGTTGGGATACTTAAATGTATTCAAATTGGTAATTTGTCTATAGGTTCTTATCCTGTCCAAATCTCTATAAATACTATCCTTTTCAAAGAAAATGGCATCTGCCAGCGCCTTAGGTTTGTACCTTAGTTTACCACTATAGTATATGTTATAGTTTTCGTATTCTACGCTTTTTAAAGTATCGGTTGCACCATTGATATTGTAATCTGCGTAAATATTTATCTTTTTGTGTCGTGCAACCTTATATGTGTTATTGGTGTCAGTACTGTCACTAGTGCTTCTAAATTTGTTGATATTTAATTGCACATCCATAAGTTGGTCATCCGCAACAAGTGAGGTGTCCCTGAGTATATCGTAATTGATGGAGCTTTCCTGGAAATTGTAAACTCCTGAATTTCTGAATAATGTCGTCAAGCGTTCACGTTCCATGGTGAATTTGTCCAAATCAAATCGGTCTCCCTTTTTTACATAGCTTTTTTCGGCAGTAATAGCATAAATGGAATCCAGTTCTGGTGAGGTGATATTTTTTTGAATGGTATCTATGATAAAAGGTTTGTTCAAAGTAATGCTATAATCAATTTTGGCCCTTTTCTTTTTCTTTTCAGGAACTATTTCATAGGAACCTGTATTGTTGAAGTACCCCTTACTGTTGTAATAGGCTTTTAATTTGTTGATGGATTTGTTGGTCTTCGCTGTATCAATAATTATAGGTGGTTCGCCAATTCTTTTCAAAAATTCGCTGGCGCCCTTAACCAAAAATGATTCTCCTAGCCGGTTAACCTGTTTTTGAGAAAGTAAATTGTTTAGGCGCTTTTCTCTTTTCTCTTTTCTGTGTAACCAATCTTGAAAAGATGAATCCGGGTTTTCTTTGGCAAGATTATAAAGGTTCAATTTTAAAGGGTACCCTAGAACATTACTATTCGGTTTTTGGGATATAAGTCCATTTATTTCACTATTGCTGACTTTCTTTTCATCGACCAAAATGGAGTTTTTAGTGAGCAATAATTCATCCTCCCCAACTTTTTTTAAGGTATTGCAACCCGAAATGATTAGCAAAAGCAACAATAACCCTATTTTTGCCCAGTTGCACATTAGACCTAAAGAACCCCTCATAGAAGCCAAAAATACACGATTTAGATGGTTACAAAAAACCAAATTAAACTAGTTGTTAGCCTAAAGCAAAAAAAGTACCGATCTCAACATGGGCTGTTTGTTGTTGAAGGAGAAAAGGTAGTGACCGAGTTGCTGCGGGCAGGAGTGAAACCATTTAAAGTTTTTGTAGATGAGAGCGGTAGGGTAGAAGAGTTCAAAGAAGCGGAATTGGTTTCCAACAAGCTTTTAAAGGAAATGAGCAGCCTAACCCACCCCAATGGGGTATTGGGTGTTTTTTATATGGCTGAGGCCGGTAACACTTCCATTCAGGATTGGGTCGTAGTATTGGATGCCGTTCGAGACCCAGGTAATTTGGGTACCATTATTCGACTTTGTGATTGGTTTGGAATATCACAGTTGACCTGCTCACAGGATACCGTTGATTGCTATAATCCTAAAGTATTACAGGCCACTATGGGTTCCATTGCAAGGGTGAATATTGCCTATGTTGATTTGGAAGAATATTTGGGAAAGACAAACCTTCCCGTTTATGGTGCTTATATGGATGGAGAATCGGTTTATAGTTCTGATTTGGCCAAAAAAGGGATTTTGGTGATGGGCAACGAGGCCAATGGAATTTCTGATGCGGTTGGCAAGTTTATTACCAAAAGAATATCAATTCCCCAATTCGGAGCTTCCACTACCGAAAGTCTGAATGTGGCCACGGCCACGGCTATCCTTTTAAACGAAATCCGAAGGGATTGATCTATTCAAAGGTAAAATTGATAAAAATACCTCGGGTACGCATTGCATTGATGTTTCCGGTCCATGGACTGTTCGGGTCTACGTCCGGCACCAATTCGTTTGTAAGAGCAAAAACACCACGTATAGAGGGTGTGAACTTAAAATATTCCGTGTAGAAATCAATTCCAAAACCAAGTTCGTAACCATAAACATTCTGTTTCATCCTGAATTGTCCGCTACTGTTGTCGTCCAAACTATCCTCTTGGCTGCCTAGATTTATTGAGGTGTATACGCCACCTACAATAAATGGTTTCCAGTTTCCAATTCTTCGGGTACTGGCTTTTAACAACAAAGGAAATCTGATATAAGTGGAACGCACCTCACGGATAGCATCTGCTTCCGATGTAAATCCAGGGAATCCCAAGGTTCTTGAAGTATAAAGTAAACCGGGTTCAAAGCGTACATCCAAAAATTCATTGATTCTAAGCTCGCCGATTAATCCCACATTAAATCCAAAACTTTTATCCACTAAGATGTCCCTTCCAATATCATCCTTGTATTCAAATTGAAAGTCGTATTGGTTAAACCCTAGATAGTAGCCCCAGTTCAAAAATTTCTTATCCTCGTTTTGGAGGTTTAAAATGGGTTCATCGCCAAATTGGGCAATACCTTTTGTGTTTGACAGTACGAGCAGTCCAAAAAGGAAAAGAAGATTTTTCATTAATCTATTTTGAAGCGACATAAATGGATGCTACACCCATGGTCTGTGGTTTGTTCTCTACTCCTATAAACCCAATTTTCTTCAAAATATTGTTGAAAGCTTCTCCATGAGGAAAAACAGAGGCCGATTCGCTTAAATATTTGTAGGCCGACCTGTCTTTTGAAAATAGTTTGCCAATGGTCGGTAAAACATATTTTGTATAAACTTTGTACCCTTGCTTAAATGGTGTTTTGGTTGGGACCGAGGTCTCCAAGACAACAAAATGCCCTGTTGGTTTCAATACCCTATAAATTTCTTCGAGTCCCTTCTCCAGGTTTTCAAAATTCCTTACTCCAAAAGCTACCGTAACGGCATCAAATGAATTGTCTTCAAAGGGAAGATTTTCACTATCTCCCACAATCATTTCAATAGTACTTTGGAGGTTTTTGTTGGATACTTTGTTCTTCCCTACTTCCAACATTCCAGGGGAAAGGTCCAAGCCGACAATTTTATCGGCTCCCGTTTTTGCCATGGCAATGGCAAGGTCACCCGTGCCCGTGGCAATGTCCAAGATGGAATTTGGTGATTTGTCCTTTAAAAATGATACTATTCGATTGCGCCACTTTACATCAGTTCCAAAGGAAATTACCCGATTAAGGCCGTCATAATTCCCAGATATATTATCGAACATCTGTTTTACCTGCTCTTTTTTACCAAGCTCAGATTCTTTGTAGGGCGTCACCTTTTTTGACATTACTTTAATTTGCTGGCAAATATACAACTTAGCATAAGGGATGTAGACAAAAATATTTGTGTAATTTTGCCCATCAAAGGGATTTAATTTCCGTATTTGGTTAAAAGTATGCAGTTTACGTATTGCATACTATTCTTAGTATCATTTGTAGCGTACAAATTGAATTTATTTAAGAACACATCCTATTCTAATCAATGAGAATCATTATTGCAGGTGCAGGTGAAGTGGGATTTCATTTGGCAAAATTATTGTCCTACGAAGCACAGGAGATCACTTTGATTGATACCGACAAGGAAAGACTATCCTATGCTGATAACCATTTAGATATTCGTGTACTTCGGGGCGATGCTACGTCCATTCAAGTTTTGCAGGATGCCCGTGTAAGCGCATCGGACCTTGTGATTGGCGTTACCGCTTCGGAAACTACCAATTTAACCCTATGTGTTCTCGCCAAGCAATTGGGATGCAAACGTACCATGGCCAGAATTTCCAATACGGAGTTTATGGACAATCGAGAGCTTATCAAGTTTGAAGAGTTGGGTATTGATGAGCTGATATCCCCAGAGCGTTTGGCCGCTATGGAAATCCAATTGATGCTTAATCAATCCGCATTTAACGATACCTATCAATTTGAGGAGGGTTTGTTGACCATGTTCGGGGTAATTCTTCCCAAGACCGCACCCTTTGTGGGAAAGATGGTAAAGGAAGCGGCTAGAATTTTTCCTGAACTCAATTTTATGCCCATCGCATTGCAACGAACCGGCACCCAATTCACTTTAATCCCAAGAGGAGACACTATTTTTAAAGAAGGCGATCAAGTTTACTTTATTACTTCGGATAAGGGAGTGGAAGAATTGTACAAACTTTCTGGAATGCAGAAGCAGGAAATTAAAAATGTTATGATTCTTGGTGGGAGTAAGGTAGGCTACAAAACAGCGCGAGACCTCTGCGACAAAAAGTTCAATGTAAAGCTTATAGAAAAGAACAAGGAAAAGGCGTTTGATATTGCTGATGAATTACCGTATGCTCTTGTAATTAACGGGGATGGAAGAAATGTTGAGCTTTTGGACGAGGAGAACTTGGAATCCATGGATGCTTTTATAGCCGTAACGGGTAATTCCGAGACCAACATTATGTCCTGTTTGGTTGCCAAGAGCAAAAAGATTAAAAAAACCATTGCCTTGGTGGAGAATATGGACTATTTTCAGTTGTCCCATTCTATAGGGGTGGATACGCTCATAAATAAAAAACTACTTGCTGCGAACAGCATATTTAGATATATCCGCAAAGGGGAGGTGCTTGCCCTTACCCGTTTGAACAATTTAAATGCTGAAATTTTGGAGTTCGAGGTGAAAGCATCCTCATTGGTGAACGGTGAGATTATCAGAGAGTTGAACTTTCCCCGAGAAGCCAGTATAGGAGGAGTCATCAGAAATGGAAAAGGAATTATTGCTTTGGGTGACTTTAGAATTACCGAAGGGGATAAGGTAGTGGTCTGTTGCTTGCCAAAGGCCATACCAAGGATAGAAAAGCTGTTCTTATAATGAAGCTCAACACAAGAATCATTATTCACATCATGGGGCTTTTGTTGCTTTGCAATGGGTCCTTTATGCTTTTAGCGGCAATTGCCAGTGGTATTTATAAAGATGGCGCTACCATGGATATTATGTTGGCTGCCATTGTTACCATGCTTTTCGGAATTATGGCAATGTTCTACACCCGGGGCCATAAAAAGGAGGTCAAAAAGAAAGAAGGGTATATCGTAGTGACTTTCGGATGGATTGTGATGTCCATATCAGGAATGTTGCCCTATCTCTTTTCAGGTTCCATACCTTCGATAACCGATGCCTTTTTTGAAACCATGTCGGGCTACACCACGACGGGAGCATCAATTTTGGATGACATTGAATCCCTACCTGAAGGGATTTTGTTATGGAGAAGCCTTACCCATTGGATTGGGGGAATGGGAATTATTGTGTTGGCCATTGCCATATTGCCACTTTTGGGTATTGGTGGTATGCAGTTGTTTGCTGCGGAAGCACCCGGTCCCGGAGGGGATAAGCTTCATCCAAGAATTACAGATACCGCCAAAAGATTGTGGCTTATCTATTTTGGCTATACGGTTTTGGAAATGTTGTTGTTGAAGTTTGCCGGTATGTCGTTTTTTGATGCAATCAACCATGCTTTGGCAACTATGTCAACAGGAGGATTCTCTACCAAGAACGCCAGTTTGGCTTTTTGGAACGATCAACCTTTGGTTCAATATATTGTCATACTGTTCATGTTTTTGGCTGGGAGTAATTTTGTACTTAGTTACTTTGCCTTAACAGGTCGTGTGCAACGCATCCTAAAAGATGAAGAGTTTAAATATTACTTTGGATTTGTAGTGGTATTTACCATTATTGCTGCGTCAGGTGTATATTTTGGAGCAGATGTCCCTGTTTCTGACTTTCACCCAATGGTCTTGGGTGAAGCGGAAAGCGCCTTTAGGCATACCTTGTTCCAGGTAGTCGCGGTAATTACCACTACTGGGTTTGTATCCGCAGATTTTACTTCTTGGACGCCATTTTTGACCGTTTTCTTTTTTGGTTTGATGTTCCTTGGCGGCTCTGCAGGTTCTACCGCGGGTGGGATCAAGGTAATGCGTCACCTGTTGATCATTAAAAATGGTATTTTGGAGTTTAAGCGAACCTTGCATCCCAATGCAGTAATTCCCGTTCGATATAATCAAAAAACCGTTACAGAGCATATTGTGTACAATGTAGTGGCCTTTTTTGTGCTATATATGTTACTATTTATCATCGGCTCGCTGGTCCTTGGTTTCTTGGGCTTGGATTTCGTATCTGCCGTTGGAGGTTCTGCTTCTTCTTTGGGCAATGTAGGCCCAGCCTTTGGTAGTTTGAATCCTGTGAGCAATTACAACAGTTTGCCGGCAGCAGGGAAGTGGTGGTGTAGTTTCTTGATGCTTTTGGGGCGTTTGGAATTGTTCACTGTACTGATTGTACTTACCCCATATTTCTGGAGAAAGACCTAATAAAAAAACCTCCTGAAGTAAACTCCAAGAGGTCTTTTGATTCGTCACCCTGAACTTGTTTCAGGGTCTCATCTTAATATATCTAAAGTACTTCCTTAATTCGGGCAATGGCCTCTTTCAATTCTTTTTCTGATGCTGCGTACGATATACGGATACAATTTGGGTTACCAAAAGCTTCACCGGTAACGGTAGCAACATTGGCATGCTCCAATAAATAAAGTGAAAAATCGGAAGCATTGTTTATGGTAACACCGTTCAATGTTTTTCCGAAGAATGCAGAGATATCAGGGAACACATAAAATGCTCCTTCCGGCACGTTGAGGTTGAAGCCTTCTATTTCCCCTAAAAGTCCAAGAACAAGGTCTCTTCTTTCGTGGAACTTTTCGATCATAAATTGGATTTTGCTCACAGGAGCTTCCAATGCAGTGATAACTGCACGTTGTGCAATGGCATTGGCACCACTTGTTACCTGTCCTTGCAGTTTGGTACATCCCTTGGCAATCCATTCGGGTGCTCCAATATAACCGATACGCCATCCAGTCATGGCGAAAGCTTTGGATACCCCATTTACGGTAACGGTTCTATCGTACATTCCATCAATGCCGGCGATACTTACGTGCCCGCCTGCAAAGTTGATGTGCTCGTAGATTTCATCCGATACTACATAAATATCCGGGTATTTTTTGAGCACTTCGGCCAAACCTTCCAATTCTTCCTTGCTGTACACCGAACCACTAGGGTTGCATGGTGAGCTGAACCAAAGCATTTTGGTTTTTGGAGTGATGGCAGCTTCCAACTGTTCGGGAGTCATTTTAAAATCGGTATCGATTTGTGTAAGAACCTCTACAGGGATCCCTTCTGCCAATTTTACAATATCACTATAACTTACCCAATACGGAGCGGGCAGGATTACTTCATCACCTGGATTAAGAACTACCATGGCCACATTAAAGAGCGATTGCTTCGCCCCAGTGGAAACCACGATTTGGTTCAATCCATAATCAAGGTCATTGTCTCTTTTGAACTTGTTGGAGATGGCAGTTTTTAGGTCTGCGTATCCGTCAACAGGCGTATAACTGCTATAATTTTCGTCAATGGCCTGCTTTGCGGCTTCTTTGATAAAATCAGGAATATTGAAGTCGGGTTCCCCCAAGCTCAAACCTATGATATCTTTTCCTTCATTTCGTAATTCCCGTGCTTTGGCGGCCATGGCCAAAGTTGCTGACGTGGACATGTTCTGGACCCTGTCAGATAGATGGTTGCTCATTGGTACTTCGTTTTTTACTGATATTGAAGTGTAGGCTTTTTACCTAACTCCTTTAAGTGTTTGAAGTGCGAAATTATAGCTTTTCTGGTAGTTTTATATTCGTGGTACGGTAAATTGAACTCCTGAGCAGTCTGTTTCACAATTTTGGAAATATTTGTGTAATGTATATGACTGATGTTCGGGAATATGTGATGTTCTACCTGATGGTTCAATCCGCCAGTAAACCAGTTTACAATTTTGTTTTTGGTCCCAAAATTCACTGTAGTGAACAATTGGTGAATGGCCCAAGTGTTTTTCATGTTTCCTTCTTCATCCGGTAGTGGGGTTTCGGCATGGTCAACAATGTGTGCCAACTGGAATACCACACTAAGGATTACTCCAGCTACATAATGCATGATAAAGAATCCAAGCAACACTTGCCACCAAGCAATATCAACAAAAATCAATGGAAGTACGATCCAAATGGTTATATAAATCACTTTGGTAATAACCAATGTGCTCCAGTTGATTACCGGGTTGGGTAGTTTTCCGTAGCTCAATTTCCTCTTCATGTAACGGTACATTTGCTGGAAATCTGTGGTAATGGCCCAGTTAAAGGTCAATAGGCCATATAGCAAAATGGAATAGTAATGTTGGAATTTATGGTGTTTTCTCCACTCGGCATGCTTTGAGAACCGAAGCACTCTTCCGGCTTCCATGTCCTCGTCATGTTCGTGGATGTTTGTGTATGTATGGTGCAGCACATTATGCTGAACTTGCCAGTTATATACATTCCCTGCCAAGATATAGATACTGCTTCCCATGAGTTTATTTACCCATTTTTTGTTGGAATAGGCACCGTGATTACCATCGTGCATTACGTTCATTCCAACTCCGGCCATCCCAACTCCCATGGTAATGGAAAGTAGCAAATAGCCCCAGAAAGGCAGGTTTAAGGTTAACATTAAAAAGTAGGGGGTCAAAAAAATGGCAAACATCACTATGGTTTTTAAGTGAAGCTTCCAGTTCCCGGTTTTCTTGAGATTATTTTCTTTAAAGTATTCGTTTACTCGCTTGTTCAGTGTTCTGAAAAATTGTGCCGAATCCTTTCTTGAAAACCGGATGGTATTCTTATCCATATAATAAATTTTTACAAAGGTAACTAAAATGCTTCTTTCAAGCTCATACTGTTGTGTTAGAACGGTGTTAAGGTCTTTAAAAGTATTAGCTTTGCTAAAATTAACGTTTGATATATGAATGCGGAACTTATATTCAAATATTTTACGACGCTCAACGAAGAACAGAAAGAACAGTTTTCCAAATTAGAGACGTTGTACCACGATTGGAACCAAAAAATAAATGTGGTCTCCAGAAAGGATATCGATGAGCTGTACCTAAGACATGTGCTTCATTCTCTGGGAATTGCCAAGATTCAAATTTTTAATGAAGGGGCAGATATTTTGGATGTAGGAACAGGAGGAGGATTTCCAGGTATCCCATTGGCCATTTTATTTCCAAACGTAAAATTTACACTTGTTGATGCCATTGGTAAAAAAATAAAGGTGGTGAATGAGGTGGTGGAGGGACTTGGGTTGGAAAATGTGGAAACCCATCATTCCCGTGTTGAAGATATTCCCGGACAGTTTGATTTTATTGTGAGTAGGGCCGTGGCAGCTATGCCCACTTTTGTGCACTGGACCAAAGGAAAAATTAAAAAAGATTCTGCCCATCAGCGCAAAAATGGCATACTTTACCTTAAAGGCGGAGACCTTACGGAAGAACTCGAAGGGTATGAAACCGTTCAGGTCTTTGATTTGAATGAGTATTTTGAAGAGGATTTCTTTGAGACTAAAAAAGTGGTGTACTTGCCTCAGAAGTTTAAGGGCTGATTATATACTGTACATCCGTTTATACACCAATCTACATTTTCTGGCGTAGTCCTTGGCAGACTGCCATAATTGCTGATATTTTTTAATCATCAATCTCCCCCATGCATTGATTCTAGCTGTCATAACTAATCGATTTAGGAATACTAATTTAGTTTAATTACGTTTAATTTACAATTAGTTAACGTTAAATTTACATATAAATTGTGTGATGATATCCAGAAGGCTGTTTTATAAGATATTAAATTATTGGTATGCTGATAAATACGTCTTATTCGTATAATTCGTTTTTATCAGTCTGAGCAATATCTACAAAAAGCTGCCCCATTTTTGCGCAAACTAGATTAAAGAACACTTCTCCTTTTTCTTTGGAAGCTTTACTAGGGTCGCCCACGCCAGTATCCTCGCTTATTTTGGACCAAGGCCGCTCTGTCCAGGCCCATCCTTCGGAAAAGGCTTTGATTTTGTTTTTAAACTCTTTTCCATCTCCCCATTCATCTCTAGGTAATACCAATTCCGGTGTTAGATGGAGTATAAGGCTGGTTTCCATTTCATCGGCATGATCTCCTGGATTTTCAAATATTTCAGACTTTTCTCCGAGTTTGAACCAATTGGTGACACAAAGGAACATATCGGGAAAAAGGAGCCCCAATTCTCGGACAATGGCTTTCCAATTGTTGCCTCCGTGACTGTTCAAAATCATGAATTTGTGTACACCTTGACGGTTCAATACCGTGAGGATATCTTTTAAAATGGCAAACTGTGTACTTGGATTTAGGTTCATGTCCAAATAAATATCGGATTGACCTGTATTGACTCCAAATGGGATGGTCGGGAGCACAACGACCTTGGCTCCCTGTTCCCAAGCTATTCTGGCTGATTCTTCTGCAATGAAGGTACCCTCGATAACATCGGTAGCGTAAGGTAGGTGATAGTTGTGTGCTTCTGTGGCGCCCCAGGGCAGTATGGCCAGGTCAAAAGATTCGTCTTTCAGGTGTTTCCAATTGGTTTCTGCTAAAATATAGGGTCTGGGCATGTTTGTATAGGTTAGATTAAATAAAAAAAAGGCCGTCATTTTAAAATGATGGCCTTTAAATTAGGTGTTTTTGGTTTTATCCCAAAAATGGATATCTATAGTCTTCAGGGGTCACAAAAGTTTCCTTGATCAATCTAGGTGATACCCAACGTAAGAGGTTCTGCATGGAACCTGCTTTATCGTTGGTGCCCGATGCCCTTGCACCGCCAAAAGGCTGTTGCCCCACAACGGCCCCGGTAGGCTTGTCATTGATGTAGAAGTTCCCGGCGCAGTTCTGCAATGCCTTTGTGGCCTCGTCAATGGAGTAGCGGTCTCCGGAAAGCACAGCTCCGGTAAGGCCATACTCCGATGTGCCATCCACCAACTTTAATGTTTCGCTCCAATCTTTATCTTCATAAACATAAATGGTCACTATTGGGCCAAAAAGTTCGGTGTACATGGTCTCGTACTTTGGATTGGTGGTCAATATCACCGTAGGTTCAATAAAGTATCCTTTGGATTTATCGTAATTTCCACCAGCGATTACTTTGGCATCATCATCTGCCTTGGCCTGATCAATATATTTGGCCAGTTTGTCAAAAGCACCCTCGTGTATTACAGCTGTGATAAAATTGCTCATGTCCTCCGGTGAACCAGGCTTATTGAAAGAGGCAATGTCCTTTTTGACCAATTCCAGAATCTCATCTGCGGTGGACTTGGGCAAGTATACCCTTGATGCGGCACTACATTTTTGTCCTTGGAACTCAAAAGCCCCTCTGCTGATGGCTGTGGCCACCTGTTGGGGTTTAGCCGTTGGGTGGGCAATGATAAAGTCCTTACCACCTGTTTCCCCTACAATTCTAGGATATGTTTTATAGTTATGGATGTTGTTTCCAATCTGTTTC
This sequence comes from Flagellimonas lutimaris, assembly GCF_051494225.1. Lineage (GTDB taxonomy): Bacteria > Bacteroidota > Bacteroidia > Flavobacteriales > Flavobacteriaceae > Flagellimonas > Flagellimonas lutimaris_A. The sequence continues at coordinate 19,230 of NZ_JBNPYE010000009.1, read as the reverse complement.
CAAAGTGATTTGAATACATTGGTGGAACCTGTGAAATGGATTCCTGAGAAATCAGGACTCGACAAGACCGTGTCCGAAATCATTACAGGATCTCCATACACCACATTGATAACGCCATCGGGAAGTCCAGCTTCCTTGAAAACGTCCACGATTACCTTGGCGGAATATACTTGGCTGTCACTCGGTTTCCACACCACTACGTTCCCCATCATCGCGGCACTTGCGGGAAGGTTTCCTGCAATGGCGGTAAAGTTGAACGGGGTGATGGCGTATACAAAACCTTCCAAGGGACGATACTCCACTCGGTTCCAGACACCTTCGGAGGATTCCGGTTGTTCGCCATAGATTTGCGACATGTACTCTACATTGAATCGCAGAAAGTCTATGATCTCACATGCCGAATCGATCTCGGCCTGGTAAATGTTCTTGGATTGTGCGATCATGGTCGCAGCGTTCATCTTGGCACGATAAGGTCCAGCTATTAACTCTGCGGCTTTCAAGAAAATCGCTGCACGTTGCTCCCAAGTTAAATTGGCCCAAGCATCCCTTGCTTCCAAACAATTGGAAATGGCTTTTTCCACGTGTTCTTTTTCTGCCAGATGATAATGCCCTACAATGTGCTTGTGATCGTGCGGAGGGGACATGGGTTTGGTGTTTCCCGTTTTTATCTCTTCGCTTCCAATGTAAAGCGGTACGTCCACTTTATCGTTGTAAAACGCTTTATATTGTTTTAGTACTTCTTCTCGTTCAGGGGAACCCGGAGCATAGCTCAGAACAGGTTCATTGTATGCGGTCGGAACTTGAAAAAATCCTTTTCCCATAGAATTATTTTTAAAGATTAACAATTCTACCAAAGGTAGTGAAACCTATAACGAATATAAAATGATGGTGATTAGTTTATGGCGAAGGGGGCCGCAAACTTAAATGTTGGGATTTCAACTTCAAACTCTTCTGCATTGGTAAAGTTGACCATATTATAATGACCTCGCATGGCACCTACTGGTGAAGCTAGTAAACAACCGGAACTGTAGGTGTGCGATTTGCCGGGTTTTATCACCGGCTTTCTGCCAATTACACCCTCTCCATCAACGGTTTCCATTTCTTTGAGGGCGTCAAATACATCCCAATGCCTTGCCGTAAGCTGCACGGTATCCTTACTAAGGTTTTCAATGGTTATGGTATAGCCGAACGCATAGTGCACTTTATAGTTTTTGAAGAAAGTCCCTTCAAAAGAGGTGCTAACCGATACTTTAATTCCTTTAGTTACCTGTGTAAACATATCAATTATAGGTAAAGACACTTCCCGTAAACGTAGCTATGATCGTGATAAAGGCCAAAATCATAAATATAGTGTTCAGAAAGATGTATTTCACAATGGTTTTAAATCTTCCCTGTCCATAAAATTTTCGCATCGCCTTATACAGGTAAAAGCCGAAAATCAGCAGAAAGATTCCTGAGCTGTTTACATCGAATAAGGTATCCAATGTAAAGCTAAGGATGAGCAATATAAATAAGAGTGATTGATTGTGAAAGCTAAAAATAAGATGATCGGTGTAGGTATAATTATTTCTGATGTAAACCAGAGAAATGAACACTGTGAACACTGGTAAAAAGAAAAATATGATAAAAGGAAGCTTGGATATGGTGTCATTGATCCATGTTCCAGGTTGGCTCATTACCTTCAAAATGCTGTTGGAAAAATTGAAGGCCATCTTATTGGTGGTGCTTTCGTCTATATTGTATTTGGCTTGTGCCTGTTTAAAGTTGTAAAGGGTATCTCTTTTAATAGCATATCCGAAAAATTCAGCTTTTCTCGAAAATGCACCCATGCCAGACTCTTTTTCAAGACTTTTAAAGTAGCCTACTGGGTCGGCATTCATAAAAGAATCTTTTTGCTTTTTCTTTTCATTCGCTCCTTGCATAAAAATTCCCAAGGAATCCAAATACTTCAATTGTGATGACATTTCTGGGTCATCGGTATTAATGGAGTCGAACTTTTGTAGGCCTGCCAAAATCTCGGGGTTCCCTTTTTTTAATGAATCCAAATTTTTCATGGCTTTTTCGGATTGCTTTTTCATGGCAACACTGTCCACTTCCAAATCACCCGAACCCAAGTCAAAGCTAATGGGGCCATTATATATGGTGCCATCAAAATTTTTGGCGGCTTCATCTAAATTGGCGAACTGGTTATTGTAGGTGACCATCAAAAAATACAGGAAGGCCAAGCTCAATAAAAACCGGAATGGATTGGTGTATGTAATTCTTTTGCCATTTACATAATCCTTAGTTATTCTTCCCGGCCTCAATAATAGGGCGTAAAGTGTGGTTAAAAGCTTGGAATCGTAATTGATCAAGCTAGAGAAGAACTCATCAAAAAAATCCTTTAACGTCAGTTTTTTTGTGCTGTTGGCTTGTGAGCAATTTGGGCAATACTTATCACTAATGTCGAGTGGGTGTCCGCAGTTCAGGCATTTAACACCTCTGAACTTAAGTTCGTAGCGACCTTTGGTGATCAAACCATCTTTTTTCCCCATACCTTTTTTCAGGATTTAGGTCTAAAGATAATTAATTGCTGATATTTCTGGAGTTTACCGAGCCTATACCTATTATGCTATCGTACATATCCCCAAAATTCCGGTAATAAACCAAAATGAGATAGTTGTTTTCGGTAAAGTGGAAGTTACCGCTCACTAGATTGGGTTCAATAGTTCCATCTTCTCGTTGTACAACATATTTATAATTGTAGAAACCCTGCTTCATCATAAGGGTCGCCTCAAACTTTCCGGTTTCTTCATTGAAAATCATTTTGTTTTCCTCGTTCAATGCATAATTATTGAACTTTCCGATAACATATACATTGTCCAATCCAATTTGATTGGTGTAGGGCAGGCTAAAATGCACTTTGGAATATTCCGCTTCTCTAGAAACATCATCCCCTTGGAGTGTGCGTACCACAAAATCCCCATTAATGTCGGGGAAATAGGTGTACTCCTTGTCGTACCTATATTGATTGGTGAACAAATAATGGTGGTACACATCTCTCATCTCGATTTTGGATATGGCAAAGGTGGGAGAGCGGAGGTCTTTGGTGTCAAAGTTCAAATATTCGTTTCCACCAAAAAAGCTGGTTTCCTCATTGTATTTGTAAACGAGTTCAGTGCCAATAGTGAATTGGGGCTTTATATTGTATAGTGCTGTTGGCCAATGGTGGTTTTGTATTATAGCGACCTTTACTTCTTTTTTTGGGTTGACTACCCTAAAAGAAGCCGTGTTAATGTTGAATTGTACAACCTGTTTAGTGTTGATGAAGTTGAAATCCCGAGACCTTTTTACAACGCCTGCAACGGAAACTGCATCACGGAATACTACAAACCTTCTCGAAAATTGGAGGTCGCCGTAGCTATTGTAGATTTCCAGTACATAGTTGCCCGTAACCTTTAATTTAACATTTTCGTTCGGGATTGTGAGCCGATAATTGGAGTAAGGTTGTAGGGTGGTGTAGCTGTTTTCGTAGTCTATAATTCGTTGGTTGTCCGCCCCGGATAGGTATTGGGATTTTAAAAGCTGCGACGGGGTCCAGTCATAATCACAATGAATAATTTTGTAATAGTAATCTTGTTCATTGGCTGTTAGGTCATCAAACTCCAAAGTCATGGATTCCCCAAGTTGTATTACGGGAAATTGGTCTTCCGTAGGACCTTTAAATACTATGGTTTTGATGTTTTCTGGTGGATTCACCTCTTTTACAACTTGTCCAAAAGTAGAAGTGGTAATAAAAACCGATAGGAAGAGAATGTAGGTAAAGCGCATCAAGGACAAAAATTTAGAGTAAAGGTAAACAAAAAGTATGCCCAGTGAATTAAGCTCGGTATAATCCCAATTTTATGGTTAATTATTATGAAAACAATCCTTTTAGTGCTATTTTTGCGTCCGATTTTGATAATAAAAGGTCTACAATAATATGTCTAAAGACATCCGGATTAGAAAGGGGTTGAACATCAACCTCGTCGGGGCTGCAAAGCAGACTGTTTCCAAAGCCGTTACTAGTAACGTGTATGCCCTGAACCTAGATGATTTCCACGGAATCACTCCAAAAATGTTGATAAAACAAGGGGAAGAAGTAAAGGCGGGAGAACCCCTCTTTTACAACAAGAATAACGAAGAAATGCACTTCGTTTCTCCAGTTAGTGGAGAACTTGTGGAAATTGTCAGGGGAGCAAGGAGAAAAATCTTAACACTTAAGATTCTTGCCGATAAAGAACAAAATTACATGATTAATAAGGTGCCGGATTTGGATACGGCGGATGGAGAAGCCATTAAATCCTACCTCTTGCAATGTGGTGGATGGCCTTTCATCAAACAAAGACCTTACGATGTGATTGCTGACCCCAGTGTAACCCCAAAAGCAATTTTTGTTTCGGGATATGCCACGGCACCATTGGCGGCGGATACCGACTTTATCCTCAAGGGTAAGGAGCAGGAGATTCAAGCGGCGGTAATGGCCCTAAGTAAGCTTACGCCTGGAAAAATCCATGTGACTGTTGGAACGGGCAGATCTCCTTTTAATGATATCAAAGGCATAGAGCTGCACAAGATTTCAGGTCCCCATCCAGCAGGTTTGGTGGGTACGCAAATCAACAGAATCGATCCCGTTAACAAAGGTGAAACGGTTTGGACTTTGTCCCCGCAAGACCTTGTTATGGTCGGTGAACTTTTGCTGACCGGTAAGTTCAATGCGGAAAGAATTGTGGCCTTGGCCGGTTCTGTGATAAAGGAGCCAAAATACTATACAACGAAAATCGGAGCCGAAATCTCTACCTTTTTATACGCAAGTGGTGTTAATGAGGATAGGTTTAGGTTGATAAACGGAGATGTGCTAACGGGAACCAAAACAAACACTGAAGGACATCTTGGATTCTATAATAATACCGTAACTGCCATCCCTGAAGGTGATGACTACGAATTTTTCGGGTGGAACAAGCCGGTGTTCAATAAAATTTCCACTACAAGAGCATTGACCTTTTCTTGGTTGATGCCTAAAAAGAAATATGATTTGGATACCAATACCAACGGAGAGCATAGAGCTTTTGTGGTAACCGGGCAATACGAGCAAGTTTTTCCAATGGATATTTACCCGCTTCAATTGTTGAAGGCCTGTATGGTAAAAGATTTGGACGAGATGGAGCAATTGGGCCTCTATGAGGTAGCTCCAGAAGATTTTTCTTTGACAGAATTCATATGCATATCAAAACAACCACACCAACAAATAATCAGGGAAGGATTGGATTTGTTGCAAAAAGAACTTGGATAATATGGGCATGAAAGATAAATTACATCAGTTAAAACTTAAGTATCAGGGCAAAAAAATGGCCCCGGCCTTTAATGCACTGCATACTTTTCTTTATACGCCAAATGACACTACACATTCTGGTGCTCACGTTCGCGGTGCGGATGACTTGAAACGTACCATGAACACCGTAATTTTGGCCTTGGTGCCATGTCTGTTGTTCGGAATGTTCAATGCAGGATATCAGCATTACTCTGCAATCAATGGGTTTCCGGAGAGTTTCTCTTTGTTTGAAAACTTTTTGACATGGGATAACTTCTTGGTGGGTATCACTACGGTTTTGCCTTTGGTAATAGTTTCTTATGGAATTGGACTAGGTATTGAATTCTTGTTCGCTGTGATCAAAGGTCATGAGGTTGAAGAGGGGTACTTGGTAACAGGAATGTTGGTTCCTTTGATTGTTCCTGTAGATACACCACTTTGGATGTTGGCCATTGCGGTAGCCTTTGGTGTTGTTATCGGTAAAGAAGTTTTCGGTGGTACCGGAATGAATATATTAAACCCTGCGTTGACCATACGTGCATTTTTGTTTTTCGCTTATCCAACCTGGATGAGTGGTGATAAAGTTTGGGTACATGGTGCGGTTGAAAGAGCAGGGACGGCAGATGCCATTTCAGGTGAAACCATTTTGGGTTCATTGGCACAAGGTTCGGATTATAGTTATTCGTTGGCCGATATGTTCTACGGATTTATACCGGGCTCCGTTGGTGAAACATCTACCTTGTTGATTATATTGGGAGGTCTTTTCTTGGTCTTCTCAAAAATAGCCTCTTGGAGGATTATGGTGAGCGCTGTAGTTGGAGCTTTGGCCATGGGACTTATATTTAATGGAATTGTAGATGCCGGTTGGTTACCGGAGTATAGTAAGTTCTATACCTTAATGAGTTTTCCTTACTGGCAACACTTGTTGGTAGGAGGCCTGGCCTTCGGTATCGTATTTATGGCTACAGACCCTGTTACCGGTTCTCAGACCAATAAGGGCAAATGGTACTATGGATTCTTTATCGGATTCCTATCGGTTATGATTAGGGTGTTCAACCCAGGTTATCCAGAAGGTGTGTTCTTGGCCATCTTATTGATGAATGTATTTGCACCTACCATCGACCATTATGTAGTAAGGGGCAACATTAAAAAGAGATTGAAACGATTGAAGACTGCAACCATATATCCTAAAACTTCGGATGAGGTTGATTCACTAAAAACGGAAACAGCTTAGATATGGCAATCAATACAGAAAAAAACAGCTATACTGTAATCTTTGCGGCCATCATGGTGGTTGTTGTTGGCTCATTGCTCGCATTTGTGGCATCTGGGCTCAAACCTAAGATTCATGAAAATCAACGCTTCGAAAAACAACAGAACATCCTTTATGCCATGGGGGTGAACCAGAACGAGGGTGATGGTGATGTTACCTTTATCCCTACAAGTTCTGTTGAAGCCGATTTTTCCAAATACATTACAGAGCAATTGGTGGTGGAAGGAGCAAAAGCCACCGAAATGGATAACGCCTATTTAATCAATGTGCAAAAAGAGCTTGCCAAGGCCAAAAAGGGTGAAGCGGCAGAACTTCCTTTGTTGATCGGAGAAAAGGATGGTGAAAAATTCTATATCATTCCAATGTATGGTAAAGGACTTTGGGATGCTATTTGGGGATACATTTCTTTGGATGACCAAATGGTTGTTCAAGGGGTATATTTTGATCACAAAGGAGAAACACCCGGACTTGGAGCCAATATTAAGCAGCGCTTTTTTATGGATGATTTTAAAGGAGAATCCATCATGTCCGGAAATAAATTCGAGGGTATTACTGTGGCCAAAGGAAACGGTGATCCTTTGAATACGGATAAAGAAGACAACAAAGTGGACGCTTTGGCAGGGGCTACGATTACTGGTAATGGTGTTACGGCCATGATCAGGGATTGCATCAAACTTTACAAACCTTATTTAGAAACCATTAGAAAGAAATAATATGGCACTACTATCAAAAAAGGATTCAAAGCTGATATTGGACCCTTTGGCTGACAACAACCCGATTACCATTCAGGTATTGGGAATCTGTTCTGCCCTAGCGATTACGGCAGAGCTAAAGGCATCTGTGGTTATGGCCCTTTCAGTGTTGTTTGTACTTAGTATGGGTAACGTGGTTATTTCGTTAATGCGTAATATCATCCCATCAAAAATTAGAATCATTGTGCAATTAGTGGTTGTTGCCGCATTGGTAATCATTGTGGACCAAGTTTTGAAGGCGTTCGCCTATGATTTGAGCAAAACACTTTCTGTATTCGTGGGATTGATCATCACCAACTGTATCATCATGGGGCGCTTTGAAGCTTTTGCACTTGGGAACAGCCCAGGTAAGGCTTTTTTAGATGGAATAGGAAATGCTATGGGATATGGTATCATATTGGTCATTGTTGGTTTTTTTAGAGAGCTATTGGGTTCTGGAACCCTTTTCGGTTTTAAAGTACTGGGAGACCCTGTTACCAAAACTGGATTGTATTCCATCGGATACGAGAACAATGGATTTATGATTATTCCCCCAGCTGCATTGATTGTGGTGGGAATCATAATTTGGGTACAACGCTCTAGAAATAGGGCATTAATTGAAGAAGCATAAACCAAGGAAGTATGTTAGAGCATTTAGAACTATTTTTTAGATCAATCTTCGTAGACAATATGGTGTTTGCGGTCTTTTTGGGAATGTGTTCCTACTTGGCCGTATCCAAGAAAGTTTCCACAGCCGTTGGTTTGGGTGCTGCAGTAATATTCGTGTTGGGTGTTACCGTGCCGCTTAACTGGTTGTTGGATCAATATCTGTTAAAAGATGGAGCCTTGGTTTGGTTGGGCCCGGAGTATGCCGATTACGACCTAAGTTTCCTATCATTCATCCTTTTTATTGCAACCATCGCGACCATGGTTCAGTTGGTTGAGATTGTAGTGGAAAAGTTTTCACCATCACTGTATAACTCCTTGGGTATATTTTTGCCATTAATTGCAGTAAACTGTGCCATCTTAGGTGGTTCTTTGTTTATGCAGACACGTGAAATACCAAATATTGGGTTAGCTTTAAATTATGGGGTTAGTTCAGGTATCGGATGGTTCCTTGCCATTTTGGCGATAGCTGCCATTCGTGAAAAGATTAGATATTCCAATGTACCAGCGCCTTTACGTGGTTTGGGAATCACTTTTATAATCACAGGTTTAATGGGAATTGGGTTCCAAAGTTTTGGAGGCATGCTCACGGGAGACAATGAGCCGCCAGAGGAAACTCAAAGCACAACCGTTGAAACTAAGGAAGAAAAAGAAATTAAAAAGGAGATTGAGGACAAGGAAGAAGCAATCTCTTATAACGAAGTCTTAAACAAATAAAGATGATATTAGCCGCAAGTACCGGAGGTACTATCTTAATTACTGTAGTAGCATTTCTTGTTTTGTTGTTAGTGTTGGTGGCGTTGTTGCTATTCACTAAAGAAAAATTATCCCCATCAGGTCCAGTAACCATTACTATTAATGGAGAAAAAGAGTTGGAAGTTGGTTCGGGAGGATCCTTGCTTTCTACCTTGGGTAACCAAAAAATATTCTTGCCATCCGCTTGTGGTGGTGGTGGAACATGTATCCAGTGTGAATGCCACGTACTTTCGGGTGGTGGTGAAGCATTGCCTACTGAAACCCCACACTTTTCAAAAAAGGAATTGCAAGAAGGAGCTCGTTTGGCCTGTCAGGTTAAGGTAAAACAAGACATGGAAATCACCATTCCAGAGGAGGTCTTTGGTATCAAAAAATGGAACGCTAAAGTGGTGCGTAACTATAATGTGGCCTCTTTCATTAAGGAGTTTGTTGTAGAGATTCCAGAAGAAATGAATTACAAAGCAGGAGGGTATATCCAGATTGAGATTCCACCTTGTGAAGTAAAATATTCGGATATTGATATTACTGCTCACCCCGAGGAGCACGAAACTCCGGACAAATTCCAGGCGGAGTGGGATAAATTCAACCTGTGGCCATTGGTCATGAAAAATCCAGAAACTGTGGAAAGGGCCTACTCCATGGCCTCTTACCCAGCCGAAGGAAGAGAGATTATGTTGAATGTTCGTATTGCGACCCCACCATGGGATCGTAGCAAAAACGGATGGATGGACGTGAACCCAGGTATCGCTTCATCTTATATTTTTAGTTTGAAGGAAGGTGACCCTGTAACCATTTCAGGTCCGTTTGGTGAATTCTTCATCAATGAGTCGGATGCAGAAATGCTGTACGTAGGTGGTGGTGCTGGTATGGCCCCTATGCGTTCTCACTTGTATCATTTGTTCAAAACATTGAAAACAGATAGAAAAGTAACTTATTGGTACGGTGGACGTTCCAAAAGAGAGTTGTTCTATATTGACCATTTTAAGCAATTGGAAAAGGATTTCCCTAACTTTAAGTTCTATATGGCACTTTCAGAACCAATGGAAGAAGATAATTGGAAGGTCAAGAAGGACATTAACGATGAAGAAGGAGATGGTTTTGTCGGGTTTATTCACAACTGTGTTATCGATAACTACTTGAACCATCACGAAACTCCAGAAGATATCGAACTATATTTCTGTGGCCCACCATTGATGAACAAAGCTGTTCAAAAAATGGGTGAAGATTTCGGTATTCCAGATGAGAATATCAGGTTTGATGACTTTGGAGGATAAAACCAAAATTGATTGGCACCTCGAGCATTGTCGAGAGGTATAAATAAAACCAAACCGATGCTCATGCATCGGTTTTTTTGTTACTTATGGCAAGAGAATTAACAGAACAGGAGCTACATAATTTGGCAATGAATATCGTAGGGCGTGAGCTCGAGGCCAATGGATTTGAGTTTATGGCCATTAATAGTAAGCCTAAGAAAAATCCACAATATGTATGTCTTAAGGAAAAGGTACTGCATTTTATAGTGGTGCGTAATGTGGAATTTCCACTAAACCCACGAGAGTATGATGAAGAGTTGATGCAGACCGTCAAGGCACATGCAGAAAAGTTTGAAGCAAGAACCTATTTTGCTGGAGTTGGTCTTTCAAACGCTTCTGACAGGACCGAGCCCCTGTATTTGGACGAAGAATATGTAGTAGACTATCAAGGTTTAATCGAGATATAAATGAAGAGCAAAATATTGTTTTTAGGGCTGGTGGTGCTTTTTTTTAACTGTGCACCGAAGGAAACTGTAAAAAATCAAACATGGGGAAATGCCCTTGGTACCACATATTCCATTATTTATATTTCTGATGAAGAGCTGGACTATCAACAGGAAATTGATTCCGTTTTTCAAGTGTTGAATCAATCCATGTCCACTTACATTCCTTCTTCGGATATCTCTAAAATCAATGAAGGGGATTCCACGATTGTGGTAGATGATATGTTCAAAGAAGTTTTTGATGTTTCCAGTAAAGTTCATGAAGCTTCCAATGGCTATTTTGACCCTACTATTGGCGTTTTGGCCAATGCGTGGGGATTTGGTCCAGGAGAACAAATTGAGCTCGATAGCCTTCGTGTAGATAGTTTATTGGGTTATGTTGGATGGGAAAAAGTACAATTGAATCAGGATAACACGATTACCAAAACGCATCCATCCATTCGTTTTGATTTTAATGCGGTGGCCAAGGGGTATGCCATAGACCGATTGGGCGCTCTGCTGGATGAAAAGGGCATCAAAAATTACTTAGTGGAAGTTGGCGGTGAAGTATTGGCCAAAGGAACCAATATCGATTCGGGTAAACGATGGACCGTTGGAATAGACGACCCACAAACGGAAACAGGTCGTCAACTAAAACAGATTGTTTCTTTGAAAGATGTGGCCATGGCCTCATCAGGAAACTATAGAAAATTTCGAGTAGATCCTGAAACTGGAGAAAAGTATGTGCATACCATCAACCCAAAAACCGGGTATACTAAAAACTCCAGTGTTTTGGCAACAAGCGTGGTTGCCAAAACCTGTGCGGTTGCTGATGCTTATGCCACAACCTTTATGGCGATGGATTTAGAAGATTCCAAAGGAGTGCTTCAAAATCATGATGAGTTGGAGGCTTACATTATTTATTTGGATGAAAATGGGGAGACCCATGAGTTTTTTACACCGGGTTTTGAAGCTTTGATCAAGAATTGATTATTTCCGCACCAGGGGAATGATTTCACCCTTTGCCAATCGATATTTTTCAACTTCTTCCTTTGGAAGAGTATGGGTGTAATCCAATTCTTCGACTATGAAGCCTATGTTTCGAAGTTTGTCAAAATAATCTCTTCCGTAAATGCGAACATGATCATACTGACCAAAAATACGAGCTCGCTCTTTTTTATCAGTGATAGTGTCATCCTCAAATGTTTTTTCCCTCTTCAAATCTTGTGGAATCTGAAAGATGCCCCATCCGCCCGGTTTCATAACACGGTAGAGTTCTTGCATGGCTTTGGTGTCGTTGGGAATATGTTCCAAAACATGATTGCATAAAATCACGTCAAAAGAATTATCCTGAAAGGGTAGATCGCAGATATCAGCTTTCACATCTGCCAAGGGAGAATTCAGGTCGGTGGTTGTGTATTCCAAATTGCCCAGCTTTTTAAATCGTTTGTAAAAAGCTTGTTCAGGAGCAAAGTGGAGTAACTTTAATGGCTTAGCGAAGAAATTGGTTTCTTTTTTTAAGTACAGCCAAAGTAAACGGTGTCTTTCCAAGGATAGGGTGGAGGGAGAGAGCACATTCTCTCTGGGATTTTCATAACCGTATGGTAAAAAACTTCTGAAACTTTTTCCGTCAATGGGATCGGTGAACCTATTTCCCTTTAGGGAAAAGGCAATCAATGGACGTACCCAATAGCTTAATCGGATAAGTAAAGGTCTAGGAATTAGGTTGAGGAAGTATTTAAATATTTTTGACACGAATCACACTAGTTTATACGAATTATTACCGGTTGTGAATTTTGAATGATGGTGGCAAAAGAAATGTCAGTTCGAGTTTTTTCCCCTTGGGAAAAAGTATCGAGAACAAGGGATTTAATGTTGATACTCCAATTCTCGATACAATCTTTCTCCGTTTCACTCCAAAAAAATCACTCGAATTGACGAATTTTCATCAAAACACGAAACGGTTATTTTATAATATTACTCTTCTATGGGTAAAACTATCCTCTCCAGAATTGACTATCAAACCCAAATTCATCTTTGATGCTGCTAAATATTTTATTGGTTGTTTTTATAACTACTGCGAAATTTGTGTCAATATAAAGATTACTGACCACTAAAGCACCAATTTCTTGCTGCGGAATTCGTCTTCTTCGTCACTGGTAATCCCTAAAGCTTCATAAATATATTGGAAAGTGGACAACAGTTCCGGTTTTCCATCCACTAAGGCCACATCATGCTCAAAGTGTGCACTAGGTTTGCCATCGGCGGTAAGTATGGTCCAACCATCCTTAAGTTGTTTTATGCGTTTGGTACCCATATTGATCATGGGTTCTATGGCCACCACCATTCCGTCAACGAACTTTTTACCTCGACCTCTTTTGCCATAGTTGGGCATTTGTGGGTCTTCGTGTAGTTCTCTTCCCAAACCGTGGCCTACCAATTCACGGACAACACCATAACCATGGTCTTCCGTATATTTTTGAATGGCATAACCAACATCACCGACTCGGTTGCCTAATTTAAACTCCCTGATTCCGATGTATAGGGATTCTTTGGTAACCCTTAGAAGTTTTTTGGTTTCCTCTTCGACTTCGCCAACCTCAAAAGTATAGGCGTGATCACCATGGAACCCATTTTTAACGGCACCACAATCCACAGAAATAATATCACCTTCTTTCAAAGGTTCATTTCCGGGTATTCCGTGAACAACTTGTGCGTTTGGACTCCAATTCAGGGTGTTTGGAAAGTCGTACATGCCCAAAAAACCAGGCACTGCTCCTTGTTCTCGAATAAACTCCTCGGCCATTTTATCCAATGTTAATGGATTTGCACCGGGCTTTATTTCCTTGGCCAACATGCCCAAAGTTTTGGATACGACCAAAGCGCTTTCGCGCATCAACTCAATTTCCTCTGCTGTTTTTACTTGAATCATAGCCGCAAAGATAATTTGATTCTATGGATTTTAAGGAATGTTTGCTATACCAATGGCTTTTGAGTCATCAATTCCGGTTGTGGAACCCCCAATAATTTAAGAATGGTAGGGGCAATATCTCCCAAAACACCACTTTTGACCTCTTTTACATCATTATCGACTAAAATAAGAGGAACAGGATTTGTGGTATGTGCCGTATTAGGGCTTCCATCTGGATTCACCATGGTATCACAGTTTCCATGGTCCGCAATTACAATAGTGGAATACCCATTTTCCAATCCAGCGGTAATGACGTCCTTGGCACATTCATCAACGGTTTCGCACGCTTTGATTGCCGCTTCCATTACTCCGGTATGGCCTACCATATCAGGGTTGGCAAAATTAAGGCAGACAAAGTCCACTTCACCTTTTTGAAGCTCGGGCACAATGGCATCACGAATATCGTAGGCACTCATTTCAGGTTGAAGGTCGTAGGTGGCCACTTTGGGTGATGGACAAAGAATACGTTGTTCCCCTTCAAAAGGTTCTTCGCGACCCCCATTAAAGAAAAAGGTAACGTGCGGATATTTTTCGGTTTCCGCGATACGTATTTGTTTCTTGCCGTTTTTGGCAAGGGTCTCACCAAGGGTATCCTTAATATTATCTTTATTAAATATGATTTTGATTCCCTTAAAAGAATCATCATAATTGGTCATGGTAACGTAATACAGGTCCAGTTTGTGCATGTTCTGCTCATGGAAATCCTGCTGGCTCAAGGCTTGGGTCAGTTCTCTACCACGGTCTGTCCTAAAGTTGAAGAAAACAATGACATCCCCATCCTTGATTTTGGCGACTGGTTCATTCTCATTATCCGTTAAAACCAAAGGTTTGATAAATTCATCCGTAACGCCATCATCATAGCTTTTTTGCATGGCTTTGCCAATATCCTGAGTTTTTTCTCCCTCAGCATTGACCAATACATCGTAAGCCATTTTTACGCGTTCCCACCTTTTGTCACGATCCATGGCATAATATCTTCCCACAACGGTGGCCAATTTGGTATTTTTATCGGAGCAATAATTGGTAAGGTCCACCAAGAATCCTTTACCACTTTTAGGGTCTACATCCCGACCATCGGTAAAGGCATGCACAAAGGATTTTTCCACTCCACTATCATCGGCCGCTTTAATCAGGGCCTTTAAGTGGTCGATGTGACTGTGCACCCCTCCGTCGCTCACTAAACCAAGAAAATGGATAGGTTTGTTGTTTGCTTTGGCATATTCAAATGCTTCTTTGAGCACTTTTTCGTTTTTTAGGGTATCTTCTTTTACAGCCTTATTGATTTTGGCCAGGTCTTGATACACAATTCTTCCAGCACCAAGGTTCATGTGTCCCACCTCACTATTTCCCATTTGCCCTTCAGGAAGACCAACATTCATTCCGTCGGTATGAAGGTCTGCATCGGGATATTTGGTATAAAGTGAATCAATAAATGGTGTGTTTGCTTTTGCAATGGCCGAAACTTTTGGATCGGGAGATTTTCCCCAGCCATCCAAAATCATTAGAATAACCTTTTTGTTCATAGTGAAAAATTGTACCACAAAAGTAAAATGATCTGGTTGGATGCCCTAGTTTTTTCTTTAATTTTCTGATTGTTAATTTGTTAATTGTTTTGTTATTTTCTTGAATGATTGTTAAAATTTAGTTATTTAACTGTTAATCCTGTAACATCCTTGATTTAAAGAAGTCTATTTTTATAACAAGTAAATTCATTAATCAAAAACAATTCATCATGAAAAAAACAATCTTTACAGTGGCCGCAGTTTGCTTGTTGGCCCTAAGCGGTATTTCTGCCAATGAGCTGAAAACCACAAACACTGAAGCAGACATTACAATAGTGTCACCAGATGACCTTAGCGCTTTTTGCAAAGCGGTAATGCAGGGTGATGTTGATACTGTTAAAAAGTTTATTGAGCTTGGAGAAGATGTCAACCAAAAATCTTTAGGTAAGGCGCCTATCCACTATGCGGCCCGTTATAATAAGGCCGAAGTATTAAAAGTGCTTATTGAAAACGGCGCTGACCTTAAAAAGCGTTGCGACGGAGGTATGACAGCAATGAAATATGCCAAACTATCCCATGCCACGGAAGCAATAGCTGTGTTGGAAGATGCTATGAAAAAATAAGAAAGGAGTTTATTCGTCTTATGAAAAAGGCCCATCCGATCGGATGGGCCTTTTTTCTCATTTACATATTTAGTGTTCTTGCAAAAGAGTGTGTCTCGTGACTTAGAATTCAAAGCCGGTAAAAGCTCTGTACAAAAATGCATATACGGCCATAAATAACATAACCGCGCAAAATATAGAGTACCCTTTTAAAAAAAGTACTACAAAGCTTGGTTTGCAATCGTCAAATGCCTCTAAATAGAGATCTTTAAAGTGTACTAGTGTTCCCATATGTTCTCTCTTTTTTATAGCATAAAAGATTAAGAGAACCTTAGTAGGATTTGGGTTTTCTCAAAGGTACAGAAATTATGCCAATCTTATTGTTTTATCGATAAACGGCCAATTCTATCGACCTGAATATTTTTGGATGGCTTCTTTTATTTTTTCAATTCGGTTTTCGGGATCGGGGTGGGTACTTTGAAATTCCGGAACCCTGTTTGGGCCGGCCGCAGCTTTCAGGATCTTCATCACTTCTATCATTTCATTTGCCTCGTATCCAGATTGAATCATAAATAAAACACCGAGTTCGTCGCTTTCCAATTCATCACCTCTTCCATTTTTTAGTAAGGTATTCTGACCAATACCGGCTACCACGTTGCCCATGTCGCCCCCAACTGAGGCGCCTGTTGCCAAGGTTTGCCAAAAATTGCTCTCCGCAATACGTTCTGCCGAATGCCTGCCTATTACATGGCCGATCTCGTGTCCTAAAACACCAGCTAGCTGCGGTTCGTTGAGCTGGGAGAAGAGTGCATAGGTTATAAAAATCTGTCCTCCGGGAAGGGCAAATGCATTTATGGTTTGATCATCTGCCAAAAGGTGAAACTCATATTGATAAGGGGTTTCTCGCGCTACACTACTTTGCACCAATTTGTTGCCCACGGCATCCACCAAAGCTTGCATACGTTCATCAGGATAGAGGCCACCGTGCTGTTGAGCCATTTCGGGTGCACTTTGCAGCCCGATCGCAATCTCTTGCTCGGCGGTCATGTTTATATTCTGGGTCCTGCCCGTATATGGATTTTCTTCTTGATTGTTGCACCTACGTACAAAGGCAAAGGCCACAATGGCCAAACCGATAAGGATACGAATCCTCCAACTTCCTCTTCTCATGGCTAAGTGTTCTTGTTAATTGAAGATACAAAAAAACCGTTTATAGCAGCGTCGGGTTAATGTCCAAAATATTGTCTTGCACATAGGTCTTGATAAAACCAGTGGTAAAGTGCTCACTGCCGAAAAAATCTTCGTTTTTCAATAATTTCAGGACATTCAATTTTCGGTAGGCCGTTAACATAGGTATGGATAAGGGGGCATAGCTGTAGTGCCATGGTTCAAATTTAAAACCTCTTCTTCTGGGGTTATCGGTATATACAAGATAGAACCCATATTTCACTGAATTTTCATCCATCCACAGTTTAAGGCCCTCATAAGGTCCGCCTGCCTCAAACTTTTCGGTTACCAAAACATCACCTGTAACTTCGGGGTATCCATCAATAATATCGATATCGGTGCCCCAATGGTGCCTGCTGGTTCCGGGTATAGTGGAGTATTCAATAATTTTGTCGATGGCATCCAAAGGAGTCATGTTGTCCTCTTCGGTAAACCTTAGGTATTTACGTTCCCAAATGCCTCTTTGTCTATAAAAATCTCTATAACTGGAGGCAATTTTGATATCAAATCCATCAGAATAGGCGGCTTTTTTCATTGCTAAAAAGGACTCGTAAGCTTCTTTCCTTAGGTTGATACCTTCACCAAAAAGTTCAATTTCTTCCTTGCCCATAAGCTCTTCGGTGGAGTAATCAGCATTGAAAAAGCTTGGAAAAATGGGGGGGATGGTGCAGGCCAATCCTGATGCGGAAGCCGTTTTTATGAAGGTCCTTCTTTTCATGAAACAAATTTTGTCCCAAGTTAAGAAGTATTTTTAATTCCTGCTTTTGAAAATGCTCTTTGAAAATGTGATTGATTTTACCGATCTAAGAAAAGAAAGCCAGTATATTCCAACTCCAGGTCGTCCAAGGTAACGAGGTAAAAATAAACACCTTCGGGCAAACCGGCACTCTGGTTCGTAATGAGGGTTCCCGTATTGGCGATTCCACTAAACTCATTGGTGTAATTGATTTTCTCAAAAACCTGTTGTCCGTATCGGTTAAAAATACGTACACTGTTATTGGGCGACTCTTCCAGACCATCGATAATCCAAAAATCGTTGGTGCCATCCCCGTTCGGACTCAAAAAATAGTTCCCCAAGGTGGGGTTGTTCACCGCGAACGTATCGGTGGGCAATGGAGTGGTACCAAAAGTAATGGCGGCATAGTCATTTGGCAAAAAGGTTTCTGTGGTAATAAACCCTTGCGTTAAATCACCACTAATGGACGAATTGCCAATAATCACCCATTGGTTGGACGATTTGCTCCATCCAACCACAATAATGGATTCCGCTGTGGCATTGGGGATGGCTCCCAAAGCACTCCGGGAGTTCCAAGAAATGGTTACTTGGGCCGGTACATCACTCTGGACAATCCAGAATTCACGATCGGTTATAGAACCAATGTCCTGTATTTTTTCCTCCCTATCAAAACTTTCCAAAATGGAGGAAGGGCTGGACGGGTCTTCATAAAAGTAAGCGCAGATGGCCAAAGGTGTGGTACCTTGGGAATTCAATGTTAATGGCCTAAGTTGTTGACGATCGCCCACGGGGAACGAAAACACATCGCGGTTGTTTACTGCAGCAAAGCCCGTTACTTTGGAGGCATCGCTTTCACCGGTAAAAAAACCTTGGTCCATAAAATTGAGGTATACCATTTGCCTGTTTGTAGGTGTTAGGAAATTACCGTAGATAAAATTTACGTTGTTCCGCACCATGATGGAGTTTTGCAAAAAAACATTGCCAACAGCCATGATCTCCGTGTCCCAAAGCGTAGGAGGGATGCTCCCCGAAACCAGTATCACGTTATTGCCGTAAAATCCGACCAATCCTGTGGTTTGGTCAAAGTTGGCATCGTTGATAAAGTTGGTGTGCAAACCTATGTTGGCATTGTGGTGTACCTGCAAATTACCGCGATTATACAGCCCACTTTGGGCCACAGCAAAGCTGACCGACAACAAAAACGCTATGTGGAGGAGGTATTTCAAAATTTTAAAAACTGATAACCGTGAAAAACCAATCTGCATCTACAATCGCAGATGCGCTATTATATATTACAACATCAAAAGTAGTAGCGGTTTGATTAGTTACTTGGATTGTTCGGATAGCACCGGAGGTGTTGTAAAGTGTTAATTGAATTGTGTAATCTCCAGAAGGTGGATTATCTAAAGTAATGGTGTAAGATCCACCTAAACCTGAAATTGTGGCTCCCGATCCAGTTAGTGTTCCACTTGTTACTCTTCCAGTTGCTACGACTGGATTTGTGATGGCAACATTAAATTCTTGTGCGGATGGGTTTGATACTGTGATTCCATCTCCAGATGTAACATTAATTCCGTCGACGTAGTTTTTTGTTGCGGCGTCCTGTGGGTTGGTGGGGTCGGTCACATCGGTTATCGCGTTGTTTCCCGCACTTGGGTCCAATGTAAGAACATCTGTTAGGTCCTGGGCCTCCGTTGCGGTT
>NZ_JBNPYE010000008.1:0-197941 GCF_051494225.1 Flagellimonas lutimaris | reverse complement strand
CTAAGTTCTACAGCTTTTTCCTTAAACTCTGCAGTGTAATTTCTTTTTTCTCTTGACATTTTTCAAAGTTAATTTTAATAACTAAAACGCTCTTAACTCTATGTCCGGTTAAATATAGTAAGTCCAAAAAAAAGGTGGTAACATTTTAAAACTTTCTGAAGAGATTGGTAAAAAGGCCGACACGTTTAAAAAGTCGCTACCAAAATCTATAAAATTAGAAACACCATTTGAGCAAGCAACAGCTGTCAAATCAAGAATTAACGACTTCTTAAGCAATTTATTACAAGGTGTATTTTTGGTTGGATTAGTAGTCTTGGTTTTTCTTGGGTGGCGACCAGCTTCAATTGTCGTTACCGTTATTCCTTTATCAATACTTATTGCGATTGTCCTGCTCGATTTTACTGGGTATGCACTACACCAAATAAGCATTTCTTCTTTAGTAATTGCATTAGGTTTATTGGTTGATAATGCAATTGTAGTTGTAGAAAATATTATAAGATTTAAAAAAGAAGGCTACACTATAAGTGAAGCTGCAGCAAAGGGTACTTCAGAAGTTGGCTATGCAATTATTAGTTCTACAATAACAACTGTTTTGGCTTTTGCGCCATTAGCACTTTTAGAAAGTGGACCAGGTGCATTTTTAAGAAGTTTGCCCTTAACTGTAATATTTGTATTGATGGGTTCTTTATTATTAGCACTTGTCTTTACACCAATTTTAGCTCAAAAGCTTATTAAGAATAAAAAAGAATCTAAACCACCTGTAGTGTCCAAAGCGCTTGATGGCTTTATTGAAAATAGATATTCAAAAATCCTAACCTTCGCTTTGCGAAGAGGTTGGGCAGTTCTATTGGTAGGTGTGATAATCCTAATTGGTTCAATAATGCTATTCCCAAAAATTGGAGTAAGCTTTTTTCCAACAGCAGATAAACCAATGATTTTACTAAATATTGAGCAGCCATATTCCAGGAACATTAACCATACAGATAATACACTTCGTTATATTGAATCTGTTTTAGATACAACAGATTATGTAAAGAGCTACACCACAAATGCAGGTCACGGCAACCCGCAAGTATACTACAACAGAATTCCAGAAGAATATAAAACCTATCACGGTGAGGTATTGGTCAACTTTAAGGACTGGGAACAGGAAAAATTCTACAGAACATTAAATGCCTTCAGGAAAGTTTTCAGCAATAACCCTAACGGTAAAATTTCATTTAGGGAGTTGCAGAATGGAGCTCCCTTTGAAGCACCAATTGAAATTTTGCTCATTGGGGAAGATTTAAAAACACTTAAAAAAATCTCAAATGATATCGAAAATATTATTGCCAAAACTAAAGGCGTAATAGATGTTGAAAATCCATTAGCGAGAGCCAAAACAGATATCAAGGTGGATGTCAATAGGGATAAGGCGGCAATTTACAATGTACCATTACTTGATATTGACCAGACCGTAAGAGCAAGCTTAAATGGTTTAACAATTGATAAAGTTAAAATCAGCAAGGAGGATGAAGATTATCCGGTCGTTGTGAGGATTCCTTTCAAAGATAGACCGACAATCAATGATTTCAGCAAAGTATCAGTACCGAATGCAAATGGAGATAACATCTTGCTGAATCAATTGGCCTCTATTAACTTTGACCAAGATTATGCAAAAATAAACCATTATAACACCGATAGAAATACAGCGATTACAGCTAATGTTTTAAACCCAGAAGCTACCCGTACTGTTACAGAACAGATAATTACAGAATTGGAAGCGTACAATTGGCCCAGTGGATATACATATCACGTTGGAGGCGAATATGAATCACAATCGGAAAGTTTTGGTGATCTCGGTACACTTTTATTGGTAGCCCTAATATTAATTTTCGCGGTTTTGGTATTACAGTTTAGAAGCATAAGACAGCCGCTAATAATCTTTTCCGCTATTCCTTTGGCAATAAGTGGTTCATTCATCGCACTTTTCATTACGGGATGGTCATTTTCTTTCTTTGCTTTTGTTGGCCTTATAAGCCTAGTGGGTATTGTGGTGAACAATTCAATCATTTTGGTGGATTATACCAATCAATTAATAAAAGAAGGACACTCAAAAATAGAAGCTATTACAACAGCATCGAAAAGAAGGTTTACACCAATCGTCTTAACAACCTTGACTACAATTGTTGGATTGTTGCCACTTACAGTTTCTGGAACATCACTTTGGTCGCCTTTAGGTTGGACACTTATTGGAGGAATGATATCCTCTACACTATTAACTCTTCTAATAGTACCTCTCCTTTATAAATGGTTGACAAAAACTAAAAGAAAGTTATAGCCTAGATATATATTCAAAATAGCCAATTTATATTTAAGGTCATCAACAATTAGTATACTCAACAAGATGGACTATTTTTAAAGGTCCCGGAGATACGGCCCAGACACTCAAAACTAATATTGGAAGAAGAATGTTTTTTTATTGCTTTTCTAAAATTTAAAATAGTATGGGATGTTTGGCACAAACATTTATTAAACTACAGACTAATGGAGAAATCTTTATTAAACAATTATTTTCATTCGCTATTTCAAATAAGAGAGGGAGTCGTTAAGAAAATCACAGAAAAATTTAAACAAATCAATATAGATAAAAATATTGTTTTACTGGACAAAAATGTGATTAGCACCAAAACATATTTTTTAGAAAAAGGATATTTGCGGTCATATATACTGGATGAAGATAATCAGGAAATTACAACAAACATATATTCCGCCCCTTGCTTTGTGAACGATTTTTTATCCTTTTTTAGAAAACAGCCCACGAAGGAAATCTATCATACTTTAACTAAGTGTTCGTTTTGGGAAACAAGTATAGAAAATGTCCAGGAAAATTTTCATGCTATTTCTGAATTTAGGGAATTTAGCAGACTTTTATTCGTCATAAATTATTATGAGCTAAACGATAGAGTAATTGAAATGGCAAGTCAAAAAGCAGAAACAAGATACTTAAACCTTTTGAAACGGAAGCCCCATCTGTTTCAACATGTACCACTTAAAATAATTGCTTCTTATTTGGGAATTACTGATACTTCTTTAAGTAGAATCCGAAAAGAGATAAGTAAGATATAGTAATTTCTTGTCATATGATAAGTCCTTTAACAAATTTATAATTAGATATTAGCAGAAAATTATTAAAATGAACAAAAAGAATATTGTAATAATAGGACTTGGAGGTGTTGGAGGGTATTTTGGATTTAAAATAAACGAGACCAATAGAATTGAAAACCTCCATGAAGTTTCATTTGTCGCCCGAGGTGAAACATACCAGGTAGTAAAAGAAAAAGGGCTAACGTTAATTTCTTCTGAACATTCAGGTCAAAAAACTAGGCCAAACGCTTTATATCAAGATATATTAAACATAGCATCGCCTGATTTAGTTTTAATATGTGTAAAAGAATATGACTTGGAGCATGTATGCAAACAGTTAGTTAAAGTTATTTCAACAAGAACAATACTATTACCTTTGATGAATGGCGCAGACATTTATGAAAGAATAAGAATGGTAATTCCAAATAACACAATTTTACCTTCTTGTGTCTACGTTGCTTCACATATACAACAAAAGGGTATTGTCGAACATAAAGGAAAAAGAGGAAAACTCTTTTTAGGAAGAGATCCCGAAAATTTTTCCGAGAACATTGATTGGATTGTTGACTTTTTAAATAATTGCGGAATTGATTTTGATTTTAAGGACAGCTCCTTAACCGATATTTGGACGAAATTCATTTTTATTGCAAGTTTTGGATTGGTAACTGCAAAACATAACTCTTCCATTGGTGCAGTATGCAACGATGAAATACAGAAAAAAGAAGCCAAAGACATAATGCAAGAAATAAAGTTACTTGCAACCGCAAAAGGAATTTTATTGGACAAAAACATAATTCCCAAAACTTTTGAAAAAGCTTCTTCATTTCCACCAGAGACACCAACATCTTTACAACTTGACGTTAATTCCAAAAAGATGAATAATGAATTGGAATTATTTGCAGGTGCTATAATTACATATGGAGATAAATTAAATATCAAAACGCCTTCTACTCAAAAAATATATAAAGAAATAAGAGCTTATAATTATTAATTCGTATGGTTTGATAAGCCTCCTATCAAAACCTACAATATGAATAGTTAATTTTTAAAAAAACTCAATTATGTATTTTCAATAAAAATCTCACCTTTTTATGGTTAAAAATGTTTTTCCACCACAGTTAATTAGTAAAACACTGCCAAAATTTAAACCATATCTAAATCACTAGATTATACCAAAATGTATACAAATCAAATTTATACTAAAGTGATCATAAAAAACTAGTGAAAGTATGGAAAATTCCATCAAACGTGGTTATTAATCAATAATAAACTTTTTTTTAATCTGAAATCTTATTTTTTTAGATTAGGATAATGGTATATTTATTTCTTAATCTAGGTTAAGTTATACAGGTTAAATTAACTATACCTTTGTACAATATTTAATCTAGCCTTTATTTTTTTTGAACCA
Organism: Flagellimonas lutimaris; assembly: GCF_051494225.1. Classification (GTDB taxonomy): domain Bacteria; phylum Bacteroidota; class Bacteroidia; order Flavobacteriales; family Flavobacteriaceae; genus Flagellimonas; species Flagellimonas lutimaris_A. The sequence continues at coordinate 193,407 of NZ_JBNPYE010000008.1, read as the reverse complement.
ATACGAAAAAATACTACAAAATATTGATAGATATGTTTCTTTGACTTCCGAAGAGAAATATAAGCTTACCTCCATAATTCGAACAACGAAAATCAAGAAACGCCAATTTATAGACCAACCTGGTTATGTTTGTCAATATAGAAATTATGTTGAAAAGGGTGCATTTAGGTCTTATTTTATTGACAATGAAGGAAAAGAGCATACCGTACAAATTGCCATCGAAGATTGGTTTGTGAGTGACTTTTACAGTTATATAACACAAACTCCAGCTACTTTATATGTTGAAGCATTAGAAGATTCAACTATTTTTCAAATGACCTATAAAGACATTGAAGGGCTTTGTAAAGAAATCCATGGCTTGAGCGAATATTTTAGGATATCAACAGAAAAGGCCTTTGCTTTTTCACGAAAGCGAGCATTATCAAATTTAAGTATGACCGCAGAGGAAAGGTATTTAGAAATATTACAGCGTTATCCCAATATCGTTTTGCGTGTTCCACAAAAAGTAATTGCATCTTATCTAGGTATGACACCTGAATTTATGTCCAAGATAAGAAAGAATCTCTCCACACAATCTTAATCTAGTTCAAGAATATTTCTTAATACAGTTCATTTTTCAGAGCTTCAAATTACCGCAATTTTGTCTTGTCGATTTTGACGTAATTTAAAACAAAATAAAATGAATACTACATCTTATAAAGATAATCTAAAAGAGTTAAGAGAGAATTTGAAAAAAATGTTACCCGAAGATGCATTGAACGTTTTTGATAACGATGCCAAAGATTTACAATTTAAACATCAATCAGTTTTGAAGTTAAAAGTTGGTGATGAAGCACCAGACTTTGCTCTTTCAAATGCTAACGGTGAAACTGTAAAACTGTCCAATTTACTTAAAAAGGAAAGAGTTGTATTAGCTTTTTACAGAGGTACTTGGTGTCCATATTGTAATCTGCAATTAGCACATTACCAAAACGTTCTTGGTGATATTCATTCCTTGAATGCTCAACTCATAGCCGTATCTCCTCAAACTCCTGATGAGTCTTTGAATATTAAAGAGAAAAATGAACTCAAATTTGAGGTCCTTAGTGATAATGGCAACATTGTAGCAAGAAATTATACGACCGTTTTTAAAAATGGCGATATACCAGTAAATACAATGACATCTCTAGGGTTCGATTTTGACGGTCACTACTCAGATGATTCAAGAGAGTTACCAGTTCCCGCAGTTTTCATTATCGACAAAGATGGTACCATCATTTTCGCAAAAGCTGAAGGCGCTGATTATAGAAATCGAGTTGAGGCTTCTGAAATTATACAAACACTTAAGAATTAATACGATGAGAAAAATAAATTTAGTTCTTACATTTTGCATTATAACTTCATTTATGTGGGGTCAAACGGCAAAAGAAATGATTAGAGAAACAGTTGAAGCTACAGGCGGCAAGGAAAACTTTTATAAGCTAAAAAACGTTAACTACGACATTGAATATAGAACCCCACCGGGCGATAATTCGATAACTTTTGTTGGACACGAAACTTACGTATTTGACGGTGAACTTTCTTTAGGTGAATATAGTAAACAGACTATTTCGGGCGCAAGTGAAGAAGGGTATAATGGTAAAGAATTTTGGGTTAAAATTGATGGGAAAATTTCTCATAATGAACAGACGAATGGGGTGGCACGATTTTTAAGAAAGACCAACTATTATTGGTTTGCTATGTTCTTCAAATTATTGGACGAAGGTGTGGTTTATGAAAAACTTACTGGGCAAGAAGTTAACGGAAAAGTCTACGACCGCATAAAAATAACATTTGAAAATAATGTGGGCGATACACAGGATACCTATATTCTATATAGAAATAAAGAGACCAAACTGATAGACCAATTTCTATTTACTATAACAGGTTTTGGTATTACCGAACCAAATTTAATGACCTACGATTGGCAAACAATAGAGGGCATCAAAATCCCTAAGAACAGAAAGTATATTAAAGCTGATTGGGATGGTAATGTATTGGGTAAACAACATACAATTACGAATTGGACAAATATTCAATTTAACACAGATATTGATATCAGTATTTTCAATCCAAAATAAATTAGAAACTAATCTTATGAAAAATATATTTGAAAAAATAACACTATGGGCATTGGCCATAGTGATGGTCATTTTTGGACTCAATAAATTCTTTGGATTTATTCCGGTTGAACCGCCTATAGACCCAATTGCACAAAGTTTTATGGGTGCAATGTTCACATCCTACTTATTTATTGTAGTTGCCTTAGTAGAAATTGTTGGTGGAATATTATTGACAATACCAAAAACTAAGCTTTTTGGTTGGTTGATATTACTGCCCGTAATTTTCAACATCGTAGCTTTTCATTTTGCCCATGATTTTATTGGCAACGGATTTTGGCTATTGCCTACCCTTTTGTTTGTAATAATTACTTATTTCCAATTTGGAATTATCAAAAAAAGTTACAAGTTATGGATAAACATAAGATAATAATTTTATCCCTGTTCTTTGTTTCGGTATGCAACATAGGAATCGCTCAGTCGGTAGAGAAAGTCAAAGTTTTAAACAGTATTGAAATAACAGCCAATCCTGATAAAGTTTGGACGGCTATATCTAACCTATGTAATCTGGACAAACTAGTCCCTGAAATCATTGAACAAACTGAAATGGTTGGGAATGGAGAAGGCTCTATCGTTACTTTAACTCTTAAATCTAATGGTGCAAAAGTAGTTGAAAAAATTACGAATCTTGACAACAAAAAGAGGGTTTTAAGTTATGAAATGATAGAAACACCAATGCCTTTATCCTATTACAAGGCAACAATTAGTATGGTAACTCTAGATTACGACAAGTATAATATTAGTTTTGATTCTGTCTTCAAAGCAACTGAAGGGAACAATGAAATGATGACAAATACCATCGACAACTTTCAAAAAACATTTTTAACTAATGTAAAAAAAATATATAATGAAAAATAGAATTTGGTTCATTACGGGAATATCAAGCGGATTAGGAAAGGCACTCGCCGAGGGCGTTATGGCAAACGGCGATTTTGTTATTGGTACTTTTAGAAAAAAATCTCAGGTCGAGGAATTCAATCACAAATTTGCGACTACTGCCTATTCCATCCTATTGGATATATCGGAAGAAAAAAGCATTGAGGAAAATATAAAAAAGGTTATCACAAAATTTGGCCGTATCGACGTTTTAGTAAATAATGCTGGGATGGGATTTGTCGGGGCCATAGAGGAAACTTCATTAAAAGAGGTTAGAACGGTCTTTGAGGCTAATTTCTTTGGAACTCTAAAGTTGACTCAAACTGTGCTGCCTTTTATGCGAAAAGAAAATAAAGGACATATTATTCAAATCTCATCTCACGGTGGTATTAAAGCATTTGCAGGCTTTGGCATCTATAACGCTAGTAAGTTCGCTCTTGAAGGATTTAGTGAGGCCTTAGCGCAAGAAGTTGCGCCACTAGGTATTAAAGTCTCGATAGTTGAGCCAGGTCCATTCCGTACAAAATTTGCAGGTGACGGGCTTGGATTGGCAGAAAATATTATTGATGATTATTCAGAAACAGCCGGGGCTTTTAGGACCAAGCTTAAAGGTGTCGACGGAAAGCAAGAAGGTGACCCAATAAAAGCATCCAAAGCTATTATTGATTTAATAAAATCTGAAAAATCAACATTGCGTTTACCACTCGGCAAAGTTGCACTTATGACTATAGAATTAAAAATAAATAGTGTTAGAGCAGATATAGAAGCCAATAAGTCTATTGCAGAAAGTGTTGTTTTCAACCAATAGATAGCCTAAAGGCTTCCAAAAAGTATTTTATATTTAATACATTCGTTTTTTTAATGTTTCAGGAAATCTGTAAGGACTTTATTTTATAAACTACTACAAATTAAAAGAAACAGACTAACAACAATATGAAAACAATTGAATTTAAAAGACTAATTGAGGTTGATACATCAGATATTACTCTATTAATGAATCATAAATTAGTTAGGAAACAAATGCCTTTATTAACAAATATCATCTTCAATGAAAAAACTTGTGAGAAGTTTATAGACATCAAAGAATCTTTATGGATTAAGCATGGTTATGGACCTTGGGCCTTTGTGATCGATGGTAGGTTTGCAGGATGGGGTGGGTTACAGTCGGAAAATGGGGAAGCCGACTTGGCTATGGTACTACATCCAGATTTTTGGGGCATAGGCAAAACCCTATACAAAGAAATAATAAGAAGAGCTTTTATGAGATGAAATTAAGTTCAGTAACAGTTTTATTACCCCCTACGAGGACAAGAATCTCGGGTTTATTGCACCTTGGATTCAAAAAAGACAGCGAATTAGAAATAGAAAAACAACACTTTATAAAGTATCGACTAGAACAAACAGGGAAGTCTACAAAAAAGTAAAGCTACTTTGTCATTTATGAAAATTCAATCTCCTTAAGAGACAATATGTCTTACATTAAAAATCATTCAAATTTGTTCAAAAATAGATTGGCTTTGATACAGACTATAGGATACAACAGCAAATGACCAAATGAAAGTAATTAGGTTAAAAAACATTTCAAATGATTATTTCCAAATGGCTTGGAATCTTTATGAAGATGCTTTTCCTCCTGAGGAACGAAAGTCATTGAACGATCAAACCTACGTTTTACAAAATGAAAATTACCATTTTGATATTTTCTTAATGGATACAAATCAATTTATTGGATTTATCTTATGGTGGGATTTTGAATCATATATATATATCGACCACTTTGCAACGGTTAAAAAACAGAGGAACAAAGGCTTAGGAAATTTAATCTTAAATAAAATTATTGACAATAATGATAAGCCAATTCTTCTTGAAGTAGAACTACCAACATCTAGTATTAATGAGCGGAGGATAAAATTCTATAAGAGAATTGGTTTTAAAATAAATCAACATTATTATGATATCCCTATTTCAAAAAGTCACCAATCCCGACTTCAATTATTATTAATGTCATATCCAAACCTAATATCCGAAAATGAAATTGAACAATTTATCGAAAATTTTCATCCCATTATTTTCAAAACAAAAAAATGATATTGGCTCGACACTAATAAAGCTTATAAATGACATGGGATTTAGCGCTTAAAAGAAAAAACACTGTATATTAAAGTGCTGTCAATTCTTTAGGATTTAGCTTTTTGAAAAGCTAATTAAAGGCAAAAATATTATACATGAATATTTATTCAGTTTATATCAAAAAGGTAAGGTTACTGTAGCCTCATTTCGATGAATGAACATTATTTGAAACTTTTCTTCACATAAATGATTTAGTATTTTTTATTTAATAAATCATTGTTTTAAATTAAAATTTAAAACATAAAGAATTCCTTTTAAAACAGGGTAAATCCTACAAACCTAAGCATTTTATATTGACAATCAAGTAAACTAAAAAACTCAATTTGCGTTTGAGAATTGGTGGCTTACTTATATGAAAAGTTTTTTCAAGTAGAAAGGTTTTACTTTATCAATTCAAACAATAAACTGGCTAGGAAGGTTAAACCTCATTTAGAATTCCGTAAATCTTACAACTGTCACACTCATCTTTTTTCTGTGTCTAACTATAAATCATTTCAAAAATTTATAATTATGACAGAAAAAAATTATGATGTACAAAGCATCAACATTAATGCAACTCCAGAAAAAGTTTTCAAATTCTTAGCAGAACCTACGAACTTACCTAAATGGGCCATGGGCTTTTCAGAGGTAGATGAAACCTCTGCTTTAATGGAAACACCAAATGGCAAAATGAAAATTGGTTTAGTAAATATAATTAATAAGGAAGCTGGAACCATAGATTCAATTATGACCATGCCCGATGGTAGTATTGGCAAGGCATTTTCAAGAGTAACCGAAAACAATGATGGGAAATCTGCCGTTTACTCATTTGTGCTCATGGCGCCACCAGTACCACTAGAAAAGATTGAAGGCACACTAGAAATGCAAAAACAACAACTTGCTCAAGAACTGGTTCACTTAAAATCAATTTTAGAAAAATAACGGCATGAAAAATATACTTTTAACAATTTTTGTGGCAATATTCACCTTAAATTCTTTTGCTAATGATCTAAATACAACCAAGGATAATAAGATGAATGAAGAGCAAAAAAAAGTCTTGAAAGTCATCGAAAAAATGACGACTTCGGTTAAAAATAAAGATATCGAAGGGGTTATGTCCACCTATGAACCTAATGCGGTTATCTATTTTCAGCCAGAAATGCCTGTTAGTGATGATGCAACACAACGACAAATATTTCAAGGGTTATTTGCTGCAAATGCAGATTTCACCTTTTATGGACACGAAGTATATATAACAGATGATATTGCTACGCATATTAATCCTTGGTCTATGACAGCTACTGGACCAGATGGAAAACAAATGAGACAAGAAGGTCTATCCATCGCGGTACTCAGAAAGCAAAAAAACGGACAATGGCTTATGATAATAGATAATCCATACGGTACACATATTATGCAAACGCAGACAACAGGAAAAGAAACTGCCGAACAAAAGAAGGTGCAAAATAATATAAATAATATGACGGCCTCTTTTGCAAAAAAAGACTTGGATGGTATCATGGCTACCTACGAAGAAGGGGCAACCATTGTTTTTAAACCTGGCAAACCACTTACTGACGAAAAGAAAATACGTAAAATGTATAAAAAATTCTTTTCGGTGAATCCAACCTTCTCTTTTCATGGGCATGAGGTTATCATCAATGGTGATGTTTCCCTGCATTTAAATCCATGGAAAATGAAGGGTAAAATTTTCGGGATATTTAAAATAAAACAAGAAGGATTATCTGTGGTGGTATCAAGAAAGCAAGCCAATGGTGAATGGCGTATGATTTTAGATGAACCCAACGGAAATCATTTAGTTAGAAAAACAAAACTAGATATATTATGAAAAACAACGTAAAAATAAATCATTGGGCAGTTATTGGCTCAAGCGTACTCATTTTTGTATTGGCTTTTATTTGGTATGGCTCGCTTTTTGGCGATGCTTGGGCAAAAGGAGCGGAAATTGCTAATCCAGTAACGCCACCAGTTTGGGCTACCATAAGTTCATATATCGTTGGTCTATTTTCTTGCTATGGCATTTCCTATTTGTTAAAATGGACAAATCGTTCGGGGCTGAAAAATGGAATTACTATTGGTCTATTTGTGTCTATTGCCTTTCTATTACAAGTGGTTATTGGTCCTTGGCTTTTTTCTGGTAGGTTTTTACTCTTTGCTGTAAATATGCCCTATTTTACACTATCCGCAATACTAGCGGGAGCCATTATTGGTGCTACAATGAAACCAATTAACGCAGAATTATAAAATAAACTATATTGAAAGGGGTTTGGGTTTTAATCAAACTCCTTTTTAAACAAAATATGAAGGAAGATAAACAACTCATAGAAAAGAGCCTTGCAGGAGATAAAAAATCTTTGGAAGCATTAATTAAAAAGCATCAAAATTGGATTTACAATGCAGCCATTAACCTGACAAGCAATACCGAAGATGCGGCAGATTTAATGCAAGAAACACTCATTAAAATGATTACTAACTTGAGTAAATTTCAATTTAAGAGTGAGTTCAGAACTTGGCTATACCGTATATTAAAAAACACTTTTTTAAATACCATAAGAAAAAAAGAGTATCATCAAACTATTCCTTGGGAAGGGTATGCAGAGGGTTTAGATGCTATAAGAGACCAAGAGTTTGATGACGATAACAAAGCAGAAATAGTAGAAGAAGCGAAACTCAGTTGTATGAAAGGAATGTTGCTTTGTTTAACACCAGAGCAAAGGCTGGTTTATGTTTTAGGTGAACTTTTTGAACTACCAGATACCGTGGGTAGCGAAGTAATGGAAATCACCAAAGTAAATTTCAGAAAAAAATTGAGTAGAACTAGAGAGCAATTGTATGGTTTTATGAATAATAAGTGTGGTTTAATAAACACGAATAACCCTTGTCGTTGTTCTCGAAAAACAACAGGGTTTATTAAAAAAGGATATGTAAACCCAGAAAATTTACAATTTCAAAAAGAAGTTATTTCTAAAATAGATACTGTAGTCGTTGAGAAGTTAGATGTTTATGAGAACAACGGATATCGGGAATATCAAAGATTGTATCAAAACCATAATTTTCAAGAGCCAAAAGATAGATTAGCTTCCCTTAAAAAAATTCTTTCTTCTGATCACATAAAAGACACTTTTGAATTATAAAACCCGAAACAAAATTAACGTTCAAAGTTGAAAAAAATCAGCTAAGGATTCTATTGTACAAGAAAATCACAATTACGGTAAATTTATTTAAACATGAATATTTACGAAAAGCAGGTAAAAAAATTTTATTCTGAAATTTGGGATAAGAAAAACTTTGAGGAAATATCCAATATTCTTCAAAATGATTTTTCTTTTAGAGGTTCGCTCAATCAGGAAGGATGCGGTCATGAAGAATTCAAGGTTTACATAAATTATGTCCATTCAGCACTTTCATGCTATAAATGCATAATCAAAGATCTTGTTGCGCAAAATGAGAAAGTATTTGCAAAAATGATTTTTACTGGCGTTCATGACTTTGATTTTATGGGTTACCCACCAACAGGCAAACAGATATCTTGGTCAGGTGCAGCACTATTTATTTTTTCGGGCCAAAAAGTTTCTAGTTTATGGGTACTTGGTGATCTAAAGAAATTAGAAGAGGAGCTTGACGGTAAAACAAAGCTGATTACCTAACTATCTATCTAAATTAGTTCATAATTTAAAGGTGCTTTTATGAATAAATTAAATCTAATTGAAACATTATAGACGACCAGTCTATTTTTTTTATATATTTGTAATATGAAAACGGAAGTCAGGAATAGAATTTTGGATATTGGGGTAAATATTATTGCCAAGAAGGGTTATAATGGTATTGGCATACTGGAGGTTTTAAATGAAGCCAAAATACCAAAGGGGTCTTTCTACCACTATTTTAAGAATAAAGAAGATTTTGGTATTCAGGTTATAAAAAGACATTCTGAGAATTCTCTAATATATATAAATTCATTTCTTGAGGATTCGACCTTAAGTCCATTACAACGAATCTTTTCGCTTTTTGATGATGTTCAAAAAATATATGAAAAAAAAGAATTCAAGGAAGGTTGCTTGTTAGGGAATTGTAGTACGGAACTTGGGGGTCAAAAAGCCTGTTTTTCAACCGTATTGGAACTTGAATTCCTTAAAATGGAAAATGGATTTACTAAGTGTTTACAAGAAGCTAAAGATTTAGGTGAGTTTAAAACGGATGTGTCTACCAAGGAATTGACTAGCTTTATTGTAAATAGTTGGGAAGGAGCAATTATGAGAATGAAAGTTACCAAAAATTTAGAACCAATAAAAATATTTGTCAAATTTTTAAAAACACAAATACTGATATAAAAAAATTTGATCCAAAATTAGACGACCGGTCTATTAATATTAAATAATTAAAATGGAATGATCAATAAAATAACACACATTTTCCTTATTGCAATCCTCTTTATGGGAAATGCATTTGGACAAGAACAAAAGAGTAAAAACATGACTTTCATAAGCAAGGAAAAACATAAAGAGGGGATCCATAACCTAAAAATTATTGATGGTGTAGCAGGAGAAAAAGTGGTAGAATCATTAGAAGATATATCACCAGATCTAGCAACCTACATCATAGAGTTTGCCTTTGGTGAGATTTATGCACGGCCATTACTTGACCTAAAAACTAAAGAGATTGTGGTTGTAGCGGGATTAACGGCAATGGGAAATGTAGAACCACAACTCAAAGTCCATCTCAATGCGGCTTTAAATGTAGGCTGGGCCATTGTAGAAATTCAGGAAGTGATTTTACAAATGTCTGTGTATTCTGGGTTTCCATCCGCTGTTAACGGAATGAACGCTTTAAAGGAAGTGCTGGCCGAACGAAAAGAACGTGGGATAAATGACCCGAAAGGGATTAATCAACAAACTAAAATACCAAAAGACAAAACCAGATTAGATATTGGCATTGAACAGTTAGAAAAACTAAACGCGGTATCGATCGATAAACTTAATGAGGCTTATGAAAATGTTTCCCCCGATTTTATAAAGTATGTGCTAGAATATGGTTTTGCTGATATTTTGGCACGACCAGGGCTTGATTACAAAACTAGGGAAATCGTTACTATAGCAGCACTTACGTCATTAGGTATAACAAACCAACTCAAGCTTCATATTAAAGGAGCAATGACTCTTGGAGTAACAAAGGAAGAAGTCGCCGAGATAATGATACTAATGGGTGTATTCTCAGGCTTTCCTAAAGCCGTTAACGGTACTATAGTACTTAAACAAGTGATTAATGAATAGTACTACAGTCATAAAAACCATATGCCTAAAAGCACTATACCTGCTGTGTACATCCGTTTATGCTCAAAACAATATAGGTATCAATACTATTAAAAATAAAGCCATGATAGTAGATAGTATGGCCTTAGTCATTGGCCATACTATAAAGAAAGAAAGAGTTTTATTCCATTATAATTTTGTTGATGCTTTTTTAGCGGGAAATATGTATCAAAGCAATTATACCTATCAAGATTTGCTAGGCCATGGAAACTTTGGCCTCGCTGCTGCAAACAAAATAGATGGTGAAGTAACCATTTTAAATGGAACAATTTACCAATCTAAAGCAAACGGCACCACGGTTAAGGCAGGGTTAAAGGATAAAACTAGCCTGGCGTTTGTTACAAGCTTTACGGCTGATTCTTCTTGGGCTATTAATGAAATCTTATCCAAAGAAGGTTTAGAAGAATCGCTGAAAAAACATTTTAGAAGCACCAATCATATATATGCAATTATGGTAAACGGGACATTTAACGCTTTAAAAAACCGTACATATCCAATAGTGTCTTCAAAACCTTATCCAGAGTTCTCTGAAGTAGTAAAAACCCAAAAAGTTTTTGATTTACAATCTATCAAAGGAAGTTTAGTCGGTTTCTATATTCCTTCTTTTCTAAAAGGAGTGAACATTCCTGGTTTTCATTTTCATTTTGTTTCTAATGATGAAAAATATGGAGGTCATGTATTGGAATTGGAACTTGCCAATGCTAAAGTAGAGATACGCGAATTAAGTAGTTACGAAGTGAATTTTCCTGAGAATCCAGAATTTCAATTTATTGATATGAACAAAAAATAAAATTAATTATATAAACAAAGATAAAATAAGAAAATGATGAAAAAAACAGTATTAATTACAGGAGCAAGCAGAGGAATTGGCTTACTAACGACAAAAACTCTAGCAAAAGCAGGATTTCAAGTTTTAGCGGCAATTAGAGGCACAGAAGAGAGAAATGCAGCTGTTGTACAGTCGTTAAACGAATACGCAAAACAAAACAATGTGCAAATTAGTGCAATAGAAATGGACGTAACCAACGAAGTTTCTGTAAACAAAGCCATTGAGAAAATAGAACATACCAATGCTATAGATGTCGTTATAAATAATGCAGGAATCATGCCTGTGGGTTTAACCGAGGCATACACGATAGATGATTATCAAAAATGTATGGACGTAAATGTGTATGGCCCAGCACGTACTATGAGGGCTTCTCTCCCTTTTATGAGAAAGCGAAAATCAGGCTTATTTATAAATGTTAGTTCAAATGCGGGTAGAATTGCAATTCCATATTTCGGCGTTTATTGTGCCAGTAAATTTGCATTAGAGGCTTATACCGAAGCGCTTCATTATGAAGTTGAACCCTTTGGAATAGAAGCTGTTTTAATAGAGCCAGGGGGACATGGAACTGATTTGGTTTCAAATCCTCCTATCCCTTCTGATGAGAAAGTACTAACAGATTATGGTGATTTAGCACAAGGTAGAGATAAAATTTTGAGAATGTTTCAAGGAATGTTCGCACAGCAAGACGCTTCAACAGATGCTCAAAATGTGGCAAACAAAATACTTGAATTAATAGAAATGAAAAAGCAACGCCCAATGCGTACTACAGTTGGTCATAATATGGGAATCGATAAAATCAATCAAGAGAGCGACATTGCTCAAATTGGTCTTATAGATATGCTAAAACCCGTTTATTCAGGTAAATAGTAAATCTTTTGTTGAATTTAAAGCATATAGTAAGATTAAATTTTAAATAATGGAGTTCATCTCAATTCTCCCTTGGGGTGTTCTCCTTTATAAAAATTAATTAAAACCCAGTAACAATGAAAAATAAAGTTTTCAATCCGTATTTAATTTTAATTGCTATTTTCTTTTTGGTATAGCCCTTTACAAATAATAATTCCAGTTTGGATAAAAAATCGTTGGAGTTAATCCCAGCCTTAGAAAAAGTGAATGGCGGTTGGCATGCGCTATCAAAAGTGAAAGATGTAGAGTTTACTTATGATTATGATGACAAAAACAAGAAAGCAAAAGACATCTCAAAAGAACGCTTTATATTTAATGGAGAGCAGATATGGGGAGAATATAGTGAACATAAAGTAAATGTAATACCAGAAATAGAAGGCATAGTCCACCAAAGAGTTATTGACGGAAAACCTGAAGCCTCATTATAGGAAACCCCTAATGGATCAAAAGAGTATAGGAACTTCGGGTTTTTTAAGAGGAGCTAGCTATTATTGGTTCACCATGATGTACAAATTGAATGATTCTGAAACAATTCATAAATATTTAGGCACAGAAAAAGTGAACAACATTATGTATGATAAGAAAAGTCTCACTTTTGAAAACACGGGTAAAGCTTCGGATGACTCTTTTATCCTTTATTTTAATCCAAAGACACACCTTGTAGATCGTTTTTACTTTTCATTGCCCGCATTTGATGCAAACGACCCTGTTTTACCAATGGAGCTGGATTATGAAAAAATTGATGGTATTTATGTGAGCAACACGAGAAGAGGTGTTTTTCCAAATGCCAAGGGAGAATATGGACTAGCAATTGTGTTTACCTATTCAAATGTAAAATTCAATAACAGATTTACAAAAGAAGATTTGTCATTGTAAGTTTACTAAGGATGGTATATGATCGTTATTGTAACCTCTAAACAAAAGGTAAGTAAATTAAACTCTGTCCACCTTTTCAATTCCCTTGAATTATAAATATTAGGTTCATTTATTTAAGACAAAAACCAGCTATATATTACAAGTAGGTTTTTTGTAATTAAACCCCGATTCAACATTTAATTTAAAATTCATTAAAAATTGATGATAGATGATGAAACATTAGAAAAATTTGAAAGAACAATAGATATACTGGAATTTGAAGAAGTTGATATCCTCGTCAGAGCTGAAAAAGGAATTAAAATTATCAAAGAGGTTTTAAATAAAACACGAAACTCTGTAGTGAACCGCTCGTTTAAGTCCAGGCAAAAAGAAATTCATTTCTTTAAGGTAGTTAAACCAAAAGTATTTAGTAAACTCATCTTGGACTTGCAACAAAAAAGTGGACAATTAGATAAGAGTCATGCCGCTGATTTTTGGTTATACATTTCGTTTTCAAATTCCACTATGGTTTTATAACGCAATGTCGAGTGTATCCTCTTCCTATTGTACCAAGTCTCTATCCACTGGAATATCGATAGTTCCGCTTCGGACCTGAAGTTATAATTTTGATGGTACACCCATTCGACCTTCAAGCTCTTGAAGAAAGATTCCGCTACTGCATTGTCCCAGCAATTCCCTTTTCTGCTCATTGATTGTACCACTGGACCATTATGCTCTTTAAGGATATCGGTAAACTCGTAACTGGCATATTGTGAGCCCCTATCAGAATGGAAAATAAGCCTGTCCGTGATATTGTTCGACCTTACCGCCATCTTCCAAGCGGGAATTATGGTTTCTGCAGTGGCCAAGGTCTTGCCCATCGACCATCCAACGACCTTTCGATGGAACAGGTCCATGATCACCGTCAGGTACATCCACCCCCTCACCGGTCCTTATATAGGTCATGTCGGATACCCATACCTGGTTCTTCCTATGTACGGTAAAGTCACGGTCCAATATATTGGGTGCTATCGGATAATCGTGTTTGCTGTCCGTGGTGACCCTGAACTTTCTCTTTCTTTTGGCGAAAAGCCTGTTGGCCCTCATTATCCTGGCCACCCTGGGCCTTGAGGCCCTATATCCCCTTTTCAAGAGCTCCTCCCGAATCCTTGGCGCCCCGTAACTCCCAAAGCTGTCCTTGAAAATACCATGTATGGCCACCGTCAAGGCCTCGTTCTCCAACCATCTTCTGGAAGGGCCCCGGTCCAACCAGTTGTAATACCCACTTTTGCTTATCTTGAACATTTTGCACATCTTCCCGACAGGAAATTTGAACCTGTGGTGTTTTATAAACCTATATTTTTCCTGTCGCCCTAGGAGAAGATGGCTATCGCCTTTTTTAGGATATCACGCTCGATCTCCACATCCCTGAGTTTTTTCTTTAGTTCAGCTATCTCTCTTTGTTCATCGGTAAGTTTGGGGTTTCCCTTTCCAGGAAAACTGTTCTCCCCGTATTTTTTGGCCTCCCTGCGCCAGCGACCCAATACCGAGGGGTTAAGTCCCAGTTCCCTACATACCTCTGCGGCGTTGCCCCTGGCATAGCTCAGTTCGACAGCCTTTTGCTTGAACTCCGTTGTGTACTCTCTTTTTGGTTTTGACATGTTTTCAAAGTTAATTCAAACAGTCAACATGCTCCTATCTCATAGTCCAGTCAAATGTAGTAAGTCCACTCGTTGTGGGCATCCTTCTTGCCCGATTCGAACACCTGTTCGGCCCCATAGAGGAAATTGCGCTTCCATGCGCTGATCTGGGTCGGGTGTATCTCATACTTCTGGGAAAGTTCGGCAAGGCTATGCCGCTCCTTCAAGGCTTCCAGGACGGCTTTGGTCTTGAACTTCGGGGTGAATTTTCTTCGTGTCATATTCAGTAAATTTAATGATTAAACTTACTGCCCTAATTTTTGGGGTATCTACAAAAACAGGCGACCCCATTACTTTGGCCAGTGTTGAATTGTACGATGTAGAAATAGGACTTTTGGAAGCTGGAAAAACTGATGAAACAGGTTATTTTAAATTTGTCCTGCCCTGTGACAAAGAGAATAAAATGGTGTTTTTTAAACCCCGGTTTTCAAAAAAGGAAATATTCATCACCACTGGAGAAAACCCGGAGGAAGCCTCTGTCAACAATATGATTTATCTTACCCCATTTGAAAGTTTGGTCGTAAAAGATGAAGGTGTGGAAAAAATTAAAGTGAATCCCATCTATTTTGAATATGACAAATCTGATATTACACCACGAGCCGAATTTTTAAATTTGCGGTCTTCGCAAACACACATGAGCCTCTCGGAAAGCCTAAAATAGCTATGTTTTATATACGTTTTTGCCCACAATACTATTCTTTCCAATTTTGAAGTCGGTCGATATATAGATAACTTTCTACAAATTTTCTATGTTCAGGACTGGTCATTTTTTCCACTACATTCAATGCAGAAATATAACTCGCTAAATTTCCATTTGAGGAACTGAATTTTCCGTCCTCAACAAAAGTTACCAAACTATCATCTTGGACTTTTAAATTTGGATAATCTTTCTGTAATTGTTCGCCTCCACCAATCCACGTAACAATTTTGTGTCCGTCAGCAATTCCCGATTTTCCGATTAATTGCGCTCCTGCACAGTTGCTCACAGTATATTTAGTTTCCTTATTTTTCTCTTTTATAAAATCCACAATCTTTTCGTTGTGGACTTGAGCATACATATCATAAGCACTTGGTACAAAAAGAGCAGTCAGTTTTGGGCAATTTTCAAAAGTATAATCGGGAACGAAATGCATACCTTCTTCCGTTGTTATTGGATTTTCAGTTTCAGCTATTGTAATAACGTTAAAAAGTTGTTTTCCATCTTCGGCCGGTTTTGCAAAAACATCAGAAGTTGCAATTACTTCGCTTTGTAAAACTCCGTTATACATCAAAAGTCCGATTGTCGGCAATTCTGGATTAAACGATTTTAGGTGTTTTGTCAGCGTATCAATTTTCTGTTCGGTTTTTGTCAATTCTGAATTTTCTACTTTCGTTTTTGATTTGTCTGTGTTGCAACTCGTTAAAATAGTCGCAAAAATCATTGTTATAGTTCCTAATTTTCTCACTGTTTTCGGTTTTTCTTGTATTGTGGGCTAGTATATGGCAAGTAGGGCAGTAGAAAGCACTAAACTTTCAAGTTTGCATTCAGCCAAAGCGTTGTATTTTGTTTTCAATTTACTCATTCTTAAAAATCAAATCAACGATTTGGCGGTGTTTGCAAATAGGACTATACTTTCGTGAACCAATGAATGTGCTATTTGCATAGGATACTTTGTTGTGTGGCGTTTTTTCTTTGCCGATTTCAGGTTGATTCAAAACATTAAATTGAAAAAATATCATCTCCTGGGTAATGTCCAATAACTGGATGAGCCCGATAAACTGAGCCACCCGCGCCGGATTAAAGTGAGCAGTGTAAATCAACTGCTTGGATTTGACCTGTCCGTGGGTTAAACTTAGTTTTTATTTTTCAATTTTCTTCTCATTGATTCACCTTTTATGTCGATTCTGTGTGCTGTATGCATCAAACGGTCGAGTATGGCGTCGGCCAGTGTTCTCTCCCCGATGATGTCGTGCCATTTTGATACGGGCAATTGTGATGCAATTATGGTCGACCTCTGTCCGTGACAATCCTCGATGATCTCCATGAGCGTATGCCTGTTGATGGTGTCCAGTGGCTTGAGCCCGAAGTCATTCTGGGTGGTGGGATTGGTGCTCTTTTGGTTTAGCGCTCTGTTGTGAACAATTTACTTTAAGATGCATTGTAACGAAGTTGCGTAGATTAAAGTTCGCCCTTGGCGAATTGTTCACAACGGTTAGTATATGAAGAGTAGGCGATTACGGAGTACCAAACTTTCGGCTGATTACAGAGTTTGAAGCGAGCCAAAGACCTAGATTTTAGTACTATTTCGCCCATTTTTTGTATGCATTGTTAGTAGCTAGCTTATATTTTTAGGTCATTGATTAATCATCATCCTCGTCTTTTGTACTTGTAACTTCTGCTACGATTCTGTAGGATCCGTCATCCTGCAACTTCCATAGGTAGAAAAATTTACTTGAATTGTCAAAATGAAGGGAATCATATACTATAATTTCACTTTCCATATGGCCCATTTGGTGTATATATTCTCTGCTCCCGTTCACATAATCAGTCTTTAAATCAAGTTTGGAGAATTTGGCCATTTTCATTCCTTTTGAAAGGAAATTCTTTATATTTTCTTTTCCTTGAATTACCCCAAATCCATTGGGAGATGAAGAAGCTTCTTTATCATAAAAGTCCATTCGCTCTTCCAATTCACCCGAAATTAATACTTCTTGAAATTGGGCAGTTCTTTCGATTATTATTGATTCCATTTCTATTTGAGTCAGTTCTTGTTTATATGACTGACAACTAATCGTACATAAAATAATAAATGCGAGTAATGTATAATTATATTTCATAATGTTTATTTTTTCAGCTTGCCACTAACTTGTTTATATAAGCATAAAATACATCTACATACACCCAAAATGGAATATTATCAATGTATTTAATCATCTACTATTGGAATCGTTTATTTGAACTTTAATATACTGCTATTTGTTGTTTTATCTCCTTTAGTGCCTTAGTTGTTTCCTTTAAATCTACAAGGCTCCAACCTATAGTTTGATACTGTTTGAGTTTGGTTTGCCCGTTGTGTTCGATTCTCATATGATTGCTCACAAGTGAAGAAAATCCAATGCCATTTCCATAGTAATCAACTGTTAATTCGTTTACAGGAATTTGAATTGATTTTTCCACATTTTTATTGTTTAAATAGTATATTTTAAGGTCATTATCATCCAACTCAATCTTCATTAAATATTGCTGCATTGCATTGTAGTTCATGATTACAAATGTCAGGACTAGTATGATTGTTAATATCCATAGGTAAGTATTATAGAAAGACAGTACTATCAAAAATCCAAATATAAGATAAAACCATTGGGAAATTATTGACCTTTTAAATCTTGTTTTGAAGTCAATTGGCTTTCTGCTCAACATTACTTTTCTCTTACCCTTCAATATGTTTTAAAATTAATACTGACTTGATAGTTTATTCGAACTTTATAGTATGGGCCCTTTTGTTGTCTTCCTCCAAGAAAATATATTCTAAGGAAAGTCCATTGCTGTATTTGTATGGTCCAGACCCATGAAAACTTTTAAAATACCAGTGTACTTACCTAAAAAAGACCATTATCCGGCGTACCAAACTTTTCAAGAAAAGTTTTATATGTTAAAACCAAAGATTACCACCATAAGATTTTGAATGTTTAGAGAATGCCATTGCCCTTTTTATTATTCAGCACATGGAAACAATATATTGAATATAGTGCTAGTTGCCGCTCTGGTATTCAAAATTATAGCAGAATATTAAATAGAGTTTGTTTAAGAACCATAGCCACCAAAATGATAAGGTACGGTCTGAAATTCCTTCCATATTTCTTGTCAAGAAATATTAATCCCGTGAAGATTAAATAAATAATTATGAACTTAATGTTATTCATGATTTTAGGATGTATATCCAATACATAGGGACCTAACCTTCCAAATATTGGGCCAAGGAAAACCGCTGCTGTTCCAATCATATAACGCATATGTTTGGGAGTATTTTTCTTGTTGTAAATGGCCAATGAATAAAAAAGGACTAACAGCACACAATCTGAGATTGGGAGATAAGCAAGCATAGGGTGGCCCGCGTGCAATATTCTAAATATTAACGGGAAAGCAGAAAGAATCAGAAGAGGGAAAGCAAGGTAAGAAATCTTACCAATGACTCTGTGGACTTTATTTTTTCCAATTCCAATCAAGATAGGTTGAACAATAAGTAACAAAATCCACAAAAAAGCAAAAAATACATGGAGATGGTCGAATGTTGAAACTTTGCTTTGGGATAATGCGGAGGTACTTTCACTGAATTCTGGGAATTGACCAAAATATGTTTTGTAAAACGCCGCAAAAATCAATGGAACCAAAATTACCATTGTATAACCTATGTTCTTATATGTTTTTTCCATTTCCACCTGTTTTTATTTATGGCCCTGAACTTGCTCAACAATAGTTCACTGGACTTTTAAGTTGAAAACAAAGGTAGTATGGTTCGATCGATCCTATTTTTCTTAAAAGCTCATTTTTTTTTCTTTAAGGGGATTCTTGTGTTTTTTAGAAGTATTGTTATTCTGGAGCTGTCTGATTTTTTCTGAACTGTAGAGGGGATAGCCCAAATCTTTCCTTAAAAATTCTACTGAAGTGCGATGCATTTTTAAAACCAGAATTAAATACAATATCAGAAATACTTTGTTTCGTTGTATTCAACAACATACTGGCATGCTTAAGTCGTTTGTCCGTCAACCATTTTCCAGGACTTGTATGGTAATATTCAAAAAAATCTCTTTTGAATGCAGCTAGACTCCGACTTGATATATTGGCATATTCTTTTAGGGTTAGATTATAAGTGTAGTTTTTTTCCATGATCTGCCATATGGGAGGTTTGATTTCATCGTTTAGACGTAGAACGTATGCAAGTAGTTGTTTGTTCAATGGATTGGATAGAATATTTAGGAATAGTTCCTTAAATTTTAATTCAAGTAGTTTTGCTGAAGGCGGTACCTTTTGTTTAAAATAGGGAATCAAACCATAGAAGAAAGTTTTTGTTACCTCATTCAATTCTATTTTGATGAACATTTCACTAGTTGATTCAGGTAATTCCCCAATTGGTAAACTATCCATGAATTCATTTGCAAATTGTATCAGAAATTCATCGGGAACATGAAAGGCAAGTACGTGCCAATCTTGCGCATCTGGCAGCTCTTGGACATATCCAGATTTACGTTGAAAATATGAAGTTTGCGGTGTTATTTTCCATGACTTGTCACCCTGATGCAAAATCCTTTCACCTTCCAATGAAAAGGCGATAAGGTTGTAATGGTTATATAAATGTACT
Source organism: Flagellimonas lutimaris (assembly GCF_051494225.1). Lineage (GTDB taxonomy): Bacteria > Bacteroidota > Bacteroidia > Flavobacteriales > Flavobacteriaceae > Flagellimonas > Flagellimonas lutimaris_A. The sequence continues at coordinate 173,325 of NZ_JBNPYE010000008.1, read as the reverse complement.
AACCTATCTATCTGTGGACACTTATAATATACGAAAAGTAAATCTCTGACAGAAAGTTGCTTAAAAATATCCGGATTAGCCAATCCTGCCTCATAAGTATTAATCATTACAGGTTATTCTATTTATTGAACAAGTTGGATAATCCATAATATCAAGGATATGATATTAAAGAAAAGAAAAAATATTAAATAATTTGGCCCTAAAAGAAGAATATCTCCAATATTTTTCCTGGAACGGGAAAGTCATATCTTATTGGTAAGGATAAGAACAATGCAATAAAATTGGATGTATTCCATACAGATGAATTTATCGATCAAATAAAGTTGGTGGATGACATTCGTTTGGCGTCCATCGAAGAAATCATTGCGATGAAGTTGGAAGTGATTCAGGATGAAGGCAGGAAAAAGGATTTTTGGGATATTCATGAATTGCTTTCAGCCTACAGCATTGACGATATGCTAAAATTGCATGAGAAAAGATATCCTTATGGCCATGACCGTGAACTGATAGTGGATAATTTCACTCATTTTGACAGGGCTGATGACGACTTTGATCCCATTTGTCTGAAGGGAAAGATTTGGGAGTTTATTAAAGAGGATATTGTCGAGTCCATTGAAAAGTTCAGGAAAGGCCAATAAAATATCTAATGTTTACTTCAATCCTAATCATTGGTTATGATGAGGTTTCGGTATTCAATAATGGGCTGGTTTGACAAACAGGTTCGAATCTGGGGGGCAACAACTTTTTTAGATTGATATAAAGATTGTAATGCTTAAGCTTGAAGAAGTATTTAGAGTGGATAGGACGTATAGAGAACCACTAAAAACGGATAAATTGAACCGCCTTAATTTTAGCAATAATTAAATCTGAATCGGTCACTTTTTTGTGATTTTACCATGCTCACTATTTTCCGTTTCGAGTGGTATACTACTACCACTTTTTGCACGTTTGGGACAGCGGGCCTATCTCTTCCTCCAGTTATGCCTGTTTTTTGCACTCTCGGCGCACATAAGAGTAGTAGCGGACTTTATTAGACTTACCTTTCACTTTATTACTAAATATTGAACAAGATACTATCTTTGATTTTAATACTAATACCGCTATTATTCTTATAGAGTGTTGGCAGTAGTAATTACTTTCTTTTGCTGCTTTTTGCAAACGGATTAAATTCCACTGCCAATTGCACCCAATATTCCAGGTCTTTTTCAAGGTCAAAACCTTCGGGGTCTATAAATACAAATCCCTTCATAGGCCGACCGGTAATATCCATCGGTCGGCACCCTTTCTTATTTAAAGCGTTCGGCATGGCTTCTCCTCCGATTCTTGCCATTAGACGGTTTTTGCCTGTTTTCTTGTCAATATCCAGACCAACGGTCATTTTGTCGTCTAGAAAAAAACAATAGCCGCCCATAAATTTTCTACCTTCAAAGTTTATGGATTTTTCTTTAAGGATTCTTTCTATCCGTTCTTTTTGATGTTCTGAATAGGCCATAATTTACGTTGCTTTTAATGCTTGCTTAAAAAAATCATTGAGCGGTTTTGCAATAAAATAGTATTCCATAACTTTTTCTAATAAATTCTCGCCTAACAATAATTCAGGTTCTCTTTCTGCTACAAAATACCATTGCTTGTTAAGAATCAATTTTTCCAATTCGGATATTTCTTTGAGTTCAATGGGAATACGCTTCATGGTTTCACCTTTTATGTTTCCGAATTTTTCAAAAAATGATTTGTTGGAATACAGGTTTTCAAATGCTGATAAATTTTCCGTAATATGGTCTCTGATGGCATTGATTTGTTCTTTGGATGGACAATAACACCCTCCCATAATGCCCACCATGTCAGGAGCAAAGCGAATAAATAATCCGGGAAAGCTTTTGTCCTTGCTGCCAAATGGAGTTATAAACGCATTAAGATGAAGGTTGTAAGGGGGCTTGTCTTTTGAAAAACGAATATCCCTGTTAATTCTACTAATGCATTGTTTTGCCTGAATAGTACCAAGGACTTCATGTTTGGAGATTTCTTTGGTGAGTCGTGAAACAAAATTTTCAAATGGAATTTTCACGAAGGTTTCATAGTCTTTTTTATGTGTATGAAACCAATCCTTGTTGTTGTTGAGGGACAACTGTTCAAAAAAGCGGATATACTCATGGGAAAAATAGATCATTTCAATTTTATTAATATATCGTGGTTTGGTTATTATTTATTCTCCATTTTATATAGAAGTTGAACTAATCCTGAGGAAAATGTTTTGGTATCAATCAATTCTAAATTTTGCCTGTTATGAATATCTATAAACAAGGGCTTTCCATTCCCAAGAATTAACGGATGTACCGATATCATCAATTTGTCAACAAGATTGGCATTAATCATATTCGTTGTTAAATCGGCACCTCCAAAAAGCCAAATGTCCTTTCCTTCTGATTTTGTTATTCTGTTAACTGATTCTTCGAAGTTATTTTTAATTATAGTCAGATTTTTATCAACGCTATTCAGGGTTTTGGAAAAAACTATTTTCTTTTTGTCAGCAAATGCATTGGGCATCTCCTTAATGAGCTGTTCATAGCTTTTTCGTCCAATAAAGATAGTGTCAATCCGATTAAGAAATTCTGTCATTCCATAATCCTGGTCCGTAAAGCACCAATCTATTTCTCCATTTTTCCCTTCAATGTAAAAATCCAGGCTTGTACATAAATTCAGTATTACTTTTCTTTTTTTCATAACATTTAAAGAGCTATTTAATACAACACGAACACAAATATTGTTTTTGCAAGTATTTGTGTTCGCATCTCATTTTTTTCAATTTGCTTAGCTTCCAAATTCCTTTCTAAATTCCTCAGCATCATAATACACACGAATACTTTTGATTTTTCCATCTTCAATGGTATAGACTTCTGCCATAAGTAGTTCAATTTCATTTCCTTTTGGCGTTGCTACTTTAAAAGTGCCTTCAAGACTTGCAAATTGATCGTTCCCAAAAGAATGTAAGTGTTCGTATCCTCTTACCATAGGAAAAAAGCTTTTGTTTAGTTGAATGAATGCTTCTTTTCCCTTAACCTCGTCCACAGGTCCTTTAAAGGTGATATTGTTATCAACAAGGTTTTCCCACTCGCTGGTGCCGCTGCCCATAGACATTTGAAATTTCTGCACGGTCTCTAATGCTTTGCTCATTTTTTTGCTTATTTTAATTGTTAAACATACCCTTTAGACAAATGAGCTGTAGAAAACGGACGGAAATTTTTGCTTTATTTTTATATTCTAATGGTAACGCTGGTTAATTCGTTAATTTCAATACATTCCTTTCTTCTGATTTCAGCCTTAAGAGGTAATACGTAAGCTTGGTGTTTGGTGTCGTACCAAATAGCTGTTTGCCAACATGTATTACCAATTTGAGCTTTACACTTTAGTCTGCCCCAACCTTCTTCCCATTGCTGAAACAAGTTTCTTATTTCTTTCGAAGTATCTTTTGGAACAGTTAAAAAATACCAAGAAGCTGGAGCGTTATGTTTCCAAACGTTCGCTTTGAATGAATAAGTTACTTTTCCAATTTCGTTATGTGATGTTTTTTGAGTAGCCATATTTTATTTAAAAATCACATCCGCGAATCACTTTTTGTTCATTTTCTCCAAACACTTTTTTCTGCTTTCCTTGTGTTACCCAATTGTCATTGTTCTCAAGCATATAATTGTTCAAAATTGAGTTGGGGGCACTTAAAGGGTCAATGGAAGAAGTGAGCTCAAAACGCAAGTTTAACAGATGTTCTTTATCCGGGTTATTTCCTTCTTTAACCATTTTAAGTTGAATGGCTTCTTTTTGTACATCATGCTCAGGATTGAGATTTCCCTTTAAAACCGTGCATTGGTGGCAAACCCCTTTTTTGCTTACAAAGGAACAGCGGTAGTCGAAAATGCGTATCATATTTTTTCTGCCATCTGCTATGGCATGTTTTACCTTACCTTCGGAAAGTTTGGTAATCTTCATTATTTCATTTACCTGGAAATGATAAACTTCCTTCAGCCACAAACAAATTTGTTGACGTAGCTCCAGGGTTTTAAAGATACAATTACAACAATAGGCTATATGCTCATTTATCTCGTAGGATTTATCTGGTGTTTGGGTAAAAACATCTCTCATCTTGTTCCAAAGATTTTCATCATTGGCATGAAGTTCGGCTCCGTAATCCTGAGCATTTTCAAGCCATCGGTTTTGTTTCTTCAAATGATTTTTTGAAAGATTCATGGCAATGGTATAAACCCAAGTCTTAAAAGTCGATTCTCCTTTAAAAGTATGTATGTTTTGATGAACTTTGATGTAGGTTTCCTGTACAATATCCTCAACATCTTCCTTATTTGTCAATAACCGGTACAGGAAGGATTGAAGCTCTGGTTTTAGTTGAAGGAAGCCTTGTATGTGATTATTCTGTAGCATTGTTTTTTTATTTTTCAACCAGTCGTTTAATTTTCAAGAGAGCTTCATTCCAAAATTCGTCCGAGCGACTTCTTTGTTTTTCACTCGGTATATTGTCTTCACTAATGGTCAATAAAGTTGTTCCGTTCTTTTCCGTTATATCAAAAGTCCAAGTCCGATAGTTTTCAGGTTCATCTGGTAGTCCATCGAAATGGCTCCAATGTGAGTATTGAAGTTGTGAATTGGGTTCAACATTTATAAGCACTCCTTTTTCTTCATAGTTATTTACGTTGAATTCGCCTTTAAATTTAATTGGACTTCCTACTTTCCAATCTGTCACAATTTCTGCTCCGAAGAAATATTCCTTTGCTATTTCGGGGTTAACTAAAGCTTCCCAAATTTCAGAAGAAGGAGCGTTTATGTCTATTGAAGATTTTGAAATTAATTCTTTACTCAAGTTATATTGTTTTTAATGTGTGGTAACTTCAGGGTTAAACCTGAAGATGAGAACAGATTTACTTTAAGCACGTAGTAATTAAAGTTCGCCTTTGGCGAATGTGTTCTCATCGTTTTGTATATGAGCAGTAACGGATTTTAAATCACAAAACTGTCAGATAGCAAGATACTTATTTAAAACGCAAAAACGGTTCAAGTTTGCACCTAAACCGCTATTGCTTTTATACACTGTTGTAACACGTTTACTTATTAATCGAATAGCTTTTTAAACTTCCTTGTGCTACAAACCCTAATTTAGAGTAAATATGTTCACCCGACTCTGAGGCAACTAATACCACCTGTTTACTTTTATTTTCGAACGATTCGAATAGCAACTTATTTGTCATGACTTTGCCCAAACCGAGTCCTTTGTATTCCGGAATAGTTCCAATCATGTGTAATCCCGAAATTCCTTTTTTGTCCAGTAAGACCATTCCGCAACTTACATAAAGGCCGCTATGTTTCCCGATAAATAATTTTAGTTGAGAAGAATTTATTGGAGAAATAATGGTAGATGAAAGGATTTCATAGCCGAAAGAAAGTGAAGCTATTTTGGCAAACTCTATCGCTTTTATTTCACTGTCAACTTTCTCAATAGAAGCAAAATTATTAATGAATTTGCTCTTTTCCTGCAGATCCAGACACATTCCTTTCACTGTGGATTTTAATTTGAAGTTGTGTGCCAGTAGTTGCGTTTCTAAAGATTCATTTTCAAGAATGGAAATAGACCCTGGAATGTTTCCATTCTCTACATGCTGATACAATTCCTTAAAATTTATCTCTGACTCCTTTAACCTAAAAACCGTATTTGGCCAGGAACCATTACCTGGACTTGTGTAACGGTATTGTGCTGTGTTATGCAGAAAACGGCCATTAACGCCAATGTGTTCCCATAATTCAAACAGGTTGTTGATGATATTTTTTTTCATTTTTTCGATTAACAGCGTTGAATATTAATGTAGAAATTGTCCCTACCACAAAAAAACCAATCACAATAGGTAATGTAGAGTTGTTATAAAAATTCCCTATAATAATTGATAAGGGAACAGATATAAGCGTTGATACAGCACCTACTACAGATGCACCCAGTCCGGCAATATGCCCCAAAGGCTGCATAGCCAAGGAGCTTAAGTTCCCTATTAATAATCCATAACTGAACAGCTGAACAAACATAAAAGCTACAAATGCCCAAAATGGTGGAGTGGTAAAATAATGGACAAGTAAGTAGGGTATTACCACGTATACACTACCAGTAATGGCTGATTTTGTTAGCCTTTCCATGCCTAGCCGGTTGACCAGTTTTCCATTAATAAACGAAGCTAAGCCGATACTTAAAGCTAAAAAGGCGAAATAATAAGGGTATCGTTCTTCTAAATGATATTGGAACTCGAAAATTGCTTGCGATAGATTTAAGTAGGTAATGAAAACACCAGAATAGAGGCCGAGAATAAGGATGTAGCTCAATGAGCTTCTGTTTTTAAATACTTCATTGGTTGCCTGTGTCAGATGTGTTAAGGTTAATGCTTTTTGATGTTCTTTAGCTAAGGTTTCAGGCATCCTAAACTTGAACAACAGGAATATAAACGCCCCAAAAATGATATAAATTAGAAATAGAACCCTCCAGCTTGAAGCCACGATTATTGATTTTCCCAAGATGGGCGATATGACAGGCGTAAGCACGTAAATGACCATGATAAATGACATAACCCTTGCCATCTGACGCCCATAAAATTTATCCCTGACAATGGCTACACTTATAACCCTGGGGGCCCCCAGTCCAATTCCCTGCAGGATCTGACCGGCCAATAATATACTGAGGCTGTTTGATTGATAAGAAATGATGCAGCCTAAAATAAACAGGGAAAGCCCCAAATAAATAGTCTGTTTTCGCCCAATATTATCTGAGAGCGGGCCGTAAAATAATTGACTAATTCCTAGCCCCAAATAAAGTAGAGAGACACTTAACTGTACCTGGTTTTTATCTTTTAGTTGAAAATCGTTTGTGATGTTTTGAAAAGCAGGTAATAGCATATTAATCGCAACAGATACCAGTGCCATTAACAATGCTACCAATAGTATGAATTCAATAAAACCTATTTCCTTTCCTTTCATAAGACAAAGGTCAGGATAGATTTAATCAATGTCCTTAATCTGAATTAAGAAATCATTTTTGGGTCAAATGTTTTCTGACTTTGCTGAGATGCTCAGGACTAATGTTAAGGTACGAAGCAATCATATATTGGGGAACACGGTTTTCAATCTGTCCATACTTATTTCTAAATTCTAAATAACGTTTTTCTGCTGAATCATTAAGCTGATTAAATACCCTGTTGTGCAATCTGACGTACGACTGTTCTAGCTTTAATCGAATAAAACTTTCCATTGCGGGGACTTCTTTAAAAAGCTTTTTTAAATCATTCCTGTGTATTTGAAGTAAGGTTGTGGACTCCAATACCTCTATATAATTTTCACTAGGGGATCGAGTGATATAACTATAAAGGTCATTTATCCACATGTTTTCAATTCCTATTTGTATTGTTATTTCTTTTGCTTGTTTATCAATTGTATAAACTCTAACCAGTCCATTTTGTATAAACTGCATATGATTAGATGTTTTCCTGATGGATGGAATTATATCAGATTTATTGAATGTTTTGGAGTGAAATTGCCCAATTATTTTCTCCAAATCTATATCACTTACTTCAATAGTTGCTCTTATGTCTGTTATGAGATTTTGCATTTTAATGTGTTACAACGGTCTCCTTTACTTTGAATTCATAACTTGATTAGGATTCATTTTGCCATTATTGTCCCAATCAAATTGAGTTCCATAGAGTTGGGGTTTATCTTCAAATACCGCTATTCGGTCAGCTAAATATGCAAGACTAATTGGGTCAGCTTTATTTTCTTGAACAGATTTTTTAAGCATTTCTGCCGATTTCTTCATAAATTCGGGCTGCCCGATAGAATGTTGAATAATCAACCAAGCTGCTTCACTTGCTTCTTTGCCAACTTTATCTATTGTCGGATATCCAATTTCATCAATTATTTGACTTAATTCTTTCGCATTAGCATTGTGTAATGCTTCCATTTCTTCATTATATCCATTGGAAAGTTTTTCTTTTTTTATGAGTTCATTTCTAAGTTTTAAGTCCTTGTTTTTTAAGTCAATAATCTTCTTAGCGATGACAGTGTCCATATACAGGGAAATTGTTTTATTAATTCGGATTGGTTATTTCTGCAATTAAATCTACTTCTAATTTGGCGTTTGGTTCGTATAGCCTACTAACTTGAACCCAACTGGCTGCTGGATAGTCGCCTTGATAGAAACTTTTTCTTGCATTATTGTACTTTTTCATTTCCTCAATATCAGTCGTGTAGAGTGTTTCTTTTACAACATCCTTTGGGGTCGCTCCAAAGGCGTTCAAACATTGTTCAAGAGTTTTGTATAGTTTTGTTATTCCTTCTGGACTTAAATCAGATGTTGGAACTCCCGATATATAGATTGTATTATCAACTTTTACCACTTGAGCATATCCCGCACTATCGCTTTGTTTGGCAGAATTGTCCCAATGCCATTTTTCCTTGATTATAGTATTTTTTTCAGGTTTGCCAATTACTTTCTGATGGCTATTACTTTTATCTTGACATCCAAAATTGACATTCAAAATTAGTAGAATGAAAAAGAACCATAACTTTGTTATTATACCTTTAAAGCTGATTTTGTTTTTCATTTTTTTCTTAGGTTTCATTTTATTTCAAAGGTTGGTTTAAATTGCCCCTAACGCCACGCGGATATGGCGAGTTGCGTTGGCAGCTTGCTGCCATTAGCAATGGTAGCCATTAGACGCATATTCGCTATTAGGTACAGTGGCAAAGGCAATTTAGTGAATATATGATTGGTTTGGTCCCGGAGGTGTGGCGAATGTGCAGTCGTACTGCGTGGCGTTAGGAACATTTAGTGTTTGCAGGTGGCACTTGGTGCCGCAAACACGTGCCGCAGGCATTGTTCCTAACAGAGCGCTAAACGCAGTGCTGTGATTTCTACGGAAATATAACGAAATCCGTTCAACCATGTCAAAAGAGCTTTCCTTCTTATAATCTTATGGCATGGTTTGCCAAGGAGTCCGCGTGAGCGGACGTACCCTTGTTGGATTGCGCGTTATTGGGTGTATAAATTACAGGGCCAAATTGCTTTTAGCATGAGTTGTGTACTGTTTTGGCTCGATGCCCGCACAAGGGCGATATTCTGGGTCGTGCGATTGGTGCAATTTGGTTGAGCGCTCTGTAGTGAACAATTTACTTTAAGATGCATTGCAACGAAGTTTCTCAGATTAAAGTTCGCCCTTGGCGAATTGTTCATAGCGGTTTCGGCTATAAGTTGCGTGGTTTAGCACTGAACTTTGCAAGTACACACCAAACTGAAAATCCGCAAGGATTTTCCAGATAAGCTCTGACCAAGCAATGGCTCATACGGTAGTGGCAGTAGTTATTTTTTTATAAACTCTCCAAAATCATCATAAATTAATTTTACTTTTCCTTGATTCTTCGAAATTGTAAAATGCTCTTCAATTCCAGGTGTCCACTCGATTATTATTCCATTATTTTCATTATCTAAATATGCAAAACTTTTTAGTCTGCCCAAGGAGAATGTATATCCACCACTATTTTTATCCACCATTAAATTACCATATTTTGGACTATAATATGTCCCAGTTAACTCATCTACATTTTCATAGCTGAACAATGTTCTTTCTTTTTTCGGTTTCTCATACATTGGGTCAATGAATTGACTGAACATCTGAATCTTACTGTCAGCATTTGAATCATTCGACATAATTGAATAGAAATAGGCAGAGAGCATTGCAGAAATCCTTTGCCCACCTACTCGCTCATTGACAAATACAAAAACACCTGTTTTGTTTTCGGGTTGAAATGACATTATAGACTCATAGCCATTAAAACTACCGAAGTGGAAGAATAATTTTTCTCCCATTAAAGTTCCATAAATCCAACCATTACCATATTCATCCATTGTAAATGGTCCCATACGGTTTTCTACTATAGTTCTATCACTTAAATAGTCAACTAATAATTTGGGATTAATTGATGTTTGATTTTCATCAGTAAAAATGCGTATCCATTTTCCCATATCGCCTAAAGTTGAATATAAGCCACCAGCACTGTGCAAAGTGTTTTCAGATTTTCTTGATGAAATAGGTTCAGTGGAAAAATGTTCAAAAGGCAAGGCTTCTAAACTTTGTTTAAAGTCTATATGTGCAGATGTTTCAGTCATGCCGATTGGTTTGAAAATGTTGTCAGAAACATACTCTTTCCAGTCTTGACCTGTAACTTCTTTTATGATTATGCCGCCAAGTAAATAACCAAGATTACTATATTTAAAATCATATGATAGTGTGTCATTTCTATAAACGGTAAATTTTAATAATGCTCTTAAATCATATGGAAATTCTCCCGAATAAGCAGTTCTAAAAATCATTGGGTCGTTGGATAAGCCGTGTGTATGTTGCATTAAATTCCGAACGGTTATTTTATCGACTTCAATTTTTTCTGGAAAATAAGAGGATGGAATATATTTTGAAATTGGGTATGAATAATCAATTTTCTTTTCAATTGCCAATTTTGATAGCGCCAGACCAACAAATGCTTTGGTGTTAGAAGCGATGTATATTTTTGTTGAATCGGAAAAATTAATGGTTTGGTTCGTTTTCCCAAAAGAGTTTTGATAAATAACCTTATTGTTTTGTACGCCTACAATGCCAATACCTTGCAAATTGTACTTTTCAATTAAGTGAGCACTTAATGAGTCAATTTTTTTATAATTCTGTGATTTACCAATTATTGTGGTTGAAAGTAGAATTAGAGTTATTATAGTTCTGTTCATTGTCCATAAATTTTTATGTTTATTGTAAGACGACAATTTTGGCTTTAAGGTTACAAGGATTAAGATTCGACAATGTAAGTATCTGAACAATATAGTGGACCAGGACCACCGTAGTATCAAGCGACGTATCATCATTAGTTGTGGGTTTAAAGAATTGGAATCCGCACATCGGACGTTGGCGGGCAAGGGAGTTGTGAACATGATCAGGAAGGGTCAAATCATAGATTCTAAATTGACGGTGTTTAAAACATTATGTTCATTGGCAGCTTAATGCAAAAATTCTATTGAATTAATAGAATTGTAATGGATTCATGCAACAGAACCACTTTTTTCCGTTTCGAGTGGTATACTACTACCACTTTTTGCACGTTTGGGACAGCGGGCCTACCATGAACCCCTGTATCTCGGCTGGTAAGATATGGATGCCATGATTTCAGGTTGATACCAAAAAGCACATCCCCTTGGTTCTTCCAAGGGGATGCTTTATATTATATAGTCATTCCACCCACTATAAATCCGGTTTATTGATAAAGGAAGGATAACAGTTAGGGTTGTTTTTCTGAAGTGCTTGGGCATCGGATATGATCTTGCCGGTTTGGACCATGATAGGGGTAACGATGGTTTTGTCCGGTATCACGAAATAGGCACCGGTTTTATTGGACTTGCAAGAAAAAGTCGGACAGTTTTTTACCGCTTCATCCGTGGACTTCCATTGTTTTTCTTGAAATCGGGGAGTTGGTCGATACGTTCACAACCCAACTGTTCCATAATTTGGGATAGCTGCAACTTCAACAATGAAATGGTATGGTCTCCGCCAGTATTGCCCAAAGCCGCAGTGCCGTACATAAATGGGCGTCCCATAAAGGTAAATTGGGCACCACTTGCCAAAACCCTCGCAATATCTGGTCCTGAACGTATACCACTGTCCATCATCACAGTTATCCGACCTCCATAGTTTTCCACAATGCGTTGTAAGGGTTTGACGGTGGATTCCCCAGCGTCCAGTTGTCGCCCACCATGGTTGGAGACTATGAGGCCATCCAATCCCAATGAGATTGCCTTTTCAGCATCGGGTTCTGTTACGACTCCCTTCAGTACGAGTTTTCCTTTCCACATATCCCGTATGGATGCAATTTTGTCCATATCCATCCTCTTACTGAAGGTTTGGTCCATAAAATATCCTAGTTGCTTTAGATTTAAACCTTTGGGCATGTATGGTTTCAATACTTCAAAATTTGGTTGGCCATGACGTAAGGTTTCAAATGCCCATTGGGGTTTGCCCAAAATTTGTAGTATGTTGTTCAAGTTCATTTTTGGGGGCATGGACAGTCCATTCCTTATTTCTTTGGGTCGAAAACCAAAAACAGGTGTATCGCAGAGCAATACCAATACTGGACATCTGGCAGCTTCGGCACGTTTGATCAAATCATTGCGGACGGATTCCTCCGTGGGGTGGTAAAGTTGAAACCAGGCATTACCTTCGGTTATTTCACTGATGCGTTCTATGCTCGAAGTTGTTACCGTACTAAGGATAAAGGGAACGTTATGGTCAAATGCAGCTTTGGCCAATATCTCTGGGGAGTTGGGCCACATAAGGCCCTGTAATCCAACAGGAGCTATTCCAAAAGGGGCGTCATAGGTCATGCCGAAAAGCTCGGTAGTGGGATTGGCACCTAGGTAGCTGTCCAGATAGCGGGGAAGGAGTTCCACTTCTCGTATTTCCGAGGTGTTTTTTCTGATGCAAACCTCTTCATTGCATCCCCCATCCAAATACTCAAAGGCAAATTTTGGGATGCGTTTCCGTGCTTTTTCCCTTAAATCCTCTATAGAAGGGTATTTTGGGTTGAACTGTATTTGTTTTTGATTTCTCATACGGTGGGTAAATCGAAAATTTTATCCATGAGAGCCCATTTTTCACCCAGTTTGGCAAAAGGCAATGCCTGTTGATATTTCCACATGAGTTTCTCCCATTCCTGCACTTTGGGATTTTGGACATCGGCCTGCTGCTTACTTTCAAAAGAGAATGAAGCATCCACTTCCATAATCATAAACATTCTATTTCCTATCCTGTAAATTTCCATTTCTTGAATACCAGATTCCTTAATACTCTCCACTATTTCAGGCCATACTTTTTTATGGTGGGCTTCATAAGCCTTGATGCTCTCCTCATCATCCACCAAATCCAAGGCCAAACAGTATCTTCTTAGATTTCCCATTCTTGTCCTTCAAATTGATTTTTTGTCTTTAACCCAAACCATGCGATGTAGACAAAGCAACATAGCGGTAGCAAAAAAGAAAAATTCACCTCAGAAACACCTAAAAGTTTGGTGTCAGCTACGCCATTGCCTCCTACATCTATGATCATCCCCTGTATCTTGGGCATCAAAGCGCCTCCCACAATGGCCATGACTAGTCCTGCCGCGCCCAATTTTGATTCTTCTTCGGTCAAACCATGTAGGGAGATACCATAGATGGTAGGGAACATGAGCGACATGAAGAATGATATGCCCACAAGCGAATAAAGTCCCAAGTGCCCTTCAATAAAAATGGTACCCAAAGCACAGGCCCCTGCCAGTACGGCAAACCACATCAATAGTTTCCCCGGACTAATGAACCGTAGCATGTATGTACCGATGGCCCTGCCCACCAAAAAGAAGACAAAGGCCACAAATTGGTAGTTTGCCGCGGTATCACTTGTCATACCAATAGCCTCTGCATATTGGTATATGTAAGTCCAGCACATGATCTGTGCCCCAACATACAGAACTTGTGCCAATACACCTAACACATACTTAGGCTTATGAAAAAGGGCGTTGCTTGTCTCTTTTAAGGAGGGTATTTTACCATCGCCTTTGGCTTGGGGCATTTTGTTGACCAATATCAGCACAAATACCGCTATAATTACCAACCCTAAAATTACATAGGGATCTCGTATGACCATAAGGTCCGATGTGCGGATCAAGGCTTTTTTGGCAGTATCCAATGCGGCGTAATCCAAAATATCATCAGACTGTAGATTCTTTAGCACAAATTGTTGGGCAATCAATAGCCCTAATAACAATCCCACCGGATTAAACACTTGGGCAAGATTCAAACGTTGTGTGGCAGTTTCTTGAGAGCCCATGGCAAGGATATATGGGTTGGCCGTTGTTTCCAAAAAGGCAAGTCCAAAAGTGAGGACATATAAACCTAAACAGAAAAACCAGAATTTTTCGGTAATAGCAGCAGGATAGAACATGAGGGCCCCACCAGCATATAAGGCCAATCCAATCAAAACACCGGTTTTGTAGGAATATTTCCGAACAAAAAGGGCTGCGGGTAAAGCCATACAGCAATATCCGCCATAAAAGGCCATCTGAACCCAAGCGGCTTGGGAATTGGAAAGTTCCAGCACCTTTTTGAAAGCCTGCACCATGGGGTCGGTCACGGCATTCGCAAAGCCCCAAAGGGCAAAAAGAGAGGTAATCAGAATAAAGGGTAAAAGAACTTTTTTAGATACAATTTTTTGTTCAGCCATATGCATATTTGTTATAGAGAACGGTCTAAATGAGTATAGCCTCCGTCTACAAAAATCAGTTGACCAGTGGTATGACTGGATTTTTCTGAAAGGAGAAAGGCTACGGTATTGGCAATCTCTTCCGTGGTTGTCATTCTTTTTTCCAAAGGGATGTTGTCCGTGATTTCCTTGAGTTTTTCCTCTGGATTGTCAAATGTTTTGATCCATCGCTTGTACAAGGGGGTGAAAGATTCTGCGACGATTACGGCATTCACTCGAATGGAGTATGGTAGAAGCTCCACCGCCCATTCCCGGGTAAGAGCGTTTCTGGCACCATTGGCCGCAGCATAACCCGAGGTGTTGCCTTGCCCTGTCACTGAGGTCTTGGAGCCAATATTGACAATACTTCCTTTGCTTTTCTTCAGTTGGGGCAGCGCATAATGGGCCATCACGTAATAATGTCCCACATTTCGCTCTAAGGAACGTTTAAAATCCTGATAGTTTCCATGTTCCAGTCCAATACCATCATTGACTCCGGCATTGTTCACCAATCCATCTATTCTTCCATATTCCCTTATCACTCTTTCAATAGCTTTTCTACATTGCTCATGGTCCGTCAGCTCTGCTAGGGCATAAAAAGCCTTACCTCCTTTTTTGGTAATTTCCTCAACAGCGGCAAGTACATCTTTTTCCTTTCTCCCTATGATCACGGGTACCGCCCCTTCTTCCGCAAGAACATTGCTAATGCTATTCCCGATGCCTTTATCACCCCCGGTGACCAATACTACTTTATTTTTTAGTCCTAGATTCATGTTTGGTTGAATTCAAAGAGGGTAACTATCCCATGGGTTCATGTTAAACGGTTAAATTATAAAATGAAATGGCATTTTGCCCCATAATTTTACGGCGAATATCCTTATTGTATTTTGAAAGATACGTTTGGACTATATCCAAAACATTTTGGTATTCACCCGACAATAGGCACACGGGCCAATCGGAACCAAACATAATCCTTTCAGGAACAAAAGATTCAAACACTATATCCAAATAGGGTACGAAATCGGTTTTATACCATTTACCCCAAGTGGCCTCGGTCACCATACCTGAGATTTTGCAATATACGTTGTCTTGTTGCCCTAATTCCTTTATATAATGTGCCCAACAGTCATCAACAGCTCCATCTATTTTAGGTTTGGCAATATGATCTAATACAAAGGATTGGTTTGGAAATGTTTTTACAAGTTCCAATGTAGAGGATAATTGCTTCGGATAAATAAGGATATCATAAGTAAGACTGTATTTTTCCAATAGCGAAATCCCTCTTCTAAATTCAGGTCGGAGCATAAAGTACTCATCCGGTTCATCCTGTACAATATGCCGGAGTCCTTTGAGCATGGGATACTGCGAATATTCTTGGAGCTTCTCGTCCAAATCTTCAGCGCATATATCCAACCACCCTACCACTCCCTTTATGAATGGATGTTCTTTGGCGCATTCCAATAAAAAATCGGTTTCCTGTTCAGATTGGTCTGCCTGTACTGCAACACAGCCATCAATTTTGTTGTTTTGGAGCAACGGAGCTAAATCCGAAGGCATGAAATCTTTTTTAAGGATTTTCATGGAATCGTTGATCCAAGCGTGGGTGCTGGGATGGTATTTCCAAAAATGTTGATGGCTGTCGATGGTCATATCATTCAAATGCCTTTACATGTTGCTTGGAACTGCCCAGTCCATCAATACCCAACTCCACAACATCACCGGGCTTTAAGTAGCGGGGTGGGGTAAGACCTAATCCCACTCCAAAAGGAGTTCCTGTAGATATAATATCTCCGGGTAACAAGGTCATAAATTGACTGATGTAACTGACCAGTTTGGGAATACCGAACACAAAATCCGAAGTATTGCTATCCTGCATGGTCTCCCCGTTCAATTTGAGCCATAGGTTGAGGTTGTGTGGGTCTTTGATTTCATCCTTGGTCGCCAAAAAAGGGCCTAAAGGCGCAAAGGTGTCGCAACTTTTTCCTTTTACCCATTGGCCTTCCCGCTCCAATTGAAACTCCCGTTCGCTATAATCGTTGTGGAGTACATAGCCCGCCACATGGTCCATAGCCGAGGCTTCCTCCACGTAAGATGCTTTTTTTCCAATGACAAAGGCCAATTCCACTTCCCAATCGGTTTTTGCACTGCCCTTGGGAATGATCACATCGTCATTGGGCCCTACAATGGCCGAAGTGGCCTTAAAGAACAGCACAGGTTCTTTAGGAATGTCCATTCCGCTCTCTTGTGCGTGTTTTGCATAATTAAGGCCCACACAAACTATTTTGGAAGGACGTGCCAAAGGAGTTCCCAAACGCGTACCACGATCAATCACAGGACAATCCTGGCCATTTTCCATCAGCCATTCCTTAAGTTCGGCAATGCCATTGCCTCCAAAGAAGGCTTCGTCATAATCCTTTCCAAACTTACTGACGTCCATACGGGTGCCATTATCAAGTTCCACACCTGGTCTTTCTTCATTTACTGACCCAAATCGTATTAGTTTCATTACTTGTTCTTATTTTATTATCTACTTTTTATTATGCTGTTCTGCTCTAACCGTTCAGCTTAATGAAGCCCCCGTCTATGGGGAAATCGGTTCCAGTGATAAAAGATGCTTCATCGGAACATAGATAAAGAGCCAGTTGGGCTACTTCATCCGGTTTTCCCATACGGCCAATAGGTTGGGTTTTGGACAATTTTTCAAACATTTCTGCTTCATTACCTGGATAGTTTTTGGCAATGAAACCATCCACAAATGGGGTATGCACCCGTGCAGGTGATATGCTATTGCAGCGTATGCCATCACCAATATAGTCTTTGGCCACCGAATAGGTCATGGTCAATACCGCTCCCTTGGTCATGGAGTAGGCAAACCTGTCCGAAATGCCCACAGAAGAGGCTATGGATGCCATATTGAGAATGACTCCCGAGCCTTGTTCCTTCATTTTTCCGATAGCGACATGGATACAGTTATAGACTCCTTTGATGTTCACCTCGTAAAGTCGGTCCAAATCAGCCTCCGCTGTGCCCTCAATGTTTCCTACATGGGCAATGCCAGCATTGTTGATGAGCACGTCCAAGGTATGCTTGGCCGCAATATCGTTGATAACTTCCTTGACCTGTTCATGCTTGGAAACGTCGCATTGGTGTGCTTGTGCCTTATGACCTGCATTGGTGATTTCCTCAACAACTTGTTCTGCTTTTTCCAGTTGATAGTCCAAAATATGGACGTTGGCCCCGTTGAGAGCGAACTGTTTGGAAAGGGCTTCGCCTATTCCGCTGCCACCTCCTGTGATCAGCACGGTTTTATTACTGTAATTGAATGTCGCCATTTTTATTTTAGGGTTATTTCCACAATGGTGTCCACAGAATCCACTTTATCCTTTGGAACTTGTACCAGCAACCCAAATCCATTTTTTTGATGTTTCAAGGTAGATTTATCCTTGAAGAGCTTTACATTTTTTACAGTAAGATCAAAGTCTTTTATGAATACTTTGTCGCTTTGATCGAGTATGTGCAGATACAATTTTTTACCTTTTTGGGTGAATGCTATTTTTTCCGTTGGATGAACCGGCCCCGCAGAAGTGCCATAAATGGTTTCCCCGTTTTCACGCATCCAATTGCCCATTTGCTTCAGAGACTCCTTATGCTCCTCTTGAATTTTTCCATTGGGCATAGGGCCCACGTTGAGCAAAAGATTGCTACCGTACCCGGCGGCCTTCACCATATAGTGTATAAGCTCTTTTTCTGACTTGTGTTTTCTGTCCTGAAGATTGAACCCCCATGAACCATTGATGGTCTCGCATACCTCCATGGGTAATTGACCAATATCTGAAGCGGAGGTGCCAAAACCAGTGGTATTCTTTCCGGGGAGGTCTTTTTCGAACATTTGAAAATCCTCACCTTCAATAGGGGCCAGGTGGTGGTTGTTGCCTATAAGGCAGTGGGGCTGCAGGTCGTGAATCAATTGATAGATTTCATCATAATGCCAATCTACTTGTAGCTTTCCAAATTTTTTGCCGTCCCATTGTTTTTGGTCCCAATGACCATCGAACCAAATGCCGGCAATGTCCCCATAATTGGTCAAAAGCTCGGTGAGCTGGGTCTTCATAAAATCGATATACTTGTCCCAGTCACCATTGCCTCTTCCTGGGATGTCCTTCCCAGTCCTTCCCCTTGGGAAATAATCATCATGGTGCCAATCCAATAAGGAGTAATAGAAAAACAACTTAATGTCTTCTTTTCTACAGGCTTCGGCCAATTGTTTTAGTACATCTTTCCCATAGGGAGTACTGTCCACAATATCATAAGCGTTGGCTTTGGTATCGAACATGGAAAAGCCATCGTGGTGCCTGCTGGTAATGGTAATGTATTTCATTCCAGCGTCTTTAACCATTTTCACCCATTCATTTGCATCAAATCCAATGGGATTGAAAAAAGCGGGTAATTTTTCATAGGCGTCTATAGGGATATTTTGGTTGTTCATGACCCATTCGCCATCACCCAATATGCTATAGACGCCCCAGTGCACGAACAGTCCAAACTTGGCTTCTTTGAACCATTCTCTGGCTTCTTGGTTTTCTGGGGTTGGCTTGTAGCTTTTCTGTCCTTGACCATAGGTAAATATGCTGCAGAGCAAGGATAGGGCAATTAATGTTGATTTAAATTTCATGACATGGTTGTTTAGCTGTTTTTCCATATTTCTCCGTTGGGGAAGCTGTAATCTTGAATCGACCTTGGTTGCATTTGAATGCTGTATCCAGGCATGCTCGGAGGCATATAGGCCCCATTTTTAATAATCACAGGATCCAAAAAATGCTCGTGAAGGTGGTCCACATACTCAATAACTCGGTCCTCCATAATGCCACTTATACAAATATAGTCGACCATGGATAGATGCTGCACATATTCGCAAAGGCCAACGCCTCCGGCATGCGGGCATACGGGAATGTTGAACTTGGCTGCCATCAGCATAATGGCGAGGTTTTCATTTACACCGCCCACACGGCAACTATCAATTTGGCAAACTTGAAACGCATTGGTTTGCATCAATTGCTTAAAAATGACTCGGTTTTGACAATGCTCCCCAGTAGCCACCATGATTGGGGCAATGGCCTCTGCGATTTTGGCGTGCCCTATGATGTCATCTGGACTTGTGGGTTCCTCAATCCACCAAGGGTTGAATTTTTTCAATTTTGCCATGTTCTCAATGGCCTCTTGCACATCCCATTTTTGGTTGGCATCCATCATCAGTTTAAAATCGCTACCTATTTCTTCTCGAATTATGGCGGCTCTACGCATGTCATCTCCTAAATCGGAGCCCACCTTCATTTTAAGATGTTTAAAACCTGCTTCTTTGGCCTCACGGCACAGTCGCCTCACTTTTGCATCGGAATAGCCCAACCATCCAGCTGAGGTGGTGTAAGCTGGGTAGCCATTTTTTAAGAGGTAATCAATACGTTGCTGCTTGGTCTTCTCCTGTTTTTTCAAAAGTTCCATAGCTTCATTCGGAGTAATGGCATCCGTAATATAGGTAAAGTCGATACAGGACACCAGTTCCTCGGGTGTCATATCTGCCAAGAGTTTCCACAGGGGCTTTTCTTCCACTTTGGCATAAAGATCCCATATGGCATTCACCATTGCTCCCGTGGCCAAATGGATAACGCCTTTTTCCGGACCAAGCCAACGCAATTGACTGTCTCCCGTAATCATTCTCCAAAAGCCTGCCATATCCGATGTGAGGCTTTTCAAGCTCTTTCCCTCAATTAGGTGTGACATGGACTTTATGGCGGTGGCACATATTTCGTTCCCGCGACCTATGGTAAATGTGAGTCCATGTCCTTCATGCCCATCCGGTGAATCCGTTTCTAGGATAACATAGGCGGCAGAATAATCGGGATCGGGATTCATGGCATCGGAACCGTCCAAGGTCCTGCTAGTCGGGAACCGTATATCTTTTATAATGGCTTTGGTGATTGTCATAAAGGGGCTAGCTATTCAATTTTGTTAAAATTATGGGTATTGATGAACAACCCCCACCTGTTTTCTTACCTATTTCAATACTTTTTTTGCAGTTAGGCCCTAATGTTTCTATTGAAACGCTTTGAGAAGGATTTTGGGCTTTCCCCTTTGATCAACTTGAATTGCCTATTAAAATTGGATATGTTGTTAAAGCCACATGCATACCCTATGGAGGTGATGCTTTCCTGGTTTTCAAGTAAAAGTTTGCAGGCGTAGCCTATCCTTATTTCATTCAGAAACCTTGTGAATGGTTTTCTGTGGACACGTTTAAAATATCGGCTAAAGGCTGATGGGTTCATGTTTGTCAATTTAGACATATCCCTTGAGCTGATGGGATCATAAAAGTTTTGGAACACAAACTCGTATATAAGATTTAACCTTTGGTCCTCAGTTTGGTGAAATTTATTGAGAAAGACCCTGCTGGATAGCAGTTCATAATTCTTGACCTTTGTTAGTTGGACAAGGATTTCAAGTGTCTTAATTATTTTATAATCAGGGTCCAAAGTGTCTAAGTTTTCAAATATTTTTGTGGTTTTTGAGGGAACATTTGAAAATATGATGCCTTGTGACGCGGTATTGAACAGATGGACCAACGGCCGCATTTCGGAGAGGGTTAAAAATTCTTTTCCCATAAAGGATTCTTTAAAGTGAACGGCAATTGCTTCGGCTCTCAGACAACTGTCGTTTTGGAAATAGATATCGTCATTGAGCCACATATGGGGCAGATTTTTGCCCAAAAGGATGATTTCGCCTGATTGGAATTTTCCAATGTGATCTCCGACGAACCGTGTGCCCGTACTTTCAATTATTTGAACCAATTCCAACTCTTCATGAAAATGCCATACTTTCAAAAAGCTTTTTCCCTTGTTACGGGATACCGTTATCGAAGTATTGTCGGGGCTAGATCTGTTTAACCGATGCAGTTTCATTTTTGGAAGTCATTACGATAATTAGCAATGTATAAAAAGTATTGGAAATGTACAGTGAAGTTTTTTGAAATACGGTTGTTTTGGGAAATTTGCATTTTGTTACTGCTACTTTGATCTATGCACGGGTCCATATTCTTCTCAGTGTTTGTTTTGGTGTAAGGGAGTAAACCAAGGACACGGGAACGCCCAAGGTCGATTTGTTGAAACTCAGCCATCTCGAACAATTGAAGGTCAAATGTGCTGAGGTGGATAGGATGGATAATGAGAGCCACTTATGATGGATAATTTGACGCATTTATGTGTTTATTATAAATTAATGATAATAAGTGATTTATATGTAGTTTCACCATGCCCTCTTTTTTCCGTTTTGGGTGATATGATATGGACGTATATTTACACCCAGTTTCTAAAATATTATTTGGTATCTTCAATTTCTATAAAGCCATAATTGACTGAAAAAAAGACCAAAAAGGTGACCAAGTCTCACTATTTAATTGTAAATCACTGATTAACAGTTGAATATTTAGTGTTGTCGCACTCTGCCACCCCGACTTTAATATCTAAAGACCAATAATCAACGATTATTGGTCTTTTTTGTTTTTAGGCTAAAGGTCAAATAGTGGCAAATACAATTAAATTATGATGTGACCTAAAAGGCGACCTGTCCTTGGTCTGTTGGATGCAAAGGTTTTTACGGTCAATGGATTTGCTCTTCAGGTTCGAATCTGGGGGGGCGGTATGGTTGGATAGTGGCTTGTGACGATGGCAGCGCTTATCGATAGTCGAGATCGATTATTTCTCGGATTTGTACCTGGGTGGAATCTTGTCTTAAATAGCTAATATCTTGAATGTTGTGATTCGAACATTGGTTTTATTGTGGAAAAACCCCAGTTTTTTTAAGGTTTTAGTGTAATCGGATTAAAAAAATAAAGCCTATTTTTCCTACAAAAAACAACTACCATTGACTTTTGAATATTGTATTTACTTCTAGTAATAGTTATTTTTTCCTGTTAAAAGTACCTGCGTGGATTTTTTCAAAATCCTTTCAAAACTTCCGTTGGGAACACATTTTTGGGATTGGCGGGCCAATGGCGCCCATGAATGGCCATTTGCTGGCCCTTACCTCTGACCCCTCAAGCAATTCGTATTGGTTCAATTGGCCATCAACCCTTTATGATCCTCAATTGGCATCCAAGATAGACATTGAGGTCACTTCGAATGAGACGGACAGCACATCATTTTCATATAGGACCTTCAACATATTTTTTATCCAAGTATATGGTGGCAAAACAGCTTTGGGGAAAGGCCTTCGTATAAAATAATTGATGTTTCAAAAATTTAAGACAAATGAAAAATTTTTCCATTTCGATGTTCCTTTTTTTTATGGTGCTCAGCACCAACGCCCAAACCAGTCTATATGTGCGGGGTACAGGTTATAATTATTCCGGGAACAGGCAGGTGAAATTGGGCTCTGTATATGTGGTCAACGGCAGTGGCCGGGGATTGTGTCTGACCATCATCGACGCTGCTACCCACCAGCATGTGTCTTCCACGGTATACGACACCTACGGGAACGCATCGGCTTCAGATATCTTGGCCAATGCGTTGAATGGCTTAAAAAGATCACAGATTGGAGTGCTTTCTTCCTATGATGCATGGGAGGCAAACGTTACCCCTTCGTTACAGACTGCTGCCAGAAGGCTTGGGCTTTATAAGTTGGGAGGGGGCTTGAGTTCGGGGTCTAGGAGGCCCTATGCCGCTATTTTTAGGGGGTCGGGGACTTCTACCTCCAATGTGGTCCCCAATCACATTGCCTACGAGGTCATGCAGTCCCGGGATGCCAATTCGGAGCGTGCCATCATTGGAACATGGTTGATAGAGGACGCCTTTGTGGGCAACAATCTGACCAATGCCCTGATAAGTGGCGATGGGGAGGCCACGGGAGCTTCCCTGATGGTCGACCATTTGGGCAATCTCGGTGTTGGAACGTCAACCCCTGATTCCAAACTCACGGTCAAGGGAAAGATACATGCCGAGGAGGTCAAGGTCGATCTTTCCGTTCCAGGTCCTGATTATGTGTTTGAGGAAGGCTATGGGCTCCTATCCCTGGAACAGGTTGACGATTATATCCAGATCCATGGGCATTTGCCCAATATCCCATCGGCTGAACTCATGGAAAAGGAGGGCATAGATCTGGGGTCAATGGATATGAAACTCCTCGAGAAGATTGAGGAACTCACAATTTATATGATTGAAATTAAAAAGGAGAACAATCTTCTCAAATCAATGCTAACTGAATTGATGTTCCAAAATAGGGATATCAAAGAAAGCACATCCCATAATTTAAAACACGAAAAATGAAATTCAAAACTGCACTTTTACTTTTTGGCATTAACTTCTCTCTAGCTGCGCAGACCAATTCATTTCCAACAACGGGAAATGTCGGCGTGGGGACCACGAACCCAAGCAGTCCACTTGAAGTTTGGAGCTCCAATAATAATCGATTGCTCTTCAATCAATCCGCTACGCCATCCGTAAGTTTTCTTCCCAATAATGGAAATACGATTTTTCATTTATCCCACACCATGGACAATCGACTCACGATCTCCCAGGGAAGTTCGGTCAGCAGTGCAACGAGGATTTTGACGATAAGGAATACAGGTCAGATAGGGATAGGAACCCTCACGCCTGAGGAGAAGTTACATGTCAGTGGGACCGCGACCATTGTTGGTGATATTGGCGTTCCCACTGGCTCTTATTGGCAAACGGGAAGGCATACATTGGAACTTCAAAATCTCGATGCGGGGGATGTTGTCCTTTCATTCCATAGGGCTGGTTATACCAATGCTTCCATTCGGCATACCTCTCTAGGGGGATTGATATTATCAGGTACCGGCACCCCGGACCTTTATGTTGGCCAATCTGGCAGGGTTGGCATTGGCACATCGTCCCCAGATACCGAGCTTTCGGTAAAAGGAACTGTCCATGCCGAGGAAGTAAAGGTAGATCTTTCAGTTCCCGGGCCTGATTATGTATTTAAGGAGGGGTATGACCTGCAATCCCTACAGGAAGTTCAAAACTATATCAAGGCCCATGGGCATTTGCCCAATATCCCATCCGCCATGGATATGGAAGCGAACGGCATTGAACTTGGGGAGATGAACATGAAGTTGTTGGAAAAGATTGAGGAATTGACCTTGTACATACTTCAGTTGGAGGAGAAGTACAAAAAATTAGAAGATTTTGAAGCACGCCTTAAAAAAATGGAAAACAAATTCTAAAACAATTCAATGAAACAAAAACTT
Source organism: Flagellimonas lutimaris (assembly GCF_051494225.1). Lineage (GTDB taxonomy): Bacteria > Bacteroidota > Bacteroidia > Flavobacteriales > Flavobacteriaceae > Flagellimonas > Flagellimonas lutimaris_A. Next base: position 148,728 of record NZ_JBNPYE010000008.1, on the reverse strand, counting down.
CTCCTTTCGTTCGTGGTAATAGCATTTTTGGGACTTTGTTCCGGGAATGCGCAGAATTATAATCCCGTCTCCTATTATTTCAATGGAACCCCAACCAATGGTATCAAAATCAAGACGAATTTACCCTTTCAAAATGGTTTGGGCATGCCTACCGTTATGCTGGAAGGCTATGAATATGGTGGGGCCAACACCATTGATATCAAGATCAACTGGTACATCTATAATAATCTTTTTCATATGTCCAATGCCAGTTCAGCTGGATCTTACAGTCCTCCAATAAAGCTGGCCAATGAAAATGGTTTGGTGGTCATTTTCATTGATGACCGTAAATACTACACCAGGTTCAATGTTCGGGTCTATGCCAATGGAAAGGGCGAAACTTCAACCATGTTCGATGGTTGGACCGTGGTGGATGAGGCATTGAACGGAACAGGTGTAAAGGATGTGGGCTACAAGACCAGCCTACCCGGTATGATTGTGGGGAATGTAGGGATCGGTACCGCCAATCCCACAAGTCCGTTGGATGTCAGGGGGGTAATTGCATCCACACATACTTTGGGGAACAAGATGGCCCTATTCACTTCCGGTGACGGTAATGGGTATTTGAATTACACAGGAGGCTCCCCATCTTCTCGAATAGGGTTCCAGATCGATGGCAGCAGCAAATTGTCAATTTACAACAATGGCAGCGTCGCTATCGGCACCAGTAGCACGGGATCCCATAAGTTGGCCGTGGAAGGTTCCATCGGTGCACGTGAGATTAAGGTCGAGGTAGGCACTTGGAGTGACTATGTCTTTGCCAAAGATTATGATTTGCCCACCTTGGAGGAGGTGGAACTTCATATCCGGGAGAAAGGACATTTGATCAATATCCCCTCGGCCAAGGAAGTCGAAGCCAATGGGATTGCCCTAGGGGATATGAACCGATTGTTGTTGGAAAAAATTGAGGAGCTTACCCTCTATGTCATTGCCTTGAAAAAGGAGAACGGTCAAATAGCAGAACTGAAGCGCGAGTTGATGCAGCAGAAAAAGGAAATGAAAAATCTTCAGATAGTTTTAAATAATCAGGAACGATGAAAAATTGTATACCCATTTTATTGTTTACAGCCACTTCCACCCTATTGGGACAGACCAATAATTTCCCGAGCAATGGCAATGTGACCATCAACGATGGACATTTAATACAAACAGGGGCATCCAATTTTATGTCCACACAGGGTCCCATAAAAATTAAAAATTATTTGTTGTTGGACAGTGACGGTGATTTTACCGGTGGGAACTACTTTACAATTCAGGATGACCCTACGGGCAATTTTCTTAGACTCGGGTATGGTTTTGCCAACAATCTTACTATAAGTCCATCAGGTAATGTTGGAATAAATACCAACTCTCCCAGTTCCAAACTCGATGTAAATGGAATTTTGAAATCACAGGCTTTGAGCATTAGCGGCTATAATCCAATTTCCTCCGTCAATGGATTTAGAAATAAAATTGAGGTTTTTGGAAGCAACGGGGCCATTGTATTTAATCCAGGACTATCGGATGAATTGATGTTTGGTATGCACAGCAATGGAAATTTCTATTGGGGAACTGGAGGAGCAAATGCCTCCAACCCCAATTATTATTCAATGTACCTAAATGGCAACAATGGAAATCTAGGAATCAGAGGTAAGCTAACGTCAAATGAAGTAATGGTGAAAGTTGGGGGCTGGGCCGATTATGTTTTTGAGGAAGGATATGACCTCCCCACTTTGGAGGAAGTGGAAAAACATATCAAGGAAAAAGGCCATCTCATCAATATCCCCTCGGCCAAGGAAGTAGAGGAAAATGGGATACAATTGGGGGAGATGAACAAACGGCTCTTGGAGAAGATCGAGGAACTGACCCTTTATATTTTGGAACAGGAAGAAAGGCTTAAAGAAATGAACAAGTTGAAAATGACAGTTGCTCGACAAGAAAAGCGGCTCAAAAAATTGGAACAACTTTTAAATCACAAATAAAATGAATAGAACACTGTGGACTTTTTTGACCTTATTGGTTTTTCCCTTGGGAATTTATTCCCAGAACCCTGCCTACTTTATCGCAGAAAAGACAGATTCTACAGCGGCGTACCTTAATTTGAAAAACACAAATGGGTTTTGGCATCTGAGTGGTCCCCGGTCCTATGAGGCTAATAACAAATTCTCCATTTTTTGGAACAATGGGACCTATCATAGATACTTTTCCATATTGGATGACGGTAAGATTGGCATAGGTACGGATAGTCCTTTGACACAATTTCATGTTAATGGAAGAGGAATTACACTAAATAGGGACGATTCCCAATATGGACAGTTCATTGATTTCACGCGTAATGGCATTTTGGCATGGCAGATTCATGCAGGTATTAACATCGACGAGTCTTTCAATATCAGGAATGGTACATCATCTTCTAAATTAACCATACTTCAGTCTGGTAATGTAGGCATCGGCACCACTTCACCAGATGCAAAACTTACCGTAAATGGCACTATCCATTCTAAAGAAGTAAAGGTGGATCTTTCCGTTCCCGGCCCAGATTATGTGTTCAAGGAAGGATATGACCTCAAATCCCTGGAAGAAGTCCAAAACTATGTCAAAGAATTTGGTCACTTGCCAAACATCCCTTCCGCCGAGGATATGGAAAAGAACGGTGTGGAATTGGGCGTAATGAACATGAAGCTATTGGAGAAGATCGAGGAATTGACCCTTTACACCTTGCAGTTGAACCGGGAAAACAAGGAACTGGCAAACTCCCTTGAACTCGAAAGGGGCAAAGTGGAAAAACTGGGCAAAAGATTGGAAAAATTAGAACAAGATATAATTATAAACCGAAACAAATAATGAGAACAAAACTATGTGCTGTATGGATGGCACTTGTTGTGGGAACTGCCATTGCACAAACCGTAAACACGAACTATTTAAACCCCAATTTTATCGATGCCAACTTTAAATACCTGCGCTTCGGTGATGCCACGAACTTTTATGCAGGGTTCATGTGGAACGATAACAGTTCGTTGTACGGTGATGGCGATGACTTCACAATCCTAACGTATGGTGGACGTGATATCACCTTTAGGCCGGGTTCGGGAAATGTCATTTTTTTTCCAAGTTCTGGAGGAAACGTTGGGATTGGGAATACCAATCCCTTGTCAAAACTCCACATATTCAATGGAGCTTCCGGTCAAAATCCCCACGGCTACGCTGACCTGGCCATAGAAGATGATGACGATGCCATGATTACATTGATGACTTATAATACAAAAAACGGATACTACGGTTTTGCGGACACCGACGATGGTTTTGTAGGAGGAATCCAATACAATCATCCCACTGATATGATGTACTTCAGGGTCAATAACCATGTTTCCGATATGGTCATCAATAAGGATGGCCATGTGGGTATAGGTACCACAACCCCCGGAATTTACAAACTGGCGGTGCTGGGCAAGATCAGAGCGGAAGAAATCAAAGTGGAAACCGGCTGGGCCGATTATGTTTTTGAGGAAGGATATGACCTCCCCACTTTGGAGGAAGTGGAAAAACATATCAAGGAAAAAGGCCATCTCATCAATATCCCCTCGGCCAAGGAAGTAGAGGAAAATGGGATAAAATTGGGGGAGATGAACAAACTGCTTTTGGAGAAGATAGAAGAGTTGACATTGTATGTCATCCAGTTGAAAAATCAAGTTGAAGAACAAGAAAAACGAATTAAGAAACAAGAAAGCGAACTAACCATAATTAAAAATTAAAGATGAAAAAGAAGCATATTCTGGCAGCCATTGGTCTTTTGACCTGTCTTAATATTTGGGCGCAGTTTACAATAACCTATCAGGCTCCTAAAACTCCGGAGGTAACCCAATTTGAAAGATATGGGAATGTCGCAATATCCATTTATAACGGCCGGATCAATTTCAATATCCCACTTCATACCATTAATTATGGGGATATCCAAATACCATTGAGCATATCCTATAACTCCAATGGGATTAGGGTGAACGAAGAAGCTTCTGAAGTGGGTCTGGGTTGGTATTTTGGGTCTGGGTTGATTACCCAAACCATTCAGGGAAAGGATGATCTACGACTAAACCATGATTTTAAATTTCCAGATTATTATGATACCCCATATGCGCAATATGTGTTTAATCCCCAGCCAGACTGGTATAACTCATGGGTCTATTACGATCAGTACAAGGCAGAAGACCCCTATGATACAGATAGGATTTTACTTAGCCCTACGATACCTACTAATGATACGTATTCAATGGTTCAAGCTGGCTCTGAAGGTGGTTTCGGAGGTAATATCGATGTCATGTTTCCCTACAATGGTAATCTGGAGCATTTCTATAAAGAGGATTTGACCATTACTAATCCAACCGTAGGTGATGATACGGAGAGGGACATTTTTAAGGCCAATTTTTTTGGACATAGCATTTCATTTTACAAGGCTGGTGAGGTATATAGAATAATAGATGATGATCGATACAAGATCAATCATTCGGTTGTGGAAACCACCGACGAGTTGAGTCATAAATGGGAAATCATAGCTCCTGATGGAATCACCTACGTTTTTGAGGAAGAATTGATATCAAGTTCACAAATACCTTTAAATGTTGGGACATCATCGGTTATTGATAGGGATAATGAATATGAGACTGGTACAGTAACCGCTACAATATTGCCAAAGTATAACAACAACCCCTATTGGCGTTATAGTAGGTCGTGGAAAATCACCAAGATTATAGACACAAAAGGGCATGAAGTTATTTTTCATTATGGAACGCTCTCCAATATTGAATCTAGATCATCTACCAGTGGTAAGGCGGAATTTATAGACTTAAACATTAATATATCCTCGCGACAGGGAGGATTCACAAGTACTGCCGATGGACCAATTAGTGACTCTTCTGGGGGATATAGTCAAGAGGGACCCATGGCTATATTTTCTAGACATAGCTCTCAGCTAACTACTGAAAGATCTAAACTAACTGAAATTGAATTTTCCAATTCAAAACTTGTTTTTGAACATACAACTAGGGATGATATTCCAGGAGGAACTAAAATATCCGGAATAAATCTTTATGAAGGCACGAGTTTGGTCCGGGAAATAGATTTTCAATATTCCTATTTTAATCCAAATCACACCGAAGCAATACAAAAAAGGTTGAAACTGGATGGAATACAAATAGCGGACAAAAGCTATCAATTCTTATATCATGGAAATACACTCCCGGATAAAAATTCCAATGATTTTGACTATTGGGGTTTTTACAATGGAATGTCCAATACGAGTGACTTAAATGATCCTTTTAGGCTTTTTGAAAATTCTAGCGCGATACCTTCTTGGGTAAATGGCCTAGTTGGTCAAATTAGTGGAAAGGCTAACAGATCGGCCCATCCAGACCATTCCAAAGCAGGAATCTTGGAAAAGATCATTTACCCCACAGGAGGTAGTACAGAAATTGTTTATGAGTTAAATGAGTTTGACAATTTCTTTTTTCCCAATCACGACAATAAATTAAATTTTAATGGAACTATCTATTTGACAGATTACGCACAGAGTACTAGCAAAGGCTATGGACTGCGGGTGAAAGAACTTATTGATAAAGTGGACAACGAAATTGCAAAACGAACAAGATATACATACACAGGAGGGAAACATATTGCTCCTTATATTCCCTATTATCAGGAACCTTTTAGAGATATAAAGTTTAGTGTTGGGGTTGATGGGGGCGGAAAATATGCCTATAAAACAGTGTCATCTGGATCCTGCGTTACGGCAAATTTTTCGAACATATATCAATCCAATCTTTTGGGAAATGGCGAAGGAGTAGGATATGACCAGGTCACCATTGAAACCATTGACCCAATCAATAGCTCAAACAATGGAAAAACAATCAACTTTTTCACTAATGTTCCAGATGCAAATGCAAGGACTAAATTTGGGCTTGGGGGTACAGTGCCATCTAGTTATAATGATCTGTTTGGTCAGGCCATACGCAATACCGATGAGGACAATGGATTGTTGACTACGAAAGTTGTATTGGATAGTAGTAATGATACGATACAAAAAACGGAATTTGAGTATAACTCCATTGTTCCTGAAATCAACTATACCTTAGGATCGCAAAGCTCATATAACTTTAATGTAAAAGTGGTCAGTATTGGTAAATGGGCCAATGCGGAATTAGGTAGTGGAACAAGTCCTATCTATCGTGAATTTGATCGCTATTTGTTTTTCTATTATCCCTTAAAGCAGACAAAGACGTTGACAAAAAGTAGAAAAGTGACCAACTATTTTGCTGAAGGTACGGTAGAGATTTCGGAGAACTATTTTTATGACGATGCCTATCGAAAAGTAAGGGAATATTCCTATAATTCTAAAGAGGGATATACCGAACGGGTGGAGGTCCAGACGAGTTATTTTAATTCCACTACTTTTTCCGCACCTTATGGAAATATGTTCCTACCAAGTATTGTTACAGATTATAGAGGTACAGATGAGATTGGTTATAAACAATATTTATATAGCTACCCAAATCCAGGGGGTAATTACATACAGCTTAATGAGGTAATATCCTGTAAGGATAATCCCAATACCACCAATTTGACTATTGCTGATTGTTCCCATCTGGAGTACACTGAATATGATGACAAGGGAAATCTAATAGAGTTCAGGGCCAATGATGGTGCTTATACCACAATTATTTGGGGATATGACCAACGATTTCCTATCGCCAAGATAGAAAATGCCAGTTATTCATCTGTACAGACCGCCTTGGGATCCAATAGTTCGAGTATTGCTACTCTACAGGCACTGTCAGATGCGGATGATTCCATTCCCGATGAAGATGCATTAAGATCCGCTCTGAATAATTTGAGGGATTACTTGCCATCAGCCATGATAACTACCTATACCCACGACCCTTTAATTGGGGTTACAAGTGTTACGGATCCCCGGGGTGATACCACATATTATGAATACGATGCCTTTAATAGGCTTGAATATGTAAGGGATGCCGATAACAATTTATTGACAGAAAATAAATACCACTATAAAAACTGATAAAAGAAGAAACATGAAAAAGTATCTATACACTTTAATGATAGTAGTGGTGGTTTATTTTGACGGCAATGCCCAAGCCACGAATGTTGTAATTGAAAACCAGACCATAACGGGCACCTTTTCGGTGGAGGCGACCAATTCCATAACCATAAAGCCTACAACACTCATACAGGCAGGAAGTAGTTTCAGCGCTCAGATCATTAATGGTTTGGAAGCAAGACCTGAGTTTCCTGCATACGCTCCGATTACCCTGAGCAATGAAAATTATGTGTTTACCCGTTCTTTTCAAGACGCCATGTCCAGTTTTTCAAGTGGTACTGCCGATGAGGATGATGTAATTGAGAATATTGTTTATTACGATGGGTTAGGGAGACCTATGCAACAGATTGCGGTCAAGTCCAGTGTCAATTACGAGGATATGGTCACCCATGTGGGGTATGATGGATATGGTAGGCAAGATAAGGAATGGTTGCCCTACGAGGAAACCACGGGAAGCTTGGGGGCCTATCGAGGAGATGTTTCGGCCAATGCACAGAGTTTCTATAAGAACAAATATCCAACAGACTTTCCAAATCTTACAGGAACTAATGTAAACGCCTATTCCCAAAAAGAATTTGAACCATCTCCCCTGAACCGTATATTATTACAAGGGGCACCGGGAGAGTCGTGGAAAGTTGGTGAAGATCATGAAATTGGATTTGGTTATGCAACCAATAGTGCCGATGAGGTTATGAACTTTAAGGTGGATGTGACATTGTCCAGCAATACCTATACCCCCACACTGATTGAAAACGGGTTCTATGGCCAAGGGATACTGTACAAAAATATCACCAAGGATGAAAACCATGATGGTAGTGCTTCCAAACTGCACACCACTGAAGAGTTTGTGGACAAGCAGGGACGAGTAGTCTTAAAACGGACCTATGCCCCTTTCGACCTGACCGGCGACGGGGATACCTTGGATGCAGGGGAAGCAGAGGTGAAACATGATACCTATTATATTTATGATGATTTTGGGAACTTGACCTACGTAATCCCACCAAAAGCCTCAACAACCACTACGACCACCACCCCATATCTGTATTCGCAATCCATTTATTTTTCTGATTTTGTATTCAGCGAACAAGGAAATCCAGTTCAAGGTGGGGGGAGCTTAACAATTAAGATAGAGAACTCCACTTTAAAGGTTATTTTTAGTGCTAGTTTTCAAGAGGGGATTATAGACGTTTCAAAAACGTATCCGATCAACGCCATTAGTCCTGTGCCCAACATGACGGTGGGATATTTGGATGTGGCTGGATCTACCAATAGATACACCATCTATGTGGAAAATGATGAACTCAAATTTTTGGACAATATCCCCACTGCTCCGGCATTTACGAGTTTTAGCCAAACATTGACCGCCGCATTGAACAGCAGTATTTTTGGAGATACCGTAGTAGAGGAGATGGATCTTTCCGCTACCAATAAGGAAAATCTATGGTATCAGTATGTGTATGATCATCGCAACCGATTGGTGGAAAAGAAGATTCCTGGCAAGGGCTGGGAGTATATTGTATACAATAAATTGGATCAGCCAATCATGGTACAGGATGCCATACAGGATGTGGCCAATGAATGGTTGTTTACCCAATATGATGCCTTTGGGCGGGTGGCCTATACCGGTATTGATACGGGGAATACAAGTACGAGAAGTACTTTGCAAACATCCGCGAATAGTACGGCGAACCAATATGTATCCAGAACTACATCAGCTAACAGCTATGCCGGAACCACAGTTTATTACACAAAGAATGCATACCCTACAAGTTTTGATCAAGTATATACGATCAATTATTATGATAGCTATGTGGACACGGATGGGTTAGCGGTGCCAACTATGGTGTTGGGACAACCAACCTCAAGTGCTACCCAGGGTTTGCCAACGGTAAACAAAGTAAGGGTATTGGGCACCAACGATTGGATAACCACCGTTACAGGATACGATGCCAAGGGAAGGACCATTTATTTGGCTACCAAGAACAATTACCTGAACACTACGGATGTGGTGGAAACCGAACTTGATTTTGGAGGAAAAATACTCCAGGTTAAAACCACACATCAAAGAACGGGAGATTCTGATATTGTGACCGTGGATTTTTTCACCTATGATCATGAAGGAAGGTTGGTATCGCAACAGCAGTCTATTGATGAGGGTAGTTATACTACCTTAATGGAGAATACCTACGATAATATTGGGCAACTGGCTTCCAAGGACGTTGGCGAGGGACTCCAAAATGTGGATTACACCTATAACGTAAGAGGATGGTTAAAACAGATCAACAATCCATCTAGTCTGGGCAGTGATCTTTTTGCCTTTGGCATCAATTACAATACGCAAGACCACGGTGGGGCAACCTTGTTCAATGGTAATATAGCTGAGACTGAATGGAAGACGGCCAATGACAACACTCTGCGTTGGTACAAATATGGGTACGACCCCTTGAACCGGATCACCTCCGCAACGGCCAGTAGTGCCAACTACCACCTGAACAGTGTGTCCTACGATAAGAACGGGAACATTATGACCCTGAGCAGAAAGGGGCATACCAACAGTGGGGCCACAACCTTTGGCACCATGGATAACCTGATATACACCTACGACAGTGGCAATAAATTGTTAAAGGTACTGGATAACGGCAATGACACTTATGGTTTTAAGGATGGCGTGGACCAAACCACGGAATATACCTATGATGCCAACGGCAACATGACCTCCGATGCCAACAAGGGGATCACGGGCATTACCTATAACCATCTCAACATGCCTACGGCTATTACCACGGCCCAAGGGACTATTTCGTATATTTATGATGCCGCGGGCACCAAGTTGCAAAAGACCGTGGGAGGTTCTGTGACACAATATGCGGGCAACTATATTTACCAAGATGGTAATTTGGAGTTCTTCACCCACCCAGAGGGATATGCTTACCCCAATGGCAATGGAGGTTATGACTATGTGTACCAGTACAAGGACCATTTGGGTAACATTCGGTTGAGCTATGTGGATAACAGTGGTACCTTGGAAATCGTAGAGGAAAACAACTACTACCCTTTCGGCCTTAAGCACAAAGGGTACAACGAGGTGGTGTCTTCCTTCGGCAACAGTGTGGCGCAGAAGTGGAAGTTTGGTGGTAAGGAGTACCAAGAAGAGTTTGATTTGAATTGGTATGATGTAACTGCTAGGAACTATGATCCTGCTTTGGGTAGATGGATGAATATTGATCCGTTGGCGGAGCAGATGAGAAGGCATAGTCCGTATAATTATGCGTTTGATAATCCGGTGTTCTTTATTGATCCGGATGGGATGGCGCCGTTTGAGAATGATGGTATATATGTGGATACAGATGGAAACAAAGTTGGCGAAGATTCGAAAGGAGCATCCGATGGCAAGGTATATGTTGTTGACGGATCTTCTAAAAGACAAGTTCAAAAAGCTACTGATCAAGGAAAAACTATAGAGAGAAATGAAATTGAGGAATCCTTTGAGCTACCATCAAATAGTGTTAAAAAAGAACATGCAACAATGGTAGCAAAAGCGAAAAGTGATGATACTAAAGAATTTTCTTCAACAAATATTGAGCAAAAGGATGGAACAACGTACAATCATAATGTAGAGGGGCCAGAATATGTCCCTGGAGAAAATGCACATGTTGATCCATTATCCAATTTGCCGAGTGATAAAAAAGGTATTGTTAAAGTTGTGGCACATACACACAATGTAGACCCAAGCAAAAATGATACGGAGGAAACTACTTATTCGGCTGGGAATAAACCTAGCCCAAATGATTATAATATAGCGGCATCATCACCTTATGCTATTAATGTTGTCATAAATACTCGAAAAGATCAAGTTTATGTGATAAAAGCAAATAGTAAAAGGATTAAGAGAGGGAAAACCAAAATCGTCAACAAGAGGTTCGTAAAATTGAAAAGCAGTACATATTTTAAAAAAACATATAACTAAAATGAAACCGGATAAATTGATACCATTATTAATATGTCATATATGTTTATTAATCACCTCTGGTGCTAATGGGCAAGAGCAATTAAATCTTGATTACCATTCTTATATTAAGAATCAAATCGAAGAATTTCAAGATACTAAAAGTTACTACATCGGTAATATATTAAATCATGAAATACAACAGGAGGACGTCACCAAGCTAATCATCACTAATAAAAAAGAAATTGATTTTTTATTGGAAAATGCAGCTAGTTTTACCAACCTTGTAAATCTCCATATTTATAGAGTCAAATTATTGGACTTTGATTTTTTAAATGTTCTTGGAAAGTTGAAAATTTTATCACTTGCTCAAAATCGTAAAATTAATTTTAACTCATTAACAAATTGTCTTAACAAGCATCCTAGTATAAAACATTTAAGTATAGCCAATCGGAATATATGCGAGTTTCCAACACAAATTAATCAACTGAATCATTTAAAATCTTTAAGGATTACTGACACAAAAATTGAAAATATTGAAATCTTATTACATCTACATTATCTAGATTTATCCACTAATAAAAAGATGAATATTTCACTGTTAAAGGCTCCAAATGTTGAAATAATCAATTTAAAGGCTAATGAGATAAATAAATTCCCTACTAATCTGGGAACTTCAGAAGTTTTAAGGGCATTAATATTAGGAGGTCCTTCCCTGTATGATATTGATTGCCCAATAAAAGGTTTTCCAAATTTGGAAATATTGGATGTCTTCGGTACTAGGGTAAGAGACTTGAAGACTTCTTGTTTCGTTGATTCAAATAAATTAGAAATTATACAACAATTTGATAGTAATCGGTAGCCCCCCTACCGCTAGTCTGCTACTAGTGGCGGTAGGAGTGAGTGACAACAACAATGAATATAAAAACAAAAGCCATGGCCGTTAGTTCGGTTGTGGCTTTTGTATGACCAAAACAGGCATTTGTCAATTGGCGATTCAGGAAAAGGGGGCAATGGTTATCTTTTTTGGATGAGCCGTAACTATAAGTTCCATAATCCAAATGGCATCTATTTTGTTTCTTTTGCCACGGTACATTGGGTGGATGTCTTTGTAAGGGAGGAATATTTTAAAGTGCTAGCGAAAAGTGTGGAACATTGCAGAAAGGAAAAGGGCATGGAACTCTTTGCCTATTGCTTTATGCCAAGCCATGTACATTTTATATTTCGTTCCAAATTGGGTGATCCGTCGGGACTGTTACGCGATTTTAAAAAGTATACTTCAAAAGTGTTGGTCAATGCAATACATCAAAATCCACAGGAAAGCAGAAAAGAGTGGTTGCTTCCCATGTTTCAACAAGCCGGGACCGATAAGGAAAACATTGTCTATTATCAATTTTGGCAACACCACAATAAACCAATAGAGCTCTGGAGTACTTCCGTAATCAAACAAAAACAAGATTATATTCATAAGAATCCTGTATTAAGTGGTTTTGTGACTAGTCCAGAAGATTGGAAGTACAGCAGTGCTAGGAATTTAAATGGAGACCATACTGTTTTGGAATTGGATGAACTAGGTTTTTTCGAATAGTCTATTTTAGTACTACAAGATGCAATCTTGCGGTAGCGGGGGAACAAGGTTTTTTCGAATAGTCTATTTTAGTACCACAAGATGCAATCTTGCGGTAGCGGGGGAATAAGATAGGTAATCGAAGAAATCCTAATTCCAGAAGGAACATACTCAAGTCTAGTATTAATAGGTACAAACAATAATGGGTGTTTATATCAAGGGACTAGTTCTAACTATAGTATATATTTTAAGCTATAATTTAATAGATTCTCTAATTGTTTTCTGCACCTATAACTTATTAGGTGCAGAATATTTAATGATAGCTGCTCCAATTTCTAACATAATCATTCTTACCATTCTAATTTTTGTTTGTAAGAGGTTTTTTAAAACAGGAAATGAATTTATAGGATTGGCAAGCATTTCAATGAATGAATTACTTGTTTTGACAATAATAGCAGTATGCACAATAATAGTTCAAGATCCTATTTTTAATTTATTCGAGATTTTGGGTGAAAATAGTTTGCCTGAAATTGGAGAGCTTGAATCTTCTCTTGAAATACGTTATCAGCTAGGGAATTTTATATCTACAGTTTTATTAATTCCGGTAGTGGAAGAACTTTTTTTTAGAGGAATAGTTTTATCAAGTCTTCTAAACAAAAAGAAGTCTTTCTATTCAGGAGTATTATTTAGTTCAATGTTATTTTCGTTGATACATTTTAATCCTTGGGACATACAAAGCTCCATACCTATTGTTTTAAGTAGCCTTCTTTTAGGTATTATATTGGGTGGGATTTTTGTTTTTAAAAGAAATATATTTCAAGTAATTTTTTTACATGTAATTTTCAATTTGTTTGCATTTATTCTTAAAATAAATTATCCAAACTACATCGCTATTTTAAAATCACTAGATTTTGGACTTATATATTGGTTACTCTTCTTAGTGTTCCTATTGATTCTATTAATAACATTATACCTATTTATATTGCCTATTTCCAAAAAGAAAAAGAAATAAGGTAATGTGGTAAAGTAGTAAAATAGTTGTTTTACCAATACAATGATTCAACAGCAACTCTTTTTGGGTTGCTGGTTTGTTTTTACAGGCTTTATTCCTTTAAGTATTGTTATCCCCCCCCCGCTACCGCTAGTCTGTGACTAGTGGCGGTAGGAGTGAGCAAAATATGCTGACCAGCTCTCTTTTCAGGAGCTGGTTTTGTTTTTAAAAGTATTGTTGCATTTTTGGGTGCCACAAGATGCAATCTTGCGGTAGCGGGGCATATTTGACGTTCCATTTTTAGCATCAGGTCAGGAAACTCAAAGCGGTAGTTCTGATTCTGGTTCTTCCAGCAGCAATGGCAGTTCAACAACAAGAGACCCTATTTCTCCTGTTCCTGTTACACCACAACCTATTACGCCATTACCAGACACCCCACCATCAGGAGGTACGGTAATCATACCCCCAGTAACACCTGCACCTCTACCAGTAATAATTCCCCCACGTCCACCGGACAGTGGATTTTAATTATATTTATGATCATGAAAAACATAGTGTTGATTTCCTTGGCAATCTGTTGTACTGTCTCTTGTAAACAGAAAGCTTCCAAAAATAAAGAGCAAACCATGGACTCAATTGATTCTGTAAAGACTGTGCTGGTCAATGAGTCAGAAAAGCAAGTGGAAACGGTACCTCAAGTAATGGCTAAAGATTGTAATCAGACTTTTGATACTTTTTTTGAAAAGTTTGCAAAAGATAAAATCTTTCAAAAGAATAGGATAAAATATCCATTGAAATCGATTTATTACACAGATGTCATAGATGATGAACCTGAAGTGGAATATATTGATTACGAATCATTTGATTATATTGATTTTACCAAGGATAAGGAAGCTATTAATAACGAATTTGACAAATATGAAGTACAAACTGAAGTAAATGAAAATAATAGCCTTTATAAATGGTTGGGAATTGATAACGGCATACATGTTACCTATAAGTTCAATTTGATAGATGATTGTTGGTATATGGTAGAGATATTGGATGAGTCCACTTAACAGATTTAGTTTGAACCGAATAAAAAGAAAACCACCCATTAAGGCGGTTTTTTTATGCCTTGGAGTAGGCCTTTTTGGTCTTGTGGTAGCTGATGGTAATGTAGTAAAATAATTTTCTTATTAATCCTATAATTCAACAGCAAATCTTTTTGGGTTGCTGTTTTGTTTTTACAAGCTTTATTCCTTTGTGCGTTGTTATTTGGAAGCGTTTGTTTCGTTTGGGTATTCCCGTGCTACTGCTGATTTAGTGATGTTTTCTGATAGGAGTAATGAAAATAACCAATTTGGACTTAAAAATTTGGAATGTAGCAGTATAACAGATTGTTATATAAGGGCTTTAGCATTTTAATGTTAGGTGAAGTCCAGTTGATTATGTTCAAGCATTGTGTTTCAGGAATCATGATTCATTCCAACTTTTGGATCAAAACGGTCGCCTCCAAGTAGTTTTGTGATGTGCGGTAATTCCTTTGTTTGACAAATTCAATATGGGTCACCTCTCCAAAACTGCCCTGCTGCTCAATGGCCTGTACGGCCTTTAGGATATCCAGAAAGGTTCCCCGAAGCACCAAATTGAACGTTTTGTAAACGGTTCCGTTGTCGTTGTACACATGTGGTGGATTGAAATCAATTACTTTAAGTTGGTGCTTTTCGGCTTCTTGGTTTACTCTGCGCAGCAAATTGTTCTCCATGGACGTATTGCCCAAGTTGAGACTTTGGAGGGTGGAATCCAGATAGTGTTCCTTTTTACGCAAGAGAAACAGTTGTTGTGATAGGTTGTTGAACTGTTGTTCTTCCCGTTGCAGGGCCACATACTCCCTTTTGGTCTCCAGGGTCTTGGATATGGCCAGGACATAGCTCAGATAGAGCACGAGCAAAAAGCCGATCACAAGGATGCTGTTTTTATTTTTAAGGTACTGCAAGATAGAGTTGTAGCTTAAATTCGGAACTGTTGTTATTGCTGTAATCGTAATCCTTGGTCTCCACGGTTTCTACCCAATCCATGGCCTCCATCTGGGTAATCCAGTCCGAGAAATCCGCACTGTTCTTACTGGAGCCCATCACCAGAATCGTATTGCGTTCCAGCGCAATGGGTTTGTTGTCCTGCACGGGTCGCACCAAGGGCTGGTACTGTATTTCCGAGAGTAGGATGCTCTGCGGGATAGTAGCTGCCAGTCGATCCAAATAATAGGTGCTTCTGGAATTGGATTGTGAAATCAGTGCATCCACCTTTTTCTCCTTTTCGTGGACCCGATCCCGTATCAAGGTCAGGTTTTTTTTGTTCTCGCTATCCAGGGCCAAATTGGTCCGTATCCGTTCCACACCTTCAAAATATCGGTTGAACACCAAAAAATTGACCAACAGAATGCCCAATAGGATCACAATAAAAGACCGAAGCAGTAAAGTAAAGGTCCGGTTTGTGGTAAAATTGTTTCGCAATCCTTCAACGGTATGCCCAAAATTGGAGTCCACCCTATTGCCATCGGACAGAAAATCCACTATGCCCCCAAAACCGAGCACATCAGTATGGTCCACGGCCAAACCGTTGAGGTCATAAGTGGTCGGCTGTGGTTTTTCTTGTCTTGCAATGGTAATACTGTTGTTGTTGGCATCCTCCAAGGCAATGGTTTCGGAATTGGTGGTAATGGATGCCCCCTGCAAAAAATCGATAATCGAATGGAGTGGGCCAGGACCGAGGGAGGCGCCTACCAATTGGATTTTATGGCTTTTTAGCATTTCCATTAGGTCTTCCAGCTCCTTTTTTTTGCAAATACTGACCAATAAGCAATTCCTTACCGGTGCGATTTGGTACAGAAAATCTTCAAAATTAAGTCCGGGGAACAAGTTTTCCACCAAAGCCCTCTGTTTTAATGCGGATGACTTTTCTATGGTCTTGGTAATCACACTGGCCGTGTTGTATACCAAGTAAACAGGTAACTGAGGCTTCAGCTCCTTGGCCATGGCTTCCAAATTCCCAAAATTGGTGCTTCGTACTATGTTCAGTTCCCCTTTCTTTCGGGCGACTTCCGTAATATGATATTGGGTCGCCCCATCGGACTGAAAGACTTCTAATCCATAAAAGGTTGTTCCCTTGGCCAGATATGTTTTTAGTCGCTCAAACACTAATAAATCACCGTTGGTTTGATAAGGATGGTCAACTTCTGTTTGGAGTCCTCCCTTTTGCGCTGGCTGAATAGCCATTTGATCACGGGTATACGGGCCAAAAAGGGAACTCCGCTCCCGGAATCGTTCTTTACTTTTTCCTCCAATCCCCCTAAAATGGCCAGGTCCTGATTCTGCATCCGAATGATCGAACTGAATTCACGGGAGGTCAGGCCCGGAGGGGCATCCGCCTCGATACGATCACTGCTGAAATCGGATTGGATCACATTGATGTCCAAGGTCACCTGCCCGTTACCGGAAACAAGGGGTTTGATGCTCACGGCCAATTCGGCATCTATGGGCAGATAGTTCCGTATCTCAGAGGTGCTTGGGATCTGTGATCCGTAAAAACTCTGGCTGGTGACCACATAGTAGGTGGTTTCCCCAATGGACAGGTTCGCCCGATGTCCGTTGAGGGTCGACAGTTTGGGTGTGGAACGGATCTTGATGTTGCCGTTGGCCTCCATCGCCTTGATCGTGGCGAAAAATTCGGGGACCACTTTACCAATGTTGAAGGAACCGAACCCATCAAACCCCCCAATGATTTTATTTACGGTCTTTGCTCCCAATGTTATGTCCGTTTGGGGGAAGATCGCTCCCGATGTTTCCACAGGTTCCTCGCCCAGTCCCCAACTGATACCCGTTTCCACGGTGGCCGATTTCCGTACCTCTATGATCATGACCTCGATCAGGACCACGGGCACCGGTTTGTCGATTTCCTGGATGAATTTTTTGAACCGGTTGATATTGGCCGCAGGCCCACTGACCAAAAAACTGTTGAGCTCAAAATCGATCTTGATGTCAAGATCGGCAACGACCTCATCGGGCAATATGCTCACAATGGCCTCTGCTGTGGAGGTGAAATCATTGAATTGGCCCATACCGGTGTTGATATTACGGGCATTGCCCACGTTCTGTGCAAAGTTTCCCTGAGTATTGGGAAAGCCATTCGATCCGTTCTGTAACCCACCATTGCCAAAATAGTTGACCCCGCCGGGATTGGTGCGTCCTGCCGATCTTCGGTAGCCACTGGACTGTGTGGGGTCTCCCAATAACTGGACCGAGCGGTGCATCATTTGCACCACTTCCAGATTGCGTACACTCAGTTGGTCCATAGTACCAAAGAAATACAGGTCCCCCTCTTTTTTGAAGGTAAAGTCCATGGAGATCCGATTGGGTGCCGAATTTTGGATGGTCCCATTTCTATCCCGAGAAGGATTGGGCTGCACATTTGGGTCGATGTTGTTGGTGTTGGCCGGTTGGGTGCGGTTTTCGAACATTTTTATCAAAAGGTCATCAAAGAAAATGTCCTTTGCCTTGATCGTAACATTGCCTGCCTGTTCCAAGGGTGTGGCCACATAGATGTTCAGATTCAGGTCGAGACCGATCTCATGGATGATGTTGGCTATGGGCACATTAACAAAATCCACGTTCAACTGCTTGTTCAAGGTATCCAATACCTTGTACTCAAAACCATTGCCCCCCATACTCATGGCCCTTGTTGGGTTCGATCCATCCTTGTTTTGGATTTGGCTGAAAAGGTAGAACCCATCCCTTGATTTGGAGTAGGCCAACCCATTGGTCTCTGCCAGTTTTTCCAGGGCAACCTCCACAGGAACATTTTTCAGGTATAGGGTCAACGGAATTTGTTCCATTCCTTCATTATAGAGCAGGTTTTGGCCAGTTACATCAATGATCTTGCGGAATACTTTGCCCAATGGATCGTTCTTGAGGTCCAGACTGATTACATCGTTCAGGGCATCAAATGCCAATTGGATCTCCTTTTCCGGTATGATCTCTGGTGGCGGCTGAAATTTGTGTATGGACAGGATGTTTCCTGTAAAGCTGATATCCAGATCGTACTGTTTGCACAAAAAGACCAAAAGGTCCGACACGGTGACATTGGAAAAATTATTGACAATGTTAATGCCCTGTAGACTGGGATCGATGTTGATGTTCACCTGATGGACTTGGGATACGGCCAATAAAAAGTTCGACAAGGGTACGCTATTGACATTGATGTCCAGTTTGAGGTTTTCCGAAAGCCCGGGATTATCCACTGCAATGGCCTCGAGATGGTTCTGTATGTTCTGGATACGGCCTTCCTCTTGCCCGAAAACAACGAAAAAGGAAATCAACAGAAAGGGCAACAATAGGTTTTTCATATGATTATTGGGTTAGTAGAGGATAGACTTCCTCTATGGAGGTGATGCCTTCCTTGACCAGGCTTAGGGCATTGTCCCGCAGTGTTTGGATGTTGTTGGCTTTCAAATAATCATCCACATCCAAGCTATTCTCCTTGATATGGGGTACCAATTCCTTGGTGATCGGGATGATTTCATAAAGGGCCTTTCTGCCCCGGTACCCGGTGTGGTGACAGCTTTGACAACCACTGGGCACATAATGATGGGTCAGCCCATGGGCAAGGTTGGTATTTTTTGGCAAAACGTCCGGTGTAAGTACAACCTTGGCCTTACAGGTTCCACACAGTTTTCGGACCAAGCGCTGGGCCACACTGATGTTAAGTGTGCTGGCGATCAAAAAAGGGGGAATGCCCATATCGATCAATCGGGAAATGGTGGCCCAGGCCGAATTGGTGTGAATGGTGGAAAGCACCAAATGTCCGGTCAATGCCGCCCGAATAGCCATGTTTGCCGTTTTTACATCGCGGATCTCCCCGACCATGATGATATCCGGGTCCTGTCTTAGGAACGTACGAAGGGCACTGGAAAAATCTAGACCGATATTTTCCTTCAATTGGACCTGATTGACCCCTTCAAGGGTATATTCTATTGGGTCCTCTATGGTCAGGATATTGGTTTTGGAATCGTTCAAGAGCCTTAGGGTGGCATAAAGGGTAGTGGTCTTTCCCGAGCCGGTCGGCCCCGATATCAAAATGATGCCGTTGGGGTTTTTCACACCTTCCTTATAGCGTTCCAATTCCTGGGCATTGAACCCCAGATCTTCCAAAGTGATGGATTTGGAGTCCTTGTTCAGGATCCGCAGCACTATTTTCTCACCAAACAGGGTGGGCAAGGTGGATACCCGAATGTCAAATTCATTGCCTTGAGCCATTTTCAGGGTGATTCGGCCATCTTGGGGCAATCGTTTTTCCGCGATGTCCAGACCGGCACGTATCTTGATCTTATTGATGATGGCGGGATATTCCTCGATAGGGATGGTATATTGTTCCAAGAGTTTGCCATCCAATCGAAAGCGGATCCTGCAATGCGTCTCATAGGGTTCAAAATGGATATCACTGCTACCTATGGCCTTGGCATCCAAAATGATCTTTTCCAAAAAATCTGGGGTATAATGGAACTCGACACTTGATTCGGACCTCGTCTGTCTATAGTTGGCCGTAAGATGGTCCTGCAAGACTTCACTGGAAATGGGCTCAAGGGCCACGGGAAATCCAAGGACGACCTGCAATTCGGACAGCAGGCCACCGATCTGTTGGTGGTCAGTCCAAAAGGTTACCTTTCCTTCCTGTTCCTCTTTGGGAACAATCCGATAAAAGAAAGCCTGCTCCGCTGTAATGCGCTGCGCCAGCGTTTTGGGAATGTTATATTTGTCCTGGATATCAATAGCCATAGAGCAATGTTGCTTTGAAAATTTCACTGAATCCCAAGACTGCGATCAAAAAGAGCCCCATGAATCCGGCCAAGGGAACGGTCTGCGATTGCATCTTGTGTTTCAATACCAAAAAAGAAAGCAGCGAGAACAAAATGGAGGTCGCCAACAGCACCACAAAAACCGTAGTGCCGAAACCTGTTCCAAAGGCATAGAAGAATAGGATATCGCCCAATCCCATACTGTGTCCCAAAAAGGGAATTTTGGCGATCAGTTTGGTATAGGTATACAAAACAAGGATGACGCAGGTCACCAACAACCAATTGGTCGCAATTTCCCATAGGAGTATTAATCCGCTGTCCAGTTGGATATAATGCAATAGGGTAAATAGTATGGCCAGCATAGGAAAGAACAGCCAAAGCACTTGTCTTTCCTTTACATCCTGAAAAGCGATGAAGCCCAGATTGGCCATTAAAAAAAGTTTCAATAAAAAGATCAATCTTTTATGATTTGTTTGGGGTTCCCGTTTTCATCGATTTCCCACACATTAAAAATCCCATCACCATCAAAATCGGTGATGGCCTCCGCCCTTGCCGTAAAGGAAGCGTTATCCGCGCTAATGATCTGGTACACATAGTTCGCGGTCCCATTTTCCTTCACTGTTCTGGGTGCCTCGAAATCCAGCTCCTCCATGATGCTCGTGTACTTGCTGTACATATACCTGTGGGTGGTCTGCGCATTGTACAGTGCCTTGAGCTGTACTTGTGCTTCCACACTTTTGGCCTTGGCAATCAGGGGCATGAGGTTGGGAAGGGCAAGCAGGAGCAAAATGCCTATGATGGCCAATACAATAAGGGTTTCCTGTAGGTTGATGGCAGCGACTTTTTGCTTCAAAAATGTCGCTTTGAAATTATGGTCAGTGTGGTGCATAGTGTTGTTTTCAAGATGAAGAAAGGGAGTTTTTCAGAAAAATACAAATTATATCCTACGAATTGTATAAATGTATTCCGATATGTTTTGAGTTTCATTCCTCGTACGATACTTGGATTAAATTAGTGTTAATAATAAAGAAAATTCTTAAAAAATTAACATATTAGTAATCAGTTAGTTGAAACCTTCTTTTATGATAGTATTCGAAAATGTGAATTACTTTTTTAAAATTAAATAAAAAACCTACATAAAAAATTATTATTTTTCTGTCAGATAACCATTAACTTTAAAATCTCAATTGAAAAATTCCTTCAGAAAAACCATTAGTTGTCATCTTTTAACAAAGTAATATTTATTGTTTCTGCTATGTTAAAAGTTGATTTCCATGAAAGTGCCTGTGCGATGTTCATTTCGTATTATTTAAGAGTGGGCGTACAGGGCAAACCTTCCGATCAATTTCTGGATGTGTAGGGAATGATGTCAGGGTCATTTGATATTTTCTTCTTTCCATGGGTTTATATGAGCATTGATAAGTACCGGTTGTTAGCACTAAATACAGGGATTCCATTCGACATGGTATTGTCGTGGAGTGTATCCAATATTTGGTTTTTGAAAATTAACGGTAGGTTATGGAATCATGTAAAAGTTGTACAGTGAGGTATTGGTTGTGTCGGTTTTCGGCCACATTTCTTTTTTTCTTCCATTTAACAATTGTATCGGGCCAGCAGGTCGATCATTATGAGGCGAAGTTCAGTTTGGGAAGTTCCTCTGTTGGCTGGTACAAATTGGCAACCTTTGATCTGAACGGCTATGGAAGTTATAATTCAATCGTTGTTGAAGCTACCATAAATTATATCAAGACAAGTGAGTTGGGCTACACGGCCAAGGCACATCTTTATATAAGGGAGGGTAGTACTTCCAATGGAAAGTGGCACTATGAGATTTCCGGCACCCAGATTGGTGATTACCTAGCCTATAAAAAAGTAAATACTACCACCTATGAACTGTATGGATATTCCAACGGCAATTATGGGCATATGTCCGTCCGATTGGCTGTAACCAAAGAGGCCCCATTGTTGATCAGTATCCCTACAAATGCCACTTTGGTCGCAGACCCTAATGTTTATGCCGATGTTCCCAAAGTAGGTAACATGAGTCATTTTATAGACAAAGTTGGCATCGGAACCATAACACCGGATGCCAAACTTACGGTAAAGGGGAACATCCATGCCGAGGAGGTGAAGGTGGACCTTTCCGTACCAGGACCGGATTATGTCTTTAAGGAGGGCTATGACCTAAAATCATTGGTTGAAATCAAAAAGTATATACAAGAACATGGTCACTTGCCCAATATTCCCTCGGCCCAGGAAATGAAAGAAAACGGAATCCGGTTGGGAGAGATGAACATGAAATTGTTGGAAAAGATAGAGGAGCTCACTTTGTATGTCTTGGAAATTAAACAGGAGCAGGATTTGCTCAAAACGGAAAACAAAAAAC
This sequence comes from Flagellimonas lutimaris, assembly GCF_051494225.1. Taxonomy (GTDB): domain Bacteria; phylum Bacteroidota; class Bacteroidia; order Flavobacteriales; family Flavobacteriaceae; genus Flagellimonas; species Flagellimonas lutimaris_A. Next base: position 125,883 of record NZ_JBNPYE010000008.1, on the reverse strand, counting down.
TTAAAAACCAATTAATCAAAGCAAATAATAAATGAGAAGAATATTTTTTGTCATAACTGTTTGTTTGTCTTTTACACTTACGGCCCAATATCAATTTTCGGAAAATGAAGTTGTAAATAATCAACCGTCTGGGGTCTATTACCAAATGGGCCCGGGCAGCAACAATGGCACCTTAAATTGGTCCTATCCCTATGGTACAAAGTTGACCGTGCTGGGTGCGGAACATCGTAACTACGAGTTGTTGGTCACCCATTATCCATATGGGGAATTAAAGTTAAGGCAATGGGACCCCACAAATGATGTATGGGTAGGATGGAGAAATATTGTGGTTCAGGACATCAACGGTAATTATGGATTTGGTACATCATCGGCCTCTGCATTTTTCGAGGTCAACAAGTCCACCAACAATTCATGGACAGCAAAAATCTATAATGGTGATGGCGACGGACAAGGATTATTGGTTCAAAGTGGCTATGGTGGATCTCAATCATCAAATAACCCAACCATCCTGAGATTGGAAGATGGCAATGGGAATCTTAGAATGAAGGTGCAAAGCAATGGAAAGGTAGGTATAGGTACTGCATCACCGGATGCCAAACTTACGGTAAAGGGGGACATCCATGCCGAGGAGGTGAAGGTGGACCTTTCCGTACCAGGACCGGATTATGTTTTTAAAGAGGACTATGATTTAAAATCCCTTGCTGAGGTCAAAAAATATATTGAGGAACATGGGCACTTGCCCAATATTCCCTCGGCCCAAGAAATGGAAGAGAACGGAATTCACTTAGGTGAGATGAACATGAAATTGTTGGAGAAGATCGAGGAGTTGACGCTGTACACACTCCAACAGGAACAAAGATTAAAAGAAATGGAAGAGCTACAGGCGGAACTGAAGTCCCAAAAAAGGCAGATAGAAGAGCTCAAAGCACTAATAATAAAACTACTGGAATGAAACTTATAATCTCTTTTCTGGTCTGTTGTCTTGCTATAAAATCAGTGGCACAGACCAATTCTTTTCCCAATGATGGGAATGTTGGTGTCGGGACGCTTTCGCCCCAAGCTAAACTTCAGGTGAATAGCACGGGTACCATTGGTGGCTATTGGAACCCACCCAATAGTTATTTCACGCTCTTTGATGGGAGTGGACAACATTTGATCATGGATACCAACGAGATATATGGCTCCCACACATTGCACATAGGTTCAATGGGGTCGGATGTTGTCCGGTTTCGAACCATTTTTTCTTCTGGTCTGGCTGAGGATAAAATGATAATTAAAAACAATGGCTTTGTAGGTGTCGGTACAAATTTCCCGTTAGGCATGCTCCATGTCACCAGTGGAACGTCCGGAGATGCCGTATTTAGACTGGAAGCGGACACGGATAACAACAATGAATCCGATAATCCAATCATTCAATTAAGACAGGATGGTGACATTATCGGGATTGACCTAGGTTTTTCAGAGAATTTTGGAGAGAACAAGTTTGGTATCGCACCATGGAATTCCACTCAAGGGGGCAATAGATGGGATGCTTTTGTCATGGATACTGGGACAGGAAATATAGGGATAGGCACATCATCACCAGGTTCATGGAGGTTGGCGGTGAAGGGCAAGATCAGGGCCGAGGAAATCAAAGTGGAGACAGGCTGGGCCGATTATGTGTTCGAGAAAGATTATGACCTGCCCACTTTGGATGAGGTCGAAAGACATATCAGGGAAAAAGGTCACCTGATCAACATCCCCACAGCGGAAGAGGTGGAAGCAAATGGGGTTGAATTAGGGGAAATGAATAGGCTGTTACTTGAAAAGGTAGAGGAGCTTACTCTATACATTTTGGAACAACAACGGCAAATCGAAGATTTGGAAGCTTCAAATAGAAGAATTGATCTATTGGAAGAAAAAATGAACTTGTTATTAAACCATTCTGGGAATGAAAAAAATTAAAGTGATGATGATGGTCTTGGCAATCAGCTACGCCACACATGCACAATGGGATACAACCACCATTAGCAATGAAGTGAGTACAACGGATGAGATAGTCGGGCCTGTTTTGCGCATCAGCAATGAGATACGGATACCCAATACCTTTATTCCCACCGACCCGACCATTGGCACCTTGGACAATTCGCATTATGGTATCAACCTGAACAAGACCAATGGAATCGGATTTGCATTCAATGGTATCCACCAGATGGTGTTCAAACCCAATGGGGATACCGGTATTGGTACAGCATCGCCCATGGGTAGATTGCATGTTTCAACGGGAACCTCAGGTGATGCCATTTTAAGGTTGGAAGCCGATACGGACAACAACAACGAGTCGGACAACCCATTGATTCAATTGAGACAGGATGGAGGGCAAGTAGGAGTGAACATTGGCTTTTCCGAAGGGGACTTTGGAGGAAACATATTTGGAATTGGGACGCGATACACCAATATAAACAGTTGGGATGCCCTTTCCATAAACACATCCAATGGTAATGTTGGAATAGGGACCAAGAATGCGGGTGCATGGAAGCTGGCCGTAAAGGGAAAGATTAGGGCCGAGGAAATCAAAGTGGAGACTGGCTGGGCCGATTATGTGTTCGAGAAAGATTATGACCTGCCCACTTTGGAGGAGGTGGAAAGACACATTAGGGAAAAGGGCTATCTGATCAATATCCCCACAGCGGAGGAGGTGGAAGCCAATGGTGTAGAACTGGGCCAGATGAACAAACTGCTTTTGGAAAAGATTGAGGAGCTTACCCTATATACCCTTCAACAGGAGGGAAAACTAAAACGAATGACAATGCTTGAAAAAGAGGTGAGTGAGCTTAGAAGAATCATCAACGAATTGGTTAAAAACAACTGATATGAAAAAAACAGTATTGCTTATTGTGGGGTTATTGCTAAGCAATGGATTATTTGCCACCGAGAAGTTATTAGGTTTCACGGGAACCGGTCGATGGGTGAAAGTGGCCCGGATCCAAAATGCGAACCCGATCAATGGTGGCGAGTGTTCAACTTTTTCAGGGAGTGTCAATGTCCAAACGGATTATGGTCAAACAGGCCATGAACAGTACTATGCCATCTTTTCATTTGGTAGCAGGGGTGGGGTGAAACCCCTGTTACAAGAATTTGGGGATGCGGCAAACAGATCGGTCGGCGATCTGAGCAGGATCGAGTGGCGAGTGTATACCGATGCACAGGGATGGCATTACCTGTGGTTCTGGCAGAGCAACTATTCCCGATTCGCAAATTTTGATTATGCCCAGACGTGTGGTACAGAATACTGGACCTTTGAGGATCCACCTGCCACTTACACCCAAGTGTCGAGCAGTATGGGAGGAGATAGACAATATTCCAAACAGACGTTCCAAAAATTATCGGTAAATGAAAGTATCGGTATTGGTACTTCTGATCCAGGGGCCTATAAATTGGCCGTTAACGGAAACATTCACGCTAAAGAGGTCAAGGTAGATCTTACGGGTTGGCCAGACTATGTTTTTGAAGAAAATTATTCCCTGCCCACGTTGGAAGAAGTGGAAAAGCACATTCAAGAAAAAGGTCACCTTATCAATATACCTTCTGCAAAGGAAGTGGAAGAAAATGGGGTTGCATTGGGGGAGATGAACAAACTATTGTTGGAGAAGATAGAGGAACAAATGCTTTACATATTGCAGTTACGCGATCAATTGGAAAAGCAAAAAAATGAATTGGAGAAACTTAGAGCAGTAATTGGAAATTAAAATTGAAATAACAAATAAAACAACTCACATGAATAGATCACTTGTATTGTTCCTGATATTCCCATTAACACTGATTGCCCAAGAAACCCAATCCATTGATTTTGCAAATTCGGAAAAGGCGAATTTTTCGGCCACCGATGGTTTAATATACTACGATATGAATTTTTATCCAGATCATTCTGAATTCAGCACGGATGGTGGTGGACTGAGTGTTTATAGTGGAGATGATGGATGGGGAGCCATTTTTGATACCAACAATATGAAATGGTTGACCCCAACTTTTGAAGGGTTGGATATAACAAGCTCAAACAATAATAAGGTAAGGTTTAACTCTAATGATACTCCGTCAATAAGCTTTATCCCAAATAATGGAAACTCCCATTTCCATATTTCACATACCCTAGATAATAGGCTTACCATTTCTCAAGGTGGCTATGTCGGTGCTAGTATACTTGTCACCATTGTCAACAATGGCGATGTTGGTATAGGTACCTCTTCACCAGATTCCAGACTAGCGGTCAATGGCATGGTCCATGCCAAAGAGGTGAAGGTGGATTTAACCGGTTGGCCTGATTATGTCTTCACCGATAACCATGACTTGCCAACCTTGGATGAAGTAGAAAGACACATTAAGGAAAAGGGTCACCTGAGCAATATGCCTTCTGCAAAGGAAGTGGAGGCAAATGGTATTCAATTGGGTGAAATGAACAAGCTGCTCTTGGAAAAGATTGAGGAGTTGACCCTCTATATCCTGGCACAGGACAAGGAGATTAAATCCCTGAAAGCAAATAACCAAAAAATTGATGAACTGAAAAAAGAAATGGCAGCCATGAAAAAAGTTATCGTGGCCTTGAATCAAAACCAACCATAAAATGAAAAAACTATTACATTGCTTAATCCTTGCGCTTACCTCCAACCTGGCCTTGGCACAAACCACAACCTTTGACAACCTCAATGCCAATCCATTGTCCGGTAAAGCCATCACATGGACCTCGTCCAACTTTGGCAACGGTTTTGGACATCGGATCGTGAATGCGGATCCCGGGGGGTTCACGTTGTTAAAATTCCAAGGTAGACACAACAGTACCACTTGGTCGGATATTTTAAGCCTGACAACACAGGGCAATATTGGGATAGGGACCAACAATCCCTTGTCCAAACTTCATCTGTACAAAGGTGCATCCAACCATGTGCCTCACAGCTTTTCAGATTTTTCCGTGGAGGATGACGATCATGTGATGATCTCATTGATGACCAACAATACCAAAAGTGCCTATTATGCTTTTGCGGATTCGGATGACGATTTTGTAGGGGGAATCCAATATGATCATACAAACGACAAGATGCTTTTCAGGGTGAACAATCGCGAGGCCGATTTGGTAATAGATTCTAATGGCAGGGTAGCCGTAGGAAAGACATCAGCATTGGCAAAATTTGATGTGGAGGGTGGTATTCGAAGCTCTGATGGCAGTGATAATGTGACCCTGAGGAGTGTAGATGCAAATTCCTATTCTGAAATAATATGGGGAGATGATGTCAATGATCGGTTCAGGTTTTACTACAACTATTGGAATGGTACGGCCAGTGATAAAGAAGTTATGACGTTGTTGGCCAATGGTAATGTGGGAATCGGTACCCCTTCCCCTGATTCCAAATTGGCGGTCAATGGTGTGGTGCATGCCAAAGAAGTGAAAGTGGATCTGACAGGTTGGCCAGATTATGTTTTTAAGGGGAACTATACGCTACCCACTTTGAATGAAGTAGAAAAACATATTAATGAAAATGGGCGCCTCATCAATATTCCCTCAGCAGCAGAGGTGGAAAATAAAGGGGTGGAACTTGGGGAGATGAACAAATTGCTTTTGGAGAAGATAGAGGAGTTGACCTTGTATATCCTGCAGCAGCAGAAGCTGTTGGATGAGCAGGTAAAAGAGAATAATAATTTGGAAAAAAGGATAAAAATCCTGGAGAAAATAGTAACCACAACGTTAAACCCTTAATATGTTATGAAAAAATTAATTGTGCTATTTGTGTTGTTGGCCTGTGTAAAGGTTAGTGGTCAGACATACACTGAAAATTTCACCAAAAGCTATGAGCCTAAATCAGCCTATAGTGTCTCTGAGCTTACTAATTTGGTAGGGGATGCCAATACAGAGCCGAGCTTTACAATGAATACGGCAATTAGCTCCGGAACTTATGAGGCAAAGAAAAGTATAACCCTTTCAAATGGTTTTCATGCAACCGGGACAGTTCATATTCGGATTGTGGATTCCCATCCGGAAATTTTGGAACGCATCACCTATATGGATGGACTGGGTAGGCGCTTACAAGACATTGCAAGGGAACAGAGCCCTGCCGGTTTTGATATTGTCAGCTTTATGGAATATGACCAATATGGAAGGGAAGCAAAAAAATACCTGCCGTACCCTACCACCCAAAAGAACGGGGAACTGGTATCAAACCCATCAACGGCACAAACCAGTTACTATCAAAACCAATATGGGGACAGTTATGGTTACAGTCTGACAATTTTTGACGATTCTCCGTTGAACCGAATGCTGGAGGCATCCTCACCTGGCTACGATTGGAGGATCATTACAGGTAGTGACAGCGATCATACCGTAAAAAGGGAATATGGCACAAACGCAGCCAATTCCGGGGTTTTTAAATTTTTAATTGATGACTCCGGAAGTACACCTGTCGTCACGAGATACCTTTACCCGGCAAAAGAACTATTGCGTAACGTGGTAAAAAATGAGAACTGGCAACCCGCAGATGGCCTATTGAATACGGTTGAGACCTATTCCGATAAAAGTGGAAAGATCATAGCCAGGGTCATATATGAAGATGTTTCAGGAACAGTCACAAAACGGATTACACAAAATGTTTACGATTCCCAAGGGAGATTGCGTTTTATTCTTCCTCCAAAGGCATTGGAGGGTCTTGGAAAACCGTTGGGGTCCAATCTGTACACTATCAATGACGATCTGGTCTATCAGTACCAATACGACGATTTCAACAGGCAAATTGCACAAAGGGTACCAGGTAGGGATTGGCAATATTTGGTCTACGATAGATTGGATCGACCCATTTTGACGCAGGATGCCAATTTGGGCAACAACAACCAATGGTTGTTCACCAAGTATGATGCATTTGGTAGACCCATCTATTCCGGTATTTATTCATCAACGAAAACAAGGGCCCAGTTACAGTCCGATGTCGACAATTACATAAATGGCAATACAGGTAATGGGTCCAATATTGAAGAAAGGACCACCGGTACAACAATGGTTGGTGGAATTGCCATGAACTATACCAATGATGCTTTTCCAATAAGCGGCATATTGGAAGTACTTTCGGTCAACTATTATGACAATTACAGTTTTACTGATACCGATAGACCGACCACCCCCACCACGGTGCAAGGACAGACCGTGACGACAAGAACCCAAGGATTGCAAACAGCAAATTTCTCTAAGACCATAGGACAATCAAGTTGGAGCAAACTATACACCTATTATGATGAAAAGGGGCGAGAGATCCGGATATATAACAAAAATCATTTGGGAGGGTATACCATTACTGACAGTCAAGTGGATTTTAGGGGCAAGACCGATTTGGCCGTAACCAAACACAAACGCACCAACGGTTCCACCGAATTGACCATCAATGATCGCTTTACATATGATTATGCCGAACGCCAGTTGGGGCATTTTCAGCAAATCAATGGCCAAACCGAGGAAAGGATTTCCGAAAACGTTTATGATGATCTGGGAATGCTAGTTAATCAAAAGGTTGGTGGAAGCTCTGCAGCAAGTTCTCCGTTACAAGAAATTGTTTATGAGTACAATATTAAAGGGCAGCTGAAGATGCTCAACGATGTGGGCGCCATGGGTGACAAGCTATTTGCGTACAAGATAAATTACAATTCGGCGGCCGAAGGCAACTCTGCTGCCCCAGCAAGGTATGACGGGAGTATTTCTCAGACCATTTGGCAATCTGCCCATGACAATACCAAAAGGAGTTATGCCTATCTGTATGACGACCTTAACCGATTGTCCGAAGGCAAGTACCAATACAATGCCAGTTTAAACGGTAATACGGGATCCTATTTTAATACCCAATATACCTATGATACACATGGCAATCTATCGACCTTGTCAAGAAGAAATGGAACAGGTTCGGTCATCGATCAATTGACCTACGATTATGGTGCTTCCAATGGCAACCAGTTGCTATCCGTATCAGATTCGGGAATATCTGCTGGATTTATCGATGGCAACACCAGCGGAAATGACTATGCTTATGACCCGAATGGAAATATGACCAAAGATCTCAACAAAAGCATTGGTCAAATTACCTATAACCATTTGGATTTGGTAAAAACAGTATCACTGCCCGGCAATAAGAGTCTAGAATTTCAATACGATGCCAGTGGCACCAAACTGCAGAGAAAATACAAAAATGGTTCCACCACCTTAAGTACGGTGGATTATTTGGGCGGGTTCCAATATACTGATGGAAACTTACAGTTTTTCCCCACCCCCGGTGGATATGTGTACAAATCTGGGAGTACCTATAAATACATGTATCTCTATACGGACCACTTGGGGAATACCCGGTTGAGCTATTCGGATAGTAATGGAAATGGCACCATTGAGGGTTCTGAAGTGGCAAGTAACCGCAATTATTATCCCTTTGGAGGAGTCCACAGTGGTGCATATGTGGATGGTCTGGCAGCTGTCTATAAATATACCTTCCAAGGCAAGGAGTATCAGGATGAGGATGGGTTGAACTGGAACGATTTTGGATCTCGAATGTATGACCCGGCATTGGGGCGATGGATGGCAAGCGATCCCCAAAACCAATTCGGAAGCCCTTATTTGGCCTTTGGCAACAACCCGGTCCTGATGATCGATCCCAATGGTGAATGGGCACTGGTCGATGATATCATTGCGGCAGTTGTCGGTGGTGTGGTGAATGTTGTCGCCAATTGGAACAACATTGAGGATTTTGGTGATGGGGCTGCCTATTTTGGGATTGGTGCCGGTGCGGGCCTAGCCACGATTTATGGTACGCCGGTTGCAGGAGGAGCGGTACTTGCTTTAGGGAACAGTGCCTACACTCAATATAATAAAACGGGACAAATCGCTCCGGAACAGCTAATTGCAGATGGTATAATAGGTACCGTAACGGCAGGCATCGGTTCCAAGATTTCTCCCTTTATTTCTTCCCATACGACCCAACTCTTTGGTGGGGCCAATTCCCTGTTTTCTAAGTATGCTGCGGATGCCGTTTCAAATGTGGCTTCCGGGATTTTCATTGAAACCACTGTTGGACTGGCACAGACTGGCGATCTAAAAACCTCTTTTGAACAAAGCATCAGCTTTGAAAGTCTTGCTAGGTCGGTGGCCATTAGTGCCATTGGTACAACGGGCACCTATTACCAAAATAAACATTATGCCACCCAAAAACTCAAACAGGGACTTCAAGAGGAATCCCTGATGAGTTACGATAATCTTACAAATGAACAATTGGTGCAGGAAGCAGCTCGATTTTCTGAACAAACTTTCAATAGTACACGAAATGATCTGACACCTAGATTGGAAGGCACTTTAAAACATTCGGCGGCCAAACAGTTTTTGGAACTCCACGATGCGGGTGCAAGGGGATTGTTGTTGGAAAACAGCTTTAGTCCCAATGGTAGGTTCAATGGAGGAAGGCTGGATGTCAGGGATACCCAAAATAATGTCATTTATGACTTCAAGTTCAGCAAACATCAAAATATTAATATGGGCACCTATCAATTTCAAAAGTATAGGTTTAACTTCCCTACATATCAGATTAAGTTAATTGATAAAAATGGGGGGATTTACATCAAGTTTTAGTAAGGATTGGGAAAATTATTTTGTTGACCTAAAAAAAACAGGTACAAACAATTTTTATCAAATTCTTGGGCCGTTTATTGTGGGAATACGGTTGTCGGAAATTGGTAGTCTGAATTCCTATCGTCCAAGTTTGGTAATTATTGGTCTCTGGGAGGACTTAAAGCAAAATATTGGTTCTTTTTCAAGACAAGGGTTTATGTTCGAGGACTTTGGGTACTCCATTGGTGTCAGACAATTGAGTGTGAAAAATGAAAATCATGCTGACGAATGGTCCAGGGTTGCCAAAATTGTTGACAAGGAAAAAAAAATCTCCTTCGGCAGGGATGTTTCTGTTGGTGAGTTTTTGGACTGTTTTGATTTTTGGACCAACATTGAAGATCCTAAAAAGGAAAGACACAGTTTTCATGCCAAAGTTTTGACATACAAGTTGAAATTGGCTGTTTATCTGGATGATATAGATTTTCAAGAAAGAATATTGGGTCAAATTTTGCAAGAAAAGGAAGGATGGGATTTAGAGGTGTTTGAGCTTGGGTTTGGACCTTTTGAAACTTGGTTCAATGCATTGAAAAAAATATCCGTTCAGGATGTAAGGAATAAAATCGAAACGAATAAGAGAAATAAGAATTTTTCAAAACTTCAAAATTTCAAAATGTTATTATGAAAAATGATAGTAAAAACATAAAAAGGGTGCTCATACTGTTTGCCTTTTTAACGAACAGCTGGCTGTTTGGGCAGAGCGTTCAAAAGGAGGATGTCCAAACCCCAGAAATCTCACCATTCTCAATCGGCCAAGAAGATCTTCAAGGAGCTGTTGCCAGCTCCATAAAGGAAGTGAACGGCAAGGTTAATTTTTCCGTGCCAATTGCCAACATAAACTCAAGAACGGTTTCCTATCCGGTAACTTTGGCCTACAACGGTGACAACGTTTTTGAACAGGCACAGTTTTTGAACAGGTTCGGCTCCCAAGGGGCAATGGGCGTGGGATGGTCTTTGAACCATCCAAGGATAGTGGTCGACCACAAGGGCACCGGCACCAGGGAGGACGATGAGTTTTACTTGATAGATGGGACCAACAACACCCGTTTGATAAACACGGACAAACAACTTGTTCAAATACCTGGGACTGGTGACAGTTATATGGATTTTGAATTGGAAAAATATGCGCCATATAAAGTTCGCTACAAAATTGAAAATGCTGATTTTATCTATGGCAATTATACCATAACGGATTTGGATTATTGGCAAATCACGGATGATAAGGGTATCACCTACATCTATGGAAATACCGACAATAGCAGGGAAAATGTGTTGGCTTGGGGCAATTGGATTGGGGATTCAAAAAATACTTCGGGCACATCCAAGCATACCACTGTTTGGAACTTGTCCAAAATCCAAGATCAATGGGGCAATAATCTTTCATTTACCTATTTGAAGATAGAAGGTGGGATAACAGCCTCAAGTATAAAACATACCGAAGCTGCCTATTTATCACAAATTACATCATCCACTGGGGGAAAGATAGTCTTTTCATATGGAAGTAAAACAACTTCGGAATACTATGAGCCCCATAAAGAAACCAATGAGCCAGATGCATATCAGGAGCGGTTGGGGACAAAGTATTTGGATGCGATTTCGGTTTATGATTTTTCAGATCAGTTGGTCTTCACCTATGAAATGGGTTATAGTCTCGTATATAAAGCAGCCAGTTCAAACAGTGACCGCAATAGGTATCTGATCAGTATTACACAAAAGGACAATGGAGGGATTGGTTTGCCCCCACAGGAATTTCAATACCATACCAGTGGTAATTTTGAAGGTGGGATTAAAAAGATCATTTATCCCACAGGGGGTTCGATCACCTATAATTACACGGAAAAAACCATTTTTGACAGTACAAATCCAACAACAGTGGTGGATGGTTCCATAACTTCTGGATACTACAGGCAAGGGAGTTATGTGGGGGATGATTTTGCTGTTGAATTGATGAGTCTTGGTAATTTTACACATACTGGCAGACAGAACTATACCTTCAAATTGTTGAACCATTTTTGGATTGGCGAAAAATGGAAAAAAAGTGAATTTATCCTGCCGGGAACAATTGGTGTTGAAAGAGACCAGAACGGACCCACCTACGAGGTTGACATTGATAATTTTCGATTTGTCTCCGGGAAGGACTTCTACGCCCTATTGACCTTCAACAGAAATACGGATAAAGGAAGTCTGTTTTTATTTCACAAAAATTTGGATGGACTATCATGGAAGATAACCCAATACACAAATTTCAATCTACAATCAAACAATAATGACAATGATGATTTTCCCTATAAGGACCCAACATTGATGGTCGGTGAGGATTTTGTGGCAGTGGGGGAAAATGAATCCACTTATGGTAGATTGTATACCTATGTTTGGAATGGGAACGGATGGAACACGAAGACAATAAATCAAGGTATAGGCACCTATTATTACGGGGCCTCAAATAATTTTGTCATTTCGTTGGATGAGAATGGGAACGGAACCGATATGATTACAGGAGCTACACATCCGGATTATTACTACATCCATTATCTCGATGCTGAAAAAGAATGGCAAACCAAATCGTGGTCATCCGTAATTGATTATTCATATACCTTTGTTTCGGCAACTAACGCCCCCAGTTATTTGTATCCTTCCAACAACATGGTTGGTTTTATGGCGGACAATAATCCAGAATACGTTATCAGATGGAATACCCAATATGATATTGTTGCAGTGGACAATGTTTTTGGCAGTTACGACGACTCCTATCCTTTACTGCCTCTGGGCAACAATAATTTTAGCGTGTTCAAACCTGACATTAACACTGAATCTCCTGCAAGATTTGAAAAAATGGCAGCATTTAATGGATCAACTTGGGTAACAACAGCCTTGACCAATAATTTTGGCCAGGGTTCGGGAAAAAATAATATGCTTTCAGGGATTTACAGTGGTACCACCAATATTAATAGATGGTATAAGTATAATCCAAACAATCATTCATGGTCCTATGCTACCGTTAGCTCCTACGGTGCTTCGGGCACTTCAATCCTAAGGGAGAGTTATTCGGCAAATGAGGATATGATGCTTGTCGGATTGCAAGCACACCAAATATCCAATACCGGTTCACTTTCATCCCTCGGTTCGGTATTGTCCGGAGTTACCTATGGATCGTATGTTTTGAATACGAGCCTGACCAATGGAAGGGAAACCTTTGTCGAATATAAGCCTGATTATTTGAATAACATAGGATCATCAAATTATACACGATCCTTCCTGCTGGCTGTTAATAGATACAATAACACGTTGATGACACAAATGATAGCAAGTGGGAACATTGACCAGAGCACAATCCTTAATACCATCAATTCAGTTTCCAAACAAATGGGGGGGGAGTTGCCTATATTGAGCAATAATATCTTGAATACAAATACGGGGTTCAAACGGATCATTGATGGCCAAATAAATAAAGTCGTGAAGGATATAGTGGTTTCCCGTATTGATATGGACAATGGTGCCGGGGATATCAGAAAAATTGTTTATACGTATAACAATGACCGTTTGCTGCCAAATGACAGGTCTGTTTTTTATGGCGAAGTATTGGTCAAGAACAGTGGCTCGGGATCCGGTAATATCGGTGTGACCAAGAAGTATTTCAACGTTGGGGAGGATGATGTAAATATGGCAGGATTACCTACTTTGGTCAAGGTTGAGGATAAAAATGGTGTCCTTCTAAGTGAGACTGAAACCGTTTGGAAAATGTTCACCAAAAACTTGATCAATTCAAACTACAAAACTGTTGGTCTTGGTTATTATATAAGACCGGAAACTACTATAGAAAAACTTACTTTTGGAACCGATGAGGTCATCACCGAAACGGATTATTATTATAATTCATTGGGTCTTTTGACCAGTACCTCAAAAGTAAACAGTAATGGGGAGACCGTCTCATCCTCAATCCAATATGCTTATCAAAACTACACCTTTCTGAACGATCGGAACATGATTGCGTTCCCATATGAGACCAGGACGAATATCGGAAGTGATTATTTGGCAATTGAACAGTCCATCTGGAAACTTGAGAATGGTAAAGTGTTTGTTTACCAGAACAAATCAGGAACTGATTACAGTAATTTACGCCTCAACAATGAAATAACCAAAGTGGATGCTTACGGCAATATTTTGGAAAGCAATAATGGACAGGGCATTTATAAAACGGTTCTTTATGGCCATGGTAACCTTTTTCCAGTTGCCACAATTTCAAATGCTACCTATGCGGCAACAACAGCCCAATTGGACGTTACCTATTCCCAATTACAGAACTTAACTTCCACCTTGGAATCTGAGCTTGTGAAATTACATACTCGATTACCAAAGAGTATGGTGAACATAAGCCTTTTTGATGATCAAGGCAGGATTGTACGTCGACTTGATGAGCGAAAGGAGGCCGTCAATTTCCTATTTGATTCTTTTGGCAGATTGGAGTATACAACAGATTCCAATAATAAGGTCATAGAGCGAAAGGAATATAACTATGGAGGCAATTAAGCATATAGTAAAAGAGTAGTAAGGGATCGATAAATATGAAAGCGGAAATGTAAGTCAAGTCCATGGGTCCGGTCCATAGACTTGATTTCCGTTTTTTAGGAGGTTGTTTTAAGAGAGAAATCTTTATCCGTAACTGGAAAAATCATAGGATTTTAAAACTGTTTTAAGGAGTATTTTCTGTATTTTTAATTTCAAATCAAATGGGATGAAACATATCGGACGAACCATTATGTGGTTACTGGCCCCACTTTTACTCAATAGCTGTAGTTCCTACAAAGCGCATAAACAGGAAGCCTTATTGAGTTTCCCTGAACTGGGTACCGTCATCAAGACCCAAGGTGATCTCTGGTACAGTGCTGCAGAACAAATCGGGGCACCTGATTGGTCTGTACTCAAGGTAGAGGTACAACGACTGCCCTTCAACAAAGTAAGATACACCGATTATGCCAAAACTGTGCAGCGTGCAGGGAAGATCAATAGCATTGCATACAACGATTCATTGCCCTACAAACCCAAATACCTTCGGTTGCAATTGTTGGACAAGTTGGGGCTCACCCAACTACTCAATAACAAAGCCAACAATGGGCTACGGTCGTATGTCTCCAAGGATGACGGTTACAAGCTGGTCACCGGGTTGGATGTGACCGTTCCCGAGACCGAAATGCCCACGTTTACCCAGGCAGAAGCGGTACAACTCCAAAAGGATGAATTTGGGAACATTGTACTCGTAGTCATCAATGGTGAATTTGAAAAGCAGTATTTTTTCTCGGAGCTTCAGGTGTTCGGTTACCATTACAACAGTTTTTGCTGGGGAGAGGACCGGTATCACAATTTGATTATCGAAAATTTGATCTCCGAAGGGGAAAAATGCCCCAAGGGAACCTATTTAAAGGCTTCCAAAGTGAATGGGGACAAAGCCTATCTAAAATTTTAATACATGAGGAAGAAAATTTTCTGGATCTGTGGTCTTGTTTTGTTGGGATGGGGTTGTGAGGATATCTTGGAGGTACCTGACATTTCCAACGCCACTGTGGTTATTTTGGCTCCTATGGACAGTAGTGTGTTGACCACCAATGTTGTCGGTTTCAATTGGGAAAAAGTGGAGGAGGCCACTGCATACCGAGTGCAGATTGCCACCCCCGATTTTGAAAATACGGTCCAAATAGTCTTGGACAGCATTGTGGTAGAGGATACCTTGGGCAATGTGGTCACCCGAATTGACCAGGAATTGCTCAACGGGACATATGCATGGCGGGTAAGGGCCCAGAACAGTGATTACGAAACAGGATATTCCGTGAGTAGTTTTCAGGTAGATGGGGACGATGAACTGGATGTGATTCCGCCCAATACACCACAATTGGCCGCTCCGGCCAATGGAGCCTCCCTATCCCAATCTTCGGTGAGTTTTTCATGGACCCGTGAGGATATAACGGGTACCACGGAGCGGGACAGTATCTATATTTTTTCAGATGAAAGTTTGACCAACTTGACCACCAAGGCATTGGGAGCCAACAAAACCTACACAACCAGTTTGGCTGCGGGTACCTTTTATTGGTACGTTAGGGCCTTTGATGCCGCTGGCAACCAAAGTGACCCAAGTTCTACCTTTAATTTTACCATATCCAATTGAGCAAGAACACCAAAACATATGTGTTGTTGACCCTGGTTCTGGTGATTTGGGGGATTATCGGATACAAGGTGTTCAGTGCCTTTTCACCCGATCCTGAACCTGTCACGATCATGGCCCCGGTGGATTTTAACCCCAAGGATAGGGTACAAAAGGATACGTTCAGTCTTTTGGCGGATTATAGAGATCCCTTTTTAGGAACTTGGAACACGGCCAGAAAAAAGAAAGAACAACCCAAAGCAAGAAAGCAAAGTGTTCAATTCCCGGCCATTGCCTATACAGGACTGGTTTCCGGCACGCAGACCAAGGACCATATCTATTTTGTGACGATAGGGGGTAACCAATACCTTATGAAAAAAGGAAATCAGCAAGATGGAGTGACTTTGATCAGTGGTACTTCCAACAACATTAAGGTTGCTTACAAGGGGGTAGTAAAAACCATAACCTTGGCCCATGAGACTCCGTAAAAAAGTCAAGGCAGGGGCGTTACAGTTTGTATTGTTCATGGGGGCAGTTATCGCCGTATTGTTGATGACCTTTGTGCTGCTCCATAACATCCACCAACTTTTTGACAAAAAGACCACCAAGGTAGTTGAGGTAGTAAAAAAGGCGGATATGGGCATTCAATACGCTATGGGACAAAACCTCCAAAACAATGTGCCCACTACATTGGGATTGGGCCTGGATGACGGTATTGAAGTCACGATGACAAAATCCTATTGGGGCATCTTTGAAACATATAGGGCGGAATCCAAGTTTAAGAAAATCCAGTTTTCCAAAGTTGCTTTGGTCGGAGGCCGTTTGGAAAATGATTTTCCAGCATTGTATCTAAAAGATAATGATAGGCCCATGATCATTGCAGGAAGTGCAAAGATTACCGGATCGGCCTATTTGCCCAAACAGGGCATTAGACCAGGTGGAATTAGTGGGCGGTTTTATCAATTTCAGACACCGGTGTATGGCAGTACCCACGAAAGTAGCAAGACATTGCCCCAAGTTGATGGTGGTTTCAAGACGAATTTAAAGCAAATGATGATGGATGATAAAGTCAACTCATCCGTTGAGCAACTTCGATTTAAACCCAACTTGGTCGCTGCCAACTCATTTGAATCTCCAACCCAATTTATGTATGGGGATGTGCTTCGGTTTTCCGAAGGGGAATTGAAAGGAAACATTGTGGTAAAGGCCCGCGGTTCCATAACCATTGGGAAAGGATGTGCTATCCAGGATGTGGTTTTTGTGGCTCCCAAGATTATGGTGGAAGATGGATTTACGGGTAGGTTGCAAGCATTGGCCACAGAAGAAATACAGGTAGGAAAAAAAGCTTATTTGAGGTATCCGTCCGCGTTGGTTGTAGACAGGGGGGATGAACCCAATCCCAAAAATAGGAGGATACCACATATTTTAATCCAAGATGGTGCTATTATTAATGGAGTGGTGGGTTATTTTGGCACCCATGAAGATAATGTTCTTTATCCGCAAATTAAGGTGTCCGAAAAAGCTTTAATCCAAGGTGAGGTGTATTGCGAAAAAGCTTTGGAATTGAAAGGTACGGTATTGGGCAAGGTGGCTACGGATAGTTTTATTGCCATGGAGAATGGGAGTATCTATCAAAACCATCTGTTCAATGGGAACATAGATGCCACAAAACTGACTGCGGAATATGGAGGCCTATTGTTGAATTCTGATAAAACAGTGGTAAAGTGGATGTATTAAAAAAAATAAAGGCTTCCACGTTAATGGAGACCATGGTGGCAACAGTATTGATCATTGTCATATTCATGCTGTCCAGCCTTATCATGAATTCGTTGTTTGCAACCCAAATGGGCGAAAACCATACAGCTTTGGATAGTCATTTGGACAAATTGGAATATTTACAGGGCAATGGAAAAATAATCCTTCCTCATTATGAGGAATGGGATGGTTGGAAAATAACCCTTCAAAATCCAGATGAACATGGAAAAATCAGAGTGGAGGCAATCAAAGAGCAGGAATCCGGAATAAGAACCATTGAGTATTTCTTTTATGTCGAAAAAGAACAGCGATAAAATCAAGGCGTTCACTTTGAGTGAAATGTTGGTGGTCCTACTGCTGACGGTCATTGTTGTGGGCCTTGCTTTTGCCATATTGAACTTGGTCCAAAAACAGATGTGGGGGATTCAGGACGTGTATGGACAAAAGACGGTCAATAATCAATTGAAACAGGCGCTTTGGATTGATTTTAATTCCCATCCACAAATTTACTGGGTCGCACAACGTGGAGAACTGAAATTTGAAAGTGAATTGGAGAACACCTCATATCAATTTGCTGAAGGATATGTTCTAAGGGAGAAGGATACATTTTATACGGACCTCATTATCAAAGATTTATATTTCAATGGAAATTTGGTGAATGAAGGGGCAGTGGATGCCTTGGAACTTACCACTTCCATTGAATCGTTCAATGCTGATTTCTTTGTTTTCAAGCGAAATGCAGCTTCAAATTTTATGTACTGATGGGGTTTAAGATAGAGGACATAAACAAACCTGTTTCTTACGACAAGAAATCCAAAGAAGATAAGACCCCGCTTCTGGAAAGAGAACTGAACTGGTTTGGTAATTCCTTTTCCAATAAAAAAAAGGAGGATTTCTACACCGAACTCAGTGTGCTTTTAAAAGCAGGGATTACATTGAAAGAAGCCTTAAAACTCATAGAGGAAGGTCAAAAAAAGGAATCGCAACGGAAAATTTTTGTCGATTTAGGGGAAGATCTATTGTCGGGACTCAGTTTTTCCGAAGCGGTCGGGAACAAAAAGGAATTTACCGATTATGAGTACCATTCCATAAAAATAGGGGAAGAATCCGGAACGTTGGAGGCCATTACCAAGGAACTGGGATTGTTCTATGCCAAAAAGAACGAGCAACGAAGGAACCTAATCAATGCCCTTACCTATCCGATCATCATTCTGGTTACGGCAATATTGGTTGTAGTGTTCATGTTGCGCATGGTGGTCCCCATGTTTCAGGATATTTTCAAACAAAACCAAGTTGAACTGCCCTGGATCACAAGGTTCATTGTTTCCCTTTCGGATATGATCAAGGATCACGGATGGTGGATAACCGCGGCTGTAATTGGCTTTATCGCGGTGCGAAGAACGTTGTTGGGCAATTCGATCTTCAAACGAAGATGGGACTACTTTCAATTGCGTATACCGTATATCGGCAGTTTTTTAAAGGCGGTTTACCTGAGCCAATTTACAAGGGCCATCAGTTTGCTGTCCGCTTCCAAGGTTCCCATTTTGAACAGTATCGAGCTTGCTGGCAAGATGATCGATTTCCATCCGCTGAACGATGCCTTGAAAACAGTTTCCGATAAGATTGTACAAGGGGAAAGCCTGAGCGACTGTCTCAGGGGAAACCCCATGTTCAGCAACAAGATGATATCCATGGTCAAAGTAGCCGAGGAAACCAACCAGACCGAATTTATGTTCGAAAGGCTCAACCATCAGTATTCCATTGAAGTCGATCAGAGATCCAAACTTTTGAGCACGTTGATGGAACCGATGATCATTCTTGTTGTTGGCATCTGTGTGGGGGTGATCTTGGTGGCGATGTACCTGCCGATGTTCAAGTTGAGTACTGTTTTGGGTGGATAAAGGTTTAGTTGATAATATTTAGTACTGTTTGAATTTGAAAAAGATATATTTGAATATAGAAAGCCTACAATATTAAAAAAGAGACCAAAAAGGCGACCAATCTTAAAATACAGTATTTAAATTGTTGATTTTGAGAATTATAGCTATATTTTCTGCATTCTGCCACCCCGACATTTATGGTTTTATTGGCAACAATGGAAACCATAATTAATTGAAAGTCAAAAAACTAATATTTTCTGGCTTTTTTTGTACCAAATTTAACCTAAGGGAAAAGATGTCCTATTTTTATTTGATATCCCCGGAACTTTTGATCATTGTGGTCATCGATTTTTTTGTAGGGGCCATATTGGTGTCGATGTATTTGCCGATGTCCAGGCTGAGCAGTGTTCTGGGGGGGATAGTTAACTTCTATTGATTCTTTTTTAATAAACATTCAACTAAAAAATGCTTCCTCCCAGATGCTCTAGCAGAGTTATTTATACTTGCTATCTTGGACAGTTCAGTTTTTTTGATTGGATACCAATTGGTTTCGTATTTCACTTAAATATTGCTTAGAGATTCCTAAATAGGAAGCTATCATATACTGAGGTATCCTCTGTTCAAATTCCTGATATTCTTCTTTGAACAAAAGATACTTTTCTTTAGCGGATAAGCTCAAATTAGTAATAATTCGTTTTTCCAGAGTAATGGAAACTCTTTGAAAAAGGAGGCGAAAAAAATGTTCTAAAGAAGGAATATTTAGATATAGTTCTTCAATATCCTTTTTAGAAATTTGAATTACTTGTGTATTTACCAAACACTGAATATTTGTGTTTGCTGTAACTTGATCAGTAAAGCTGGGCAAATCTGTAGCCCACCAGTTTTCAATCGCAAATCGAAAAATATATTCATTGCCTTCTGGATCTATGTGGAATGTCCTTGTTGCACCAGAGATTATGAAGTTTAAAAAATTGCAAATATCCCCTTGTTGTAATATGTATTGGCCTTTTAAATACTTTCTATGCTTTATTTTGGATACTAGAAATAGCTCTTCTTTTTTGGATAAAGGAATAGCATTTTTAATATGGCCTAAAAAAGCAGAGATGTTCATTTCGAAGGTTGCATTTGTGGTGTTTATCTGGGAATATTTGCTAGTACAAGAACTAATTTACTAAATCAGAACAAACCAAAGAGAATTCCATAAGCTATTTCGAATAAACAAATGCAAATAATAATCCTTGCCTGGGTCGGTAGTTTGTTGGATTTAAATAATCAGTTCTTAACTATATTTGAAAAACGTGTGCAACCATAAAAAGTTAAACCTGCTGAAATTCTGTTTTCACAAAATTTTGGATACTGTCTATCAATGAACCACAATATTTCTTTTTTTGAATATTGCGCAGAATGGCTTGCGATTTCCATTGAAGTCCATTTTCGATTCGATGTAGAATTCAGACCTAAAAGCCAAGTCTTATCACCTGTCGGCAACCTGTCCTTTATTCTTTCAAGTTTATGGTGATTAAGGCAGTTGCTTATTTAATACTACTTTTAACTTTAGGTATAGTCTTGATCTCTAGAGATTGATGATAGTTGTATTGATATTCCTATAAATGTTGATGGATTGGTTACTAATGTAGATTTGATTTCTTAACTCATTTTACTTAAAATAAAAAAGTACTTTTGAATAAATCAAAGGCACTTTTTTACATCATGTGATTCGTAAATCTTGGTCAAACACTTTCCTAATTTAATTCCTGTTATTGGAAAAATATTTAGATGTTATTATGGCAATGGGTAATCCTACTAAAGTCATATGCCAAATAATACCAATAATGGCTAGGTTCATATCAAAAGGACCTTTAGGAATGTTAGATAACGGTAATACCAATAAATTCATCACCAACCAAATACCCAAACCAAATAATAGTCCCATTACCGCTATTTTATTTCTTAAGATCGCAAGTCTTGGGTAAAGGAAAAAATAAACAATAGCACAAGCATAAGCTATAATAAAATGATATATAGTTCCTGCTATGATCATAGGTATTCCACCATTCATGGCTTCAGGTCCATGTATTCCGGTAGCAATAAATTGCAAAACCTGAAAAGGACTAAATTTAAAAAAGATAAAATAAACTATAACCCCTGCTATTGCATCTAATATTCCGGCTATTAATCCAGACCAGAGTATTGTTTTTGTTGCGCTCGATGATTTAGTAAAATCAAACAACGATTTTTGTGTATGCTCTTTCATCATTTTTAAATTTTTGGTGCGTCGAATTTAATTTTTGAATTCATTTTCTTTATTTTTTATTAGAGCACAAAGTTTGGAGTTAAAGAAGTTTTATGAATTCAGCTATCTGAAGAAATTTGGTTCGTATAGTTGAACATTTTTGTTTAGAAACTAACTTATTTAGTATTTCACTTGAACATTGTTTGTAAATACCTAAGTAAAAAGCTATGATATATTACTGTATTCTTTGTTCAAATTCAAGAAATTCCTTTGGCGACCTGTTCTCTAATTACTATTAGGTAGATCTGTGCAGTATTCTGCAAAACATAGTACAGGAAATTGAACCAATGTTCATCGAGTATATTCTCAATCTTTAACCTGTTCAGGTATTATGTAAGTGTTTTTTACGGGGCATTTACAGTGGCCCAAAGCCCAAAAAGCAAAATGAACAATGTCTTTGAGATGATGATTCTATGCAACAACATAGGTGTCATCCGATATAGTTTCTTTCGGTTTCCAACTTGACTTTTTTACAAAGTTTTGAATATTGTAGCTATTGAATTAAGAATTTATAACTTGGGTGGCCATAGAAATCAATAACTTAAATGAAACGAAGAAAATTTTACAAAACACTGGGTATTGCCGGGTTAGGAGCAACTACACTTCCGATATCATGCGCGGACACTTCAAAAAAAGAAAGTGATACCAGTGTGCCGGATGAAAACAGATATGATGTTCCGGAAGATGTATCCAAACGAATGTATGATAAGGCCATTGAAATAACGAAAGCAAAAATAAGAGGAGGAGATTCAGAAAAGTACTTTAAAAAGCCATTTATTGATGCCGCCTTCTCCCAAAATATATTTTTGTGGGATACCTGTTTTATGGCCTGTTATGCCAAGTATCATATTGATGAACTTCCGGTATACCAGGCGCTGGATAATTTTTATGAGCAAATGGAAGATGATGGGTTTATATGTAGGGAATACCGTTTTGATGGACGTCCCCTTTGGTCCAAAGATCACCCGGTATCCGTTAACCCGCCCTTACTGGCATTCGCTGAAACCGAGATGTATGCGGTAAGTAACGATAAGGCGCGATTAGAGGAAGTATACCCGAAGCTCAAGAAAAATTTTGAATTTCTGGTAAGCCGATACCAAGGTGATGATAAACTATTTTGGGGAGACACCTTGGGTATGGGTATGGATAATTTACGACGTTACCCAAAAGATTGGAAGCCTACGGAAGGTAGTGGATTAACGCATCATGAGCTAGGGGAGATCCGTGAAAAAAAATACGGGAATGTTACTGAAGAGAGCATCGATTTTTTTGTAAAGGAATACGTAAACACCTTACAGGGAATTTGGAACGATGAAGGTCGGATCGTTGATTTTACAAGCCAGATGGCAGCTTATGCCTTACAGCTAAAGCAGATAGCCAAGGAAATAGGCAGCGATAACGACATATCAAATTATGAGTTGTTTCATAAGGAGGTCAAAGCGGCGCTCAACACCAAATGTTGGAGTGAAGAGGATGCATTTTATTACGACTTGGGTTTCGATAAACCTATTAAGCGCAAACACATTGGTATGTATTGGGCCCTATTGGGAGACTTGGTTCCCGAAGATCGTTTGCAGGGATTCATAGCGCATCTGACCAATCCGGAAGAATTTTTCCGAAAAATGCCATTGTGTTCGTTATCGGCCGATGATCCAGACTATAAGGGATGGGGAGATTACTGGCTTGGAGGTGTTTGGCCACCGACCAGTTATATGGTCATCAAAGGTCTGTCCAACGTGGGTGAGCACGAATTGGCCAAACACTTGGCAAAGATTACTTATCACGGCGTTGCCCAAGTATTTGAAGCTACGGATACCTTTTGGGAAAACTACGCTCCGGATTTGATCGCATACGGGATGCCTTCTAAAAAGGATTTTTGCGGTTGGACCGCATTGGTTCCAATAGCACTATATAAGGAATATATTGTGTAGTGGCTCCACAAATAGGTGAATACTCTGTTGTGCTGTGCTACCAAGTATTTAAAAACCTTTAAAAATGAAAAGGCCTGTAATTTGATTACGGGCTTTTTGGATATTCCATGAAGTAAATAGGAACCTTATATTTTAAGTGTTTGCTTTACTTTGGGTGGTGCCACTAACCCGTGGTTGTATTACCTCCATAATACGGGTATAGCGGTGTTGTATTTGTATTCTATGCTCTTTGTTCGGGGTGTCGATCACAAATTTCAGGAACAGTTACTCTGTATCCAGTTGTAGGTTGCCATGTTGGGCAACAGAAATTCAAAAGAAAATTGAAAGACCAAGTTGTCCAAGACTTCCGTATGGATCAACCCTTGTTGCTTTTGGGGATGGATACGGATTTTGCCCCAGATTTGGTAAGCACATGTAGTAACTAGCCATTAAGAAAAGAGTGGATTTCCAAGTAGAAAATTTTGCCTGCCCCTTAAAGGATGGATATGATTTCCATAGCTGTAGAACAATTTCTTGAAATTGATCCTTTCTATGGTCTTCATTGTGTAGCCTTACCCCTTTTGTAACCTTCCCTAAAAATAGGACAGTTTAAAATTCGGATTTTCTGACATTAAATTTTAACTGTCACATAAAAAAAGCAAGTTTACCGAGTGCTATATCATCAGGGCACTGAAATGAGAATAAACAAAGGGGGCGTTGGGGACATATCCATCAACAAGAGTGCCTTCTATTATTGACACAAGAAGTATGTGGGCATGGAAGTGGACTTGCAGAACTGATATATGGAACGCCTGAACAGGTTTTATAGGGAGGATGTACCCGATGCCTATTGGTTCAACGATTTATACCAAATCGGGACATGGCCCAAAAATGGATGAAGGATTATAATACAGGGCATCTCCATTCATTGATAGGGGATATGGTGTCAAGGTAATATAAGAACCGTTTCGGGGAAGAATTCTTCCCCGAAACGGACAGCATTAATGATAATTTTATGAATTTAGCGATGTCCTAAAAAGGGTAGGGCTACATATACTCCGAAAGGTAGAACAGAAGTTTTATCTTCATGTCTGTCAAATCAACCTAATGGTATTTGGAATTAATTTAGGTTTCTTTTTAAGAATTCCTCCATCAATAACCAAGTCATACGAGTAGCTTCATAATTATAATTTTTACCTTGATTGAACAATGGTTGGGCATAGCCGTGGTCGGCTCCTGAGATAACAAAAAGATTAAATTGTTTATCCTTTTGATTAGCTAAGAAGTTTTGGGCCGAATCCATCGGCCATTTATCCAACGCACCTGTTATTGCCAATACGGGACTTGAAAGTTTATTTAATTTTTCTTCTTCGATTTGATCATAATCACCCCCATATACAAACACTGAAGCATTGAACAATTCAGGTGCAAGTAAATTTACCTTCATTGCGTCTACGGCGCCAGCACTAAAACCAACTGAGGCAATTTTTCTTCCTGGTCTCTTTAAATAATCAATTGTGGCCTGTAGTATGTTTTGTGTTCGGTCTTCCTTCTTCTTTTTTGCTTGCATCAGTGCTACAGCGGAATCATTTGTGGTTGCTACTTCCCCATTGTACAGATCAACACCGATTACCCTGTAGCCAAAGGAAGCAAGTTTTTCGACATAATGCTTGGAAGCTGGGGACAACCCAAAATAATCATGTACAAAAATTATAGCGGATTCTGCGTCTTCAGAACCTGCGGCAAATACTTTGTACTCTCCGCCCATATTACTTTTAATGGTAATAAAATTGCCTTGTTGCGCTTCGATAGAATTTTGAAAAAATACAATTAAGGTCAATAACAATAAATAATTTTTAAAAAAAGACATACTTTTTAGTTTATTAGTGATGAAACAATTTGTTTTGATTTTAACAGATGGTAGGGATTTCCTTTGACTGTATCATTTTTATTGATGATTTGGTCCATGTCAATGGCATTATTTCCTTGTTGATGGAATAAATGGGAAATCACGGTAAAAATCTTTTGTTTAGGGACATTTGTTGTTTTCCTTGTTAGACAACCCCATTGTTTATAACCTATGATCAATTTCATTTTTGGATTCATCTAAAATCGAGATTACGGTATTCTATGCTACATTAATTTTTATGACATGAGCAGCATAACTCATTTCTCTTTTATCTCCATTTTTCAAATTGGATTCCTTCATTATCATCGATGGACCAAAGGCATTATATGCTAAACTGTCTGTTTTGATGGCCAAACCTTACGGAAAATTGTTCCCAAAGCTCGGTATGTTTAAAATGGAAACCGTACGCTGGATTTTTCTAGATCTTTTGAAACCTTCACTAAAATTAACGCAGGTTCATATCGAGATGCTATATTTTTGGTAAGTGTTGATCGTGCAAGCGTATCGTATCAAAAATTAAGTGAATTTATATTGTCTTATAAAGCAATGGCCCTATTCAAAAAGGAGATAACATTATGTTTTGTGAGGTAGATTTTAGGCTTTGCCATCCATCGTTCGGGAGTCCACTGGTCCATACTGTTCACTCCATAATACATATTATATAGCAAGGTTATATGAATGACAAGGATATAGCTCCATTATTGGAATACATTGATAATTATGTCAAACTTACCGAAGGTGAAAAAAAGTTGATAGAGCTACATGTCTCCAAGCGAAAATACTTAAAGGGCCAGTACATTGTGCAACAAGGTGATATTTGTGATTATGAGTGTTTTGTTATAAATGGATGTACCAGGACCTTTTACCTTGATGCCTCCGGTTCGGAACATACCGTAATGTTTGCCATTAAAAACTGGTGGACGTCCGACCTTGGAAGCTTTACCACACGGACTCCCGCCATTTACAATGTCCAGTGCCTTGATAATACGGAGGTCTTGCAATTTACTTATGAAACCTTGGAGTTTTTATATGATCAAATCCCGAAACTTGAACGGTTTTTTAGATTGATCATAGAAAGGGCATTTGTCGCATCCGAAAAAAGAATTGTTTCCAATTTTTCCCTAACAGCCAAAGAAAAGTATGTTAAGTTTCAATCACAATATCCTGAAATAGAACAGAAGGTCCCACAATACATGATTGCTTCATACCTGGGCATTACCAAAGAATTTTTGAGCAAAATTCGAAGAGAAATGAAAAAATAGCAGGTAAAAAAGTTAATCTAGTTTAATCTATTTTTTAAACATAGTTTATTTTTCTTGACAAGAATTTCATTCAATTTTGATCCTGAAAAAGATTTTAAAATTGTTAAATGAAATGAAGAAAAAATTGCTAAAAAGTGTATTGTTTTTATTGGTTATAAATGTGGCTAGTGTAAGTTTTGGTCAAGAAACCGTTTGGAAAATAGACCCATCACACTCGACCATGGGTTTTTCCATTGATCATTTGGTTGTTTCGGAAACTGTGGGCGAGTTTAAAGATTATACGGTTACAATTATATCCGACAAGGAGGATTTTACCGATGCAAAGATCAATGTTATAATTCAAACTTCCAGTATCGATACCGAGGACAACGATAGGGACAAGCATTTGAAAAGCAAGGATTTTTTTAATGTAGAGAAATATCCTCAAATTGAATTCAAATCCATGGAATTCACCAAAAAGCCAAATGGTGAATACATACTTGTCGGAACATTGCAAATGCATGGAATTACTAAAAAAGTCACATTGAATGCTAAATTTGGCGGAATCATAAAAGATCTATGGGGCGGTACGCGAGCCGGACTTAAAATTTGGGGTGCGTTGGATAGATATGAATATGGCCTTAAATATAATTCCCAAATGGAAGCGGGAGGTCTTTCTATTGGAAGGGAAGTTAGGATTGAATGTCGAGTTGAACTAATAAAGGGGTAGTTTGTTCTTTGATTTGTGACATCAATCACTTTTAAAATGTGACCTGTGTCCTTTTATTGCCAATAACTTTCATTAATCTTTGTATTAAATCTGTAAAAAAATTGATTACCCTTTTTTTGTATGCTAGGGTTAAATCAAAATAAAATTAATTTGTTTTTAGATATGTTGAGGTTGCTTTGTGTTAATGGTTAGTGTGTAAATAGTTGCTCTCTTCCAAAAGCAAATTAATGCTGATTGTACTTAAATTTTGATTGATGATAGTGCATTGAAATGGAGCGGTTTGATTGATTATTCTTTCAAACCGCTTCTATTTTAAATTTTTTGGTCGATGGTCATACTATCTGTTAATCAATAAGGCGAGTTTAAGATTCATTCTTTAAAATATTCTTCGGATTGCTAATCGAGTAAATCCTAAATTTTTTAAGAAGTTCACCATATTGATATGTACTTATTTTGATCCATATCTTGTATGGATTTATGCAATCCTTTTGTTTGGATGTTATCAAAATCTTATGGTCGAATATTCCATTGTTGATTTCTAGATTTAAGGCTGTAAGAGCCTTGTACCCTTTGCTATACACAAGGGATACATTATCAATTTTTAATGTGTTCATTGTTTATATATGTTGGAAGTACTACGCTATATAGTCAATAATACCTCCGGGTTTACAGTCTAGGGCCTTACAAATGGCCTCAAGGGTTTCGAAGCGGACACCTTTTGACTTTCCATTTTTAAGTATGGATAAATTAGCCGGTGCAATACCAATCTCCTCCGCTAGATCCTTGCTCTTTATTTTTCGCTTGGCAAGCATTACATCTATTATTTAAAATAATCGGCATAATTTAAATGTATAGGTCTTGTTCGGTCTGTAATGGCAGGCCTTGATTGAAAATCTCGGAAATGATAAATATGAAGATTCCCAAAATCTGATGCAGGGCTATAATAATGAATATACCTTTTTCAATGGCAATGAAAAATGATGAAAAGGAGACCAACGCTATAGGTAAAATAGCTTATAATTTATGGGTACTTTTTAATTTTATCTGTCAGTAAATTATCCAACACAGATTCATTCAATGGTTTTGCCATAAATGAACTCACCAAGGGAAATTTCGTTGCATTTTGTTTATCTCTTGGGTCAATGGATGAGGTGAGGACATGAATCTCAATATGCAACCCATCTTTCTGGGTTTCCATGGTATTCAAAAATTCCCATCCACTCATAATGGGCATATTTAAATCTAAAAAGACAAGAAAATGTTTGGTTGGATTTTCCAAAATGTACTGCATTGCCTTTGCTCCGTTAAAGAATAACTTAATTGGAACTCCCGGGAATTTTGACTCCATGATAGTCTGATTGACAAAATTCGTGACGGCATCATCATCTACCAGTAATATTTCTTTGTCCATTGGGGTTATTGTCATTAGTTATTTTTATGATTTTATGTAGTTCAGTGTCGATTTCGCCTACAGCTTCATCAATCAACTGTATCAGTCTATCTATCGACAGGATATCTTCTCCCTTAGATCGATAAAGGTTTGACAAGGCCATTATTCTGGTCAGTGGCGCCCGAATAGCATGGGATTGTAACCATGCAATATCACTCAATGCCTTGTTCTGATCTTTTATTCTTTCCAATTGTTTTCTGGTTAAGGTAACATCGGTCATAGAACCAATTGTACGGATAGGTTCGCCTTGACTCCCCCGTTGCACATAATAGGTGTCGATTACATACCCAACCTCTCCATTTTTTAATAGTATACTATATTCCAGTTTTCCCTGAGATCTTTCCGTATCGCTTAATTGTTTGCCAAAGGATTCCCAGACCCTATCAATGTCATCTGGATGGATTTTGCTAAACCAGGAACTTTCTTTTGTAAAGGATTCTTTGACTATTTGTTCTTGTCCATCACCGATAATTATGCTGTGAAGAATAGTATTGTTAGCATGGTCCAGTTCCCAAATTTTTTGATTACTGGCCAACATGGCCAGTGAAAATCGTTCATTGCTACTTTCTAATTGCTGTTCATGTTCTTTTCTATCTGTTATATCCTGAATTATTCCCTCCAGGTACATAGGGGTTCCTTTGGAACATTTGACCAATTGAATTTCTTGATGTACCCAACTCAGTGTATCCTTCCCCCTTCGTATTCGATGTTCAAAACTGGTCAATTTGCCCGATCGAATACGATCTAATAGTTCTTTGGTCAAAAGTTGATAATCTTCCGGATGGAATGCCTTGATCATATTTTTCATGGTTGGTTCGATTGTTTGAGGTCCATATCCAAAAATTCGATAGGTTTCATCGCTCCATTCCATAATGTTTGACTCTAGATTTCGTCGCCAATAACCTAATTTGGCAATTCTTTGAGCTCTATTGAGTCTGTTATTGCTCAGTATTAATAAATCTTCGGATTTTTTTGGTTCAGTGATATCAATGGCGATTACCAGTTCAAGGGTCTTATCCTTATGAGGAATCAAATTGGATTTTATATGTACCGGGAAAACGGTTCCATCCTTTTTTTTATGTCTAATAAGGCGTTTTTTGAAATAGCCGTCATCCCTTTGGTATATATCTTTGATGGCAGTTGTAAGGATGGGAATGTCCTCTTTAGGTCGAATGGATTCCAATGTTAGGGACAGAAATTCTTTTTTAGTGTATCCATAAAGCCGGACAGCTTCCTGATTGACCTTAAGAAATTTTAAGGTTTTTACATCGTAAATCCACATCGGATGTGGGGAGAAGTCAAAGATACAGTCTTCAGAGAGATCGAAACTGGGTGGTTTGGGGAACATTTAAATTGGTTTGGTCAAATCGGTTTGTTGTTCCGATAAAATTAACGGTCAATCATGTACATCACTCAGCCGTTGTAGATTGATCCAACGCCCATAAAAACAATGATAGGGCAAAGCCCATAACTATTATTGCCAAAAGACAAAAATGCTTCTATGATACGTAATTTGGGTAGTTTCATTATAAATTAGGAATGCTGGAACATTCACTTCAAATATATTTTTTTAACTCTTTTTTCCTACATTAAACATTTGTAAAATTAAAGCTGCTTCTATTATATTCTTTAAGGTCCTTAATTTTATCGGAAAATCACCTTATTTGGTGGCTCAATGATGCAACAAGCTTTTAGTTGGCCGTTGCATAAGATTCAAGCCAAAAATATCCTTCAGATAACCTTGGAAATCCGTTTTTTTCATGGAGGTGATGGTTCAATCCCTATAGAAAAAGTATATCCAAATCGATCTTGACAGTTTAAAATTTAAGGAACTTAGCGTCGCGGCCATAATGGCAATAATGATAAAAACGTTTAGTGGGGATAAACCGATCAAATACCAAAAAATGACCAAACACGCTACCATTTGCGCTGCAGCCAGTGCGTAACTGACAAACATGGCTCCAAAAAAGAAACCTGTTTCCCTTTCAAATTTATAATTACACTGTGGGCATCTCCCATACATTTTGGGAATCCGAAATGGAAGTGTTACACCATGGTTTTGAAAAATATCTCCATTTTTACATTTAGGACATTTACACCGTAAGACATTGTCTATTTTTCCCATTAGAAATACTATTAGTCTAACAAAATTGGTATTTTAAATAGTATTTTTATGTGTAGTATATTCGCATATATTTGTAATATTAGGACATTTTATGAAAATCCCAGTTTTGCATATTCAGCAGTTCCGTGAATCAAAACGTCTTAACGAGGTATATTTCAATTCTTTTTCTCACCATATGACTTTGAACAGGGAGCTTATTGATAAACCCCATAGTCATGATTTTTACCTATGTGTCCTTTTTTTGGAGGGCCAAGGAATCCATGAAATTGATTTTGAAACCTATAGCATAAGCCCAGGGAGTATTTTCTTTTTGAAACCGGGCCAAACTCATTTTTGGAAGTTTGAAACACAGCCCGAAGGATTTATATTTTTCCATTCGAAAGCTTTTTATGATTTGTATTTTTTGGGACATAAGCTCTCCGTTTTTCCATTTTATTGTTCGCAACAAAATCCCCCAGTATTGGAAGCACCCCCCGAAGAATTGATTTCTTTGAGGCAAAAGTTTCAAGAGGCATGTTTGGAATACCGTGAAAATAGTATGTTACGGGAAATGAAAATCCTCAACTTAATCAATGGAATTTACATTGAACTTTCTAGGATCTACACCGCCCGAATCGATTTGGACAAATACGGTTCACCAAGTTATTCAACTTTATTTGACCGTTTGGAAGATTTAATACAGAAAAATTTTCGGGAAGAAAAGTTTCCCAAGTTTTATGCGGACCAATTGAATATCACCACCAAACATCTCAATAGAGTAGTAAAAAAAACCATTAATAAAACGACAAGCGAATTGATTTCCGATAGGGTTGTGCTGGAAGCAAAACGATTAATTGTGCATTCTCCCGGTAATTTGGCGGAAGTGGCCTATGCACTGGAGTTCTCGGACTATGCTTATTTCTCTAAATTTTTTAAAACCAAAACGGGAATCACCCCTGCGGCATTTCAAAAAACGTATTTATAATTTTAGAGTACTGTGATATCGGTCAATCCATTAAATATTCCAGAGGTATTTATTTGCTTTGATTTATTCTTAACGGAACTTGTTGAAAATCCTTCACCCAACTTACATACAATGTTCTTTAGTATCTTGTTTCGTGATAGGTAGCTTATTGGTGTTAGTATTGTTGATTTCTTTAGAAGTAATGAAACGGAAAATCATTTTTTTTAAACAGGAATTTCACAAAACAAAGTTAAAACTATCATTATTTCTAACCGAATGTTTAGTTTTGTGGTCTAATTAATATTTGATGCCACGTAAGAAGCAATATAACGAGCAAGAAGTTATCGAAAAAGCGATGCAATTATTTTGGCGAAATGGTTATGAAACTACTTCGATGCATATGCTGGAAAAGGAAATGGGAATCAATAAATTCTCGATATATGCTAGTTTTGGTAGTAAGGAAGGAGTTTTTTTGGAAAGCATCAAATGCTATAGGCAGCGATTGAACAAGCTTATTGAGAAACTTAGAAAGAGCCCCAGTGGCATTGGAAGCATAAAGGAATACTTTCATGATTTTTTGGAATTCTCAAAGGAAAATGAGTATGGGAAAGGGTGTTTGATCACAAATACTGCCAACGAGATTGGTCAAGATTCGGATAAACAAATCAAAAGGGTCTTGACGGACTTTATGGAACATTTAAGAACGGTATTTGCGGAAGTACTCGAACAGGATAGGACTAGGGACCGGGCAACGATAGTACAACAAGCGGACTATTTGATTATTTCCATGTTTGGACTTTCCTCCGCTTCAAGGGTGTTCAATGCAGCTCAAATGGAAAATTACATTGAAAATATCTTTAAAAACATCTAATACTTTTTTTTGACCATAAACTAACCGAATGGTTAGATATAATTATTAATTTTTAAAACAAATATTATTATGAGTACAACAACAGGAAGTAC
Source organism: Flagellimonas lutimaris (assembly GCF_051494225.1). Lineage (GTDB taxonomy): Bacteria > Bacteroidota > Bacteroidia > Flavobacteriales > Flavobacteriaceae > Flagellimonas > Flagellimonas lutimaris_A. The sequence goes on along the minus strand of NZ_JBNPYE010000008.1, from coordinate 92,899 downwards.
ATTACAGATTCACACCTATGAAACTGCCCCTGAAGCCAGCAAGCCATTATTGGAAAAATCAAAAAAGTCTTTTGGGTATGTACCGAATTTACATGGGGCATTGGCCGAGGCACCAGGTCTATTGGATGCTTATCAAACCATTCACAAACTATTTTTGAACTCTTCGTTCGACAAAGATGAACTTACAGTTGTTTGGCTGACAATCAATGTGGAACATGAATGCCATTATTGTGTTCCTGCGCATACGGCAATAGCCAAGGCTATGAAGGTGGATGATACAATTATTGAGGCTTTACGAAATAAAACAACGCTTCCCACTCCAAAATTGGAAGCCTTGCGATCCATGACTTTGGCGGTATTAAGAAATAGGGGAGTTGTTTCCCACGAGGAAATAGCATCTTTTTACGCAGCCGGTTTTAATCAAAGGCACCTTTTGGATATCATTCTTGGACTTTCCCAGAAGATAATCAGCAACTATACCAATCATATTGCGGAAACACCCTTGGATGAAGCATTCAAGAGATACGATTGGAATAAATAAGCATGAAGCATAAAAGTGTTGGCATATTATGTCAGCACTTTTATTTTCTCTTTTTCAATGCCAATAAGTGAAGAGGCTCAATGCTATTCAATGCAATTGTCATGTATTTCCAAGATTGGTGTCCTTGTCTTAATACTGTTAAAAAAGCTTCTTGATTGTTAGGTAAGAACGTTAATTACGGCTTATATGTAAGACAAATATTCACTTACAATTTATTTAGGGACTTATGAACATTGGAATTTTGGGCATGGGTGGAGTAGGAAGCTTTATTGGTGCGAAACTTGCTGACCACTATCGAAACGATAAGGAAACCAATATCATCTTTATTTGTAGGAATGAAACCAAGGAAGCAATTAACCGCGATGGGCTTTGCCTGCTATCTGGCGATAAAACAATAATAGCAAGGCCTTATATGGCATCTGATGATCCAAAGAAAATAGGGTTGCTGGATATTTTGTTTGTTGCCACCAAGTCATTTTCTTTAGATCAAGCGATTAATCAATATCAGGAGTGTATCACAGAGAACACCATCATTATACCATTGCTAAATGGTGTGGATACGAAACAGATATTGGAAAAAAGCATTGATTTGGATGGGTCAAGAATATTGGAGGGTTGTATCTATGTAGCTTCAAATATTAAAAAACCGGGAGTTGTTCAACATGTTGGAGGACCTGGGAAAATTTACTTTGGAAGTTCCGATGAACTAAATTATGTTGGAATTGAAGATATTCTGATCAGAGGTGGTTTGGATGTTGTGTATACCAATGAAATAAAAAAAATATTGTGGAAAAAGTATCTTTTTGTCTCCCCTTTGGCAACAATGACCACAGCGTTGAATATAACTTTTGGGGAGGTGGCCCAAGAAGTTGTGCATATGGAAAAGCTTGAAGCCATGATGTTGGAAGTTCAGGCATTGTCCCAAAAATTTGATGTGCTGTTGACAACGAAGGACATCCAGGATTCATTGGATATGATTTCTAAATTTCCTTTTGAATCCAAATCTTCACTACAACTGGATTTTGAAAACAAAAACAGCAAAACCGAAAAGGAAAGCTTCGTGGATTTCGTAATAAACAATGGTAAAATGTTAGGAATACCTGTTGGCCATTATGAAGAAATGAACCAAAAAATAATAGGTAGGAGCAAAAACCGTTAATGTCGATTATTCGAACTTTTCATTGTCCAATGCAGTTAGGGAAATCATCACTTTAGATTCCTTATTGCAACAAGGAAAGGTAGTACTTGCTTTTTATAGAGGTACTTAGTGTCCGTACTGTAATTTGCAATTAAGTCAATATCAAAGTATTGGTAGAAATAAAATCATTGGGAGCAAATTTGGTTGCTGTTCCAGCGCAAACACCAGATGAGTCTTTCAATTCCAGATAAAAATAGTTTCTGATGGTTTTGTATATTCAAAGTTTCAGAAGACCTTTATCTATCAATCAATACGGCATGTTATTTAGGATTTTATCCACTATTTTATTTATTACTTGTTTTTCGGTTTCTGGACAACAATTGTTGCCACCGATTCAGAACTATCAACTGTTGGATTATAAAGGAGGTAGTAAGAACTGGGATGTTTCGGTAAATGACAATGGGGAGCTTTTTGTGGCCAATAACAAAGGTTTGCTCCATTACAATGGAGAGAAATGGACCTTGAACAAATTGCCCAACAATACGATTATACGTTCTGTGGAGAGTATTGGAGAGAGGATATATACAGGGTCTTACGAGGAGTTTGGGTATTGGACCAAAAATGAATTTGGGGAACTGGACTATACTTCACTAACCCGGTTGATCGTGGACCATACCTTTACCAGCGAGGAATTTTGGGAAATTTTTCCATCCACGGATGGAAAGGTGATGTTTCGTTCCTTTTCTGCGATTTACGCCTATGCCGACAATAAAATAACTGTGGTTGATCCACCTGATGTGGTTTCTGATTTTATTGAATTCAAAGACCAACTAGTTGTAGCAGGAGGTTCAGTAGGTTTATTTGAGGTAATGGATGAAGAGTTGGTTCCAATACCCGACCAAGACCTGTTGAAGGGAAAGACGGTTAATGATATGGCCCTTTTTAATGGTGAACTTTTAATTGGTACTAAATTGCATGGTTGTTTTCTATATGATGGAAAAACAATTTCACCATGGTCCGCACCAATTAATGAAGAGCTAAAACAGCATCAATTAAACAAGATTACAATCTTGGATAATGGTCTTTTGGGTTTCGGAACAATCAAAAATGGAATGTATCTCTACGATTCAGTTTCCAAATCCTATAGGGTATTGAACAGGGAGTCTGGCCTTCAAAATAATACGGTACTTTCAATATTACTGTTCAACGACCAGCTATGGTTGGGTCTGGACAATGGGATTGCACGAGTTCGACTCAACAATCCAACATCTTACTATACCGATTATACAGGAACCTTGGGCATGGTGTATGATATAGCCTGGTACAATGAAACCTTGTTTTTAGGTAGTAATACAGGGGTGTTTTATTTTGAAGGGAATGTATTGAAGTTTATTGAAGGGTCACAAGGACATGTCTGGGATTTGGAAGTGGTTGAGGGCGATTTGCTTTGCGGACATAACACCGGAACTTATAAAGTTACTAAAGACACTTTTGAGCTTGTTAGTGAAGTTGCGGGCGGTTATCAAATGATAAAAGTTCCGGGCCAAAACTCCACCTATGTTCAGGGAACGTACAATGGATTGGCCAGATTCCAAAAATTGGAAAACGGCGAGTGGGACGTGAAAAGAATAGAAGGTTTCGATGCACCGGTTAAAGAACTGTGTTTTGAGACCCCGAATATGCTATGGGTGGTGCATCCTTATAAAGGATTTTTTAGGATTCATTTTGAAAAGGGGGCATACGAAAAGCTCGACAATATCCAATCATTTGAGCATGAAGGTGCTCCAAGTGAATACAATGTGAAGCTGTACAATATCAAAAACAATATTGTACTGAACAGCGAGGGTATATGGTATAGTTATAACCCTATTGGTGATCGCATTGAAAGGTTCGATGAGTTTTCGGATTATCAGAATAAGGAATTGTTGTTTTTTGATGAACAGTATTTTTGGTTTGTTGATGATGAACAACAAAAGACAATAATTCATACCAATTTAAAGGGTGATAGTCTTATGGTTACCGATTTACCGTTACGTGAACGATTGGCGCCAGACTCCCGGCATGTGGTCCAGGTCAACGATAGTATATCCTACATTACCTTAACGGATGGCTTTGCCAAAATCAACGATGCTGGGCTAAAAAGTATTTCTGAGTTCCAGGAGATTCCAATACCCAGCTTTGTAGTGGTAAAAGATCAAGAAAAAAAACACTCGGTTCTGGAAGGCGTTTTGGAAGTACCTTATAGATATTCGCAATCCATCACCGTTGAGGTGGCATCCCCTGAATATATATCTCCACAGTACTTTTATGAGCTGAAAGGACCAAAAAAATACTCCGAATACTCGGAAAATGGGTTCATTAATTTTCAAAATCTACCTTTTGGCGAGTATACCCTTGAGGTTGCCACATTGGGAATGGGCAATACAATTTCTGATTTCAATACGCTGAATTTTCAAATAGCGCCACCATGGTATTTCTCCTGGGGCAGCTTCTTCCTTTATGCCGCATTGGCTTTGTTGGTAATTTTTATGGTAAGACGATATAATAGAAGAAAATTGGATCGGAAGCAAAGAGAGTTGGAAGAGCGTATGAGACATGAGCAACAAGAAAGGATAGCTAATCTCGAAAAGGAAGAATTGGCCAAAGAAATAAGATTAAAACAAAATGAATTGGCCAGTACTACCTTGAACATAGCCCGAAAAAATGAAATGATCTTGGAACTGAAGAACATGCTGGTGATGAACAAGGATAAGTTTTCAAACTCCCAACGGTATCGATCGTTCATTAAAAAATTGAATAGCTCCATTGAAGATACCGAGGACTGGAAACGTTTTGAGATGAACTTTAAGGAACTGCATGAAGATTTCTTTGAAAGATTGCTCAAATCATACCCCTCTTTGACACCAAAAGATTTGAAACTGTGCGCTTACCTAAAGATGAATCTCTCCACCAAGGAAATTGCACCACTGATGGGGATAACCGTTAGAGGGGTCGAAATACATCGATACCGACTTAGAAAGAAACTCGATATGGGCAGTTCCGAAAACCTTTCTAATTTCCTAATCACCTTTTAAAATGCAAGAATAGGGAAGATTAAACGGCCATAAGGAAGATTTTTAGATTACATCAATACTACATCACTATGTTAATTCTTTTTACATCATCGCATTGGCATACTACTGCATGCATGATGAAACAAGGGCTTTCAAGGGTTGTTAATGTGATGTATTTTTTATGTATTCCACATACTCTTTAAACCCTCCATACTTTGTTAATTTAGTAAAAATCTAACTCTATTTTTGCACAATTATGAAAATTAAAAGCAAATTATTGACAATTTCATTTATGTTGTTTCAGGCACTGCTTTTTGCCCAAAACAATATGACCGTCTCGGGAACGGTTACTGATGATCAGGGACAGCCATTGCCTGGGGCTAGTGTTATTTTAATGGGTACTACAAATGGTGTTCAAACAGATTTCGATGGAAATTATACTTTGGACGATGTTTCAAGTAACGGAACACTCGCGTTCAGTTACGTTGGTTTTGCTACCAAAGAAATTCCAATCAATGGGCAAACAACAATTAATGCATCACTTCAGGAAGATACCCAAAGCCTGGATGAAGTGGTCGTTGTCGGTTATGGTACTCAAAAGAAAGCTGATTTGACGGGTTCAATCGCAACTGTTAAATCTGAGGACATAACCCGAACGCCTTCCGGTGCGGCCATGCAGGCCCTTCAAGGAAAGGTGGCAGGTCTGCAGGTAGTGAGCAGTGGTGCCCCCGGTACCGGTCCTACCATTAGGGTAAGGGGTATTGGTTCCTATGTGGGCGGGGCTTCGAATCCTTTATATGTAGTCGATGGGACCTTTTTTGATGACATTGACTTTCTCAACCCAGAAGATATTGAAAGTATTTCAGTGTTGAAAGATGCTTCGGCAGCTGCCATTTATGGGGTGCGTGCCGCAAATGGTGTGGTATTGATAGAAACCAAGTCTGGAAGAAAAAATCAAAAACCGCAAATCACCTATAATGGATATCAAGGGGTTCAAATCGCTCAAAATTTGGTGACGCTTTCCAATGCGGAACAATTTGCCACACTAGCCAGAGAATCTGGTTCGGCGGCGGAAGCCCAGTTTATTGAGAATGCCATCCAACGTTACGGAAGAAGTAGAGTGAACCCTAATGTACCAAACGTTAATACGGATTGGTACGATTTGATTCTAAGACATGCCCTACAACAAAACCATAGTTTCGGGGTTACCGGAGGCTCTGAGAATATAGCCTATTCGGTAGGGCTCAACTATTTTGAGCAAGAAGGGATTCTTAAAATGAAGAATGACTTTGAGCGTCTCAATGTTCGGAGCAAATTGAGCTTTGATATCAGCGATCGTCTTAATGTGGGAGTGTCCACACTTTTCAGCAATGCTACCAGGTATAGACCAGAAGATACCGCTTTTGCACTGGCATACTTTGCAGTACCTGTTATGCCAGTTCTGGACCCATCTAAAACGGATGCGTTTCCAAGACCTTATGCCAATGCGCAAGATTTGGGATACAGGGGCACCCAAAACCCTTTCCCAATATTGGAAAACACTGAAAATAGGAACAAAACACGGAATACGTTGATGACCATCGATTTGAGTTATCAGCTGGTTCCTGATAAATTAACTTTCAAGACTGCATATTATCACAATTTTGAAACCTTGGAGGTACGGGAAGTAAGACTTCCATTCTTTTTCGGAAATGGAAATGCTTTTAGGGAGAATGCGGAGTTGATCAAAAGGACTGAAACTTTTTCAGAACAGACTTGGGACAATACCTTGACCTATAATGACAATTTTGGGAAACATAATCTAACGGTTTTGGCAGGTACAGCATTTAGGGATAGGTCTTTTGAACTTTTAGAGGCAAAAGGACTGAATTTTCCCAATGGCCCTGGAATAGGGGATGAATCTTATTTTTTGGACTTATCCAAAACCATAGACGTTGATGGTGTTGGAGATGATGGAAGTAGACAATACTTTTTCTCCTACTTTGGAAGGGTTGCTTACAATTTTGATGACCGATACCTTTTATATGGTACATTCCGTGCAGATGGAACGAGCAAATATCAAGAAAAATGGGGTTATTTTCCAACCATTGGCGCTGGATGGGTCATTTCGGAAGAATCCTTCTTTCCAGATACCGACGCCATTAATTTTCTAAAGTTTAGAGGTAGCTGGGGCGAATTGGGGAATGCCAATGTGGCTTCAAGTACCGGAGGTATAACCTCAGAAGAAGTCGATGCAGCTTTTGGAGATACGAGATTTCCAGGATTGGTCACCAGTAGTGACTTTGAGGCCTTGAAATGGGAAGTTACGGCAGAGACCAATGTGGGTATAACCGCTAGACTGTTCAACAATCAATTGTCCTTGGATGCCGATTATTTTAAAAGGGACACTAGGGATGCAGTAATTCCAGTATCCAGATTATTGGTCCCTGGAACAACCAGACAAAATGTTGGAAAGATCAGAAACACTGGATTTGAAATAGTCTTGAACTGGAACAAACAGGTTTCCGATAATTTCAGGTACAACATCGGGGCGAACTTTTCAACCCTCAACAACGAAGTGTTGGATTTAAAAGGACAGGAAAACTTGACCAGTGGTGGTGATCTTGCCCAAAGAACCGTGGTTGGAGGTACCATAAACCCATTCTTCGGACTGGAAGTAGAAGGAGTGTATCAAACACCTGAAGAAATCCAATCGGATCCTGCTGCACAGGCAGCCATTGGAAATGGTCTTACGGTGGAACCCGGAGATTTTAGGTTTGTGGACCAGAATGGCGACATGTTGATAGATGCCCAAGATAGGGTAGATTTAGGGTCTTATTTGCCAACATATACCTTCGGATTCAATTTAGGGCTTAACTATAAATCTTGGGATTTTGCATTAAATGTCATTGGACAAGGAGGGAATGTTATTGCCAATCAAAAGCGATTCGCAATTCGTCAAACTCCCGATCCAAACATAGATAGAGACTTTGCAATAAACCGCTGGAACGGACCTGGCTCAACCAATTCCTATCCTTCCGCTAGGGGAATCAGAAACCCATGGAGCAATCAATTTCTCAACAGCTTTTTTGTTGAAAAGGGCGATTTTGTCAGATTACAAAATGTGACCTTGGGTTACACCTTGCCAGAATTAACGGGAAAATTTAACCCTGAAATACGGTTTTATATAACCGCTGAGAGACCTTTGACCTTATTTGATTACAATGGTTTTACCCCAGAGGTGCCAGATGGACGGGACAATCAGACGTATCCGATACCAGGAGTATATACTATAGGTGTTAATGTTAAAATCTAAAATGATCGCTATGAAATTTATAAAAATGAACAAATTTTTTGCACTCTTGGCATTCCTGGGCATCTTGATTTCAAGCTGTTCCAGCGAACTTGAGCAACCAGAACTCAATAACAACTTTGCTGGTGGTACCGACTTTTCAAAGACGGATGATATGATATTCTCCCTAGTGGGTGTTTACCAGACAGTTAATGACAGAGGTTGGGAACAACCTTTGGTGGTAGCAACACGAGGAGATGATGTAAATGCGGCCGGAGACCAACAAGGTTTAAAAAATCAGGACAGATACGTATATGACAACTCCTTTTTTGGTTCCAGAACCCTATGGGAAACCTATTACGGTGATATCATTGCGGCACATACGGGAATGGAACAGATCGGCAGGTATATGGAATTAGCCGATGAGGATGGAATTGCCCTTGGAAATCAATATATAGCCGAGTCTAAGGTTCTGAGATCAATTTTGCTTTTTCAATTGTCTCAGGTTTATGGAGCAGTATTTATTCCTGAGTCCTCGGATCTTAGTGCTTTTGAAAATGTGACCTCAGTGCCAACCAAGGAAGAGGTGATGCAACATATTTCCGATCAAATGGATGAAGCCTTACCGTACTTGCCAAACATGCGTCCCAATGAGCGTACTGATTTGCCCGGAGGCGTAACCCGGTATACCGCATTGATGATAAAAGCATTGGCAAACCAAGAGTTGGAAAACTATCAAGCCGTGGCAGATGCAGCAGGTGCAATAATCAGCTCGGGCAAGTTCAGTTTGATGTCAGATTATTATGAATTGTTTAAAACACCTGGAAAGCTCAGTGATGAAAGCCTGTTCGAATTCCAATATTCTGACTTTAATTCAGGTTCTGGAGATCGTGTAGGTCACCTATATGCCCCCTACGGACCGAATGGATGGACTCCAGCAGTGGCGGGGTCATCAGGTGGTTGGGGCTTTTTTGAGCCAAGTATGAAGTATGTAACCTTTATGTTGGACAGGGGCGAAACCGAACGCTTGGAAACAACGGTGTTGTTTACGCAAAATGGTATAGACAGTATCATTAACACCACAGATTACACTGCAGAAACCTTACCCGATTTTGTTTCTCCCGAAACACGATATGGGGATGTGCTTTTGGATAACGAAAGAGCCATATTCTGTAGTGGAAAACACTATCTCCCCAGTAGCCAGCTTATTCCTGGCCGGACCGAATATGGAAGTAATAAGGACTATATCGTGTATAGATATGCCGAAACCTTATTGATTTATGCCGAAGCCTTGTTGCATGGAGCCTCTGGTACTGCAATGAGTGCGGACCAAGCCGTGAATATGGTAAGGGAGAGAGCAGGACTTCCACCCCTTACGGGCGTTACTATGGACCAACTTGTGGATGAAAAATATGCCGAATTGGCTATGGAATGGGGCAAGCGTTTTTTAGACATGGTACGGTTGGGCAGATATGAGGAGCTCAGTTTCGAAGGAAGAACATTTACGGCAGACAAAGCCTTTGTTACCTATCATCAAGATCAAATTGATGAATTCCCCATTTTGGGAGACATAATTAACAACTAACACAACGCAAAGATGAAAACCATAAGATTAATACTGGTCAATTGTCTGGCAATCCTTTTCTTTTATGGATGCGACCAAGGAATTGACCCAATTACGGAAGTAGACCTGGGAGCAGATGTGACAGCTCCACAGATTACCATAAATTACCCCACCGAGGGAACCCAAATACAAGTTTTTGAAGAGGAAACAAGTCTGGATATTGATATTGAGGTCACGGACGATATAGAGGTAAAAAATATCAAGGTGATGTTGAACGGTACACAAATAGCCAGTTTCAATTCGTTCCTGGATTATCGTGTGGTACTCAAAGAGTTTTCCTATGACAATCTAAGGGATGGGGACCACAAACTTACCGTTGCAGCTACGGATCTCGAAGGGAAAACGTCCACGGAGGAAGTCAATTTCTCCAAGTCACCACCTTACGAAGCCATGTTTGACGGTGAGGTAATGTATATGCCTTTTGACGGTCAATTCATGGACCTCATAAGTTTTCAAGAAGCAGGTGAGGTAGGTAATCCTGGCTTTGCTGGAGAAGCCTTCTTGGGCGCTGATGCGTTCCAAGGTGCCGTAGATTCATATCTTACTTTCCCTATGGATAACTTGAAGAGCACCGAATTCAGTGCAGCATTTTGGTACAAGGTCAATCCAACACCGGATAGGGCGGGAATATTGGTAGTGGGCGATGATGCAGATGATAGAAACCAAGGATTCCGATTGTTTCGCGAAGGTGATGCCAACGAACAGCGCATTAAGGTTAATGTGGGTACAGGTGGTGCGGAAAGTTGGAACGATGGCAGCGTAATCGATGTAACTGCAGGCGAATGGGTGCACGTAGCTGTGTCTATTTCACAAACCCAGAGTACAATATACTTTAATGGTGTTGAAATGTTCACCGCCGATTTACCCGCACCAATTGATTGGACAGGTTGCGAGGAATTGCATATTGGTGCAGGAGGTCCAACTTTTGACTATTGGGGCCATGGCTATGATGCCAGTCAAATGGACGAACTTCGCATATTCGACAAAGCATTGACACAGAACGATGTTCAAATTATGATGAATGCTGCCAATCCGTACATCCCTCAGTACGATGGCGAATCCCTATACATGCCTTTTGATGGAGATTATATTGATTTGATTGGAAGCAAAGCAGCAAGCCAAGTAGGTTCACCAAGCTTTACCGATGAGAGTAAAGTAGGGGGGCAAGCCTATTTAGGAGCAACCGATTCGTATATAAATTATCCAGCAGAAGGATTGATGACTTCAGAATTCAGTGGATCGTTCTGGTACAAAGTAGATGCCACTCCGGATAGAGCAGGAATTATCACTATAGGTGATGATGCAGCCGATCGTTTCCAAGGGTTCCGATTGTTCCGAGAAGGAAATGCCAACGAACAGCGCATCAAATTAAATGTAGGAACAGGAGCTGGAGAAAGCTGGAACGATGGTGATGTTATCGATGTTGCCGCTGGGGAATGGGTCCATGTTGCCTTTACCATATCAAACAGCGAAAATATCATCTATTTAAATGGAACCGAAGTACTGTCATCAGCCATGTCGGCGCCGATTGATTGGACTGGCTGCGATACCTTCACCATTGGTGCAGGTGGACCAACCTTCGATTACTGGGGCCATGCTTCAGATAATAGTATCATCGATGATTTAAGGTTCTACACGAAAGCATTATCTCCAGAAGAAGTAGCCGAAGTTTATGGAGGAGAGGTTGCACCAATAAACTATGGTTCCACACTATACATGCCTTTTGACGGATCTAATATTGATGACAACTCGGGCGAAGAGGCCACGGTGGTAGGTTCTCCAAGTTTTGCTGGGGAAAGTGCTGTAGGTAGTGATGCTTACGCAGGTGCGGCAGATTCGTATCTCACCTTCCCAATTGATGGATTGTTCAATAATCAATTTAGTGGAGCTTTCTGGTACAAGGTCAATTCCGACCCCGATAGAGCAGGGATTTTAATAGTAAGCCCCCCAATGAACGGAACAGATAACGATCTTTCCGCAGGCTTTAGGCTCATTAGGGAAGGAAGTGCCGACGAGCAGCGTATCAAACTGCATCTAGGTACAGATGCAGGTGATGTTTGGAACGATGGCGATGTTATCGATGCGACTTTAGATGAGTGGGTGCACGTAGCCTTTACCGTTACAGAAACCCAAACACTTATTTATTTGAACGGAGAACCCGTGGTAAATACCGGCGACATGGATGGAAAAACCATAAGTTGGGAAAACTGCTCTATCCTGTCGATCGGTTCGGGAGCACCCAATTTTATGGGATGGAACCACTTGTCCGATCTAAGTTATATCGATGATTTATATCTATTTGATAGAACATTGACACAAGAGGAGATTCAAGAAATCATGAATAATTAATGTGCTTTAAGGTAGCACTTTAGAATATTTGAGTTAGTTAGTTTAGTTATATGAAGTTAATTTTAATTCCATTGGCCATTGCCACTTTACTTGTAGGGTGCAATGGCCAAAAAACTAAAGAAGAGGCCAAAAAATCAACCGGGATAGATACGGATAGTCTTGCTATTGCCGATGAGGCACTATTGGACTCCGTGCAGTACCAAACCTTCAATTATTTTTGGGAAGGAGCAGAACCTCTGTCAGGATTGGCCAGGGAACGTATACATTTGGATGGGGTGTATCCCAACCACGATAAAGACATTATAACCACTGGAGGCTCTGGGTTTGGACTTATGGCTATTCTAGTAGGTGTGGAAAGAGGGTTTATCTCTCGTGAGCAAGCCTTGGAGCGCTACGAACGCATTGTCAATTTTTTGGAGAATGCAGATCGTTTTCATGGAGCATGGCCACATTGGTTGTTGCCCTCAGGTGAAGTAACTCCGTTCAGTGCCAAAGATAATGGTGGTGATTTGGTGGAAACTGCTTTTTTGGTTCAAGGATTGTTGACCGTCCAAGCCTATTTTCAAGATGGAAATGAGCGCGAACAGCAACTGGCGGAAAAAATCCAAAAACTTTGGGAAGGCGTAGAATGGGACTGGTACACCAAAAATGGTGAAGATGTCTTGTACTGGCATTGGAGCCCTGAGTACCAATGGGAAATGAATTTTCCAGTAGGCGGCTATAACGAAGCACTCATTATGTACGTTTTGGCTGCAGCTTCGCCAACACATTCCATTGATAAGTCCGTTTACGAAATAGGTTGGGCCGGTAAGGGTGAAATTTCCCAAGACACCACCTATTACGGACTGGAAACAGAACTCAATCACTATGAGCATAGCGATGCGCCCGTAGGACCATTATTTTGGGCACATTATTCCTATTTGGGATTAAATCCAAAAGGTCTTAAAGATCAATTTGGGGATTATTGGAAGTTGAACCGTAACCACGCCATGATTCATTATAAATACTGTGTCGATAATCCAAAGGATTACGAAGGGTATGGCGAAGATTGCTGGGGCTTGACCTCTAGCTATTCCATCAAGGGATATGCCGGGCATCGCCCAGAAGCGGATTTAGGGGTTATCTCCCCTACCGCAGCACTGTCTTCCATGCCCTATACTCCAGAGGAGAGCAAACAGTTTTTGAGGTACATGTACAACGAACAGGATAGCCTAATTGGCAAATATGGTCCTTACGATGCGTTCAGTTTACAGGACAACTGGTATTTGCCCAGATATTTGGCCATAGATGAAGGCCCTATTCCCGTAATGATTGAAAATTACAGAAGCGGTCTACTGTGGAAATTGTTCATGGCCAATACAGATGTAAAGAATGGTTTGGAAAAGCTAGGATTTAAAACCCAAGAATAACATGCTAAAAAATAGAGTTGGATGTTTTTTGCTTTTTACATTTTTCTTGCTTTCATGCTCTGATGATGGAAAAGGCCCTACTGGACTTTCAGAATTGCCTACCGGCGATAAGGTTCCCATTGAGGAAGAGGAACCGGAGGTTACCGATGAAGAACTCATGGACCTGACCCAAGCTGAAACTTTTAAATATTTCTGGAACTTTGCCGATGCCAGTTCAGGCGGGGCGAGAGAAAGGTATCACCCCAATGATCCTGGGAATAGTGAAGGAGTTGTGACCACTGGAGGCACCGGGTTTGGACTCATGGCGATTTTGGTAGGAATCGAAAGAGGGTTTGTTTCAAGGACAGAAGGTGTGGAACGCTTGAACACCTTGCTGGATTTCTTGGAAAATGCCGATCGTTTCCATGGAGCCTGGTCACATTGGATCAATGGTTCAACAGGTACCGTGATTCCTTTTAGCGATTTGGATGATGGTGGTGACTTGGTAGAAACTGCTTTTTTGACCCAAGGATTGATTTGTGTAAAAGAATACTTCAAGAATGGAAGTGCTTCAGAACAAACACTGGCTCAACAAGCGGATGACCTCTGGAAAGGTGTTGAATGGGATTGGTACACTCAAAATCAAAATGTCCTGTACTGGCATTGGAGTCCAAACTTTGGATTCGACATTAATTTTCAGCTCAGGGGATATAACGAAGTGCTGATTACCTACATCATGGCTGCAGCTTCCCCTGATTATGGTATTACCAAAGAAGTATATACAAGTGGTTGGGCTTCAGATGGCAGTATTGTTTCGACCAATACCCAATACGGTTATCCGCTTTTGGTGAAGCATAATGGATCGGAGCAATTTGGAGGTCCTTTATTTTGGGCGCATTATTCCTATTTGGGATTGGACCCACGTAACCTATCCGACGATTATGTCGATTATTGGGACGTTAACGTAAACCATACCATGATCAATTATGAATACTGTGTTGCTAATCCAGACAGTTTTCAAGATTATGGTGAAGATTGCTGGGGGTTAACGGCCAGCTATTCTCGAAACAACGATGGAACAATAGGTTACAATGCCCATAGCCCGAGTAATGATACTGGCGTAATATCACCAACGGCAGCGATAAGTTCTATTCCCTATACACCAGAGGAGTCTTTGGATGCAATGCATTATTTTTATAGGAATAGAGATGATTTGTTGGGTCCGGCAGGGTTTTATGATGCCTTTAGCCCAGAATACGATTGGGTAGCTGAGGCGTATTTGGCCATAGATCAAGGACCGCAGATCATCATGATTGAAAACTATCGGACCGGTTTGCTTTGGAACTTGTTTATGGGTAACGAAGATGTTCAAGCTGGTTTGACCAAACTAGGATTTTGAAATGAAAAAACAGTTGACTTTTATCTTAATGTTTTTAGCCTGTGCCATGGTTTCTGCACAATGGCAATCAAAGTATGAAGCTGAAATGCTTATTGATGGAAACGATACCTTACGATATCGCATCATGTACCCCAAGAATTTTAAAGAAGATGGAAACTATCCCGTGGTGCTTTTTCTCCATGGAGCTGGTGAGCGCGGAAATGACAACGAAAAACAATTGTGGAACGGAGGCAAATTGTTTGCTACCGATTATTTACAGGAGCGATACCCGGCAATTGTGATATTTCCCCAGTGCCCAAGAGACAGTTATTGGGCAAGTGTGGATGTGGATAGAAGTTCGTATCCAATCAATTTGGATTTTAAATACAACCAAGGGCCTACAAAACCCTTGGAAATGGTAATGGATCTGCTCGAAACTACTATTGAAGAACCGTATACCAAAGACGATCAAGTCTATTTGCTGGGGCTTTCCATGGGAGGCATGGGAACCTTTGAATTATTAAGCAGAAAACCGGACACCTTTGCTGCAGCAATACCGATTTGTGGGGGAGGGGAACCTGAATCTGTTTCCGTTTACGCAAAAAATACACCATTATGGGTATTTCATGGCGCGCAGGATAATGTTGTGCACCCATTACAGTCAGTGGAAATGGTTTCGGCTTTGTTGAAAGAGGGTGTGCATCCCAAATTTACGATGTATGATTTCGCCAATCATAATAGTTGGGACCCTGCCTTCGCTGAACCGGATTTGTTACCATGGTTATTTTCCCACAAGAAGAAAACAACATCAGAATAGAATATCAAAGTCAAAACAACCTGACCATGTACTATAAAAAATTACTTATCGCTTTTATGGGATTAGCTTTTTTCGGAGCCAATGCCCAAAAGCGAATACCCCAAGTGGAGCAACTGCTGGAAAAAATGACCATTGAGGAAAAAATTGGTCAACTGAACTTGTTGACACCAGGCGGCGGAGTTGCTACGGGCGAAGTAGTGAGTGAAAATGTAGGGGCCAAAGTCAAGTCGGGACAAGTAGGTGGACTTTTTGGGGTCGCCGGCCCAGATAGGGTGCGAAAAGCCCAGGAATTGGCAGTAAAGGAAAGTCGATTGGGTATCCCTTTGTTAATTGGTTCCGATGTAATCCATGGATACAAGACAACCTATCCCATTCCATTGGGCCTATCGTCCAGTTGGGATATGGAATTGGTAAAACAAGCCGCTCAAATGGCGGCAAGGGAAGCCACCGCAGATGGAATCAATTGGAACTTTTCCCCAATGGTAGATATTGCCCGTGACCCTCGATGGGGCCGTATCGCTGAAGGGTCAGGTGAGGATCCGTATCTAGGTTCCAAAATTGCCGAGGCGATGGTAAAAGGATATCAGGGTAAAGATTTGGCCGCAGCCCATACCATGTTGGCCTGTGTAAAGCACTTTGCACTATATGGCGCAGTCGAAGCAGGTCGTGACTATCACACCGTGGATATGAGCAAAATCAAAATGTTCAATCAATATATGCAACCGTATAAGGCAGCCATAGATGCGGGGGCAGCTAGCGTTATGAGCTCTTTTAACGATATTGATGGGGTGCCGGCAACGGGAAACAAATGGTTGTTAACCGATGTGCTTCGGACACAATGGGGATTTGATGGTTTCGTGGTTTCGGATTATACCTCGCTCAACGAAATGATTCCTCACGGACTGGGAGACCTTCAAGCGGTTTCTGCACTGGCGTTAAAAGCAGGTTTGGATATGGATATGGTGGGTGAAGGCTTTTTGACCACTTTGAAGAAGTCCCTGGAAGAAGGAAAAGTCACGGAGGAGGATATTACCAAAGCCTGTAGACGTGTGTTGGAAGCCAAATACATTTCTGGCCTTTTGGATGACCCATACCTGTATTTGGACTCCAAGCGTCCTAAAAAAGATATTTTGACAGGGGAGAATAGAGTGTTATCGCGCAAATTGGCCACCCGCTCCTTCGTATTGCTGAAAAATCATAATAACACACTGCCTTTGGAAAAGAAAGGAAAGATTGCCTTGATCGGTCCATTGGCCGATAGCAGGGAGAACATGTTGGGAACTTGGGCGCCAACAGGAGATTTTAACCTTGCAGTAACCATTTTGGAGGGCTTTAGAAGTGTAGCATCAACTGCCAATATTAACTATGCAAAAGGAGCCAATATTTCTGATGATTCGGATTTTGCCAAGAATGTAAATGCGCTGGGAAAAAGAATAGTCATTGATGAGCGTTCTCCAGAAGCAATGTTGAAAGAAGCCGTGGACTTGGCCAAAACATCGGATGTTGTAGTGGCTGTTGTTGGAGAAGCTACGGAAATGAGCGGCGAATCGTCCAGCCGAACGGATATTTCAATTCCAGAAAGTCAAAAGAAATTAATTAGGGCCTTGGTGGAAACAGGAAAACCAGTTGCCCTGGTGTTGATGAGCGGTAGACCATTGACCATTCCTGAAGAGTTTGATATGCCTGTGTCTATTTTACAAGTGTGGTACCCAGGTGTTGAAGCAGGTAATGCCATAGCCGATGTAGTTTTTGGGGATTACAATCCAGCAGGGAAATTAACAGCTACGTGGCCTGTGAATGTGGGGCAGATTCCTGTGTACCATAGCGTAAAAGTTACTGGAAGACCTGCACCCGAGAGCGGTGAGTTCCAAAAGTTCCGATCTAATTATTTGGATGCGCCCAATGCGCCATTGTTGCCGTTTGGCTACGGGTTGAGCTATACCAGTTTCGATTATTCCGATTTAAAGTTGAGCAAAAAGGAAATCAACCAAGGTGAAGAAATTACCGCTACCGTAACTGTTTCAAACACCGGTGATTATGATGGTGAAGAAGTGGTGCAATTGTACCTGAGAGATGTGGTAAGGAGTATTACACCTCCAAAACGTCAGTTAAAAGGTTTCCAAAAAATCATGCTAAAGAAAGGGGAGAGCATGGAGGTGAACATCACATTGTCTCCACATGATTTGAAATTCTACAACGCACAACTTGAATTTGTTTCCGAAGCTGGGGAATTTGAAGTGTTTGTCGGTACCAACTCCGACACTGAACTATCAGAAACATTCACACTAAGATAAAATCAAACGACATGCGCGTAGGATTAACACTTCTTGGTTTACTCTTCCTTGTTTCATGCAAACAACAGGTAAAATCAAAAGAAGAAGTGGCACAAGGTCCCCCGAACATCATTTTTATTATGTCGGACGATCATGCCTATCAAGCTATTAGTTCTTATAACCATGAATTGGGGAAGTTGGCACCGACCCCGAATATTGATCGGATTGCCAAGAATGGAGCCATTTTTCAGAATAATTTTTGCACCAATTCTATTTGTGGACCCAGTAGAGCGGTGATTTTAACGGGAAAGCATAGTCACATTAACGGTTTTCGTATGAATGGAGAGCGGTTTGATAACAGCCAGCCAACTTTACCGAAACATTTGAGAAAACTGGGATATGAAACAGCTATTGTTGGTAAGTGGCATTTACACGGAGAACCCACAGGATTTGATTATTGGGATATCCTCAACGATCAAGGAAATTACTATAATCCTGAGCTTATCCAAGGGCAGGATACCACGGTTGTCGAGGGTTATGCTACTGATTTGATTACGGACAAAAGCTTAGAATGGTTAAAAGAAAGGAACGGCAACAAAAAACCTTTTTACTTGATGGTGCACCATAAGGCGCCCCACCGAAACTGGATGCCCGCTTTACGCCATTTGAACGTCTATGATTCCATTACCTTTCCTTTGCCCGACACCTATTTTCCTGAATTCGAAGATCAAACCGCTGCTGCCGAGCAACAACAGACGATTTATAAGGATATGTACGAAGGGCATGACCTAAAAATGAGCGATGGTTACGGGAGTACCGATTTGGCCCATAACCCCTGGACCACGGATTTTGATCGTATGACCCCTGAGCAGCGAAGAATTTGGGACGAAGCCTATCTTCTAAAGAACAATGCTTTTTACGAAGCCGATCTGCATGGTAAAGAATTGGCAGAATGGAAAGGGCAGAGGTATCTACATGAATATTTGGCCACGGTAAAATCGGTTGATGAAGGTATCGGTAGAATTTTGGACTATTTGGAAGAAACTGGTTTGGACGAGAATACTTTGGTGGTCTATACTTCGGATCAAGGATTTTATTTGGGAGAACATGGATGGTTCGATAAGCGCTTTATGTACGAAGAATCCATGAAAATGCCTTTGCTGATGCAATTACCAGGGGTAATCGAGCCAGGAACCAATATTGATGCCTTGGTACAAAATCTGGATTTCGCCCCTACCTTTTTGGATTTAGCAGGAGGACAGGAATATGCCACCAATATGCAGGGAGAATCTTTCAAAGGGCTTTTGGAAGGTACACAGGATGATTTCAAGGATGCCGTCTACTATCATTATTACGATTTCCCCGCCTTCCACATGGTCAAAAGACAATATGGTGTCAGGACCGATAGATACAAGCTCATCCATTTTTACGATGATGTCGATGAGTGGGAGTTTTACGATTTGAAAAAGGATCCCAAGGAATTGCACAATGCTATCAACGATGAAGAATATAAAGATATCGTAACCTTTATGCACAAAAAATTGGATAGCTTACAATCCTATTACAAAGTAACCGATAAGGAATTTGATACTACTCCAAAGGAAAAAGTGGACCGAACTTACGAGGCCTTTGAAAAACTTAGAGGAACACCGATACAATAAATGTTACACCATGAAATAGGTGTATGATTTAGTAACTATGCATAACGTAAAATGACCAAGGCACTACCCTTGGCCATTTTTTGGCTAATTCAAATAATCTGAAACAATGAAAAAGGTTCTACCAAACCCTATGTTGTCTTAAAGATTATAAGGCTAAATTATGGCTTGTGTTACTTGCTACTTTAGAAATGAACTAAGGGAGTCGGTATTTGATCTGAACGCGGTATATGCTGCGGTGGTTGACAATTTTGCTAAAAAGTGCGATATGACTATAAATCACTGTTGAGCGGCTCATAAATAATCGATTCTGCAATTTTAAAGGGAGTAACAATTTTGGTAACCACTCCTTTTTCCTCTTTCAAGTTTTTAAAACTAAATTGAAAGTTGGAACCGAAAAGGGTTTTTAGTCTCTCAATAACATTTGATATGCCCTTTCCGCTAGAGTTTTTCATGTTATATGACTCTTCGATAGGTTTTCCGTTATTCATAATTTCAACAATTAAACTTTCTTTATTCTTGAAAATACAAATGTGGAGTACCAAATTGGTGTTGTGATAGGAAAACCCATGCTTAAATGTGTTTTCAACAATGGGTTGTAACAACATACTGGGTATTAATGCATCATGAGTTTCTCTTTTCACATCCATTTTTATGGTAAGGTGATCCGAGAATCGGATTTGAATAATATCGAGGTATTTTTTTAACAACTTGATTTCTTGCTCAACAGTTATCAAGTTGTCGGTTTTTAAATCCAATATAGCCCTCAGCAAATCACTTAGATCAGCCAAAGTGTTTTGGGCCTGCTTGGTGTTGGATGATATTAGGGAAGAGATGGTATTTAAAGTGTTGAACAAAAAATGAGGGTGTAACTGCGACTTTAGGGTATTCATTTTGCTTATTGTCAATTGATTGGATAAAAGCGCCTTTTGCATTTCAACGTTCTTAACCCTTTCTAAGTAATAGTAGATGTGTATGATGCCGGCCATAACAAAATAAGCAGTAAAGTAATAATCAATACTGAACATGAAGTGATCCAAGGATAGACCCTTGATTCCATTAACAATTGTTGTTCTTCCCATCAGATATAGTACAACGGCGGCAAATAGGAATATAAACCAATCAATAACGAAGGACAGGATCAAGTGGACTAAAACTATAATGACAGGTTTGGTATTTGCAACAATCATTTTTTTGGTAATGATTGTCACCAGGATCATAAATAGCATTACCAAGATCCAGTCCAGTATGGTTCTAGAGAAGATCAAATCGAACCAATTGAACCCACCATCCCTAGGTCGACTAAAAACAAAGTAAAGTCTTTTTATAAAAGTGATAAATACAATAATTGCATAAAAAAGGGAGAGGATTTTGATCAATTTTATGTCAAGGTACTTTTTCATTCTTAAATACCTATTTTTTGAATAAACTCCTTTTTATATCCCTTACTGATTCTAAAAAGTTCCCCATCTACCATTTTTACATCCACCTCACCATAATTCGAACTTATCAATTCTGCGATATATTTTAGATTGATAATTGTTGATCGGTGTATCCTTATAAAATCCGAATGATTGAGGCCGTTCATCAGGTTGGTCAATGACTCTCGAAGCAGGTGTTTTTTTTCATTTGTATGAATTTCCGCATAGTAACCGGATGCCGTAACATATTTGATTTCATCCGTAACAATAAAATAAATTTTATTACCTGTTTTAATGGGCAATTTGTTTTTGTAGATGGCTTTGATCTCATTTTTGGGTTCTTGCATCAACTGTAGTAGACCTTCTATTTTTTTCTCGAAAAGGGAGTGATTATCATGTTTTAAAACGTCTATGGCTTTTTGGGCAGACTGGAAGAACCTTTCATCCTTGAATGGCTTCAATAGATAATCGAAAGCATAATAATCGAAAGCTTTTAAAGCATATTCATCATATGCGGTTACAAATATGACCAAGGGTGTTTTTTTTACATCAATTTGTTCTAGGACATTGAACCCTGTCATGTCTTTCATTTGGATATCCAAAAAAACCAGGTCTGGTTCGAGTGCTTCAATTTTTTTTATAGCGTCTTTTCCTGTTTTGCAACTGGCAAGTAAGTTGATTTCGGGTATATCGGTTACCAAGTTCTCCAACCGTTGTCTTGCCAAAGGCTCATCATCTATTATTAATGTCGCTATTTGCATTGGATTTTCTATTGTACTGGAAATTTACATCTTATATCCAAACCAAGGGAAATAAAAGATTTCATTTAAATCGATAATAAAACGTATCAAATCAAGATAACGATAATACAAATCAAAAACAGGGCAATTCACATCATTCAAAAAAAAACATTGGATTTTGTTTAAATGTTATTGAAGTGTCACAGAATGTCCTATTTCCTTGATTCTAGGGGGCATTTTGCCCATTTATGAAGTTTTTTATAATGTCTATTTTGGCGAATCGCCGTCAAATATGGTTGCTCAAATCAATTTATGATGGCTTGGGTTCAATAGTAAATGGAGGACTTCCAATCCATACTACATTCGCCTCATAACTAACTCTAAAATCTTAGAATTTATGAAATGTAAGATTAGCTATTTGCTTTTCTTTCTTGGTGTATTTGTCACGTTTTTGACGCATGCCCAAGAGAGAACTATTTCCGGTAAAGTTGAGGATAATACCGGACCATTACCAGGTGTGAATGTTATAATCAAAGGCACTGCTATTGGTGTACAAACAGATTTTAATGGAGTTTACACTTTAAGTGCGGATACTGGAGATGTTCTCCAGTTTAGCTATTTGGGGATGGCGACCCAAGAGGTTGTTGTTGGCCCCTCCGACCAAATCAATATAACGATGCAAGAATCCAGTAATGAATTGGAGGAAGTGGTAGTTACCGCACAAGGAATCAAGAGGGAACAACGCTCTTTGGGATATTCCGTTAGTAAGATTAAGAATGAGGAAATCGAAGATAATCCAGATGGAGATTTGGGCCGAGTATTAAGAGGTAAAGCAGCAGGGATAAACATTACGGCCACCAATGGGATTTCTGGATCGGGCACCAATATCATCATAAGGGGATATAGTTCGTTGACCGGGAGCAATCAGCCCTTGTTTATTGTAAACGGTGTTCCTTTTGATGGTGGTTCAAACCAACAGAATACGTTTTTTGATAACCAAACTGAATCAAGTAGGTTTTTGGATATTGACCCCAATAGTATTGAGTCGGTCAATGTTTTAAAAGGATTGAGTGCATCTGTACTATATGGTGAACGAGGTAGGAACGGTGTAATTTTGATAACTACCAAGGGGGGCAGCAGAATGAATGCCAATAAAAAGCTGGAGGTTTCCCTGTCTCAGTCCTATTTCTTTTCAGAGGCTATTTTGCCAAAATATCAAAACGAGTATGGTGGCGGATTCCACCAAAATTTCGGATACTTTTTTAGTAATCACGGGGCGGCATTTGACCCAAATGTGTTGAGTAATCAAATTTTAGAAACTTCCAATGGTCTCTTTATTGGAAGGGGAGCCGATGGTACAGCTTTGTTAATGAGCCCTTTGACTCAATTGAACGATCAAACCTTGATTGCTGGGTATGAGGATTTGGCAAATTCCCCATATCCCTACAAACCATACAACAGTGTTGATGATTTCTTCAGAACTGGAGGCGTGGCAACAACCTCAGTGAACATTAGGGGAGGAGGAGAAAAAGGAAGTTTTAATCTTAACTATGGACATTTAAACGATAAGGGTTTTACTCCTGGCAATGGTTTGATTAGAAATACTTTTGGTGTTGGCGGTAATGCTACTTTGAGCAATGGTTTTACGGTAAATGGCTCCCTGAATTTCACAAAAAGTGATTATAGCACCCCACCGGTTGCAGCTTCTACGGGTAGCGGTGTGGTAAGTAGCGGTAGTTCCGTTTTTGGAGATGTTTTGTATACACCCAGAAGTGTTGACCTGTATGGTCTGCCATTTCAGGCTTCCGACGGGCGCAGTGTTTATTATAGATCAAGTAACGATATACAAAATCCAAGATGGACAGTTGCAAATTCCAAGACCACTCAAGTAACGGATAGGGTCTTCGGAAATATTGGATTGAACTATCAATTAAATGATTGGTTGGGGATTGCTTATAGATTGGGTATTGACACCTATACGGAGTTTAATACCTATGGCCAGAACAAAGGTGGTGTTGATGGGGACAGGACCGGTATATATCGTACAATTTTTGCCAAAAACACCATTTGGGACCACAACTTTACTTTTAGCGCCGATAAAGATTTGACCGAAGACCTAAATTTAAAAGTTGTTTTAGGAGGGAATATGCGTCGCGACCTTTATAATCAAGAAGGTGTGGAGAGTACAGGACAGCTAGCTTTTGGAGTTTTACAGCATTATAATTTTATAAACCACTCTACCGTAGGTAGCTTTTTTAGCGGAACAAATCTTGGATCTATTTCCGAGGTGAATACCTTGGGGGCATATTCCGATGTCACTTTAGGGTATAAGGATTTCCTCTATCTGAATGGAGCTGTCCGTAATGATTGGAGTTCAACATTGGAAAAAGAAAACCAATCAATTTTTTATCCAGGAGGAAGTCTGTCCTTTATACCTACATCTGCTTTTGAAAGCATTACTTCAAATGGTGGTCTTAACTATTTGAAATTGCGCTTGGGCTATGGGACCTCTGCAGGTTTTCCATTGGCCTATGGTACACGAAACACTTTGGCCTTAACTTCTAGACTCCTTGTGGACAATTCAGGGAATGTACTTTCCGGAAATGGGGTGAATGATCGTCTGGGCAACCCTAACCTTAAGCCTGAAACAGTTTCAGAGTTCGAGCTAGGGATGGATAGTAAATTCTTTAACAACAGGTTAGGTCTTAATGTTAGTGTATATAAGAGAAAGTCGAAAGATTTAATAACCGATCAAAACTTAGATCCGTCATCCGGCTATACCGTAACCAGGATCAATGCGGGGGAGTTGGAATCCCAGGGTATTGAAATTGACTTGGATGTTAATGTGCTACGAGATTCAGAGGGGTTGAATTGGAATGTATCTGGAAACTTTTTTGCGGATGAAAGTACTGTAACAAAACTTCCGGAAGGAGTGACCAGAATACCATTAACAGGTAGAATCGGAGGCACAGTTGCCAATTATGCGGTAGAGGGGCAACCCTATGGCGTATTAATGGGAAATGCTGTACTGCGCACGAATGGGGAGCGGACAGTAAATAGTTCAGGTGATTATATTCTAAATACAGGATTGAATGATATTGTAGGTGATCCCAATCCGGATTTCACTACTTCATTGAACAACCTGATCACTTATAGAGGCTTTTCCTTTAATATGAACTGGCAGTACCGTCATGGAGGTGATATTTTTTCACAGACAACGGGATCATTGGTCGGCAGAGGTGTTGTAGATGCCGATAGGCCTTTGAATCGCGAAAGGTCCTATGTGTTGCCGGGAGTGAAGCAAGATGGTACAGTAAATGACATTCAGACAACCACAACAAGAATATACTTCAACAACTTAGGTTTTGGAGCAGATGAGTTCTTGGTTTATGATGGTACTACCCTAAGGTTGAACGAAGTTAGCTTCGGATATGCGTTTCCCAAAAAATTTCTTGAAAAAACACCTTTTGGAACCCTGTCATTCACTGTTTCAGGATCCAATATGTGGTATAAGGCTTTCAATTTTCCAGATAATGTAAGATTCGATACGAACAACCTGAGTACGGGTGTGGGTAATGGTCAGGGAATTGATTTTATATCAGGGCCTAGCTCGCGTAGATATGGGTTGACTGTAAAAGCGACCTTTTAACCTTGTCTAAATTTTAAACAAAATATTATGAACAAAAAATATATAAATAACTATCTCAAGGGGTTACTGGTCATATTAACTGTGGTCCTTGGATCTTGCGAAAGTACGGAACTGGAGATTTTAAACGACCCCAATGCATTGAACGCAGATCAATCAGATATTGATTTCTTCATGAATAGTATTCAGTATGATGTATCAAGGTTGGTCCAAGGAGACCCATTGACCCCATTTGGGCTATCTGAAGCTGGGATGGAGATTACCAGAATTACTCATATGTTCGGACCGGATTATAGATCGGCATATGGCGGAACAGCGTTTGATCCACAATGGCGGGCGGTATATTCATCTGCATTGCCGGACATTAGAACGATGATACCTCTTGCAGAAGAACAGGGGTTGTACATGCACGTAGGAATGGCCAAGGTTTTAGAGGCCTATATGATGATGGACATGGTAGATTTTTTTGGCGATGTTCCCTATTCCGAAGCTACTCAAGGTGTTGAGTTCCCAAATCCGAATGTGGATTCAGGAGCCGATATTTATGTCGCTTTGGAAAGTCTTTTAAACGAGGCCATAATGGAATTTGGTAAGACCGAGACCTCAAAGCCTACCAATGATATCTATTATGGTGGGGATAAATCCAAATGGATAAAATTGGCCAATACACTTAAACTGAAAATGTATGTTCAAAGTAGATTGGTAGATAGTTCCGTAAAGGCCAAAATAGATGCTTTGATTGCTCAGGGTGATATTATTTCTTCTGCTGATGAGGATTTTGTTTTTCAATATTCCGCAACAGATTCGAACCCGGACAGCAGACATCCTGAATTTTCCGCGAATTTTGATGCTGGTACAGGAGAATATATGTCCACTTCTTATATGTACGACCTTGTGAAAAGGAAAAATGTAGAAGATCCTAGATGGAGGTATTACATATATAGACAGTCCGCAACAAATACCACAGATGTCAACGAGCAAAGCTGTATTACCCAGAACAGGCCCATACATTATGTGCCCAGTGATATTTGGTGCAATTTTTCGGATGAAGGATTTTGGGGCAGGGTACACGGAGATGGTGATGGTATTCCCCCGGATAACGGAAAAAGAACAACTTATGGACTTTATCCTGTTGGTGGTTTGTTCGATAACGATTCCTTCATTTCCATTACCGGAAGAAATATAAGTACCAAAGGTTCGGGAATATTGCCTTTGATGTTGTCATCCTATGTGGATTTTATGCTAGCTGAATCAGCTTTGACCATGGGTACATCGGGAAATGCCAGAACCTATCTGGAAAGCGGTATCAGAAAGTCCATTAGTAAGGTAATGAACTTTAGCCCAGAAAATGTTGATGAAGCTTTTGTGCCATCAACTGCGGCAATTGACAACTATGTTGATATAGTTCTTTCCATGTATGATGGAGCGTCCTCAGACGATGAAAGATTGGATGTGATTGTCAAGGAATACTTTTTGGCTTTGTTCGGAAATGGTATTGAGGCCTACAATACTTATAGGAGAACCGGTAAACCCTCCAACTTACAATCCACTAAGATTTCTGCCCCCGGCGATTTTATACGGTCATTTTTCTATCCACAAACTTTTGTGAGTCAGAATTCCAACGTGGGTCAAAAGGTAGACCAAAGTGTACAAGTATTTTGGGACAACAACCCAGCAGGATTCATAAAATAATATTTAAAGTAATAGCAAATGAAAAATATATTGAAGATACTTTCCTTATGTGCTACTGTGTTCGTTTTGATCGCATCATGTAAGGAAGACGATAAATTGATTTTTGAGTCCATAACCGATATCGCCACACCGGCAGGAGGATTAAGGACAATAAACATTATTTCGCCAACCATTAATTTGAGTGATATTTCCAATTCGAGTTATGAAGTAGAGGTAGAGGAATGGGATGATCAGGATGGTGCATTATTGGAGTCTGTTGATGTATTTGTACAGTTTTTTGACAATACCCCCAATAACGGTGATAGCTCCGAAGGTGAATTGTTATTGAAGACAATACCTGCTTCGGATTTCTCCAATGGACCAGCTAACCTGCCAAGGACAACTATTAAAGTTGAGGGTCAGGAAGCTGTGGATCTTTTTGGTCTCGATGTTGCCACCGAAATCGACGGAGGTGATATTTTCAGTATCCGTTTATCATTGAATCTGACAAATGGAACTGTATATACCTCTACCAATCTAGAGGGTAATATTACCGGGGTTTTCTTTAATTCACCTTTTTTGTACCCAGCCAATGTGGTTTGCGAATATGATGCCTCCATTTTTACGGGGCAATACCAATTGGATTTTGTTTCGGGTACATTCTCCGCCTTTGGAGGATCGGATGCATACGGCAGTGGACCGGTGACAATTACTGCCAATTCGGGTACACAACGGGTTATACAGAATGCCACCTATCTACCAAGTTTAGGCCCTTTTGGAGTTCCCATTACTTTCGACCTTATTTGTGGTCGAATGATTGTTCCCTTGCAAAATGTTGTAGGTGTTGCTTGTGTCAATAATATTCAAATGCAAACAGGAACCAACGCGGCTACATTTGATCCTGAAGATGATAGTGAGTTCTTCCTTATTTTTAATGACGAGGTAACCAGTGATTGTGGTGTTCCTCCTTATGAAGTTGTATTGAAATTTACCAAACTATAATGTTGGTGTTTCGTTATAATATTATTTTCAAAACTATTTTTTAGTCAATCTAGAGCCAGATGTCTTGTACATTCTGGCTCTTTGATTTTATATGCAGGTAATATTCAATTGAAGATTTCCCGAGAATGCGATTGGTCAAATAGATAATTGGCCGACCTAATAAAATAGAACATATGAAAAATTTGATTTTAACCTTATTGTTAACGATTACATGTGGTTCGAATGCACAGGAACCTAACTCCCATAAGGAGGATATAGAAAAGGATATTTATGGAATTAGGGTGGATGCCCCGAAAGGAGTTAAACAATATGCCTTTCGTATTGGGGAGTGGGAAACTATTTCCAAAACATTAAAAACCAGATACGAATGGATTACCGAAATAGGGAGGTTTCGGGTATATGTTGCCGATAATGGGCTCACATTCATTGAAGAAATACTGGATGCAGAAGGAAAAGTAAGATATAAAACTACGTATGACTATATCCAATCAAGCGATAGTTGGGAGAACATCTACAAAAATGTGGAGACCGGGGAAATTGTGAAATTTTCTTCCAAACTGGTTGATGGTTCAATGGTGGAAACTATTAAAAGAACAGACAATGAAAACAATAACACATATACGATCATCAGTGACAATGTTGTACTTTATACTGCAAATCGTATATATAAGAATGGGTTTTCACTTATTACCCATGTAGGCATAGCAACAAAAATTACAACCAAACAAAAAAATATTGAATAATCGTTAGAATGGAATAATATGAAAAAGCTATGGTTTGATGCATTTGCCTTATTGTTTTTTGTACTTGGAACTTTTGGAAATATCTGGGTCGAGGAGAAACGAAATGGCTATAGTATTGTATATACCTCAATGGACAGCGTAAACATCAAGGATTACGATGATTACTTCAAAAAGGGGATTGGTGAGGTTGTCAATTTTTTTAATACACCGTACAAAAATAACTTTAGTATTTACATACATCCAAATCGTAAATCGCTAGATAGTACTTGGCAAAAGGATTGGGGCCTGCCGGATTTTAAATCACAATGTTGGATGGTAGCAAGTGGTATTTCTGAAAAATTGGACATTATATCACCTAAGACTTGGGATAGCCTTTCTTGTGAACATCATTATGCCGATACAATTGGAACTTACCAGTTGATCAAACACGAGCTTGTACATGTATTCCATGGACAAAGAAACAAAAGTCCTGATTTTAGTACTACCAATGGTATTGATTGGTTGGTCGAAGGTTTGGCAACTTATGCCTCTGGACAATGCGATAGTACAAGAATCAGTGAAGTAAAAAAAGTAATATCAAGTAAGGAATATCCACAAAATCTCAATGAATTTTGGAAGGGAAATTCAAAATACGGCCTTTCAGGAACTATGGTGATGTACATCGATGATGAATTCGGTAGGACAAAACTTTTGAGTTTGTTACGATACAACCATCTAATGGATGTACTAAATGAACTAGAAATCACGGAAGAGGAGTTGATTGGTAATTGGAAATATTTTGTGGAACAACTTAATGTTGAATTGAAAACTGTTGCAGATAGTATATCCGGTTTAATGTCAAAACACCATTACAATCCTGAAGAGCTTGCCTCTGAAGCATATATTGAACTGGAAGGAAAGGTTCAAGAACTTGCTAAAAAGCCACAAACCAAGCAGGAGTTTGTCGATGGTTACAACAAGCTTTGGACAGAAGGTCCTTTTTCGCATGTGAGACTGGCAAAAATGGAACAGCCTGCGGAGGAAATTGCCAATTATATTGATTCATTGAGAGTCGGCGACCAAAGTGTTTCCTTGGAATGGATAAACAAAACCGCAATGCTTACGGTAAATACGATGATGGGCGTGGATACACAAGAACACGTATTTGAAGCCTACCGACAGATTGCTGAAAAAAGGACGGATACCCTGATTATAGACCTTCGAAACAATGAGGGCGGTACATTTGCAGGAATTCCTTTAATTGGACATTTGGTAAAAGATACAACTGATATTGGAATGTTTGTTTCCCAAAAATGGTGGAGAAACAATACAAACGAGCCCACGATTGATGATATCAAAAACTTACAACCTTGGAAAGGTTGGTCTATTAAGACATTCTGGAAAGATGTACAGGACAATCCGCTTACCCGTGTTCAGATTGTACCCATGTACCCGCACTTTGAGGGACCTGTTTATGTCCTGATAGGAAACAAAACGGCAAGTGCAGCCGAGTTAACGACCGATGCATTGGCACAATTGGAGAATACTACGACTATAGGTCAGACCACGGCGGGGAAAATGCTTTCCCAAAAAATGTTCGATTTGCCCTATGATCTTCAATTGTCGCTCCCTATAGCGGATTATTTTTCAACACGAATCGGAAGAATTGAAGGCAAGGGCGTAAATCCCAATATAACAATAGATCAAAGTGCCGCTAAAGAACTTTCCTTAGCTTTGATAAAAGGCGAGAAATTGGAAGATGCCTTGGCAAAGGTTCAAGAAAAGTTGTCCAATAAGGAAAAATAACCATTCGAAGGCGCGAGAAGCATGCTTGAGCAAAGACCATAAATTTCCCAAGATCTATCATGAAAATGTATGAGGTGAAGAAATTGCTATTGGAGTGTAACAATGAGCATGTTATAAACAAAATGTTTGCAAACCTTAGAGAATCTGGTTCCCCTCAATATAAATTAATGCCATTTGATAAAAGAAAGTATATTTATGAACGACTGGCTATTGGGGAGCCGTATACCTAAACTATAACTAATTGCAAAGTATAGTACAAATATTAAGTGTTTTGGGGCTTGCGAATAGTTTTGTTCTGGTAATCTATGCTTTAAAGACAAAAAAGGGCAGTAAAATTGGTAATTTCTTTTTTGCAATTCTCATAGTATCAATAACACTTCGAGTTTCACATTCGGTTATTGTAACATTTTATTCAGATTTAAATGACTTTTATCTTATTGCTGGATTAGTAGGTTTTCTATCTATTGGCCCTTCTTACTTTTATTTTATAGAATCGATCATTGATAAAAAATTTAATAGAAAAAAGGTCAACCTTGCTCATTTTTCCCCAGCATTTATTGTACTATTTTCTTTTCCTATAATTAATGTTTTTAGAGAAAATGAAATTTTGTGGCAAATATTTAATAGAACAGTTTTGTTGCAGTACATCATTTACTTGACTTTCTCTTCAAGAAAAATAATTTTCTCCCCAATATTGGATTCAAGTTTAAGAAGACAATTAAAATTCATAGGTATTTTATTGCTAAGCATATGGTTGGTATATCTTATAAATGATGTGTCCGGCATACCTTATATATCTGGCGCAATACTTTATAGCATACTGGTATATTTTTCACTGATAGTTGTATTTAATAAAGGATATATAGTTGACTATTCTAGGGTTAAATATGAAAAAAGTGGACTAAGTAAATCCGAGGAAAATAGAATTCTCAATGAATTAAATACCACTTTGATTGAAAAGAAATTGTTCACAAACAACACTCTTTCTTTGTCGGCCTTGGCAAACAAAATCAATACCAATAATCATGCTTTGTCCGAGGTTATTAATAAAACTAAAAAAAGAACCTTTTATGAACTCATTAGAGAACTTCGAATTGAGGAAGCAAAGAAAATTATGAAGGAAGATAAAATTATTGGCATATCCGATGTTGCTTATAAAGTCGGGTATAATTCAATATCTTCATTCAACAAAGCATTTAAAATGGAAACAGGAGGATTAACACCTTCAAAATATAGAGATGAAGTCAAAATATGAACGCCAATTTATAGTTCTTTTAGTTACAATTTTGATTTATGGAATCATAATCTACAATAGGGTCTATAATTGGAATTTTGAGCTAGACTATATTTATTTTAAATATTTACCATATACGATCATCTGCATTTTATCTGTGATTTTGATCGATGGGAATATTTTAAAAAACAATGTAAAATTTTACAATTCGGGTAAAGGCGATTCCCTATATGATATTATTGTATCTTTTTTAATACTTGCTATTTACTATGAAATAGTGATAATTTATTTTTACCTGTTCGATTTTGTCTTTGAAATCAAATCTGACTATTCTGCGGTTTACTCAATGTTTAGGGATATGGTTTCCGAACCAACAAAATCAATTTTCTATCTTGGCCCTTATATTTTGATTACCCAAGGGTTTATTTCATTAATGTCTATTTTTTATCTACAAAATTTTTGGTCCGTATCGGACAAAAGAAGAAACCATTGGATGGTTTTATTTTCTTTTGCTGTGTTTTCATCTTTCCTAAATATATATTATGGATATAAAGGGGTCTTGTTATACTTTTTGATACACACTATTGCTTTTATTGCTTACTATAAGTACAGAAGAATCCTTCCTATTCTGATTTATTACACTCTGGCCGAATATTTGGACATTTTTGGTGCAATAGATTACTTGTCCCATCATTGATTTTATAGACATTAATAAAGGAGTTTTTGGACAAAGTTTCTGTTTGGGTCTTTAAAAGATGTATCGACCACGGCCATAAAAAGTTCTATTGGTACATGTCCCCCTATAAGGTGCTCATGATTTTTTAACACCTCCCCCTAATTTTGAAAGTAGAAAAGCAAGGTGTTATGATCAATCCGGTAAGACAATTATTTTTTGGGATTTGTTGTTTAATTTTCTTTTCCAGTGCCTATGCCCAGGAGTTAACTACCGAGCAATGGTTGGAAGATTTGGATTATGTCGTTTCGAATTTAAAGAAACATCATC
This sequence comes from Flagellimonas lutimaris, assembly GCF_051494225.1. Taxonomy (GTDB): domain Bacteria; phylum Bacteroidota; class Bacteroidia; order Flavobacteriales; family Flavobacteriaceae; genus Flagellimonas; species Flagellimonas lutimaris_A. The sequence goes on along the minus strand of NZ_JBNPYE010000008.1, from coordinate 60,164 downwards.
CAAATTTATATTATAGGGTTTCAGAAGATACTTTTGGGAAGGCAATTGACGACGCTAAAGATGATGTTGAAAATTCCAAGACCGATTTGGAGGCTTTTATGTCCTTAAAGAAACTTGTGGCCTTTGTGCAAGATGGTCATACACAATTATGGGATAATGGTTTTTTAGGGATAAGCAATTTACGCTTTCCTTTAAGGGTCGATCAATTTAGCGATGGCATTTTTATTACTGTAATTGAAAAGGAGTATAAAAACTATCTCGGGTCGGAAGTTATCGCAATAAATAAGATGCCTATTAAAGATGTTTTAAGGTTAACAGCTTTAAAAACTAATATGGATACTGAATTTGGTCGTATTAGACCATCTTTTCAAGACATAACGTTTCCAAAAACTTTACTTGGGCTGGGTATAATTGATGATGAGAAACAGATGACTCTCACTATTAAAAATAAAAAAGAAGAAATTGAGAATTTGGTAATCCACGCCAAAGAAGACAGTAGTCCGGTTTTATGGTCAAACAGATTAAATCAAGCCCCTGCTTTTGGTGACTACGTAAGCATTGAAGATTTACTTGGGGATGATGGATTACCACTCCACTTAAAGAAACAAGGAGATAATGTTGAGTTTTTTTGGTTTGAAAAGATCAAAGGGTCCAACACCGTTTATTTTCAATACAATCAAGTATATGAACAAAGAAACCATTTTGAATCTTGGAACCAATTTAGCGATAGATTTTGGGAGTATGTGGATTCCAATCACATCGATAAAATCATCATTGATATAAGGTACAATGACGGTGGAAATGCTAGAATGGCAATTCCGTTTGTAAACCAGATAATTAAGAGGGATATATTTAGAAGAGGGGACAATTTATTTCTGTTAGTAGGTAACAGAACGTATAGTGCTTCGGTAATTTTTATGACAGAGCTAGAAGCGCATACCGATGCAATATTTGTAGGTTCTCCTCCAGCCAGCCCCTTCAATTTTTTTAGTGATATGGTCAGGGTGGGTAACTTGCCCAATAGTGGTGCCGGTTTAGGTATAGCCTCTCGACAGGTGGATAATTCTTGGCATCCGCAAACAGAATATTTTTCTCCGGATATAGCTGCGACAATATCCAGTGAGGAATATTTCTCTGGTAAAGATCCTGTACTGGAAGCAGCATTGGCCAATAAAATTGTTCCGGTTCCAAAATATGCCATAAAACATGGGGCCAACAAAGCATTTGAATATTATAAACAGCTTAAAGCAAATTATGGGCATTTGGATTGGTGGTTGCAAATAAAATCAGCTTTTTTAGAGAGATCTATAAATAGTTATGGCTATCGCATGATGAATCAGGGTAAACAAAAAGAAGCATTTGAATTGTTTTATTTGAATACAATGCTGTTCCAGGATTCTTCAAATGTTTGGGACAGTTTTGGTGAATGGCATTTAATGAACAAAAAAAATGATTTAGCTAAAAAGTATTACAAACAAAGCATCAAGCTAAATCCAAAGAATCTAAATGCAATTGAGATGTTGAGTAAAATTTCTTCTCAAAATTGAGCAAGTAGCTTTAAATTGAGTCATTAATCATCAATAAGGTAAATATTATGAAAAACCCATTGGAAACATTTCAAAAAGAGTGCCCAGAATTACAAAAAGCTTATGCTGGGGTAATCGATGCCTTAATCCAATCCAAAGGAATCGATGCAAAAACAAAACAACTCATCTATATTGCGATGAAGGTTGTTACCGATGATATGAATGCGGTCAGATATCACGTTCCAATGGCCAAAGCAGCTGGAGCAACACGGGATGAGATAAAAGATGCAATTGCCTTGACCGTAACTGTTAATGGGTTAAAGGGCGTTAGTACTTTTTTGCCTCAAGCTTTGGAAATATTTGATAATTGAAAGCCAGAAAATATGCATTCTCTGGCCTTTTTTGTTTTCACCTGAAATCAAGGGTGACGACGTTTTATTTTTGTCGGGGGTATTTCATTAACATGTATTCCCTGATTCGATTTTTAGTGCTCTACAATCCGCTTCCTATTTAAGAAAACATTGTTTTGCTTGTTAGCAGCGGCATTTTCAATATAATCACCAATGGCATGGTGTATAGGGTTCCAACCCAACAACTCCCTTTGTGGTAGATCTATTGCGCGCTCACTTCCCAGGTCTCCAGTCGTTTCGATAACATATTTGGCGCCAATGGTTGGAGCAAAAAGATAGAACAACCCTTCGTGATAATAAAATCGCAGGCCGTAAAATACCGGAACATACGGAACTGGATCCATATTATTGATGTTTCGATAGATTTTACTCAAGTTGGAAGGTGGGGAGCTGTTCAAATGTAAATTGAAATGTTTGGTCAATCCCCAGTCCCCAATTTTGGGTTCTCCAAAAGTGTAAACATTGGCAAAAGTTTCCAACTCAGAATAAACAAAAGCGGTTAAAATGGCCTGTGCTGCTCCTAGGCTATGTCCTGTCAGGTATATTTTTTGATTGTTCTTTTGATGGTTCGACACTATTTTTTCCAACTTGGAACCCATATCGAGTACACTTTGGTAAAATCCTTGGTGTACCAATAGATCTTGATTGTTTTGAAAAGGGACCAGGGCAATATCAAAGTCACTCAACCAATTTTTCATGTTCTGGGTCCCTCGGAATACTACGATAAGAAATATATCGTTGGAAACAACCATAAAGCGGTTACTATCTATATCCTCGATGGTCAGTTTCAGTTTTAGGGAAGGTGTTTTTTTGTTCCATTTATTTACTTGCAGGCTGATTTCTTCCTCGGTATCATAAACCAACCCACAGAGTTGGGCCATTAAATAATTGTTCATGGGGTCATAATGGTCCGTAGCTTTAAAATCAAAGGTTTTGGTATAATCCCCATCATATTTGAATATATGCTGAAGCTCTATTTTGGATGCTGCTTTCATGATTTCTAATTGTTTAAAAAAAGGGCCCCATATAGTTTTTACCCAACAAGGCCCGATGCAAGTATTAATATTATAAAATGGCAGATACGAATGGTACCGCAACTTTGGCAATACTTCCGATTATACCAAGGATTCCCTCTTCTCCATTGGAATCGTCGGCAACTGTGTTCGAGCTGCTTGTAACTTCCTTATAAATGGAAAGGCCTGTTTCGGCCAATACGGGAATAGCTTTTGCCACTCCTTTTAGCAAACTGCCCCAGTTGATTTCAGGAGCTAGTTCAAACCCCATTGCTTTTATTTCTGCATCTGTAAAGGGTTCGCCCATACCTACAGTGCCTGGGCCAACGATAATAGGAAGTACATTAAAGTTGCCTTCCCCATCATGTAATAATTTCACATCACCGTTGATTTCGGTATCTTCGGACGATTCCTGAACATGGAGTCCCATTTGCATTGGCCTATTTGGGATTGGCACAAAACTGAAACGTCTGGTATACGATGTCTCATTATTGCTCAAAGTTTTGGCAATCATACTTTCTACGTTACCCTTTTTGTTCATTGGGGTTACAAAACCAACATTTCCAGGCTTTAGATTGTTGGATACTACAGCTCCAGCAAGTACTTTTCCCTTAGGTTTTTTTCCTGCATGATATGCCACCAAACTTTTTTCGGTCGCATAAAATTGCTGTGGAATGGCATTGGTATGTGCCAATACCTCTGCGGTTGTCTGAATTTTTTTACCTAGTTCACTCATGATTCAATGTTTTAAGTGTTATACAAAATTTTAGTTTTTGCAATCGGATTTTTCAGAGAAACGGTTGTCATTTATAGGAGGCCCCAAAGTCTATTTGCAACGCCGTAAAGCTGATACATCATTTTGCAGTCCATCAAATATGTCCAGTATGTTTTTAGAATAAAAAACATATGAGTGGACGGTACTTAAATCTTAGTGGAGCTATCTGAAAATTGAGTGAATGGTTTGCCGGAATGTTTGATTTGTTACCTTTTCGAGCGGTGTATATAATTTGTAGTGTTCTTGATACGTGCCAAAATTTCGGGTTTTCCATCTCTTTGACATGGCATTGGGCGCTCCCTTTATCAAAAAGACAATGAGTCAAAAAAAATCAGTAAATTCAATTGGATTTGTAAGATGAATCCTTTGCACAATCATAACCAACTTTAAAAATTGAACCTATGAACATTTCCATTCAACTTATCGACAACGATAATCCAACCAATCCAACATCGTATCCCTTTCCCATAGATGTGGAAGCATTACAGGAGGCCGTACAATACACTGCTATTGGGCCTGGAACCATGACAGAACCTATTGCAATAGATGATTTTATAACCTCTGTCAAGAACAAGCTGCCCCAAATAGGGTTCAATACTACTGTAAAGGCAAGTTTTGAGTTGTTGGAGGGTGAGGAAGGATCAAATGCAACTCCAATGGTTTGTTGCAAAGTTCAAAATATAGGTAAAACAAATCCCGATTTTATGGATTGGGAAAAGGTCTTTGACTGTGATGGCCAATATGTTCGGAAAGCTCCCGATGGTACACTGTACGTTACCCCACAGGATATATCTGGTTTTCAATCCTATTGTGAGATAAAAACTTTAAAACAATCAGGGAACTCACCAAAATCTGTTTACATCCTATATAGCATTTTATTCAAACTTATCATCGACGATGCTGAAGGGAACCATATGACCTGTTATTGCGAGTTTGATCCCTTGGCCAAGATCAGCTCAAATGTATAGAGGTAGGTTTCGTGGGGGCATTTGTTTTTTGTTTTTTTTCTTATCCGTTCATAGTTTTTGCTTTTCACAGCAAAAGAATCCGGACAGCTTGATCCATATATTGAGGACTCAAGACCTTACGAAAAAGGAAAGGTCCAAGTTGTTGAGTTTGGCATCCCACTACCATAGGAACATTGATTCTGCCCTCCATATGGCTAAACAGTCGCTCCAATTGGCACAAAACATCGAGGAACCCTTATTACAAGCAGAAGCTTTGGAAGAAATCAGTCATTTGGAACGAAGGCTTGGAAATAACACCAAATCGTTCAAGGCATCTTTCGAGGCATTGGAAATATATGAATCCATGGAACTTCCTGAGCGACAGGCGGCATCCTTTACCCAGTTGGCAAGTAATTATATAAGTGATGGGGATTATACACCGGGTATCAATTACCTAACGAAGGCCATGGAAATATACGCTACCTCGGATAAGGCAACAAATTATGCATTAACCGTTCTAAACCTTGGGGAGGCATACCGTATGAATGGTCAATTGGACAGTGCTTTATTCTATTTTGAAGAGGCCTTGGAATTGAATGAAACTTTGGATAATGACGTTTTATTGGGATATTCCAAAGGTAACCTTGGAATGGTCCAATCGGCCCAACACAAAATTGAGCTGGCACAGCATAATCTGACCGAAGCCGTTGATGTATTGAAAAAGCTTGGAGACTCTTACTCTACCTCAGTATATCTTGCCGAATTGGGAAAGGTGCATGAAGTAAATCAGGAGCACAGACTTGCAGAGGAATTTTTTTTGGAGGCTCTTAAAATTGCGCAAAAAGAGGGGTTTAAAGAGCAAATAAGGGATATTGGCATCTTACTGTCGAAGTTTTATGAAGACCAGTCCCAATATCGAAAAGCCTTGCAGTATGAACGGATGTACTCCATATATCAAGATAGTTTGGTGAACAAAAAAAAAATCCAAGATATAGAAGGCATAAAAGCAAGTTATGAAATTGATAAAAGGGAGTCTGAAATCGTATTGCTGAATAAAATCAATGAGACCCAGAAATATGTACTGTACTTAGTGATGTTGGGATTTGTGTCATTGTTAATATTTGCTTACATACTCCGTAGAGGCAATAAACGGATTAAGAAAGCCAATGCCGTTCTTGCCGAGCAACGAGATCTTATCGCCAAAAAAGAACGGGAGAAAGCTTTATTGCTGAGGGAACTCAATCATCGTATCAAGAACAATCTTCAAATGATTTCAAGTTTATTGAGCCTCCAAGGTCATCAGCTTGAGGGCCATCCTGCACAAGAAGCCCTCCTGGAAGGAAAATCACGGGTGGAGGCACTTTCATTAGTACATAGAAAACTCTATCAAGATGGGGTAGATACCCGTATTAAGGTCAAGGAATATGTGGAGGAACTGATATTTGGACTTTTTCATGGATATGGGGCTACTTTTAAACCCCGTTTGGATATAACTGATATTAGTATCACTATAGATAGAGCCATTCCATTGGCCTTGATTATCAATGAAATTATTATAAATGCTCTCAAATATGCATATGTCAATATTGATAAACCTACCATGATGGTAGTTCTTAAAAGAACCCGTGGGGATATGGTAAATATACAAGTGGTCGATAATGGTATTGGATATGCACCTAAATGTGTAAATGAAAACTCTTTTGGTATTAGACTTATACATTCATTGGTGGAACAGCTTGAAGGGAGCTTAAGTATTAAAGCCGAAAAAGGGACATGTTGGAGCATAACAATGAGATTGTTATAACCTAATCAAGTTATGGAAAAGGTTAAAATCCTTATTGTGGAGGATGAGATATTGGTGGCCAAGGATATATCAAATAGACTTGGAAAGATAGGTTATGACATTATTGGTACTGCATTATCCGCCAAGAGGGCATTGGGTTTTATGGAAGAGCACCGTTCCATAGATATTATTTTATTGGATATCATCCTAAATGGAACTCTCGACGGCATAGAATTGGCCAGAATCATTAATGAAAAATATCAAATACCTTTTATTTTTTTGACATCCCATGCAGACCAAAATCTGGTCGCAAGGGCCAAAAGCGTAAAACCTTACGCCTATATATTGAAACCATTTAATGACCGTCAACTGAGCGTTGCCATCGAGCTGGCCTTGATGAATTATTCTCATGGTAACTCAGAATCAGATTTATTGGGAACACATGACTTTGATGAGACCGATAATCAAGTAATGCAGATCATGGATAGTTTGTTTCTAAAAAAGAAACATCACTTTGAGCGGGTTCCCCTGGATGAAATTCTTTTTTTACAGGCTGACAGTAATTATTCCGTGATATACACTAAAAAGGAAAGTTTTGTTTACTCAACAGTATTAAAAAATATTGAGCTTCAGCTTCCTGTGGACAAATTTTTAAGGATTCACCGGAGCTATGTGATCAATGTCCACAAAGTGAAGGGGTATGAGGGCAACACCCTTTTTATCGGGGATAAAAAAATCCCGGTAAGTAAAACATACAAGCACGAAGTCTTCAAATTATTTAAAACCCTATGAATATTACTGTAAGTGCTGTCATACCTAAATACAAGATAAACTTAAGTTATTCTCTTAAAATTTGATAGTAAGGTTGATGGCCCTATTGCACTTTGAGAATAAATAAGCTGCTGGGAAGTTAAATATGGTCTATGTTAGTGAAAGTATTCCTCGGAAAAGGCTCACATTTAGATTTTTATATAGCAATTGATTCTACTTTTTTATTGGGACATGGATGAAATTTATTTCATGTTTTCTCGTCAAATAATTATACATGAAAATGATAATTCATTGTATTTAATTTGTTTAGGACGATGTCCTTAATCCCATTATTGTTCTAGACAACCCTAATTAAGTATCTTTTTAAACCTTTTATACACCAAACTCAATGAATTTTAGACCAAAGCGATTTCTATTTAAGTTACTGTTCAGTTTTGTTTTTGGCAATTTTTTGGTTTCATTGGCCATACTCTTGTTTGGGGATGTGTCACTAGATCAATTCAAGAGTTCGATATGGGATATCCTGCAAAAGTTGATTGTAGTATGGCAGTTTTGGGTGTTCATCATGCTCATTTTTGGTTTGGTAGAACTTGTTTTACTCTTTACCAATATTTACAAAAAAAGTGGATTCAAAAGGTTGATCAACCGTTTTGTCTTGTTTGTTATCATACCCTTGTTAGGTGTGGTAGGGCTTTTCAAGATATCACAATTTTATGTGAACGGAGAGGTCTATGACTATACATGGAACCATCGGGTGGAAAACAAATCGGAATGTGCTTCCAATTTTTATGCAGAAGATGGCAAACAGCGTGGTGTCCATGTATTCGGAAAAATAGATGAACGTTCATTACGATCTTTGATTCAAAACAATTTTGAATGGATTACGTTCACCCCATATATAGGACAGGACCATTTTGATGGCACATTGAATAAATTATCGTTTTCTCCGCGACAGAAATCTAGGGACTCCATACTGACAGAAAAAATTGCTTTAGCACATAATCGGGGTCTAAAAGTGTTTTTGAAGCCACATATCTGGTTATCCTCCAGGGAGAATGGAAAATGGAGGTCTGACATATTTCCCAAAAATGAATCTACATGGAGGGAGTGGTCAAGCAATTACCGGGAACACTTGCTACATTTCGCAAAAATAGCAGAAGAGAATAATGTGGAATTACTATGTATTGGCACAGAATTATCGTTGCTCACAATTAAAAAACCGAACTTTTGGAAACAAATGATCACGGAAGTCAAATCCGTTTATTCCGGACAATTGACCTATGGTGCCAATTGGGATGAAGAATATGACAGCATCACTTTTTGGGAAGATTTGGATTTTATTGGAATCCAAGCTTACTTTCCTCTTGTACAAAAAGGCAATGCCAGCTTGGAAGCCATGGAGGAGGGTTGGAAAGCTCCGTTAAAAAAAATGAGAAGTGTTTCCCAAATGTTTGGAAAACCGGTAATCTTTACGGAGTTAGGATATAAAAGTACATTGGATGCCGCTAGCAGACCCTGGCGATGGATCACGTTTTATGATAGGTTGTTCACAAAGGCCTCATTAAAAACCCAAGCTAATGCATATAGAGCATTTTTTAATACTATTTGGAAAGAGGAATGGTTTTACGGGGTACATGTATGGAAATGGCAAACAAACAACTCAAGCGGAATATTTGAGAAAGATCATAGTTTTACAATTCAGGATAAGCCCGGTCAAAATATTATTGCCATAGGTTTTGCTCCAAAAAATGACAAGTGAAAGTGTAAGAATCGACGGAAAGTGGCCAATTCTTATGCTTTAGATAAATCATATTCCATTTCCATACTGTAAGAGTTGTTTCTAATTCAATAGTTTCCTAAAAAATCTCATAACGATACTTGAAAATGGTGAAATACAAGTGGTATTCTGCTGTTCAAAAAAATGATAATCGGGGAATTGCATTAAGAATGTTGTACTCAGTACGACTATAAGTTCAACTGTTGTATACAATATGAGTGGAACCATGAACATTCAATTCCAAAGATTGACCGAAGTAAAAAAATCAGAAATTATTGCATTAATGAACAATCATTTGGTTAGGCGTCAAATGCCCTTATTGAAAGGGGATTTTGACGAAGGTATCTGTGATGCGTTCATAGAGGCTAAAGAACAGCTATGGAATAAATATGGTTATGGGCCATGGGCCATCATAATTAATAAAAAATTTGTCGGTTGGGGTGGATTGCAACCGGAACATGGTGAGGCTGATTTGGCTTTGGTGTTACATCCAGATTACTGGGGACTTGGTAAAGTATTGTATAAACATATTATGGCCAAGGCCTTTGGTGAAATGAAATTGGAGTCGGTGACGGTATTGTTCCCGCCCAGTAGGACACGTATAAAGGGTTTGTTAAAATTAGGATTCAAAAAGGACAAGGAGCTAATGATTGGTGAAGAGAAATTTTTTAGATTCCGTTTGATAAAATCCAAGTTTCTTGAAAAAAATACTTTGTCGTAGATAAAATAGGCTTCAATATACCTGTAAGCATTTACAAGTACTTCGATAAAATATCATTGAGGATATAAATATCCAAAATAGTAAATGTTTTATCAATCGAAAGTCAGTTGTCGGAAAGCCAAGTTAAAGGAGTAAGTACAATAGGCAAAGTTCAATTCAAAAAATGAATCACAAAACGAGTAATTCTTGGGTTTGTTGAAAGATAATTGGCGCAGCATCTTGATCGAGCTGCGCCTTTTTTTTGTTAATATTCGAACGAGACACCCAATGAAAATGTGGCTCCATCATAAATATTTTTTCTATCTACCAAGAAACCTGCATAATCGGAATATGAAGTAACCAAACTCATATGTTCCCCAAGTTTGTAGATGGCATTAAAACCGAAGGAAGTGAATGTAGTTCCTTCTCCATATAGAAAAGAACCACCTTGGTTACCTTCCCCAGAAGAAAGTTTTTCCAATATTCTCAATTTTCCAATCAAGTATAACTTATCGAAAAATAAGTGCCCCAACTCGGCGCCAGCATGGAATTGATTGCTAAATGATTCTGTCCTAAAATTAATCCCGGTGTAAAGACTTCCATAGGTTTTTCCGTTACCAAAGGAGTGGGAACCTATTATATTCGTCCAAACATTGAATTCGCCATCTGATGTTGGCAAGTTGATTTGATCAAAAGTACCTAAGGCGTTTGGGTTGTTCGAGGTGGCTAAATTTGTCCCGTCATCGGTAGGAATTTCAAAATCAGCTTGTACCGCAATAGGAAGGTTGTTAAATAACCTGTATTTCAATCCCAGTTTTACACTACCGACACCTGCAACCGTTTCAGTGGAACTAAAACTGTTCAGTTGGACAATAGGTACATCCAAAATGGCTGTAAAGCGATCGGTTACACCATATTCACCATATAGGATGAGAGCACTACTATTAAATCTGCTTCCTGAATCGGAAAGGTTCCCTTCGGTAGTATAATAATCCCGTGATGAATAGTAGGATGCTGAACTTTGTAGATAAAAGCTTTGAGCTTTCCTTGTCCAACCACTTTGGGCCTGACTTTGGAATATCATTAATGTAAAAACGATAAGGGTATACCAATACTTTTTCATTGAATTTGTTTTTTTTGATTAAAAAAGCCTTCGAAAAAATGGATAGGATCAAATTATCCAATTATCCACTCCTTCGAAGGCAGTGTTTGTTATGAAATTAAACTATTGGAGTTCGGCATTACCAAAAGGAATGGACGCCGTTGCGCACCATAAGATGATATGGGTGAATTTGCTTTCCGGTGCCTGATCCAGTTTAATAAACATTTCACCATTGCTGGATACATTGCCAATCAAACGAAGGTCTGGGTTACCATTGGCAGGGTCGGCAGTATAAACTTCAGATGTGGATAAAAATATTGCCACGGTACCGGTTCCAAGCTCGGTGGTAAAATCATCTGAAAAACGTACAAAGTTCGTTCCTTGTGAATCTTCGCCCAATTGAACTGTTCCTTGTGTTGGTGTTCCGCTTTCGGCAACAAGAGTTCCTTCCCTGCTTACTGCAAAAGTACCTACAGGAGCAGATGAGTCAACAGTTATGATTTCAGTATTATCATCATCATCATCTGAACAACTGGTCAGAACCAAGGAAAATGCTGCAAAAATACTAGCTAATACAATTTTTTTTCTTTTCATCAAAGTAAGTTTTTAATTATGTTGAAATTGTTTTTTTGAAAGCCTTTATGCCTTGTTTTTTTGGTCATAAAGAATTTCAGGAGCAAACCTAGGCTTAACCTATCACGAAAAATTCACGGTTGTATAACAAAAGAATTCAAGGATGCTTTTTAAGTTTTTGGAGTGGGCAAGGCATATTGGCGGAGGGTAAATCTATGGTAAGAAAAACACTGTTTGAATAGAGAGTAGCCAGTCTATTTAATCTATTTGATTCCCAGAACGAGCGACTGTGTGGAATCTTGGACAGTTGCTTACTCTATTCTGTTCAGAGACCAATCGTAAGGATAAAAAGAAACTTCTAAGTTGGTGTCAATTTTCTCTTTGCGGTATGCATTGATAAACTCCACAAAATTTCTCCCATTTCGTTTGAAATCATCTTCGTACCATTCAAATATTTGGGATAATTCAACCTTACTTTCCTGTATTCGAATAAACTTGGGGTTATTGAGGGAGAATACGGTCTGTCTTTGTAGTTGCGTACCCAAGGTACTTGGCAGATAGGCTTTGTTTATTATTGGAGGACATCCCAAACCTGCACAGACCAAGGCAAAGTGAAAACGAGCTTCATTGGGGAAATTTGAGCGTAATATTTTGTTTTCGATTTCATTTAGGGTTCTGTTTTTACCACCAATGGGATAAGTGATTTTATCAAAAAAACCGGAAACATCCAATGGGGAATTAATAGGGTAGTGATTTACAACACCCTTTATTACGAGAAGGTTGTAGGCGTTTATCCAAAAAGCTTTATAGACTGCTGGATTATCTATGGAAACAGTGTACTTATTTGCCAAATCCAAAACGCTGTCGAGTTTATCTGGGTTTGCATGAATTTTATCATAATCTACCCTTCCGTCTTTTACATATTGGCCAAAAAATGCATCTGCATTCTCAAAGAAAAGTGATACTTCTTGTGCTGTTCCGGAAATGGAAATTGTTAACAGGAAAATGATGATCAATAAGTTACGGGTTTTCATTTTTATAGTTGTTTTTATGTGTAATTATTTTTTTGACGCCTACATCTATACAAAAATGTTACAGGTAGTTTGTCGTTCTTACGTTTACAAAACAATATTTAATTTGTCCCATAGGTATCACAAAAACATCAAAACTTATTACGTGCGCAAAGCGGGCTTTGTTTTCTTTTGATTATCCCCGGTTTTAACGTTCCTTATATAATTTGGTGATTATTCCGTGATATTTGGAGCTTTATTTTGTGTTTAATGTATTGTTGATATCTACAACTGATCCCAATCGACAATAAGTAATAATTGGCCAACAAAATCTAAGTTTTGAAATCACTTTTGATCGCACTTTTTTATTTCCTTTCCGTGACCACTGAAAATGGGGCCGCATCTAAAGAGTATATTAAGATTTACTACCCCAATGGAGTACTTAAATCGGAAGGATGGGTCGATGGAAAAAGTAAAGTGGATTATTGGAAATATTATTTTCCCAATGGAGTTGTCATGAAAAAAGGACATTACGATAATGACATAAAAGAGGGGTATTGGTATTTCTATCGGACAAACGGAGTTTTGAAAATGGAAGGGCATTTTATGAAAGGCGAGATGGGATTATGGTGGTTGTTCTATGATCAAAAGGGGAATGTTGACCACAAATGCCAACTAAAAAATGGAGTCAAGGATGGATATTGCCTTAAATACAAGGACAGCAAGCTAACTTCTGCGGAAAAATATCAAGATGGAGTAAGAATCAAGAAATGGTTCGATTTTGCGAGTTTTAAAAAAGAAAATGACCTGTCGGATCTTAGATAGACTTTTTCTGATCTCAAAATAATAGACCTAAGCAAAAGGGGAAGGGCTATAATCAATCTATTTTGAATATTGGAACCTTGATATTGCAATGCAAATTGATTTTTGAGCGAATGGAATTTGAAAGAACCTAAATGGTTCTGGATAGGAAACAAGTTTTAAACGATTTTCGAATCTTAAAAGGTGCCGCCATATATTGGCAAGGCAAAGCTAAACGCTGTTCCTTCATTGGGATTGCTCAATACCGTTATCTTACTGTCGTGGATGTCCATAATTTTTCGAACGATGGCCAGTCCCAATCCGGCACCCTCTTTTTCTTGACCGGTATTGGCTTGTTTGTACCGTTCAAAAATTAGGGGCTGATTCTCTTTTTTGATACCTGGCCCGGAATCTTGAATCACAATTTTGACCTGTGTTTCCATCGTTTCTATTTTCACTATAATTTCTCCGTTTTCAGGCGTAAACTTTACAGCATTGTCCATGAGATTTTGAATGGCCCTTTCCACTAGGGAGATATCTGCAAAAACCAACGGGATATCATCAGACATTGATAATTTTAAATCAATGTTCTTTTTCATGGTCAATATAGAATAATTCCTATGGATGTCATTGGCCAATTCACTTATCAGAAATGGTTCTTTTTCCGGTTGTATTTGGTTGGATTCCAGTTTGGAATATTCAAAAAGTTGTGAAATCAATTTGGCCAACCGTTCACTGCCAGAGGATATTACTCTTAAATAATTTTCCTGCTCCTCGGCCGATAGTTCCGAATTTTTCATGTGCAAGGTTTCCGTATATCCTTGGATAATGGCAAGCGGTGTTCTTAAATCGTGTGAAATATTGGCAATCAGTTCCTTTCTTAATTCATCGATGGACTTTATTTTTTCAATATCTGAGAGAATGGTGTCCGCCATGTGGTTATATGTTGTGGCTACATTGGCCAGATCTGTTTGGTCGGCATTTTTAATACGATATTTTAAATCCCCTTCCTGAAATCGTTTTGCAGCAAATATAATCTCCCTAAGACTACGAGTTAAATGCCATATGGCCAATATACCCAACAAAGTTGAAAAGAAAAGGGTTAGTAAAGAGCCCCCTAACCCTATATGCATTAAATAGCCGTTTAACAGATCACTTCTTGTTGCCAAAAAATCTTTTCCTGCAAGTACAATATAAATGTATCCTTCATGTCCATGTCTGTTAAATTTGGCCGCGGAAAAAATGGTACGATTGTCCAAATTTTTTGGATCTTCCCCCAGAACATAATCTTTTCCTTCACTATTAATAAACTTATGAACTGGTGCAAGGTCGATTTTTCTTTGTTTGGTGTCAGGAACATTATGGTCCAGTACAACCGAGTATTGCACATATCCTTTGTCATCCAACAAGTAAATTTCTATGGCCCTGTTTACGGCCATCATATTATGCATGATATCACCAAAAAGAGCTTTGTTTACATTTCCTGTAGAATCGAAAGGATGGTTGTCAATAAATTTTTCCTTGATAAGGTCTTCGGCAAGGCCTGCATTTAAACGCTGGGTTGTTTGATAAAAGTATTGATTTGAAAAATAGATGGAAGTAATGGTATATCCAATTCCTGCCATCAAAATGGTGGTAAAAAAAGTTAATATGAGCTTTATAACAAACTTTGTGGTAAGTACTTTACTTTTTCCCATTTAAAAAGAAATCAGGCTTTTACAAGCTCTTCATTAAATTTATATCCAACTCCCCAAGTTGTTAAAATATACTTGGGCTTGCCCATATCTGGTTCGATTTTTGATCTAAGACGATTGATGTGGGAATTTACCGTATGCTCATAACCATGGAAGTCATAACCCCAAATCAAGTTCAGTAATTTAGAGCGATCATAACTTTTGCCAGGGTTGGATGACAATAACACCAACAATTCAAATTCCTTGGGGGAAAGTTCAACCTTTTCTCCCTCTAAGAGTACTTTGCGCATTTCAATATCGATGTGTAATGCATCGAATTGCAATGTTGTGCTATTGTCCATGGAGTGTTCAAGGTTATCCATTTTCTGCCGTCTAAAAATAGCTTTTACCCGTGCTATAAATTCTCGGACACTGAAAGGCTTTGTCAAGTAATCATCCGCTCCAACTTCAAGCCCGAGGACTTTATCTATCTCTTCAGAACGTGAAGTGACCATCATAATCGGAGAGGAAACATTGTTGGCCCTTATTTTTTGGCATAGCTCAATACCGTCCATTCCTGGTAGCATTACATCTAAAATTATAAGATCGTAGTCTTCATTTAAGGCTCTGTTAAGCCCAACAGAACCATTGGTCTCGGTAAAGACTTCACAACCCAAATCTTTTAAATGAATTTGTAATAAATGAACAATTTCAAGGTCATCCTCTACAATAAGAACACGCTTCATGTCTTAACAGTTTTTTGGGTTAGATCACAATTACGTACGGTTAATAAATTGCATTTCGTAAGAATCTTGTATGTACAGTCTTGTTTCCATGAAATTCTTTACAAGATTTTTAGGTTTTAACATACTTATGGTCGAATAAATATGGATGACAGCAACTTTTATATCTATTTAAGTTCTTGTGGAATCAAGTGTTGATTACGGGCAAAGTAAAGTGCTATGCACTTTCTATGCTTAGGATAATTAAAACCGATAATATTGAAATGAAAAGACGAAAGGGAAGAATTAATTGCTGTGTGTCAACATCATTTTTGCGATTGGCATTAGAATCTCTTGCCTAAAATCTTCATGGTAGTCACAATTAGCCAGCAGAACAAGGCCCATATTCTTTGCAGGGAACATGATCAGGAAACTTCTAAACCCCTTGTCCCCGCCATAATGGCCTATTGCCTTGTTTCCTTCAAAACTATATAACTGAAATCCCAGACCAATTTTATTATATTGGTCAAAAGAAGGTATCGTCATTAAATTATAAATGGAATTGGAATCTTTATCATTGATTATTTCGAGAAATTGAATCATCCATTTACTTAAATCTTTACTTGAGGCATTTAGTGTGCTGCTTGGAGAATGCTCTCTTGTATAGGGATAGACCTTTCTAGCATATCTATTTTTTGTGATAAATGTTTTGGAATGCGGGGATGTTCTTAAGAGATCAGGGATTTTAAAATACCTAAAATCACTATTATGCATCCCATTTGGGTTCATGATATTTTTCTTTACATAGTCTTCAAATGTACTGCCAGAAATTTTTTCCACTATATAGCCCAATATATCGTAACCAAGGTTACTGTAATGGTATTCTGAAGACGGCTGAGCGGATAGTTTCAAGTTGAGTCCCAAGATATATTCCTCTAAGCAATTTTCGGATTGACAGTTGTTTTCCCAATGATAGTTATTGATATCGGGTAGTCCTGATGTATGGTTCAAGAGCTCCTTAATGGTTACATCTTTTGCTCTTTTATCTTTGAAGTTCAACTCAGGAACAATGTCAACCAATTTACAGTCAAAAGAAGTCAAGTTCTTATCTATGAGCTGCACAATTGCCATGGCAGTGAACAGTTTACTGATTGAAGCGGTGTGAAAAATGGAATTTTCACTTACTTGATCATTACCTCCAGTCTTTTTAATCCCAAAGCCTTTTGCATACAGTATGGAACTATTTTTCACCAAACCGATTGAAAGCCCTGGAATATCATATTCATCCATTTTATGGTTGACTATTGAATCTACTTTTTCGTGAAATTTTGATGAAACCAAGGACAAATCCATTTTTTGACCGAAAGAAACAGGTGCTTTTATAAAGAGAAAAAACAACAGGAACACATAATGTATTTTCATTTTTATAATTATTAATAGGTTCTGTTCGGTCAATAGATTTTTAATATTGGGAAGGCCGTACAAATTGCATGGTTAACCTGTTCGGTAAAAGCTATCAGGATTGATAGAGCTCAATTTTAGTTGGACAAAAAAGTAGAAAACAATATTTAAAGTAATCTAATTGAAATTATAATTATTGAAATTAGTCCGTTCCCAACTGGGAACGGACTAATTTACCATTAATGAACAACAATACTAAATTAAGCATGCGAATCTTTAAATTTCTTTATCAGATACATGAGTAAAAAGTTTGTTTACAATTTTCCATTCACCATTAATCATGGTCAATGAGAGGAAGTCATAATAATTAAAACCCAACATGGGCACATGTAATTTGGCGATTGCCACATGGCCTAAAATTTCCACTGCGAGAATATCCATTTTAAAAGGTTCATTTAACTCACTTGGGCTTTTTCTGTTTCCAACACCTTCCAAATAGTCATCAAGTGACTTATTATAAGGTTCACCCTTAATATCTCCAAACAAATAGGATTTTGGGGCAAAAGCTTTTCTGAGTTTATCTGTATCACCTTGGAAGAGGCCATCCATATAAATTTTTATGACCTCTTTGATCTTATCTTCTTTATCGCTAAACATACAATTATGAATGATTAGATTGCGTGACCTACAGCATGTCCACCTCCAACATGCAATGTATCGCCAGTTACAAAATCTGCGTATGCCAAATAATGTGCGGCATGAGCAATTTCTTCTGGTTCGCCAATTCTGTTCAACAAGTGAAGTCCTGCCAAGCTATCAGCATCTTCAAC
Organism: Flagellimonas lutimaris; assembly: GCF_051494225.1. GTDB lineage: Bacteria > Bacteroidota > Bacteroidia > Flavobacteriales > Flavobacteriaceae > Flagellimonas > Flagellimonas lutimaris_A. Next base: position 42,350 of record NZ_JBNPYE010000008.1, on the reverse strand, counting down.
ACCTATTTTCCCTTGCAAAGGACTTCTTATGATACCAGGAGCTATAGTGTTCACTTTAATGTTGTCTTTTCCAAATTCAGCGGCCAAATGTCTGGTCAATGTGTGGATAGCTGCTTTACTTGCCAAAGGAGCTGAACAAGGAAAACCTGCTATGGCGTGGTCTACAAGTACCGTTCCATTATTGATGATAGAACCACCATTACCTTGTTTCAACATTTGTCTGATTGCTGCTTGGGAAGTGAAGTAAGTTCCTTTGAAGTTGACATCCATGTATTTGTCAATATCAGTTTCATCTACATCCAGAAAAGGTTTTGGAGCAAAAACACCTGCATTGTTGATCAGTACATCCAAAGAGCCAAAAGAGTCAATAGCGGCTTGTACAAGTTTTTCACCAACCTCTTTGTTGCTTACATCACCTGCGACCATTACTGCATTTTCAGGAGCTCCAAACTCTTCAAATGTTGTTTTCAATCTATCTTCATTTGCTGAGTTCATTACAACGTTGTTTCCTTTTTCGATAAACAACTTTGCGATGGCCTTACCAATACCGGTCGATGCTCCAGTAATTATTACTGTTTTGTTTTTCATGTTTTATTGTTTAAAAAATTTATAGGGCAAAGGTGACTTGAAACAGAAAATTTAGGAAGGAGGCATATCACTTTTTAAATGTGATATGAATCACGTAACAACATAGAAAAGTATGATTTTCAAGAATTTAATCTGCTCAGTGTTTCTCTTGAAACACCCAGATAGGAGGCAATCAATTTTTTTGGAACGCGTTGAAAAAGTTGGGGATATTGCTCTAAGAGCAAATCATAACGTTCTTTTACCGAATTTTTTAAAAGGGATAGAATTCTATTTTGAAGTGCTATCCGGCCCAATTTGCTCTTTTTAGCCCAAAATCTTTCCATTTTGTGCATTTTAGCGGTTAGGTTTTCCCGGTCTTCATATGTGATATAAAGTAATTCACAATCCTCCAGGCAATCGATTGAGATTTTGGATGGGTTTTTTTTGATGAAGGATTCATAATCAGTGATCCACCAATTTTCCATTCCAAATTGAAGAATATGCTCCTTGCCACTATCATCAAAAAAATAACTCTTTAGGCACCCCTTCACTATCCAATACTCTTTATCAACATATTCACCTTCTTGGATGATATATTGGTGCTTACGTCGGTTGATTCGTCCAAAATGACTTAAAATAAAATCGAATTCATCGTCTGTAATCTCGATTATTTCTTCGATATGTTGTCTAAGGGGATGTTTCATTGCAGCAAATAAAAATTAAACAGCTACTACACCTATTTTTTGAAAATGGAACACTGCTAGGATAAGGATTGATTTCAACCCTTGATTTTGGCGCCAAATTTTCTCGAAGGTTTAGCCAACCATATCACAATTTACGGTTTTTCCATATTCAAAGTCAATTAATCCATCTTTGTTCCTGTTACTTTTCAATTTGTGATGTACCCTTTTTAATGCAATTCACAAATCAGCCCAAATTGATCCTCAAAACATGGATGGGAGCTAGAAATACAGCTCCTTTTTAACTTGGTCGTAGATTTTTATAATGTTAATTTACCCTTAAGCACAATTGTGGCCGTGCTTTCGATGATGAGCTTGTGTGGATTCACGAGTTCCAATTTCATGTACCCCGTTCTTTTGGAACACTGAAATGAGTTTAAGGTTTTCTTGCCCAATCGTTTACCCCAATAGTTTGCTAAAAAAGTGTGGGTTGCACCGGTAACAGGATCTTCATTTGTGCCACTCCATGGCCAAAAGTATCGGGATTCAAAATCAAAACCTATTTTATTGGATACAGCTGTAACAAGCACACCATTTATTGTGCTATGCGATTGATATAATGCATTGAAATCAGGTTTCATTGTTCTTAGCTGCTCACAATCATCGATATGGATCAACAAAATTTTTGTTTCCTCGTTGTATTCAACATTATGGGTTTTGTTTAATCCAAGGGCATTGAGCAGTGCTTTTGGGGCTATTTCGGGTTTGGTACCATAAACCGGAAATTCCATTTGTATCGACTCACCAACACGTTGGATATGTAAATCTATTTGTTCAATATTTACAAGATGAAGATGGTTCGTTGACTCCATTTTGTCGAAAAGCACCTTTGAGGCAGCCAAAGTAGCGTGTCCACATAATGGAATTTCCATTTTAGGGGAGAAAAAGCGTATTGAATAGCTGTCCGAATTGTCCATTTTATGGACGAATGAGGTTTCGGAGAATCCCAATTCGGCTGCAATTGAAAGCATTTGCGTTTCACTTAACGTTTTTTCGGGTAGACAAACTCCCGCAGGGTTTCCACTGAAGGGCTTATCTGTAAATGCATCCACTATATAAATTTCCGACCTCTCGTCCATTTTGTTTCGATTAAGAATAAAAACGAGCAAAGATAAGGGGCGGGCCTACCGGAATTTTAATTATTCCGAAAACTACCATCCCGTCCCTAACTTGATCATATAGATTTCATAAATGAACGGATGTTCGCTATGATGTTGGTTCCTTCCTCCTCTAGGGCAAAATGTCCGGTGTCATAAATATGATAATCAACCAAGTTTAAATCTCGTTTGTAGGCTTCCGCCCCTGATTCCGGAAAAAACATATCGTTTTTACCCCATACCACCAAGACCGGTGGTTGATGGTCCCGTAAGTATTGTTGCCACTTGGGATAGACTTTCAGATTGTTTTTATAATCATAGAAAAGATCCAAATTGGCCCTGTGGGAATTGGGTCTGGATAATCGTAAAAAATCCAGGTTCCAACAATCGGGGTTTACCATTTCGGGATTTCGGGTTCCGTGTGTATAGATCCATTGTAGCCCTTCAATTTCAAAATAGGGCAAAAGAGCATTTTCGGTTTCTTCGTTTCGATTGGCCCAAAGTTCCCTGATTCCGGCCCAACCATCTCCCAGACCTTCTTCATACGCATTTCCATTTTGGGTTATGATGGCGGTTATTTTTTCTGGATGGGCGGTAGCGATCCTAAACCCGATGGGTGCTCCGTAATCCTGCATCATTATGGAAAAATTGTCCAAGTCAAAGCTATCGATAAAAGCATCCATGACCCTTGCCAAATTGTCAAAGGAATATGTGAAAGTACTTGGGTCGGGAAAATCACTTTCGCCAAACCCTGGGTAGTCGGGTGCAATGAGATGATACTCATTGGAAAGTCCATCAAGAACTTTTCTATACATGTGGGATGATGCGGGGAAACCATGCAATAGTATGATGGTCTTGTTTTTGGGATCCCCTGTCTCTCGATAAGCTATATTTATTCCTTCGATTTCTTTACTCAAATATGCTGTGCTAGTGCGCATTTCCTCAATCTTTTAATTTCCTAAGTTTTTAATTTCTGAATACATTTTTCCTTGAACTCCCCAATTATCAATTGGTATTTCCTCAATTACAACATGTGTGGTTTCGGGATCTTTTTTAAGTACATCAACAAGCAATTGCGTTGTGCCTGCTATGAGCTGTTTTTTTTGCTCTTTGGTTACTCCTTCATCGGTAATTTTGATATTGATATAAGGCATAATTTTTTCTTTTAAGTTTTTAATAATGAAACAAAATTGCTATGAATTAACGCAAATGGAAAGGATCCAAATCACTTAAAAAAAGTGATTTGGATCACAAAATTTAAACATGAATTTCTTAAAGAGTAATAAAGTTGTAAGCTATTAGAAACCAAATCTATTGATCGAGCTGGTCAAGCATTCTTTTTTTTATTCTCTCCTATAAAAGAAACTATCAGCATTAGTATAAATGCAATCCCAAATCCCAATACACCAATATTGATTCCCAAAAGTGTTTTTTCACTTCCATCCAAGTATTTCATGGATCCACCATAAAATTCCTTGAGACCAAAGGATAACAGAAACCCACCCATCACCATTGTACATAAAATTGAACTGATTTTGGTATCGTTTTTAATCCAAACCAGCCAAAGACACAATATACCAATGCTTGAATTGGTAAATAATTGCCAAACTTCATGGATTTTACTGTGGGGAGTCCAATCGGGGTTGAAAACGTGGGTTGCATTGATTTCCAAAATAGGAACAACAATGGCAAAGAGAATAACACTTAATGTAATTGCAGATTTTTTCATTTGCTATTATTTAAACTGTAATTGGTTTCACCTATATGGAAGATCTGTCCTGCCTGAATTCTGATTGCGAGGTTAGTTCCGTCCCGCCATAACTCCTCCATCAACATCCCATATGGCACCCGTTACCCACGATGTTTTTTCGGATAACAAGAACATAATACTGTTTGCAATGTCATTTGGAGAACCGTTTCTTCCAACGGGGTGAAAGCCATTGAAACTTTCCAATGCCTTTTCCGCCTCGTCCTTTCCTCCAAATACTGCATGATATACAGGGGTTTTTACAACTGCCGGTGAAACGGCATTGACCCTTATATTGTAATCTGCCAATTCCATTGCCAAATGCTGGGTCAAAGAGTGCAATCCTGCTTTTTGCATGGAATAAGCCGAAGAAGGTGTTGCCTTTACCGCTTGTTTTGCCCACATGGAACCGACATTTACGATGGAACCACCCTTATTCTCCTTCATTTTTGATGCCACTGCTTGGGTTAAAAAGAAAAATCCCTTGTTCAAATCTAAATATGAGTTATAGTCTTCCTTGGTGTGTTCCAAGAACGGCTTTGGGAGGAATATACCCGAGGCATTTACCAAGTAATCGATTTTGTCCAACGAGCCAATCGTTGCTATCAATTTATCCAATTGATCATTATCGGTGATATCAAATTGGTGTTTGATGAGATTTTGGTGATCGTGAACTTTTCCCGTATTGCGGCCCACGACATGCACAAATGCACCTTTTGAAAGTAATTGTTCACATGTGGACATTCCTATACCGCTTGTGCCACCAACAATGATGGCTACTTTATCTTTGAAATTTTCCATTTTCTATAATTTGTTTTTGTTGTTTGTACTGTTTGATTTGGTTTAATGCTCTGTCACAATTGCATCGTTTGCATAGTGTTGTTGATGATAGGTGTCTTCTAGGCGATATCGGCCATTTCATTGAAAACACTTTCTGTTTCCATTTTAAGAGCGGTAAAAAATCCTTTGGCGGTTTTGCTTTTGATCAAAGGAGCGGACTGTCCGCACCAAAAAGAAATTAATTCCAGTCTATTATTTTGAAGCGCTGCATTTCGAAGGGATCGCATAAACTGCCCTTGAATGGGATATGGCGCCAGCTTGGATGCATCCTGTAAAGTTTCGCGGGCCAATGTACTGTCCGTTCCCCTTGCCAAACGACCTGTAAAGGACTTGGTGAGAACGGTTTTTTCCGCTTTTTGCGAGAACAACACCTTTTTGTGTGCAATAGAGGCATTGGATTCCTGACAGGCCAAAAAAGCAGTTCCGATTTGTACCCCTTTTGCCCCAAGAACCATGGCGGCTGCAATCCCTCTTCCATCAGCTATCCCTCCGGCGGCAATTACCGGGGTTTTAACGGCATCAACAACCCGGGGAATCAAAGAAATGTTACCGATCAAATTGTTTTCAGGTTCATCTTCAAAGGCCACCCTATGTCCCCCTGCCTCAAACCCGGTAGCTACTATGGCATCCACCTTGGCATCCTCGAGTAAAACGGCCTCTTCTACCGTAGTGGCCGTTCCCAATGTTAAAATGCCACGTTTTTTACATTCCTTGATAATGGATTCGTCAGGTACGCCGAATACAAAACTGAATACGGGCGGTTTTGTTTTCAAAATGGCTTCCAACTGATTATCGAAGGAATGGCCCTCGGTCAAGACAGGTTTGTCGGGAACGGGGATATTCAACTCTTCAAAGTAGGGTTTGAAAATAGCCTTTGTCTTTTCAAAATCTTGATTGGAAAAATCTTTATAATTATCATTTTTAACCCAAAGATTTATGGCGTAGGTTCCCTTACAATTTGTTTTTAGTTGATTGTCCAGGGTTAAAATTTCATCGTGGCTCAAATGATGGGCCCCAAAGGAACCCATACCCCCCAAATTGGTTACCGCTGCCGATAAAGATATGGATGAATACCCACCTCCAAAAGGCCCTTGAATTATGGGGTAGGAGATTTTCAATATCTGGGTTAAATCATTTTTCCAATTCATTTGACTTGTTTTAATCAAGTATTTATAGCCTCTTGTGATAGGTGTAAACCAATCAATGCCCTGCTTCCAGAATCATTTTATATAGTAGTTCGGCTGCTTCTTTCGACGACTGTGGATTTTGACCTGTAATAAGATTTCCTTCTTTTACCACAAATGAAGACCAATCAGGACCTTTTTCATAGATGCCCCCATTTTCAGTTAACATATCCTCCACTAAAAACGGAATGACCTTTGTAAGTTTTACGGCTTCTTCCTCCGAATTACTAAAACCAGCCACTCTTTTACCTTTAACAAGGAGGTTCCCGTTTTCTCCTTTTACATATTTGAGTGCACTTGGAGCATGGCATATCAATGCCATAGGTTTTTTACTTCTATTAAAAGATTCCAAAAGAGCAATGGAATGCTTATCGTTGGCCAAATCCCAAAGTGGTCCATGCCCACCGGGATAAAAAACGGCATCGTATTTATTCTCGTTTACCGAAGATAGTTTAACAGTGTTTTTTATCTGTTTTTGAGCTTCGGTGTCTTCAAAATATCGTTTGGTGGCATCAGTTTGAAAGGAAGGGTCATTGCTTTTCGGATCTATTGGAGCTTGTCCACCTTTAGGTGTGGCAATCGTAATATTGACTCCCTTATCTTTTAAAAAGTAATATGGTGTGGCAAATTCTTCAATCCAAAAACCAGTTTTCTTACCTGTTTCACCTAGTTTGTCATGTGATGTAAGAACCATTAGCACTTTTATGTTTTCTTGGGCTGAAACTTTTGCGATACTAAAGACCAATAATGCCAGAATAGTGATTAAATTTTTCATGGGATGAGATAATTTTTTTGTTTTAAAAATTGTATTGCAAAGATTCTTTGAACCTAAAGAAGCAGGAAGGATGTAAATCACTTTTTAGATGTGATTTAGGTCACAAAACCTATTGTGGAAAACTAACTCCCAAGAAGATTTCTCACACTTTTACACCCATATTTTATGGGGTCAAATGAAATTGGCATTAACCAAAAGAAAAAGAAATCCAACCCTTAGCAATTGGTGGAAAAATGGGCTCGTTATATGACGAAGAACTATCTAATAAAATTGGCCTCGCATTAATATGGGCGCCAAAGGGATAAAATGGATTGCTTTGCATGTTCTCATGCTCCACAGGGATTAACATTAAAAATTAGGGCAAACGTTTTGCAAAATCCGTTTTTGATATGCAAGGTTAATAAAGCTTCTTAATATTGGATGTTTAGATGCTTTTATTATTTTGAAAATATGCAATCTTATATTGGAACATCTCAGCCATTTTTGTGGCCCGGAACTTGGCCTCTGTTGCTTTATCGCCTGAGAAATTTTCATCAATGGTCTCGAAAAAGAGTTGCTTCCAACGATTAAAGTGCTCTTGTTTGACGGGGAGTTTGGCATGGGGAGCAAAGGGACTTCCATTATAGGTGTGTTCAGGCAATAGAACTGTTTGCCAAAAGCGGTACATTTTTTCTAAGTGGGCGGGCCAATTATCCTGTATCACTTCATTAAAAATATCGGCCAATAAGGGATCCTTGCGCACTTTTCCATAGAAAAGGTCTACCATTTGCTTAATATCCTCGAGACTTAATATTTCCTTTGTATTTGTCATTGCCTTTTAGGATTCGTTAAGTTTTTCATCTCTTTAACGCTTTAAATAGGTCAATCCAACCTCCAAACCTGTGGCCAGTTCAAATAAACTGGTACTTTTCAACATATTTCGGAGATCGGTTCGTATATCAAGAAACTTATCATGCAGGGGGCAGGGTTTTTGGGCGTTACATTCCTTAAGTCCTAGACCACATCCGGTATATACCTTATCGCCATCAATGGCCTTAACGATCATGCTCAACTTAACTGTATGCATATCTTCCCGTTCAATCTCGAACCCGCCCGTAGGCCCCTTTACAGAATGGATGATGTTATTTCTAGTGAGTTGCTGTAAAATTTTGGCGGTGAAGGCTATTGGGGAATCGATTTCTTTTGCTATTTCATTTACACTGACACGTCTTTCTTCCAAAGATTGCAATGCAATATAAACCGCTGCACGAATGCCATATTCACAGGCTTTTGAAAACATCATATGGGGAACTTATTTACGCGCAAAGATACGATTAAAACATTTAAGATAAAATTGTCCTTTACTTATCTTAAGTAGGCATTGATTAATTGGATTTCGGATATATAAACGTAGGATGGTATAATCAAATTGAAGAAGAGAATCTAAAATCTGGAACGGTTTTGTATCAAAATGATGGCTAAACTCAATGGAATCAAAACATAACTTAGAGCCAATATTTCGGCATATCCATTAAATGCTGCGATTCCCTGCCATGCAAAAAGCCCTTTATAAAAAATAAGGACTTCAGAAAGTATGAATCCCGATAGATAACATAAAAAGGCTTTCTTGGATATTTGGAACAAACCAAAATGGTTCATGAAAAAGAAGATACCCATACTGATGACCCCCAAAAAGGTCAAGTGCAAGTAACCTATGGTCAAGTCGAGATATATTGTGGCCATTCTGGAAAAATAGGGTATAACGGTCAATAGCTGTAAGTTAAGTTTGATCAACCCTAAAATTATAATTGATTTAAGGATAAGATGTTGGGTGTTGGATAGGGATAACAGTGAAACCCCATTCTTGGTAAGGGACCACAAATATCCAAAGGCGAAGAGTTGTGCCACAGCACCCAATCCTGCCATTACATATATTCCTAAAGGTGGTTCAGTCCATAGAGTGGATAAGAAAAAGGTGAGTATTATGCCCGTGTTAAGGGTAAGGAAAAATCGGGTAAAACTTGTTCTGGGAAGTTCCAGGCCACGGAGTTCCATCGAGTAAATAAACAATCCGATTAGGGCAAGTATCATCCAACCGTTGTATTGAAAGTGGAGATAAAAGTAAATGGACAGGCGATACCAAATAGATTGGCCCCCCAAGGTATTCATAATTATTCCCAAGGCCCAAGGCCCCAAACTGGAAATCACCATATAAACAAGCGCCGCTTTTACACATGTTAGGCCTTTACTTTCTTTATATTTTGGGTCAATGTTTTTCCAGAAATAGTAGGTGTAGATATAGGATACAACCAGAAAAAAGGTCGAGAAAATAATAGAAAATAGGGCATACCCTTGAAACGGAAAGGTCAACAACATACCGATTAAGGTGCCTTGTGTACCAATAAAAATGTACGTATACCTTTTACTGGATGTGTTCCTGTCCACAAAACAATAATGGAGCAAAGTGGTCAACCCCACGTATACCCAACCCAATAATGCAATGTGCGAATGGGCATGGACCATATATTTATAGTTGAACCCAAAGGAAAAGATGGAATAGGAGCGAAGTAGTATACCCAATACAGTAGCGATACCAAAATAGATAACGGCAATTCGAAGATGTTGTCGGTATACGTTTTCCTTCATACGCTGTTGCGAATGCTACCTGTTAAAAATCCTTTCTTTTTGCTTTGTACCGCAATCCCAATATGGGCAATATGGTCCATACCAACAGAATGGCCATGGAGACCAGAAAACCCAAATCGGTCCCAAAGAATTTTTTAAAAATGGCACCAGTATATCCCAAGAGGGCCGAGATGTCCAATTTGAGCAATATCAATATCCTTGAAAGATCTATGGGGTTGAGCGCGGTGACCACCAATGAAAAAGTATCCAAAGGATATTCCTCAAACATGATGAGGGACATAAGGAACAAGCCATCATAGACCACGGCCAAGAAAAGCCATAGCAATACGGCATATCCAAATCCCTTGATTTTATTTTCGTTGGATATTGCAATTACAAAGGAAAGTCCCACGAATATAAAAGTCAGAAAAGCTCCTGTGACCAATAAGAGGGAGAAATCAAAAATAGCATCGCTCCTTAGCAGGCCATATAATAGAAAAGGGATTCCAAGGCCCAATACCAAACTAAGGGTCAACGAACCCGCCACACCAAAATACTGCCCCATAAAAATGGAACTACGTTTGATGGGCTGCGCCAATAAAAGTTCAGTGAATTCTCGGGAATTGTAATAGTACATCACCCCGAAAATGGTGCCTATCAATGGAATCAGGATAATGATCACGTTCATTAAGGTAATCACAGCCTTGGAGACATCATTGTTCAGGAACAACAACACAAAGCCAAGAGCGAGGTAAAACAGAAAGTAAACGTAGCTCCAACGGCTGCGTATAAGATCATAAAAACTGTATTTCAATATTTTAAGCATGGCTTTCCGTTGTGGTTATGGCCGCAATGGCGTGTTCAAAATTGGATTGATCGGTCTGTTCCAAAAGTTTTTCGATACTCCCCTTAAAATAAATCTCCCCTTCCAGCAAATAGAGTATCTCATCGGCCATTTCTTCCACAAACTGCATAATGTGCGTGGTAATCAAAATGGTTTTTCCCTGGGTTTTCTCTTTTTGGATCAATTCCTTTAAACGAATCAAGGCCTTTGGATCCAAGCCTGTGGTGGGTTCATCCAGGATGATCAAGGGACTGTCGAACATAAAGGTCAGTACAATGTTCACCTTTTGTTTGGTACCCCCGGAAAGGGTTGACAGTTTTTTGTCCAAGAAGGGGCCCAGTCCAAATAGCTCGATAAGCTCTTTCTCAGCACTGGGGCTGTTCCTTAGGTCCTTGATCATGTGAATCAATTCCTTGACCTTGATGTTGGGAGGAAAATTGGCGATCTGGGGGAGATAGTCAATTTTTTTGCGGTATTTCCAGTCCTTTTTGATGGCCCTGTCCAGTACGGTGATACTACCTTTATCGGGAATTACCATGCCTAAGATACTCTTGATTAAAGTAGTCTTGCCCGAACCGTTGGGTCCAAGAATGGCATAAATATGGCCTTCGTCAATGGATAGATCTACTCCTTTCAATACTTGGTTTTTTCCAAATCGCTTATGAAGATTGTTTATTGCAATGGTCATGATCGTATTTTCATTAAAGGTTGGGCATCTTTTAAATTATCAGGCGTGAAGACAGGGGAGACCCGTTCGGAGAAATCAATAATATCCATGAAAAGGCTCCGCAACAAAACAATGGTTTCCGGGGTTCGATTTACTACATAGGAAAACAATTTCACGGGACGATAAGGTACATCACCAGTACCATCCTTGTCGAGATCATAACCGGTATAACTGCTCCAAAAGTTTCCTTCGAATACATTGTCGTTCAGTTTGCTGTTGTAAGAAATGTCGAAGGAATTGTAAAGGAAATTGTTGCCCTTAAAACTATTGGTGTAGCAAGCTCCAATAACACGAATGGCCCAACCATTGCCAATAAAATCGTTATCGGTATACTTGATTCGGTTAGATCCTTCGATATTTATACCAATGGTATTTTCTTCAAAAGTATTTTCGCTGATTTCCGCGTCGTTGATTTCTTTTAACAACATACCATAGGCTGCTGTGCCCCAATTCTTTCGAAACGTATTTTTCTTCATGGTGATGAACTTTGAGAACATAACTGCCACTCCGGCACCATTGTTCTCAAAAGTATTGTGGGTATAGACATCATGGTCGGAAAACATGAAATGGAGTCCGTATCGAAGATTGTCCCTGCTCACATTATCTGTAATTGTGATTTGATCGGAGAACTCCAAATAGATACCATCCCGGGTTCCCTGAACGTGGTTTTTACTTACCTCTACATCCGAGGAATACCAAAGTTGGATTCCGTTCCCCGAATTGTATTCGTCCACGGCTTCTCCGATGATTCTATTATGGTATACTTTGCCATGGGATGATTTTTCTAAATAGATACCGAAAAATAATTGTTCCAGTACCATATTTTGGATGAGAAAATTTTTACTTCTGATTACCCGGATGGCTGCATTGTCCTTTGTGTAGCTGACTCCTACATTGATAATGAATAGACCATCCAGGGTCACACCGTCCGATTGAACCCTAAAGATCTCGCCCCTTTTTTCTCCGTCGATAATGGGATAATCGACTCCTTTGATGACCAAGGGCCTGTCCACCAGAATTTCAAATTCTCTATAGGTTCCTTTTTGAACCAACAAAGTGTCATTGGCATTGGCCTGTTGAATCGTCTCCTTGATGGAACTATGCTCACAGGTTGGGCAGACGGTCCAGGTCTTGGCCCATACCAATGGTCCCAACAGAAGCATGATCAATCCTAGGATATATTTGTGATGTGGATTGTTGAATATCATGGTGTCTTTGTAATTAAAGTGCTCAGTGGCACCTTTTTAAAATGAAAACAAAGCAATTTTTATCTGATGATCAAAAACTTGGTGTCTTCCTTGGCCGTTACCCAATGCTCCACTTCTTTGGAAAAACCAAAATGTTGTTGTGCTGTTAAATTAACAATTTGGTTCTCAATATGAAAATTGATGGAACCTTCCAAGACGATCAAATGGGCATCTTTTGGGGATGTGTGATTTGGAAATACCGCATTTTTGGCCAAGCTGATGCTCAAGATTTCCAAGGATGGGTTTTTGACCAATTGTTCTATCTGTAGACCATCAAAAGGTTGTTGGGTAATTGTATTGTCAATATCGATCATATACATGGGTTTAAACTTTTACTTTGTTATTTATATTCTTGTTTTAATTCGGTCCAGGATAGGAGTTTCCCACCATTGTCATCCAATGTGTTTTGGGCAGCCTTTTGCTCGGAAAATGCACTTAGAAAGGCACCCATAGGACTGGGAATATTCTCGCTGATCAAATAGGTGGCATTTTTGGCATCCACCAGTTCACCGGGTCGGTCAAAATCATTGACCAAAAACAGGGCCATCTCGGTTTGATCGTCCTTTAATTGGTTCAACATACATTCCACGGCGTCAAAATTGAATACCTTGCCTTTGGTGGTGACGAGCTGTGCTGCGTGTTGTTTGTCAACAATGGTCATACTACAATAATGACAACCAACATGACCGTAATCAATGGGTTTTGGACTTACGGAGCAGCCCATAACACAACCAAAGATTACAAGAAATAAGATAATGGATGGTTTCATAATGAATATTTTATTGTTTTTTAGTGTTTTTCCACCCCAAAAATCCTGCGGCCAAGGTAAGCATCATGCCAACGAACATGAGCCAACCTCCAGATGCAGGCATGGAGGTTACATCAAAATTCAACATCTTTACATGTCCCAATAACGGAGGTTTATAGGTCATCGCTGTTCCGTCGGGATTGGTCAATTTCATGATGGCATTGGGGTCCAGATTCGTACCATAGTCCACCAACCATTCATTGAAATCGTACATGCCCAATATACCCATAATGGACATCAGTACGAACCAACCAAGAAACCATTTGTAGCTAACCTTGTTGAAGTAACCCAATAACCCGATCAACACCCCAAGGGCCACCATGATTCCGATAACCATCGGAAAGGTGCTAAATTCCCACATGTCTTCAGCTTTTGGGAGCGTGTGCATTCCTATATAGTGGTTCAGGCCATCAATGTTTTGGATGTCAAATTCGCTTACTCCCTTTAGACCGTTGATATGGATGTTCAATCCCAAGGGATCAGGATATTGTGGAGCACCCAACATAATGTTCCAAAGTGGGAAAATGTATAATCCCAATAGGAAGAGCGGGCCAAAGATCATTAATATACTAGCCTTTTTCATTTCTTTTAATTTATAGGTTACAAACTGAGTGCGGTTTTTTGGTCGATGGTAGTTTGTCAATTTGTAAAAAAGCGGGCAGGTCGTGGACGCAGCCCGCTTCATTCATTGGTGAGTCAATCCGAATTATTCACCAAGTGACCATTTCAATTCTGTGTTGGAATTGGCAGGGGAGACCCTGACATATCCTTGCATTTCTTGGTGCAGGGCCGAACAGAAGTCTGTACAGTAGAATGGCCATACCCCAACTTGTTTGGGCTCCCAGACCGATGTCTTGGTTTGTCCTGGCATCACTAAAAGTTCGGAGGAGTTTTGACCCAAGATGGCAAAGCCATGGGGCACATCAAAATCCTGCTCGTGGTTGGTGATATGGAAATATACCTTATCACCGACCTTGATACCCTCAATATTGTCCGGGGTAAAGTGACTGCGAATTGTGGACATGTATACATGTACCTCGTTACCATCACGAACTACCTTTGAACCATCAGCGGTTGTTACGGCGTAGGGGTGCTGGTTTTCATCCAATCGATAGATTTTCTGTGATTTCGGGGCCAACAACTCAGCTGGGCATCCCGCAGCGTAGTGGGGCTCGCCGTGTGTTGGGAAGTCATAGATCAATTCCATTTTGTCCCCTGATATGTCATAGATCTGTGCAGAGTGTTCCATTTCCGGACCAGTGGGCAAGTATCGGTCCTTGGTAATTTTGTTCATAGCCACTACGTATTGACCAAATGGTTTTCTCGAGTTACCTCCAGGAATCATAAGGTGACCCACGGAGTAGTACGTTGGTTTTCTGTCAATGACCTCCCAAGTGCCCAATTTCCATTTGACCACTTCCGAGGAAATAAAGAAGGTGGTATAGGCATTTCCTTTACCGTCAAATTCGGTATGTAGTGGACCGAGGCCTCCACTTTTTACTTGTCCTGCCAATACATCTTCAAATTTTAGGATTGGGATTCCATAGGCTTCCCCATCGAATTTCTCACCTTCAATGGCGGCAATCATTTTATCAAAGGAGTGTACGGTTAAATCAGCAGATAGTTTTCCGTTACCGATAATGTATTCTCCTGATGGATCAACATCACATCCGTGAGGGGATTTAGGTGTTGGCAAAAAGTAAACTGCTCCAGGTACTTTTGTTGGATCAACGGTGAGTACCTCCTTACGCATTGTGGATGTGCCTGTGTGCGAATGCTCATCATATACATTGTGTGCATAGTTGGCCGGCATTTTAGTTCCCCCGCCATTGTTCACATACTCTTCGATTTTTTTCCAGTTGATGGCTGCAATGAAATCTTTGTCATTTTGAGAGGCATTTACTTCCAATAGAGTATTGGCCTCTTCGGTATTATAAGTGGTAAAGAAGAACCATCCATGGGATTTTCCCCTACCTGGGTGTGAAAGATCATAGTTGAACCCGGGCATCAACAATTGAAACTTGATGGCCATATGTCCATGTTCAGGATCCACACTTATAAAAGTCAGGGCACCTTTGAAGTTTCCTTTGTATTCACTGATGGACATATCCCTTTGGGGTACGGGTACGGCAAAACGGGTACCGGCCACAACATATTCTGTATTCTCCGTAATAAAGGACGAACTGTGGTTCCCGGCACTGTTGGGTACCTCAATGATCTCAGCTGTTTCAAATGTGCTCAAATCGACTCTTGCAATACGGGGGGTGTTGTTTCCGTTCACAAAGATCCATCTACCGTCCAACTCCCCATTGGTCTGGGAAATATCTGGGTGGTGAAGGTCGTCCCAAGGCACAAATCCATGGGAGGTGTTCAACATAGGGACAGTTTCTTCGGAATAGCCATACCCGGAAGTCGGGAATTGGGAGAATACTGGTATTTCTTTGAACATTCTACCTGATGGTAAACCATACACGGTAAGGTTACCACTATATCCTCCAGATAAAAAGGCGTAAAACTCATCTTGTTCCCCTGGGGCAACATATACTTTTTCGGCAGCACTGGATGACAATGCCCCGTTCGAACTTTGGTTTTGTTGGCCGCAGGAGACCAGCATCAGGGCTGCTCCCATGGTCATTATAAAATGATTATGAATTTTCATTGTTTTAGGGTTTATTCGTTTTTTTGGTTTTATATTGTTTATTGAGCAGGAGGTAGGATGACCTTGTCCACGACATGTACGATTCCATTTCCTGCGGGTACACTACCAATTATCTTGGCACCCCCGATAAAGACATCATCACCTTTAACTTCCACGGAAACATTTTGGTTATTGGCCTGTCCCAGTTTTTTGAATTTTTTTAAAAAGTCCTTGGAATAGTTGCCTGGGGTTACATGGTATTTGAGGATGTTTGCCAGGGCATCCTTGTTTTCAGGCTTCAATAGGTCTTCTACGGTTCCTTCTGGCAACGCATCAAAAGCGGCATTGGTCGGCGCGAACACCATTAGGGGTCCGGCATTTACCAAAACATTCTCCAGTTCAGCGGCCTGTACGGCTGCGACCAAGGTGGTATGATCAGCTGATCCTATGGCTATTTGTAGCACATTGGGTGTGGACTCATCATCTTCTATAAAGGCCTGTCCTTTATTGTTTTCCAATATAGCCTCGGATGCGTTTTGGTCGGAAACCGTGGTTTGGTTCTGGGCCCTATCCTTACAACTGCTGTTGAGCGCTAGTAGTAGAAATAGTCCCATGGTACTGAGTTTAATGGTTGATCTCATACAATTTATTTTAAGGTTCTAAAGTATTCGAGAATAGCTCTGGCCTGATCTTCCGTTAACCCTTGGTTGGACATTGGCGATCCATTGAATTCTTGGAGTAGATCTTTGGCCAAAGGATCTTGTTGTACCATTTCTTGGGGGTTCAAGATCATGTTCATAACCCATTCAGGGGTTCTTCGTTCCAATACTCCATTGGGAGGGGGACCAATAAATTTTTTACCAATTCTATGGCAAGCTAAACACATTTGATCATAAACCTCTTTTCCATTTGCGACCATGGCTTGATCAATATCTGGCCCCAGTTCAACGGATTTGATCGGACCAACCCCTATCGTGGTCATGTCCACACGTTCGGAGGCCTTTACCTCATTGGTCGCATTGGTTTCTGTAGGCTGTTCTGTGGGAGCCTTTTTACGTTGTACGCTAAAGCCTTCCTCTTTTTCCTTTTCATTCTTTCCTCCACATCCTATCATGACCATGGCAAAGAGCAGGGCTATTCCTTTTATTATAGTCTTCATGTATTAAATGGTTTTAAAATTTGATTCAAATGTATATAGTGACAAATAGGTATAACATGATATTAATCATAAAAAGGATAAAAATGTCTTTTAATCTTTGTTTAACATTTTAAGCCATGCTTTCCAATTCTTCCAAATATGCCATAAAAGGGGTTCTTTATCTAGCATTGAACTCCAATGCTGACCATAAGATCTTGGTCCGGGACATTTATGAGACCGTACATGTGCCGGAAGCCTATTTGGCAAAATTGTTACAGGAACTTTCCCGCCATGATATCATTTCATCCACTAGGGGCCCCAAGGGTGGTTTCTACTTAAGTGAAAATGACCGTCAACATACGCTAATGGAAATCGTTAAAGTCATTGATGGTGAGAAAAGAGTAAATTCATGTGTAATGGGTATTCGGAATTGTAATATGGACAATCCTTGTGTACTTCATAAACTAGTAGGGGCCAATAAGTCAAAATTTATCAAAGTCCTTGAGAACACCACCATTTTAGATTTGATTGAGGGAAAAGAGGATGTAGAGGAGTTTTTTCCATTGTGACATGAATATTCTTTTTTTTTATTGCCTTCTTTTCCAGCTGGCTTTGAACTCTTCGATTTTCCAACCTTGATACAAACCTCTATCAACAGCGATTCACTTTCAGTATTACTTCTTATTGATAGGCCTTTGAACAAGGTTTTTGTTTTAAAAAGATAACTTAGATGCAACAAAACTTTAAAAAGACAAATTGATAACTATGGACTTGGAAGGTGTTTTAAATTACAGACGTTCGGTCAGGGTTTATGATAAAGCTAAAAAGGTTGATACTAGAAAAGTAAAACATGGTCTGGAACTGGCGACATTGGCACCCAATAGTTCCAATATGCAATTGTGGGAGTTTTATCATATTACAGAACCGGATACTTTAACAAAGCTCTCGAAAGCTTGTTTGGGTCAAACGGCTGTCTCCACAGCATCTGAGGCTGTTGTTTTCGTAACAAGACAGGATTTATATAAAAAACGCTCAAAATTTGTTCTCGAATTTGAAAAGGGAAACATCCAACGCAATACTCCTGAAGAGCGACAGGAGAAACGTATTAAGGATAGGGAACTGTATTATGGTAGGATAATGCCACTATTATATGCAAGATTTTTTGGTATTGTGGGGTTATTTAGGGTTTTATTGACCAAAACCATTGGTGTTTTCCGCCCCATAACCAGGGAAGTATCTGAAAGTGATATGCGTGTTGTGGTCCACAAATCATGTGCATTGGCCGCACAGACTTTTATGATTGCAATGGCAAACGAGGGATATGATACCTGCCCATTGGAAGGATTTGACAGTAAACTGGTTAAGAAGCTTTTGAAATTGCCACGCGGGGCCGAGATAAACATGGTAGTCTCCGTAGGAATCAGAAAAGGAAATTCGGGTATTTGGGGCGAGCGGTGCAGGGTACCTTTTGATGAGGTTTACCGTAAACTATAGACTTATAAATTGTTATATAATATTAATACGGCCGAACTTGCCATCAGGTAGATTGAAGAAAGGCCATATCCGAATGGTCTTATGATTTCCAATTGGTGTAGGTAACTAAAAACGGATGGGCTTTCAAGGCGAAGTGTCCTATTTTATGCCAAAAAGGATTACTTGGATGCTAATAATGGAAATGATTGAGTTACGAGCTTCCCATGGACCTGCTTCCTTTGCGAATAATTTTCTTGCTTTCTTTCCCTTTGATGGCTACTCCGTCATCATCAAGCCATACAATGGCTCCAGTTGGGCATCGCTGAATAGGCACTTGGGTATTATGATTTTCAGTGTAATTAATGACAGGTAAATTATTTTTCATCGTAATCAAATCGCTAGGGGCATCCATAGCGCATTTACCACAGGCGGTACAGCCCACTTGGCAATCCTCCAGAACGGCCTCGCCATGTTCAAGGTTTTTACATGCCACCCACAGATGGTGACTAACAGGTTGCAAGGAAAATAAATCTTTGGGACAAGCTTCTACACAGTCACCACAGGCGGTACATTTTTCTTGGTCCACAATGGGCAGACCATGTTCGTTCATGGTGATAGCATCAAAATCACATACAACTTCACAATCACCATGCCCCAGACACCCCCAGAAACAGCCTTTACCACCGCCGGATACCAGGGCCGCTGCCTGGCAGCTTTGAACACCCACATATTGGGCACGGTTTATCGCCACATTCGTCCCGCCGGCACAAGCGAGACGTGCGACTTTTTTTTCTTCCGCTCCCATATCAACTCCAAGAAATCCTGCAATGGCCTGTCTGCCTTCATCCGTACTGACCGTACATTTTCCGGGTAAGGCTTTTCCGTGAACCAATGCTTCGGCAAAAGGTCTGCAGCCTGGGAACCCGCAAGCCCCACAATTGGCATGGGGCAACATGTCTTCCACTGTATCAATACGGGGGTCTTCATATACAAAGAGCTTTTTGTTTGCAACAATCAGCATAATTGCAAGGAGTAAGGTTAACCCTCCGAGTGCGGCTACTGCAATAATGATAGACATATCAATTCACGAATTAATTTAAAAAATAATTTCGGCCCACTTTCTACCAGCAATCAATTCAGCTTTACGAAGTCGCCACGCTTCTTCTGAACCCAAAATCTTGGAAAACGCTTTGTTGAGTTTGTCCAAGATGTTTTCATATCCGGCGACGTAGATATACGTGTTGGACATGGAAAGCAATTCTTTTAGTTCCTTGGTTTGTCCCTCAAGTGCTTTTTCCAGTTCAATGGGGTCGGCCCAATAGGGTCTTGGACTCAATGCATGAAAAGCTTCGAAGGTATCTTCGTCATAATAATTGGTAAGGTCACCATCCTTGTCATTCAAGTACAGTAATTCCAAACCGCTACGTGCCCCATAGAATAATCGGATTTTCCCTTTCCAATCTTTGACATTTTTATAAATATGTTTGATGAAAGCCCGGAAGGGGGCAATACCTGTGCCCATTCCAATGAGTATTAAATTAGCAGTCTTGTCCTCTGGAACCCTAAAGGGCAACTGAAAAGGACCAGTAACCGTAATTTCGTCTCCTTTTTTTCTATCGCATAAATAATTGGAAGAGATACCTTCATATTCTTCTCCACTGAACTCATCAACATACGAACAGCGTTTCACCAACATGGTGACCTGTGGGTTTCCCTTAACATGCTTTGGTAAATCGGCCACGCTATAAAGCCTGTGGTGCATAGTGTTTCCAAATTCTCCATTGGATTTTACCAATACGCCGAAACTTTGATCTACTTCGCAGTCAAATTCCGGATTCTTTACTTCAAGTACGATTTCACGCACTTCATCGGTGTCCGGTGGTGTTAGCCGCACTGTATTTTTTACGACCGCCTTATACCGTTTTTCGGTATTAAAATCTGATAAATGTGCCATGTTCTTTAATTATAGTTGTTATGTGTATTATTATTGATAATCAATTGATTATATATGTTAAAGCACTTTTTTTGTCTCTCCTTTCCCTCCATCTTTTCTTTCGCAAAAGCCGGTACATCCACAATTTGAGCAGCTTCTTCGACCGGCCAAAACATCATCTTCGGAGTATTCCTCCCGAAATACATTTTTCCACAAGGTTTGTACAAGCGCCCAAGCCAGTACAATGGTTACGGTTAATCCAATTCCTATGATGAGTGATTTAATCATTTTCTTTCTTTTTAAGCACCAAGACCTGCAAAGCCCATGAAACAAAGGGATAATATTCCTGCGATAAACAAGGTCAGCGCTGTTCCTTTAGAAATATTTGGTACCTCCGCAAAATTCATTTGTTCGCGTATTCCTGCGATCAATACCAATGCCAACATAAATCCAGCTCCAGCTCCTAGGGAATAGACAATACTTTGCAAAAAGCCATATCCTTTACTGGTCTGGAACAAGGCTACACCCAAAATGGCACAGTTTGTTGTAATCAATGGGAGAAAAATACCCAATGATTTAAATAATGCTGGACTAATTTTCTTGATAAACATTTCCACCAATTGGACCGTGGATGCAATTACGACGATATAACTGATCAACTGAAGGAAAGGCGCATCAATACTTACCAAAAATGCATGAATACCGTATGCACTCATGGAACTGATCAACATAACAAACATTACGGCTCCCCCCATTTTGGTGGCCGTTTCCATTTTCCCCGATACGCCCAAGAATGGACAAATACCAAGAAAATAGGCCAAAACAAAGTTGTTTACCAAGGCGGCATTGAGAAAAATCGAACCTAAGGACTCTGTATTCATGATTTTGCTTTTCTTGTTTGTAATGCATTAATAATTAGTAACCAGAGCGCTAGGGTAAAAAATCCCCCAGCAGGTAATATCATTACGATCCAACTCTGGAAACCTTCTGAAAAAATGGGAATATTAAAAATGGATCCGTTCCCAAGCATTTCCCTTACCGCGCCCAGACAAAAAAGGGCAAGCGTAAATCCCAATCCCATGCCCAAGGCATCAAGAATGGATCTTCCAATTGTATTTTTTGATGCAAATGCTTCGGCCCGACTTAAAATCAAGCAGTTCACTACAATTAGGGAGATAAATGCGCCCAAGCTCTTGTGAAGCTCAACACTGATGGCCTGAATGCCATAATCGGTTACGGTAACAAATGTGGCGATGATAAGAATGTACGAGGCTATGCGTACCTGTTTGGGAACAAAATTCCGCAATAGGGAAACCAAGATATTTGACATCAACAGGACAAAAGCCGTGGCCAACCCCATGGCAAGTGCATTTTCCGCGGTATTGGATACGGCCAGCGTAGGGCACATACCCAATACTTGTACAAATACCGGATTATCGCGCCATAACCCTTTGATGAATTCATCTGTTGAGGTCACTTTTTGCTTAGATGTAGAATTATCGTTGCTCATCGCTTTCCATTTGTTTTTGACCTTGTTTTGTTTCGCCCTTGTTGTACTGATTATATAATACAGGAACAATTTCTGTTGTACTCGTGCCCACAATATTCCCTATTGCCCTGGAAGAAATTGTTGCCCCGGTAATTCCGTCAATTTCCCAAGGGTTTTGTTTTTTGCCATTTTTCACGGTAATTACCTGATTTATAAGCTTACCATCTTCGGATACACTCACATCAAGTGCTTTGAAATTGTTGAGAAACCCTTCGTCCTTTTCAATTTTATCTCCGAGTCCAGGGGTTTCTTTGCTTTCCAGAACTTGAAATCCAATGAGTTTTTGCTGTTCGGGGTCATACCCATAAATTATTCTGATAATATCGGCATACCCTTGACCAGCTGCTTCAATTGCATATCCCACAAGCTTTTCATCCTTGTCATAGCCAGCATATATGGTGGTTTCAGTCTTGTCGCCTTTTTCGATTTTGACCAACTCATTATTGGTACTTACACCAAAAGCTTGCGTACGAACCGTTCCCGGAAGTACTTCAAAAATTGCTTTTTCCAAGGCTTCTGCTTTTAATCGCTGTACCCGTGGCAGTGTCAATTCATATGACATTACAATTAGAAATGCGCTGATAATGCCAATACCCACCATGGCCATTAGCATTTTTTTGCTACTCGCCGGATTATGCGTTTCTATGTTGGGAGTTTGACTCATGCAGCTTTGATTTTTCGTTTTGTTCCGTATACTCGATTTTTGATGACCGTATCAATATGAGGAGAGATGGCGTTGGCCAGCAGTATGGAATACATAACACCTTCCGATAAACCACCCCAAATTCGAATCACAATGGTTAAAATGCCTATGATTCCTCCATAAATCCAAAGACCAAGTGGTGTAATAGGGGAGGAGACCATGTCCGTGGCCATAAATACGGCCCCGAGCATCAAACCACCAGAGAAAAGCATAAACCAAGGTGATGGATACACTTCACTATTGATTAAATAAAATACTCCGCTCAATACAAATGCACTTAATAAAACAGCAGCTGGAATCCTCCAATTCATCATATTCCGAGCTATCAGGTAAAGACCTCCCAATACAATAATCACTGCACAGGTTTCACCGGCCGAACCACTTATTTGACCAAAAGCCAATTCTGCCGTGGATGTAGTAACACCATCAAATTTAAATGCTGAAAGTGGGGTCGCCCCTGAAACAGCATCAAATGTAGGCTCCATAAAAGGCCAAGTGAATACCGAACTTGAAATTGTTGAAAATCGATCGGGTAAAAAGGCAGGATGCCAAGTAGTGATAGCCACAGGAAAGGCGGCCTGTAAAACAGCTCTCGCTACGAGTGCCGGATTGAATACATTATATCCCAATCCTCCAAAAATATATTTACCCAGGGCAATCCCTATAACCCCACCTATAAAAGCCATCCATAATGGAAAACTTGGAGGTAAGGTAAGTCCCAATAATAGGCCTGTAATCACGGCTGAATAATCTCCAACAGTGGTTTCTTTTTTGGAAAGTCTACATAAAACATGCTCGGTCAATACACTGGCAATTGTTGCCATGGCAATGACCAACAAAGCATTCAACCCAAAGGAATACACAGAGAATAATACAACGGGCAACAATGCCCAAACCACATTTTTCATGATTTGATTGGTGCTGCTCCCTTTATAAATATGGGGCGATGAGCTGATATCTAAGGTTTTTTTAAGCATGTTCCTCTTCTTTTTTTTCTGCTTCCCGCTTTCTAACAATTCGTTTTGACAATCTAAAATATTGGACCAATGGAATATGGGACGGGCATACATAGGAGCATGATCCACATTCAAAACAATCCATGAGATTAAAATCTGAAGCCATTTCATTATAGGCTTCAAATTTTGCCAGTATTCCTAGTTTGGACGGGTTCAATAAAATGGGACAAGCGTCCACGCAAGCACCACATTTAATGCAAGGATAAATTGTTGATGATCGACCGACATCTTTCTTGGTAAATACTAAAATGCCCGAAGTACCTTTTACAATGGAAATGTTGAGGTTGGAAACCGCTACGCCCATCATGGGACCACCCATATAAACTTCACTGATTTCTTCGTCAACTCCCACTTGTTCCAAAACAAAGCGTAAAGGAGTACCTACGGGAATAAGATAATTACCTTTCTTTTTTACCCCGGGTCCCGTAATGGTAATCACACGCTCTTGTATGCCTCGACCATGGGGCAGTAACCTTCCTATTTCTGCCGTTGTAGCAATATTTACCACAACAACTCCAGCTTCGATGGGTAGTTTTCCCGAAGGTATTTCTTTACCCATGATGGAAGTGATCAACATTTTCTCTGCTCCCTGAGGATACTTTACAGGAAGTACTTGCACGGAAACAGGCAAATCTTTTGGTATATGTTTCTCCAAGTGATCGGCAGCATCTTGCTTGTTGGCTTCAATGCCGACAATGGCCTTTTGCGCTCCTGTGGCTTTCAATAGATATTTAATCCCTGTAAAAATGTCATTTTCCTGTTCCAACATTACCCGATGGTCCGTTGTTAGATAGGGTTCGCATTCCACACCATTAATGATCAGGGTATCACATTTTTTCCCCTCTGGAATTTTTAACTTGACATGCGTTGGAAAGGCGGCCCCTCCCAATCCTACAATTCCGGCATCTTGGATTCCCTGTAGAATTTCTTCCGGTGTAGCCGTTTCGGGATCTATCGGTTTGCCTTCGAGTACTTCTTGGGTGGAAGAAGGGAAGGCTTCCAAATAAATACCAGTGGACATTTTTCCAGAGATGGTGGGGACATTGGCTATTTTTCGAACTGTTCCGGAAACCGGGGCGTGCATGGGCACGGAAACATAGCCATTGGCCTTTGCCAATAATTGACCTCTTTGTACTTCCTGCCCTTCGCGCACCACAATTTGTGATGGCGCACCAATATGTTGCGCCATCGGTAAAATAATGACAGGAGCAAATGGAAATTGCCTTATGGGCAGACCATTGGTCTCGTCCTTACTTTCAGGAGGGTGAATACCGTGTTTAAAGGTATTTTTATGAAGATTGAAAAGCGCCATTATGCCATTTGTACATTAATTATACTTTTCACCTCTGCTAATCCATTTTTCAATATCCTTTGCAGATTTTTCAGCCGGTAATCCAGGGTGTATTACTCCCGCGGTACATTTTTCCGCCGCTTTGACCAAGTCTTCATAAGGTCCAGCCTTCGGATTTTTTATGTATGCTTTGTTATCTTCATTATAGGCGAAAATGTTTGGGTTCAGTTTAATACACTCGTCACAGGAACTACATTCATCTGTTTCCAGCCACGGTGCCATATACTCTCCATTTGACGGTGTTTCTTCAACTAAAACATCGTCCGTCTTTGTAGGATTTTCCAAGGCCATTTTTAGAAGACCATTGCCATCGCCATTACCACCAGCGAGTTGCATAAGACCTTGGGCGATATTCCCAACAACCTCGTTTCTTATTTTTTCTTCGAGGTTTTCTTCCTGTGGTTTTTCTGTTTCTACTCCTGCTATATCACGTAACATCAACCAGAAGTCCCGTCGTTCTTCACAAGACTCTACAATTGGTTTTGCAACCAATACACGATTGAGTTTTTGATTTCTGTCAACCGCCCAGATATACGGGAATTTGCCTTCACGTTCGCTTTCTTCAAGTTCTAAAAACTCTGCCAAAAGCAACATGTTATCATTCCAGGCGCTGCGCGGTACTTTCCTAAAGTGTTTTCTAAATCGCGCCTCTGTTAATGCAAAGTCGGCAAATGTCATTGGTAGCTCCATGGTGCGTTCCTGACCATATTCCAGATATTTTAGTTGGTACGTCGGCCAAATCTGATCCATGGCTGGATTTCCTGCTAAATCAAAGGCTTCCCTAGCTTTTATTCCATGATCCGGATTGTATTTGAATAGGGGATATGCCCTGGATTCCACAGCTAATTTTGCTTGGTGTGCACCTTTATCGTCACCTACGCCGTGTTCCGGTTGGCATGTCGTATACAGGTTAAATAAAGCAGGTCGTTTGGTCATCAAGCCGTCAATGAATCCTTCGATCATTTGACTTGTATTGGCCAATGTGGCTTGCATTACATAGGTGTTTCTATGTGCCATGGCAATAAGGCCAATCTCTTTCCGAGGTTCGCTTTTTCCTTTCCATACCTTACCGTATTGGGCCATATCGGAAACTTGTCCGATAAATCCGGAAGTACATGCTTGCCCTCCCGTGTTGGAATATACCTGCGTATCAAGAACAATTACTTTAATCGGTTTTCCGGAAGCCATCATACGTGAGAGGTTTTGGAAGCCGATATCGTACATGGCGCCATCACCACCGAGTGTTACTACCGGTGGACAAAGCAGCCACTCTTCATCGGTGAACTGTTTCCAGGTAAAATAGGTAAAGAAGTCGTCATGTTCGGACGCATTGTATTTCCCCTCGAGCTCCAATTCTGCTTTACGGATGGCTCTAAACCCATCGGCCATCTTGGCCATATGTCCTTCGAAGACTCCCATCGCCATAGATGGTGAATCCTGGAACAAGTGATTGGCCCAAGGGAATGGGTATGGGTTGAATGGCCAAGTACTGCCCCAAACCGAGGAACAACCAGTGGAGTTAAGAATACCCATGTTGGATCTACCTTTACCCGTTGTTCCATTGGTATATTTCCATTGTAGTTTTTTCAATTGAGCGAGCAGTTGGGTTACATGGCGCAACCAATCTTGGTCAATAGGTTCGCCTCCTTGTTCAGATTCCAATCTGCGGGTAATTTCCGCCATGGTCAAATCTGAATTCTGCATTTCTGACATGATTTTGGACATAGTATCCGAATCGGTCAAATTCACCCGTTTCATCAACTTGGTTTGGATGTGTTTTTCCAGTTTGTCCGTCAACTCATCCAAATATGCCATATGTTTTTCAATACGGGGCTGCATGAGTGATTCCACGGTGGCCGTAAAAATATGTACCACTGATTTTTCGGAACAACCCAAACAGGCACCATCACCACTGGCAAAATTCAAGTAAGCATCTTTATTCAATAGTATGGTTTCCAGCGGACCAATTTTTTCTTCAAGGTCATCGATACGATTGAATTTTGGAGGAGTGTTCGGTAAGTCCAACCAGAAATCCCATTCTTTGTTCAACTTGGCAATGGACCCTTCGGTTTGTGGTATTTTGATCAATGCATCATCATTACAAACGGCCACACACTCCATACATCCCTTACATGTATTTGGATTAATGGTTATGCTGAACAATCCTCCGCTGTTTTCTTCTTTTTTCTCATGCAAATCATAATAAGGACGGGTCAAAGCGAAGTTAAATTCACCCAATTCATCCTTGAACCAACCAAGTTCTTGGGCAACGTCCTTGTTCTTATCGAACTCATCGAGTGTCATGTCGATGGCATGCTGCATGAAATCATTGACAGTTGCTCCATTTTTTGAAGCTGCAAACATTTTTCGAACATGTCCTTCCATTTTACGGACAGCTTTGGGCAAATGTTCCACTTTTCCGTGATTCTTTTTGACACGTTTCACAATGGTATCGAAAACATCGGACACTTCACTGACCAATCCGGGGATGGCGGTATCGGGGCAGACAGTATAACAGCTTCCGCAGGCGGTACAGTTGTTCGGAATCCACTCGGGGTGTTCAAAACGGATACCGGTCATATTTCGGAACACGGATGAAACAGCTGGCATTACACTCAAACCAATAAATGGATCGGTGAGGTTATCATTCCCCATACCTTGGAGATAGAAATTACCGGTTTGTTCCCAAAAACGGTGGATGTCGCTGAGCTGTGATTCGCTCTGAGGGATGTCTTTCATCATCTGTGGAATGGGAAGACTTGCCTTAACACTACCATTGACATTGTTTTTGGCTCCCAATACTTTATTGGTGATTTCGTGTACTTCATCAAAGCCACGTTTTACAACGCGCATGTTATCATCTACCACACGTTGGCCCTTAGAACCAAATTTATGTTGCAATTGGTCTTCAATGGCTTTCAATAATTTTTCTTCGGATAATCCAGATTTACTCATCAATGGAGATGCGGCAAAGAATGCTCCTTGAAAGGCAATCCCCTGCATACGCAATTGCAATTCGGGATCGGTAGCTTCTTCACGTGCAATTTTGAATCCATCAATATAGAACACATGGATATCGTTTTTGATGATGATTTTTTGATAATGTTCAGGAATCTCGGCCCAAACCTCATCCGGTGTATTTTTATCACTTTGAATAATGAAGTTCCCACCTTTTTTTAAACCGGCCAATGCGTTGGTATGCTTAAATACATTGGGGTCGGGGGATAAAACAACATCTACAAAGTAGTATTCACAGTTTATCCGGATAGGTTCCGAAGAGGCGGCGAGATAATAGGTGGTGGGTTGTCCTTTTTTCTCCGAACCGTATTTTGGATTTGCTTTAATATTATATCCCAATAACTCATACAAGGTCATGGCGAGGTTTTTACCCGTGGTAATTGCACCCCAGCCACCAATGGAATGAAAACGGACCGTGATGGCGTCTTTTGGCATAAGGTTAGGGTTCTCTGAACCTCTAACGGCCAACTCCTTAACCATTGGATAGGACTCTTGAATACTTTCTTGATACGCTTTTTGTTTTGGGGAATGAGGTATTTCCCGAATAAAATCTATGGAGAGATAAAATTGTTTTTTGTGTTTACCATCGGGCAACATATTCTCTACCGCCCCAATAATACCTTCAGGTTGTAGGTCTCGGCTACCCATACCAAATGACCCAGAGTACAATGCGGGCATATCGGATATGGAATAAGAAGTCAATTCTGGATAGGCTTTCTGTTTTTTGTTCATGCCATTTTCGACACACTTGTTCAAAACAGACCGTACTTCACGGGCAATCGGGGAATCGACAGCTAATGGTTGGTCCAACCGTTCCAAAATAGTGATTGCCTTTTTCCCTTTCAATATTTCTGCGAGCATATCCGATGGAAATGGCCTAAACATAACAAGGTCAACTACCCCCACCTTAATGCCACGTGTTTCACGAAGGTAATCCACAACAACTTCTGCACTGGGCACCAAGCTGCCTTGACCTAAAATGAGATAATCGGCATCTTCTGCCTTGTAGGTCATTACACGCTGATATCTTCTTCCTGTAAACTGATAATATTCGTCAAATGCGCGATCGGTCAATTCTTTAATATGATCAAAGAAGAATGGGCGTTGGGCAGCAACACTCTGCATGTAAGAATCCTGATTTTGAACGATACCTGCCATAACAGGGTTGTCCACATCCCACAATTCGGGGATCCGGCGACGTGTTTCACCATAAATAATGCGTTGGGCCGGTGTTGGTGTTTTAATGATATCGTCTGGTCGGCCCAGATATTCTTTAATGAGTTCCCGTTCGGGCAAAAGAAACGATTCAATCAAGTGCGTGGTCAAAAATCCATCTTGGGCAATGATACCTGGAGTAAGCGCCAATTCTGCAATGCGGTGAGCAATTATATTAAGGTCGGCTACATGCTGGGCCTTTTTAGCGAACATTTGGAAAAAGCCCGTGTCATCTACAGCATGGTAATCATCGTGCCCCGCATGTACGTTCAAAGTAGATTTTGTCATTGCCCGAGCACCAATATTCAATACATAGGTAAGGCGTTTACCCACTGCGGCATAGAGCGACTCGTGCATATAAGCAATCCCCTGACCGGATGAAAAGTTGGCTGCACGCAAACCGGTCATGGACAAACCTGCAGTTACCGCTGCAGCCGCGTGTTCCCCTTCGGGTTCAATAAATATTAAAGGTTTGTCCGAAATATTCAAATGTCCTTTGGCAGCCGCATCGGCCCAATATTCACCCATTTGGGTAGAAGGTGTAATAGGGAATGCCCCGGCAGCGTCGGTAGATTCCCGTTCGCACATAATTGCGGCCGTATTTCCGTCCATTGCAACCGGCTTGCCCGGATATTTGTATTTGGAGTTTTTCTTGTTCTTATCCGTGGATACTTTTTTTGACCGGCTTATTTTTTGCAATATTGACTCGCTCATAATAGGAGAATTATGGATGTTAAATTTTATGGGTGTGTGCTCAAATACTATGGTTTATTCTATTGACTAGTTGTTTGGTGTATGTGGCCAAATCAATGCAGTTTTGCATCTCATTAAATTCAGCGCTGTACTCATCATCCCTTTTAAATTTTAAGGGACTCAAATCAAAATCGTTGAATTCACTATTAATGGTTTGACATTTATTCAATAATATTTCTACGGTATCCTCTTCATTGAATTCGGTTCCATGTTTTAAGAGAAATCCTTTTAAATAATGGGATATGGATTTTCGTGTGCTTCTACATACCATATAGGGTACGACATCTTCTGCTGGTCGATTTAACTCACTTTGGGCCGCATCAAGAAACTGATCAGCCTGCTCGAATTTGGTTTTGATTTGATTGGTGTCCATATTAAATGTTTTTACTTGGCCATAGAGAACCAAGGCACTTGTTAGGAATTGTCACTAAAATTATTGAAAGTAATGTGTTCATTTAATGACTTTTATCAGTAACCGAACTAAATTTGAAGAAGCAATCTGGCCGGAAAAACCTATTGATATGGTTAGGGTATTATTGTTTGAGGCAAGTTGAACGAATGGGATACCCAGTATTTTCACGAAAATGGAAGTCAAAAAAAATTATAAAATGGAGTAAAAAGAGGGATTTTGCCCATCTCGTGAACAATGTTCCAAGATATTCCGCACCCTTTTTTTACAAATCCATGTTCCTCTTTCTCAATTTGCTCAAGAATTCTTGGGAGATTCCCAAATAGGACGCTATGTGATATTGTGGGACCCGCTGTACAACTGTAGGATATTGTTCCAAGAACATTTTATATCTGTCCATGGCATTTCTGGACATATTTTGAAGCAATCGTTTTTTAAGGGCATGTACATGGCGTTGCATCATGATTCTGAACATCCTTTCTAAGGCCGGGATTGCTTCAAGCAGTTGTTTTTTTGACTCTAAGGATAACATCAACATTTCAGTTTCCTCCAAGGTCTCAATACTTACTTGACTAGGTACTTGGTTTTCAAAACTATTGATTTCACTAATCCACCAATCTTCAATGGCAAATTCAACCGTGTGCTCGTTTCCCTTATGATCTGTGAAAAATTCCCGAGCACAACCTTGCTTAATATAGGCTTCAAAATTACAGATGTCTCCCGAGCGCAAAATGAGTGTGTTTTTTGGAAATTTTTGATATTCAAAGAACTCCAGTGCCATCTCCGCTTCATTATCAGATAATTTAATAAAACGTTCCAAGTATTTTTTCAATTCATTTTTCATAAATCGGTATCGGGGCTGTAATGGTGATTTCTTGTCCTAGTTCAATGAAAAGGGATAAAAAACCCAATAAATTTGTTACGACAATGTATCAAAGAATTTTGAAAAAGACATGTATTGAATAGTTGATATCATGTTTTTGATAAATCAGGCACCAGAGAAGTTGGTGTGAAACATCAATAGCCCATATCCTAAAGTTGTTCTATTTATGGGAGATGAAATGAACCTTAATTTACACTTATGAATTACCGACCAAACAAGAATAGATATAACGAAATGACTTATAATCGTTGTGGCACTAGCGGTTTGTTGCTACCTGCTTTTTCCCTTGGCCTCTGGCATAATTTTGGTGAAATGGACAATTTTCATACTGCCCGTACAATAGTGCGCAATGCATTTGATGCCGGAATTACCCATTTTGACCTTGCAAACAATTATGGTCCCCCACCTGGTTCGGCCGAATCTACTTTTGGTAAAATACTAAAATCGGATTTGGCCCAATACCGGGATGAAATAATTGTGAGCACCAAAGCAGGGTGGAAGATGTGGGATGGTCCTTATGGTGATTTTGGTTCCAAAAAATACTTGGTTTCCAGTTTGGACCAGAGCCTAAAAAGAATGGGGCTGGATTATGTTGATATTTACTATCACCACCGCCCGGACCCATCCACACCTTTGGAGGAAACCATGGGCGCTTTGGATTTAATAGTTCGACAAGGAAAAGCACTTTATGTTGGAATATCCAGCTACAATGCTGAGGAGACAAGGGCTGCCATAAAAATGCTAAAAGAAATGGGAACCCCATGTTTGATTCATCAACCCCGTTATTCCATGTTTGATAGGTGGATTGAAGATGGGTTGTTGGATGTACTAGGGGATGAAGGCGTTGGAAGTATTGTGTTTTCACCCTTGGAACAAGGTTTGTTGACCAACAAATATCTTCATGGAATCCCAGAATCATCAAGAGCTGCTTCCGGACGTGGGAACGGTGCTTTGGAAGCCGACCAAATCACCCCAGAAAAACTGGAGATTGTAGCAAGATTGAATAAGGTGGCAAAAGATAGGGGGCAGACCCTGGCCCAAATGGCACTTTTATGGGTAAAGCGAGACCCAAGGGTTACGTCAGTTCTGCTGGGGGTAAGCAGGCCCGAGCAATTAGAGGACTCGTTACAGGCTTTGCAAAGACCAGGATTTGACGATGGGGAGTTGAGTGCGATTGAAAATATCCTCGCAGGGAAAGTATAAATGGTATAACATGCCTTTGATCATGGTATTATAAAAGTTAACTAAACAATTAAAATGATGAAAAGAGTTTTTTCCATACTTTTTATATTGATGCTGCACTTCCATTTGGTAGCACAGGAGCAGGTATATGAACTGAGAACATATGAATTGGAGTTTGGTAGACCGGAACAGGTGCTTCATGATTATTTAGAAGATGCGTTCATTCCAGCCATGAACCGACAAGGGGTGAAAAATATTGGGGTGTTTGAAGAGGTAGGGGAACGTTTGCCCAGAAAACTATATGTGGTTATCCCTTATAATAACATAGCTGAGTTTCAAAAAAGTAACGAGTTATTGATTCAGGACGGTAAATATATAGAGGATGCAAGCCCATACCTTAAAATATCCGAAGACTTGATTCCGTATAGTAGAATTACCACTGATCTTATTCAATCCACGACGGGTTTCCCTAGCCTTCAGAAGCCGATGGATGATGCTAACTTTTTTGAGCTCAGAATTTACGAAAGTTACAATGAGGATGCCCTAAGAAGAAAAGTAAAAATGTTCAATGACAGTGAATTTGGCATTTTTGAAGATGTTGGCCTTCCCACCGTATTTTTTGGATCTAACATTGCTGGGACCAATATGCCATGCCTCACCTATATGTTGGCATTTAAAGATAAGGAAGCCCACACGGAAGCATGGGGCAAGTTTGGTCCGCACCCGGAATGGAAGCGAATCTCAAATATGGAAGAATATGCAAATGCCATGAACAATATCATCCGGGTATTTTTAAGGCCACTTCCATATTCTCAGTTGTAGTGTGCAACAAGGTTAAAAAGGTCCCTTCTTCTTGGTTTACCATGTTTCTGTTCAAAAAGCGATTGTTAGTCGGATTGATTCAGTGATTTATATCATTGTCTAAGGCTATTTATTGAGCTAGTTTCAAACTATGAAAATAGCTCTGACTTTGGTTCGATATTTAGCTTTTGGCCTGAGTATTTTGCTTCTTGCTGCCATAAAGCCCACTCAAGATTTATCTGCGAAGGAGATTGTTAAAAGGGCTGATGACAATATTAGGGGAAATACGTCCCAAGCAGATATTACCATCCAAATTATACGTCCATCTTGGCAAAGGGAAATGGAAATGAAAGCTTGGACCAAAGGGGATGACTATACCTTGATTCTTGTACAGGCTCCTGCCAAGGAAAAGGGTATTATTTTTCTTAAACGCACAAAAGAAGTTTGGAACTGGATACCAGCCATTGAACGCACCATTAAACTGCCTCCTTCGATGATGTCGCAGAGTTGGATGGGCACGGACTTTACCAATGATGATTTGGTTAAGGAAGCCTCATCGGTCAAAGACTATGATCACAAACATTTGGGCAAGGAATCTATTGAAGGCAAAGAATGCTACAAAATTGAAATGATACCGAAACCTTCAGCTGCCATTGTTTGGGAAAAGGTAATCGTATGGATAGACACCCAGGATTTTCTTCAGATCAAGGCAGAGTTTTATGATGAAGACGGTGAACTGGTCAACATCATGAATTCAAGTGATGTCAAAATCTTTGGTTCAAGAAAAGTGACCACACGGATAGAAATGATTCCTACGGACAAGGAAGGGTACAAAACCGTAATCAGGTACAATCATCTCCTATATGATGAGGAGATTCCCGACAGTTTTTTCACTACACGAAACATGATGCAATTGAAATGATGTTCCTAAAATTGGCATGGTTGAATATTTGGCGCAACAGGCGAAGAACACTGATTACCGTTGCCTCAGTTTTCTTTGCCGTGCTTTTGGCCATTACCTTTCGCTCGGTTACCGATGGAGTTTATGAAAACATGATTCATAATGTGGTCAGCTACTCATCGGGTTATCTTCAAATCCATAAGAAAGGCTATTGGGATGAACAATCGATAGACCACTCTTTTGAAGCCGATGAACAGCTTTCTAAAAAATTACTTAACAATCCCAAGATCACCTACCTTATGCCTCGGTTGGAAACCTTTGCCCTGTCATCGTTTGCCGATAAAACCAAAGGAGTGATGGTATTGGGGATAGATCCTGTGAGTGAAAAAGAAGTAAACCGCCTCAATGAAAAGATTATTGAAGGGCAATATTTTGAAAGTAACAATGTGGACCATATCCTTATTGGCAGTGGGTTGGCAGAACAACTTAACACCAAGGTAAACGACACTCTTGTTTTGATTGGACAAGGGTACCACGCAAGTAGTGCCGCGGGTAAATTCAAAATCGATGGTATTTTAAAGCTGGGGTCTCCCGAGCTGAACAGTAATGTCATCTACATGCCATTGCAAGCATCCCAATATCTGTACGGTGCAGAAAACCGATTGACATCATTGTCCATAATGCTCGGTAAAACTTCGGATTTGGAAAGTTCCAAAAGAGCTGTAGAAAATACCATTGACATTGAGGCTTATGAAGTGATGACATGGAAACAAATGATGCCTGAGATGGATCAGTTTATTGAAGCGGACAGTGCGGGGCATTATATTATCATCGGAATTCTCTACTTCATCATATCCTTTGGATTGTTTGGTACTTTATTGATGATGACCTTTGAACGAAATCGGGAATTTGGTATTCTGATTGCCATCGGTATGAAAAAACGTCTATTGGCCTATGTAGTACTGTTGGAATCAATCATGATTTCATTGATGGGCTGTTTGATGGGTGTGTTAGCGGGCATATTGATTGTTCATTTGTTCACGGAAAACCCTGTCCAATTTAGTGGATCGCTAAGGGAGGTATATGAAGATTATGGTTTTGAGCCCATTATTTATTTTTCGGGTCATATCCGAATTTTCATTACTCAAACCTTGATTATATTGGTATTGGCCATTTTATTGGCCCTTTACCCTGGATTTAAAATATTAAGGCTTAAGCCTGTAGATGCCATAAATAGTTGATTATGTTGGTTCAAATAGCTTGGCGGAACATTTGGCGCAACAAAACACGAAGTTTTGTGGTGATTGGCTCCATTGTAATTGGTCTGTGGGCCAGCGTATTCATTTTGGCCTTTGCTTGGGGGCTTTACAAAAACAACATTGATGAATCTGTAAACAGGCAACTATCCCATATCCAGATACATCATCCTGAATTTACCAATCAACAGGAATCCAAATATGTCATCAAAAATTCCGATTCCATTCTTTCAATACTTCAAAAAGAAGACCTGGTTCAAGCCGCAAGTGCACGCTCCATTACCCAAGGGATGATTACATCCCCTACAACCGTTGCTGGTGTCACAATTTATGGCATATCCCCAAAAGCTGAAATAAAACAAATTGGCCTAAACCAAAATTTGATAGCGGGAGATTACTTTGCTTCGGGAAAAGGCAATGAAATCTTTATAGGAGAAAAACTGACCAAAAAACTCAAGATTAAATTACGAAGTAAGGTCGTGGTTACTTTTACAGATATCAATTCCAATATAGTTTCTGCCGCATTTCGAGTTGGTGGAATCTATAAATCCAAGAACCTTTCCTTGGATGAAGTGAATGTCTATGTTCAAAAACAATCCTTGGACAAACTCTTGGATTTACAGCCTTCGGAAAGTAATGAATTGGCCATTTTATTGAAAGATGAAGCAACATTGGAAAGTTATAAAACTGGTGTTCAACAGTTGGCTCCCAACGGAAAAGTGGAAGATTGGAAGGACCTTTCCCCTCATCTGGAGATGGTAATAGAATCTTTCAATCTATACACCTATATCATTACTGGCATTATTCTTTTAGCGCTCACTTTTGGTATTGTGAATACCATGCTCATGTCCGTTTTGGAACGAATTAGGGAACTGGGTATGCTGATGGCCATTGGATTCAACAAGAGAAAGATATTTTCCATGATTATGTTGGAAACCTTTTTTCTAACATTGATCGGATGCCCCCTTGGACTTTTTATCGGATGGTTGAGTATTCTTATTTTAGGAACCTACGGTATCAATATCGCCATTTTCTCCGAAGGATTGGCCAGTTACGGATTTAGTTCCATCATCTATCCTGAATTGGATGATCAAATCTATTGGATCGTGGCTATTATGTGTCTGATTACAGCACTGTTATCGGCCATATACCCCGCGTACAGGGCTTTACAATTAAATCCTGCAGAATCAATTCGAAAAATCTAGCACCATGGGAAAAACAATCATTGATGCACATAACGTTAGTAAGACATATCAAGAAACAATGATTCCTGTAAAGGCATTACAAGATGTGCATCTACATATAGAAGAAGGAGAATTTGTTGCTTTGGTGGGGCCATCGGGCTCTGGTAAATCCACCCTTTTGAACATGATAGGTGGCCTTGACGAGCCCACTTCGGGAACCGTGTTTGTAGATGGTGTGGAAATTACTAAACTATCAGAAAACAAAATGATTGATTTTAGGCTTCAAAATATTGGTTTTGTATTTCAGTCCTTTAACCTGATACCTGTGCTTACTTCTAGGGAAAACATTGGATTTGTGCTCCAATTGCAAAAAGTCCCCAAAAAAGATAGGGAAAAAAGGGTCTTGGAACTGCTTCGGGAAGTAGGTCTGGAGGAGAAGGTCAATAGTAGACCGGGAGAACTTTCAGGAGGACAACAACAAAGGGTCGCGGTGGCCCGGGCCTTGGCTTCCAAGCCCAAAATAATTTTGGCCGACGAGCCAACGGCCAATCTGGATTCAAAATCAGCAGGCAATTTACTGGACATCATGGCCAAATTGAACCAAGAGGAAAAAATTACCTTCCTGTTTTCCACTCACGACCAAAGAGTAATCGAAAAAGCCAGAAGAGTAATTACTTTGGTTGATGGTAAGGTGGATTCTGATGTTGTGCAAACTCCTACTTGAGCATCATGAAACTTTCACCGATCATAGGGTTCATTATTGTACTGCTCATGCCCATTTGGATGTTGGGACAGGAAAAGGAACATAAACTGATGCTAAGCGGGTATGTCAAAAACCTACACCAAATACAGTTTGTGGATAACTTGGACCAACTACAATGGACCACATTGGTACATAATAGGCTGAATTTTGCCTATGCACCCTCAAAGGGCATTACCATGCGATTGGAATTTCGAAACCGAATTTTTTATGGTGATGCAGTGTCGAATATTCCTGGGTTTTCTGACCTAATGGGAATGGATAATGGATGGGTTGACCTGACCTGGAATTTGGGAGAATCGGAGCATATGCTATTTACTTCAACAATCGATAGGGCATCCATTAAGTATAGTAAAGGAGATTGGGATATTACAGTGGGAAGGCAAAGGGTTAATTGGGGACGGAACTTGATATGGAACCCAAACGATATTTTCAACACCTATAATTTTCTAGATTTTGATTATGAAGAGCGCCCTGGAAGTGATGCAATACGAATCCAGTACTATACCGGTGATTTTAGTAAAGTGGAACTGGCCTCAAAAAAAGGTAGGGTAAAGGATGACCATATCATTGCCCTTTTGTACGGTTTTAATAAATGGTCTTATGATTTTCAATTGATTGCCGGTATCTATCAGAACGATTGGGTAATGGGGACAGGATGGTCGGGCAACTTGAAAAACATGGGGTTCAAGGGCGAGGTGTCCTATTTTGTGCCACGCAAGGATTACATGGAATCCAATAATGTTTGGAGTGCTTCGATATCTCTTGATTATGGTTTTAAAAACGGGCTTTACCTATATGGATCGGCACTGTATAATGAAAGTGCCTCCGATTTTGAGGGCGGTGTTGAAAATATGACCCTGAGTGAAATCACGGCCAAAGATTTAATGCCCTTTGAGTTTTCCAGTTATTTGCAATTGGTAAAGGAGTTCTCGCCAATCCTTTCGGCGTCGTTTGGTGCCGTATATTCCCCAACCAATCATTCGCTCATAGCAATACCTACATTTACGTATTCCCTTGCCACTAACTGGGAAATGGATCTAATTTCCCAATCCTTTTTTGAATTCGAGAAGTACCGATCTTTAGGACATAATATTTTTTTTAGGATTCGATGGAGTTTTTAAAAGACTTCATATGGATAGGTTTTTTCTTAATTATGCATGCTTAGTCACTGCCAAGATGCCCAAAATGAGGGGAGTCCAACTTACATCATTATCGGAGTAACCTAAACTTGGTGAAGTTTTAAAGCTGTTTAATAAATTGATTTTCCTTTATAAAATAGCTGTTATCCGTATCCAATCCATCAATCGGATTTTTATCCAGTATTATTATTGTTTTTTTACCCTTCATCCCATTCAATAGGGATTTTATGTAGTCCTCTGTCTCAGGGTTTAATTCTTCAAAAGGTTCATCAATTAGCAATATTGGTTTGTTGGTCAATAGTGCTCGGCAATACATCAATATTTTCTTTTGACTGCCCGTCAAAATATTTCCCAAGTCTCCAATTCTATCATCAAGAGTCAAAATATCTTTTGGATGTTCAAACTGCTGAAGGTCCTTTAAAAGAGCCACTGACTTATGTTTTTTATGCTTTTTTCTGGAATAGACAATAGCTTCATAAACATCTTTTCCATAAAGTGGAAAATCTTTGGAAACAACGGCAATATTCTTACGGATGGACTTTTCGGATAGTTGGTCTATGGTATTTTTTCCATAGGTTATATTTCCTTTTTTTGGAGGATACATCTTAAGCAAAAGACCCACAAAAGCACTTTTGCCCGCTCCTGAGTTGCCAATGATAGCAGTTGTACTCTTTGGTTTTATTTTAAAAGAAGTGTTTTTAAATACTTCTCGATTGGAGTTGGGGTAACTAAATGTAATATCCTTGAAGGCTATTTCCTTGTCTTTCACGTCCAAACTTTGAAAGGCCAAGGAGTTTTCTGCCTTGAGGGAAAGTATTTTAATTAGTTTTTCGAAGGAAATATTTCCCAATTTCCAAACAATGCTCACACGCAAAATCCTTCTAAATATGGGAAGGAAAGAAATTATTAAAAGGATCAATATCAATAAAACCGATTGATCCACAGTGCTATCGTTGGCGTTATTCGAATAATACACGTAGGACATTAAAATACCGAGCATGACATATGTCAAAGCAGGAATGAGCGCCTGTATGGAACTGGCCACTTTTTGATACTTCTTTCCTATTTCCAAAAGTTCACCGGAACGTTTTCTATACCGTTTCTCCTCTGGAGTATATTTATTGAAAGCCTTTATGGTGTGAATACCCCTTAAGCGGGTATTGATAAAGGACAATATTTGAGATCGTTTATTTCGGCGCTTCACGGAAATTGTGTACAGCAATTTATTGATAAAGAACAGGATAAGCGAGAATATAATAATCGACCCACTTAAGATAAGTCCCAAGTTGATATCAATATAAGCAATGGTAACCAAAAGAATGGCAATCAAAAACACATCCTGCAGGAATCGTAACAACCCTCTGGAGATATAATTTTGGATGCTTTTTAGGTCACCGCTGTACCGTAGCAAATATTTTCCGATACCTTTTTGGTCATATACTTCTGTAGCAACTTGTAACTGATGGGCAAATAATTTTTCCCGTAGATCCTTTGCAAATTTTTCACAGATAAGAGCAATAAGGTATTTATTGATGTATTCGAATACAAAGCGAATCCCCACAATGCAGAAAAAGAAAACCAGAAATTCCGTAAAAACCTGAGTATTGATAAACGGAACCGATTTAATAATCTGTAATCGGTGTGAGGAAAAGCCAAAATTGAATTCGTAGAATCTCCCAATACTTATTGGAATCAACAGTGTGAGTATATTGTACAAAAGACCACTTAAAAAAGTGGTCAGGAACAAGTAACTGTTGGTTTTAGCAAATTCCGTTATTAGCTGCCATTTTGTTTTCAAAAACTTCTGTTTTTTTACTTTGCTCTAAAGTATCGATTATTTCTTTTGACATTAATTCCTCTCCTAACAAAACTTTGTAACCAGAGGTATTCCTTACTTCATCAACCATCAAAGGGCTGGTAGTGAAAAGTCCTGTAACCCCAATGACATTGTAATTAAGTCCTTTCAGCATATTGGCGCCAGAGATGGCACTCATACTATCAGTTGCTGAAAACAATACTCCAAAAACATTTTGGGCAAAAACACTATCATTGAGCAATGCGGAAGTTTCTCTTTGCAACAACCCATCGGCTATTTCAACAACAATTACATCAGGAGCAATGCTTTTTGCTTTGTCGAATAAGTATTTGTATAATATCAAAAGTTCTCGTGTGGAACACATATATGTGGATGGAAAGCCGAAATCTGAAAAATCCAGGGACATTTTAGCTCCATAATCCCGTACCATGGCCCTATCCTTTGTATAGGCAGTACCGGTTAGTTTAATATAGGCCACTTTCTTCTTTGCCAATTTAAGACCTCTCGTTAAAAAGGCGGCGGAGGTAGTTTTTCCACTATCCATACCAGTCCCAAGGGAAAGAATTACTTTAGGTGCCTGCGTTGTGGATGGAGAAATAAGTTCCAAAGGCGCCTCATGGTTCAAGTATTTTGTGTTGATTACTTGACCTGTTTCATCCACAACGTAGCCGACCAAGCTTACCGTAGTTGGACCAACCAACTCGAATTTACTGTGAATGGAGGCCATTGTCCCTATAACACCCCCTTGACCAAGTATTTGATAGTTTGTACGGTATTCCTTGGGCAAATAACCCTCAAGTTGTTCTGTTGCATATCTATTGCCGAATGTTGCCATGATCAGATCCCCGGGAAGAATATATCTGTTATTTCCATTTATGGTCTGCACACGGGTATGTTTGCCTACTTCCTTTATTCGAAATATCGCCACATCGCCAGCTTTTGGAAGATGAGTTCGTTTAATAAATTTATTGACCAATGTACTAGAGACATTTCTACAAATAATTGTTTTCTTAAAGTTGGAAGGTTTTATTTTATGAAGTTTCATAATCAAGGATTATTTTAAGGTGAATGAAAGATGGAATCCCAAAACATTGTAATTGTTTTCGGGTAAGAAATCTGTGTTGAACTCTTTTTGAATGATATAATAGATACTGACTCCCATTGGAAAATCTTCGAACGGTT
The DNA here is from genome assembly GCF_051494225.1 of Flagellimonas lutimaris. Lineage (GTDB taxonomy): Bacteria > Bacteroidota > Bacteroidia > Flavobacteriales > Flavobacteriaceae > Flagellimonas > Flagellimonas lutimaris_A. Next base: position 867 of record NZ_JBNPYE010000008.1, on the reverse strand, counting down.
TAAAGTTTACGCCCGGCTTTAGGCGGTATCGTTTTATACCGCTACTTATATCACCTCCAGCGTAATAGAAAAATTGATTTTCCAAATAGGGAGCCAAACTGGACCTTCTCACATTATAGATCAACCTAGCTGCATAGAGTCCTCGTACTTGGTATTTCTCCAACGAATTGAAGAAGTATTGTATCTCCGGTTCATGCCTTAGTGAAAGTCTTTTAACAATATCATGCCTATAGGAAAAATTCCCGTAAACACGTCCGATTGCCAATTTTCCAAACATAAGGGTATTGACTCCTTGGTCCCGTAATGACCTTGAATCATTGAACAAGCCATTTACATAACCGGCCTCTACATAGGTCCTTCTTTTTATCTTGTATTTAAAAGCCAATTTGGTCTGAGAAAAACTATATCCAGCTGGATTAACATTGTAGCTGAACATTTGGCCGAATATTGCGTCAAGTTTTTCTGTGATTCCATATTTCAGGCCGACGCCGGACCAGACCTTTAAATTTTCCGTTAAGTCTTGGGAACGGACTACATATCCCATCATTATAAAAATAATGATAAGCCCTTTTTTAGATAAGTTCATTGAGAATGGGGTTAAAGATTTGAATTATTGAGGTTTTATTTAAAACAACTCACATTTCAAAACCCCTACCTGGGAATAGGTTTTTATTTAAAGTTTCACGTCCAGAACTTATGGTTATTGATGGTAGCGAATTTATACTCTTTACGTATAATCAAAAAAAGCCTCCAATCTTGGAGGCTTTTAAATTTTATGGATGAACAAAGTCTACAGCGACCAAGCTTTCCCACCGGTCAATGTTTGCAAATCGCCACAGGGAACGTACTCCCCGGGAATCGGCAAAT